>JAXLYT010000067.1:0-65422 GCA_046351295.1 Byssovorax sp.
TTCACCGCGACGCATGCGACCTCCGCCACGACGCCTGCGACCTTCACCGCGACGCCTGCGACCTCCACCAGAACGGCTGCACTCTTTGAAGCAACGTCTGCGACCTCCACCACAACGCCTGCGACCTCCACCACGACGCCTGCGACCTCCACCATGACGCAGGCGCTCTTCGAAGCGACGTCTGCGACCTCCACCACGACGCCTGCGACCTCCACCATGACGCAGGCGCTCTTCGAGACGACGTCTGCGCTCTTCTCGAGAACGTCTGCGGACTTCTCGACAACATCCGCCCCCATCCCGGACAATCGATCAATCGCCCACGCTCACAGGAGCACACGCGCGAACGCCCGGCCGAGCGCGCGGTCGAAGCTGACGAGCGCGGCGGGCCAGCGGCGGGGCACGAGGGGGAGCGTCCGCTCCTCCAGGATGCGGGCGAAGTCTTCTCGCGGGGCGTCGCCGATGGAGGCGAACTCGCCGGCGAGGGCCTTGAAATCGCGGGCGAAGAGCAGCTTCACGAGCAGCATCCGGTCGCGGTTGCTCCCGCGGAGGATGGCGGCGCCCTCGCGCCGGTAGCGGTCCTCCTCGCGCCGCGCCTCGTTGGCGATCTCGCTCCAGTGGCATGAGGCGTGGAGGTGGTGGTGGAGGTGCGCGTTCAGGCCGAGGAAGCCGAGCTCGACGGTGCTCGCGACGTGGATGGTGTTCCGGTAGGTGTTGTGGAAGTCGGCGATGTCGACGAAGCCGTGCCAGTTGTACTGGGTGATCACCGTGTCGGGCGTCGGCAGGGCGTGGGAGATGAAGATCAGGAGCACGGCGTGCGGGGAGACGAGCGCGACGAGGCCGAGGAAGAGGTAGTAGCCGGCCACGTGGAGGAGCAGGCTCCGGAGGAGCTTCGTGCGGCGTCGCACGAGCAGGTAGTACGCGACGTCGAGCGCGAAGAGGCGGCTCAGGAGCCAGGTCGTGCAGGTCGCGCAGTACTGGAGGAAGCTCGTCCGGTCGCGCAGCACGGTGGTCTGGTTGTCGTCGAGGCTCCCGTCCTCGGCGTGGTGCACGGCGACATGCTGGATCGGGTACATGCCCGGAATGCGGCCCACGGCGAGGTTGAGCGGGTACTCCTGGTAGAAGCCCACGGCGCGGCAGATCGCGGCGGCGACGGGCGGCGCGTCGGCGCGCGGGCGGAAGACCTGGTTGTGGATGTTGCCGTGGTCCATCGCCTCGTGGACGCGGGCGATGACGCGCTGGCCGAGCAGGCAGAAGAGCGCGGTGAGCGGGCTCGGCGACGGGCGGAGGGCAAAGGCGAGCAGCGCGGGGACGACGAGGATCGTGCTGTGGATCGTGACGCGCACGAAGTAGGCGTCGACGGGGTGATCGAGCCAGCGCAGAAACCAGCGCTCGGGGAAGCGCCGGTCGAGGACCTCGCGCAGGCGAGTAAGCTCGCCCGGGGGGGTGCAGAGCACCTCGCTCGCGAGCATGAAGACGCCCGACGAGAGCCAGTAGGCGGCGAGGCCGAGCAGCGCGGCGCGCGAGGGGCGCTGCAACGCGAAGACGAGATCGCCGAAGGGCGCGGCGGCGATCGCCCCGGCGACCGAGAGGAGCGCGAAGGTGGTCGGCGCGCGGCGGATCACGGGGGCGAGGCGGAGCGCCTTGAAGACGCCGGCGGCGGCGGCGAAGATCGCGAGGGTGACCTTGCGGTAGATGTAGAAAGAGAGCGCGAAGACCAGGCCGAAGAGGGTCGAGGACACCGTCACGAGGCCGCTCGTCCCCTTCGTCCGCGGGGCGGACGCCGTGGGGGGCGCGAGGGGCGCGAGGGTGGTCATCGCGCACATGGTAGCGCAAAAGGGGAAATGCTCGTATCCAGCGGGGAGAGCCAGCGCCGGAGGTCCCATGTCGAGCCCGAGCCAGTCGCGCACCGTCCCCGTCGTGATCGTCGCCGTCCTCCTGATCGCGGCCGGGATCTACCTGCTCACGCGCCCCGGCAAGCCCGCGCAGCCCGCGGCGCAGGCGAGCGCGGCGCCCTCGGCCCCGGCGCCCTCCGCGCGCCCTCGCAAGGTGTTCGCGCAGCGCCCGCCGAACGCCGCGCCGGGCCCCTCGGCGAGCGGCGCGGCCGAGCCTGGATCGAGCCTCCATCCCTTCACCCTCGGCGCCCTGGGGCCCAAGGGCTTCGCCGACGTGGCCGAGATCGCGAAGGCCAAGAAGTACTTCGAGGACGAGGGGCTCGACGTCTCCATCGACCGCACCAAGGTCGCGACCGACGTGGCGCAGAACGTGAACGCTCGCACCGTGCCGATGGGGATCACCTTCGACTTCGCGATCGCATTCCAGGCGGCGAAAGAAGCGCATTTCAAGGTGCTCGGCCAGGTGGCCCGCGCCGACCTGCCCGTCTCCGTCTTCGCCCGCAAGGACAGGCGCATCGTCGGCCCCTCGGACCTCAAGGGCAAGCGCGTCGCCGTGCAGCCCTTCCCCAACTCGCACTACTACCTGAGCCTCTACCTCGCGAAGCACAAGCTCAAGGAGTCGGACGTGACGGTGGTCGAGAAGACCTACGAGCAGGTCTCCGGCGGCTTGATCCACGGCGATTTCGACGTGGTGGTCGACTGCATCGCCACCCTGCGCGGGGGCGGGTGGAACCTGATGAACACCCCCGGCCTCGATCTGGTCGACCTCTCCGAGGACGGCATGTGCCCGATCCGGCTCGGGCTCATCGCGGGCGACGAGGCGATGAAGAACGACCCCGAGGCGATCGAGGGCGTGACGCGCGCCCTCTCCAGGGCCGCCGCCTACCTCGACAAGAACCGCGAGAAGGCCGAGGCCGAGATCGCCGAGTCGCTGGCGATCGAGGCCTCCCGCGTGCACAAGCTCACGGGCCCGCTGCGCTACGGGCTCGCCTTCGACGCGGACTTCGTGAGCGCCCTCGAGGCCGAGAGCAAGTGGTTCCGGGAGAGCCACAGCGACGTGACGGGCGGCCCGAGCCTGGCGAGCGTCCTCGACCCCGATCTGCTCCGCGACATGGAGCCCGGCGCGGTCAAGCTCACCCCGTGAAGCGCGTCACGGCCCCGGGCGTCGAGGTCGTTTGACCACCAACGATCTCTCGCGCCTCACGGATCGACCGGCTTGACGAGCTTGCTCTGCATCGGGATCTGCATCCCCGTCTTCGCGTTGCGGAAGGGGATGGGGGAGACCCAGGTGCCCCAGAGGGTCTGGTAGATGGCCTTGAGCACGCCGCCGCCCTTGATCTTGTGGCGGGAAGGCAGGCGCAGGCTCGCCTCGACGACGTGCCAGTCGGTGAAGGGGTGGACCCAGCGGATCGTGTCCTGCGAGTACGGGTAGGCGCGGACGGGGCCCTTCACGATCAGGTTGACGAGCAGGAGGCGGTTCACGAGATCGCGCGTGCTCGCCGAGCGGAAGACCGAAGCGATGTGGTCGAGCAGGCGCTCGTACACCTCGCGGAAGCGCGGCTCCTCGGCGAAGCGCTGCTCGAGCCACGGGGTCGGCCGGGTGCCGCTCAGGCGGTTCCACGAGTGGCTCTGGTTCAGCCACACCGCGGCGATCTCCCGGGCGTCGGCGCGGCCGCGGTTCAGCACATGGTGGAGCAGGAGCTCCGTCTTCGGGCCGCCGTAGAGCTGATCGCCGAGCTCGCCGGTGAACACGGTGGAGCGCTCGTGCCCGGCCTGGCACACGCCGAGGATCTTGCTGCCGACGTAGCTGTCGATCCAGAAGGCGCGGAGCCGCGCAGGGTCGCCGGGCAGCTCGTCGAGCGAGGTGCGCACCTTGATCATCCGCAGCGGGAGCTGCATCTCCTGCGCGACCTTGAGGGCCGTCCGCGCCTCGGTCACCCACTGCCGGTCGGAGTAGAGGTGCAGGTAGTCGAAGCGCTCCTCGACCCCGAGCTTGCGGGTGATCCCCGCGAGCGTGGTGCTGTCGGTGCCCGCCGAGAGAAGCAGCGCGTTCTCCGCGCCGGGGGCCATCCGGTCGAGCACCGCGCGCTCCACGATCTCGGCGAGCGGGCCGGGCTCGGCTTGCTCGTCCGTCTCGATGGCCGCGAGGTCGATGAAGCGATGCTGCGCGCCGCGGGCGAGGTAATGCCCGGGCTCGACGCGCGCGATCTGCGCGCAGGTGGTGCGCGTGCCAACCGTGTGACCGAGGAGGATCTGCATCTCCAGGGGGCACTCGCGGTCGGCCTCGGGGCTCGCGATCGTGGCGCGCAGGGTGTGGAAGATGGGGCTTACCTGCGCGTCGCTGTAGAAGAGCGGGATGGTCGCCAGGTGATCGACGGCGGCGATCGTGTCGTCCGGCCCCTCCCACACGAAGGCGAAGTTGCCGCGCAGGGCATCGGGGAAGGTGCCGCGTTCGAGCAGCGCTTGCACCTCGGGCCAGGGGAGCGAGGCCGTGCCGGCCGCGTGGAGCGTCGAGCCTCCGGTGCGGAAGGCGGAGAAGCCCGTGTGGCCGCCGGCGAAGAAGGTCCTCCGGGAGCTCACGATCCGCTCTCCGGATCGCTCGATTCAACGGGATCGGCGAGCAGCAGATCCATCCGCCAATCGAAGCGATCCTGGTCCCAGTCGACGTGGCTCCGGTAGTAGAACGAGCTGTCGCCGAGCATGGTGCGCCGGTCGAACTGCGCGAAGAACGATCGCATCCACGCGACCAGCGTGCGCTCGTCGAACGAGGTCGCCCACACCTTGCGCACGGGCGCGCGCGCCATGGGGCTCGCCAGCATCTCGTCGGCCACGCAGATGCGGTCGGTCGCGACGGGCACCGCTGCCAGCGCGTCCCAGCCGAAGACGAAGACGGCGATCTCGCGATCGGTCGCGAGCGCCTCGAGCGCCCGCGCGCGCAGGCCTGGATCGGCCGGGTAATCCGCGGTCGCGGAGACGAGCAGCGCGCCGTCATAGATGGGGAAGATCCGCGCGAGGTAGACCTCGGCCGCCTTCTTCCCGGGCACGAGGACGACGTTCTTGATGGCCACCGAGTCGACGTCCACGGTGAGCGGCGGTCCGCCCACGAAGGGGACCTCCATCGGCGCGGCCATGCCGGAAACACCGGCGGATCCAGCCGATCCATGCGCGCTGGACGAGCTGCCTTGCCCCTCGCGGCGGGGCCGCTCGCCCTCGTCGAGGAGCGCGAGGCGCGAGGCCGGGCAGTAGTCGATCATCAGGTTGACGCGGACGCGATCGCCCCGGTTCGTGACCGAGTGGAAGGCCATGTTGTTGATCTCGTACACGCCGCCGAGGTCCATCGTGAAGTCGTCGCCGGCCACGTCGTAGAAGACGCGGGGCGCGTCCACGAGGGGGATGAGCAGGTGGTGCGAGTGCGCCTTGCGGTGCGAGGCATGCGGCATGTCGCGGTGCACGGGCACCTGCCCGCCGGGGGCGAGCACCGCCAGCACGCAGAAGTGCAGGCGCCCCGGCCCGTAGAGGCGCTCGCACACGGCGGTCACCTCGTCGATCGCGGCGAGGAGCTCGTCACGACGGGGCAGATCGGCGGGGAGCGGCACCGTCCACGGGGCGGGCGGGTCTTCCTCGTTGACGATCGCGATCTGCGCGTAGCCGCGCGGGCGCATGCGGCGGAAGCCCACGTCGGCGGGCCGATCTTCGCGCCCGATCCAGCGCTTGCGCTCCTCGATCTTCGCCCAGAAGGGCCCGTCGGGCGCGCCATAGAGGGGCCCGAGCAGCGCCGTGACGAGCGCGGAGAGCCTCGTCACATCGAGGCGGGCCATGAGCCGCCTGCTCTCCGCGATCTTCACGCGGGTACTATCTCACCCGCAAAAGAGCCTCTCAACGACAATCACGCCGCGGCCCGCGCGGCGCGCTCCGCGATCGGCGATCAGCTCCGCACGACGAGCACCGAGCGCTGCGCGTGGTTGACGACCTTGGCGGCCGTCGTCCCGATCAGCTTGTCGATGCCCGAGTAGCCGTGCGATCCGATCACGATCAGGTCGCACTTCTTCTCCTGCGCGGCGTGACAGATCGACTGCCAGGGCGTGCCGATGCCCACCGCCGTCTCCAGCAAGAGGCCCTCCGGGACGGCCTCGGCCATGCGGTTCAGGTACTTCTTCGCCTCCTCTTCGAGCATCTCCGCGAGCGCGGCCGGCGACATCGAGTACGCCTCCGGCGGCACCTCCACCGGGATGCCCACGGCGCGGAACAGCACGAGCTTGCCCCCGAGGCGGCGCGCGAGCTCGATCGCGTTGTCGAGCACGCCCTTGGCGCGGGGCGAAGCATCCAAGCCGACGAGAATTCGATCCATGGCGTGCCCTTTCGATCAGATCCGAGGAGAGAGGTCTTGCTTCGACCTGCGCTGCGTCAAAGATTCATATAGCGTGCCATGGTGAATGGGCTGTTGTCGCCGGGAGCGTTCGCCGCGTCCGCCGCACCCTTTGCGGAGCTGCAGGTCGGCGCGCACCGGCTCGCCCTCCTGAAGGACGGCGCCCAGGCCTACCCGGCCATGCTCGCGGCCATCGAGGGGGCCCGGCGCAGCATCTGCTTCGAGACGTTCATCTTCCGCTCGGATCGGGCCGGCACCTGGTTCGCCGAGGCCCTCGCTGCCCGCGCCCGCGCGGGGGTCGAGGTGAGCTTCCTCTACGACGCCTGGGGCTCCTCCATCGCCGGCTCCACGCTCGACCTCCTCCACGCCGCCGGGGTCCGCACCCTCGCGTTCCGCCCGCTCCGCTTCTTCGGCCGATCGCGCGCCTTCGTCGAGAGGATGATCCGCCGCGACCACAAGAAGACCCTGGTGGTCGACTCGCGCGTGGGCTTCACCGGGGGGATCAACGTGTGCGACGACTACATGCCCGAGGTGGGGCTCGGCTGGCGCGACACCCACATGCGCCTCGAGGGCCCGGCCGCGCTCGATCTGGAGCGCTTCTTCCTCCGCACCTGGCGGCGCGCCGGGGGGGCGCCTTTCGAGCCGAGCTTGCACCCGGATCGCGAGCGCCTCGCCGACACGCAGGTGTCGATCCTCACGAGCGATCGCCGCCGCGGGCGCTCCAGCATCCGCGAGGCCTACCGGCGCGCCTTCGCCCAGGCCCGCGAGCAGATCCTCGTCACCAACGCCTACTTCCTCCCCGAGGTCCGCCTGCTCCAGGCGCTCGTGGGCGCGGCCCGCCGCGGCGTCGACGTGCGGGTGATGGTGCCCGGCACGAGCGACGTCCCGACGATGATCTACGCCTCGCGGGCGATCTACGGCGTCCTGCTCGAGGCCGGCGTGCGGATGTTCGAGTGGAAGGGCCGGGTGCTCCACGCCAAGACCGCGGTGATCGACGGGCGCTGGAGCACCGTGGGCTCGTCGAACCTCGATCAGCAGTCGCTGCGCAACAACCTGGAGGCCAACGCGATCATCCACGACGCGGGCTTCGCGCGGGCGCTCATCGCGATGTTCGACGACGATCTCGGCCACTGCGAGGAGATCGATCGGGACCGCTGGCAGCGGCGCGGGGCCGTCGAGAAGACGATCTCCTGGGGCGCGTACCTGCTCCGCAAATGGCTGTGAGCACGCTCCGCGAGGGGCAGCGCAAGGCTTGCGCCCATGCGCGCGTTTTGCGCATCCCCTGAGGAAAATGCGCGGGAGACCCTTGTTTGCGCGAACGGCCCGAGTCCTGCAAAGGAGTGCTGTGGGTTCGAGTAGGAGCACGCCCATGTCCCTTCAACGCTTCGAGCGGGAGGTCGTCACCGTCCCGCTGGACGCACCGGTGATCGCCGCCGCGCAGCTCATGCGCGACCGGCGCGTCGGTTGCGTCGTGGTCGTACGGGAGGGGCGTCCTGTGGGCATCCTCACCGATCGCGACATCGCCCTGCGGATCGTGGCCGCGGGGCGCGATCCCGAGCGTACGCTCATCTCGCAGGTGGTCACCTTCGAGGCCGTCTCGCTCCTCCGCACCGACACGATCGAGACCGCGCTCACGCGGATGCGACAGTTCGGTGTCCGCCGCTTGCCGATCATCGACGACAGCGGCCAGATCAGCGGCATCGTCACCGCCGACGACCTGCTCCCCCTGCTGGCGAACGAGCTGCTCGCGCTCGGGAGCGGGGTGGAAGACAACGTTGACGCCTCCGAGAGCCGGTGAACGCACCCCCTCCTTCCCCGCCCGCGCCGACCTCCCCCGAGACGCTCTTCGAGGAGATGAAGCGCTACATCCGCTTCGAGCCCGAGGACGAAGCGAGGATCGCCGCGCTCCGCCCGCTGGTCGCCCCGCACTTCCCCCGCATCGCCGACGAGTTCTACGACCGGATCCGCGAGCACGAGGAGGCCCACGCGGTCTTCACGGGAGAGCCCCAGATCAACCGCCTGCGCGACTCGATGGTGCGCTGGATGGAGCGGCTCTGCGCGGGGCCCTACGACCAGAGCTACTACGACGAGACGGCCAAGATCGGCCGGATGCACGTGCGGATCGGCCTGCCGCAGCGCTACATGTTCACCGCGATGACGCTGATCCGCAGCGCCCTCGCGACCATCGCCGAGGACGCGCTCGGGCCGGCGTCGAGGCCGATGCGGGAGGCGCTCCACAGGGTGCTCGACCTCGACCTCGCGATCATGATGGAGGCCTACCGCGACGCCTACGCCGCGCGCGTGCAGCACGTCGAGCAGCTCGAGCGCCACGAGGCCTACCGCACGCTGCGCCGCACGGAGCACCGCTACGTCAACGCGGTGGAGCTCGGCAAGATGCTGATCATCGGCCTCGACGCCCGGGGGCTCATCCGCATGTTCAACCGCGAGGCCGAGCGGGTGACGGGCTACGGCCGCGACGAGGTGATCGGCCGGTCGTTCCAGGCGACGCTCTCCGAGACGAGCCGCTTCGGCGTCGACGGGTCGCTCAGCCCCCCGAGCCTCGACACGGGGCCCGTCTCCCGGGACGACGAGCAGAGCCTGATCATCGCCGCGGCCGCCGCCGGGAGCGCCATCGTCAACGATGTCATCGAGGGCGTGATCCGCGTCCGCACCGGCAAGCTGCGCGACGTGCGCTGGCAGCTCGCCCACGCCCCGTCGCACGGCGAGGCGGAGGAGGTGGTGCTCTTCCTCTTCGGCCGCGACACCACCGACGAGAACGCCCTCGCCGCCCGCCAGCGGCAGAACGAGAAGCTCGCCGCCGTGGGCACGCTCGCCGCCGGCCTGGCGCACGAGATCAGGAACCCCTTGAACGGCGCCCAGCTCCACGTGACCTTCCTCGAACGGTCGCTGCGCAAGGCCGGCGTGGACGCGGAGGCGCGCGACGCCGTGCGCGTCGTCGGGGACGAGATCCAGCGCCTCTCCGCGCTCGTGACGGAGTTCCTCGACTTCGCCCGCCCGAACCCGCTCGAGCGACGGACGGTGAGCCTGCGGGCCCTCTGCGATCACGTGATGCAGCTCATGAGCCCCGTGGCCGCCGCCGCCAAGGTCGACCTCACCTGCGAGCACCCCGCGTCCGACCTGCTCATCGAGGTGGACCCGTCCAAGCTGGAACAGGTGCTCCTCAACCTGCTCCAGAACGCCATCGAGGCCGTGGAGCCTCTCGGCGGCGGCAAGGTGATCGCCCGCGCCCGGCGGAGGCCGCGCAACGTGGTCCTCGAGATCGAGGACGACGGGCCCGGCCTGCCGAGCCACGACGCCCCCATCTTCGATCCCTTCTTCTCCACCAAGCCCTCTGGCACAGGCCTCGGCCTTGCTATCGTGCACCGAATCGTGACCGATCACGATGGCTCGATCGACGTCGAGAGCAAACCCGGCAGGACCGTGTTCCGTATCATCCTGCCGATCCGATCCCCGCTCATCCACGAAGTCACTGGAAGGCGCTGACATCATGGCAAACACTCTGGAACAGGCCAAAGCCCGCATCCTCGTCGTCGACGACGAGCCGAGCGCCCGCTCCGGCCTGGAGAAGCTCCTGCGGCAGGACGGGTACGAGGTCGACGCGGCGGCCGAGGGCCCGATCGCGCTCGCGATCGCGTCGGAGCGCCCGCCGGACGTGGTGGTGACCGACCTGAAGATGCCGAAGATGGACGGCGTCGAGCTGCTCCGGAAGCTGCGCGAGCAGGACCCGGATCTGCCGGTGATCGTGGTGACCGCGTTCGGCGACGTGGCCTCGGCCGTGGGCGCGATGCGCGCCGGCGCCGAGGACTACCTGACGAAGCCCGTGGACTTCGACGCGCTCGCCCTCGCCATCGAGCGCGCCCTCGAGCGGCGCGATCTCAAGGTCGAGGCCGAGAACCTCCGCCGCCAGCTCCGCGAGCGCGACGGCGAGGGCCTCGAGGGCCTGATCGGCGCGAGCCCCGCGATGCAGAAGGTCTACCGCGTCGCCCGCCAGGTGGCCGCCGCGCGCGCCACGGTGCTCATCACCGGCGAGAGCGGCACCGGCAAGGGCGAGCTGGCCCGCGCCATCCACCGGAAGGGCCCGCGCGCCGACAAGACGCTCGTGACCTTGCACTGCGCGGCCCTCGCCGAGTCGCTCCTCGAGAGCGAGCTCTTCGGCCACGAGAAGGGCGCCTTCACCGGCGCCGATCGCCGCCGCGCCGGCCGCTTCGAGCAGGCCCACGGCGGCACGCTGTTCCTCGACGAGGTGGGAGAGATCCCGGCCTCGACGCAGGTGAAGCTGCTCCGCGTGCTGCAGGAGAAGACCTTCGAGCGCGTGGGCGGCAACGAGCCGATCGAGGTCGACGTGCGCCTCATCGCCGCGACCAACCGCGACCTCGCCGAGGACGTGCGCCAGGGCCGCTTCCGCGAGGACCTCTACTACCGGCTCAACGTGGTGCACATCGAGATGCCACCGCTCCGCCTCCGCGGGAGCGACGTGCTCGTGCTCGCCGATCACTTCCTGCGCCGCTTCGCCCAGGAGAACAAGAAGCGCGTCGAGGGCTTCAGCGAGGACGCGCGCGCCAAGATCGTGGCCCACCGCTGGCCCGGCAACGTGCGCGAGCTCGAGAACGCCATCGAGCGCGCCGTGGTGCTCTGCGAGGGCTCGCAGATCGCCGGGAGCGACCTGCCCATCGACGTGGCCCCGATGCCGAAGGGCGTGCTCCGCGTGCCCGGCGCGACCATGGCCGAGATCGAGCGCTTCGCCATCCTCACCACCCTGGAGGCGACCAACGGCTCGACCACCAAGGCCGCCGAGATGCTGGACATCAGCGTCCGCACCATCCAGTACCGCCTGCACGAGTACGGCCTCGCCAACAAAGAGAAGCGCCCGAGCGAGCGCTGATCCGTCATCTGCAAGGCAGAGGTCACGTAACTTCTGCCTTGCGGGATCGCCCTGCCACTCCCAGAAAAAAACGCAAAGGCGCCAAGGCGCAAAGACGCAAAAAAGCAGGGAAGAGCAGCCTCATTCTTTCCCTCTTGCGCCTTTGCGCCTTTGCGTCTTTGCGTTAAAAAATAACCTCCCAGATCCTCAGCAACGATCCACGCGAAGCCGAGCTCACTCCGGCGTCGACTCGTACGCCGTCGTGCTCGGGTCGTTGAGCCCGTCCGTCACATACCGGAACCCGTGGGCGCGGATATGGTGCTCCGCATGCCGCGCGCACCACAGCTCCTTGCCGCGGGTCTCGAAGCGCCGCTCCACGCACTCGTGGCAAGGCGGCTCGATCTCCGGCACGCGGTGCGCCTTGTCATGCGCCTTCGGCCGCACGATCCACACCGGGCAGCGCGCCAGGCGGCTCACCCGCTCGGCCACCGAGCCGAGCAGCACCCGCTCCGCGCCGCTCCGCCCGTGCGAGCCGATCACCACCAGGTCGGCGTCCAGATCGGCGGCGAGCTGCGCCACCTCCTTGGCCGGCGATCCGCGGCGGAAATGCGCCACCACCCGGATCGGCGGGAAGGTCGGGTAGCGCTTCTTCACCTCGACGAGGCGCTCGTTCGCGCGCTCCTGCACCTTCTCGACCCCCTTCTGCGGATCGAGCTCGTTCTTCCAGGCGTCGGCCAGCACCGCCTCGATCGCGCGCTCCGGCTCGACGTAGATCACGTGCAGCTCCCCGCCGCGCAGCGCCGTGATCTCCAGCGCCGAGTCGACCGCGTGGTTCGAGAGGTCGGAGAAATCGAGGCCGACGACCGCGACGTACCTTGTGTCGATCATGGAAACCTCCTCGGCCGACGGGCCGTCTCGCCCCGTAGCTTGCGGCATCGCCCGTGCCAGCGCATCCCCGCGGGGGCGCGCGATCCAGCCGCGATCTTGCGGGTCGCCCGAGGCCCGACCGGTGCAGGCTTTGCGCGATCCCCGCACGCGCGTCGCCCGTGGAGGGTGCTAGCCTCACCCCTCATGTCCGACTTCCGCCGCTTCCGCGGCACCATCAGCTACCTCACCAACGACGCCCTCGAAGCCGCGGTCAACTGCGCCCTCGCCCTGGAGCGACCCCTCTTGATCAAGGGCGAGCCGGGCACCGGGAAGACCTTGCTCGCCGAGGCCATCGCCGCCTCGCTCGACACCGAGCTCGTCGTCTGGAACGTCAAGAGCACCACGCGCGCCCAGGACGGCCTCTACGTCTACGACACCGTGCAGCGCCTCTACGACTCGCGCTTCGGCGACGGGGACGTGAAGGACATCCGCCGGTACATCAAGCTCGGCCCGCTCGGCCAGGCCCTCAAGGCCGACAAGCGCGTCGTGCTGCTCATCGACGAGGTGGACAAGGCCGACCTCGAGTTCCCGAACGACCTGCTCCACGAGCTCGATCGCATGCGCTTCCGGATCGTCGAGACGGGCGACGAGGTCGTCGCGAAGGAGCGGCCGGTGGTGATCATCACCTCCAACAACGAGAAGGAGCTCCCCGACGCCTTCCTCCGCCGCTGCGTCTTCCACTTCATCGACTTCCCCGACCCGGCCTTCATGCGGCGGATCGTGGCCGTCCACCACCCGGACCTGCCGAGCACCCTCGCCGAGCAGACGATCAAGGTCTTCTTCGAGATCCGCGGCAACACGCGCCTCCGCAAGCGCCCGAGCACGAGCGAGCTGATCGACTGGATCGCCGTGCTCAAGCGCGCCGGCATCGACGAGGTCAAGCTGGAGAGCACCCTGCCCTTCCTCGGCGCGCTGCTGAAGAAGGAGCAGGACATCGCCGCCTTCGCCGACCAGCTCGCGGGCGGCCGCCGCTACCGCTCCTGACCTCGCTCGCACGATCGCCGTCCACGGAGGCCCCGGATGTTCATCGATTTCCTCTACGAGCTGCGCGGCCGCAAGGTCCCGGTCGGGACGCAGGAGGCCGTGGCCCTCGCCCGCGCGCTCGACAAAGGCCTGCACGAGTCCTCCCTCGACGGCTTCTACCACCTGGCCCGCGCCCTGTTGATCCACGACGAGGCCCACCTCGACGACTTCGATCTGGTCTTCGCCTCGCACTTCAAGGGCGTGGCCATCGAGGCCAAGAAGATCACCGAAGAATTGCTCGAGTGGCTGAAGGATCCGATCAAGATGCGCGACCTCTCGCCCGAGGAGCGCGCGTCGATCGAGGCGCTCGATCTCGAGGAGGTGCTGCGCCAGTTCGAGGAGCGGCTCCGCCAGCAGAAGGAGCGGCACGACGGCGGAAACCGCTGGATCGGCACGGGCGGGACCTCGCCCTTCGGCCGCGCGGGCGAGAACCCGAACGGCCTCCAGGTGGGCCCGAAGGGCGGCGGCAAGGGCGGGGCGATGCAGACGGCCGACGCCCGCAAGTACAAGCCCTACCGCGCCGACATGGTGCTCGACGTGCGGCAGATCGAGGTGGCGCTGCGCAAGCTGCGCGCCTTCGCCCGCGAGGGCGCCGACGAGGAGCTCGACATCGAGGGGACGATCGACGCGACCGCCAAGGACGCCGGCGAGCTGGTGATCAAGACCCGCCCGCCCCGCCGCAACAACACGCGCGTGATCCTGATGATGGACGTGGGCGGGTCGATGGACCCCTATGCCCACCTGATGTCGCAGCTCTTCACCGCCGCCAAGCGCTCGACGCACTGGAAGGAACTCAGGACGTATTATTTCCACAACTGCGTCTATGGCAAGGTCTACAAGACCGAAGGCTTCCAGGAGCCGGTGCTCGTCAAAGACCTCATCCACGAGTGCGGCAAGCACTACAAACTGGTGCTCGTGGGCGACGCGTCGATGGCCCCGTACGAGCTGCTCGGCGCTCCCGGCTACGGCGAAGAGGGGAAGATCCCCGGCGTCGCCTGGCTCATGGGCCTCCGCGAGCATTTCGAGCGCTCCGTCTGGCTGAACCCCGACGGCGTGGGCGGCCCCGGACACCCGACGGTGGACGCCATCAAAGGCATCTTCCCCATGTTCGCCCTCACGCTGGAAGGGTTGGGACAGGCGGTGGGAGAGCTGTTGCGTGGAGGGAAGAGAGCGGCTTGAGCCTCCATCGAAGGCTCACGCTCTTCCAGGATTGACCAGCCGCACTCCCTTTTGGCGAAGGCGCTTGGCGGCTTCCACCAGGTCGGGCCAGGCCTGGAGCAGCTCGCCGAGCTTTCGTACGTACGTCTGGAAGAGGGCGCGACCGCGCTCCTCGCCGAACTGTTCCACGAGGTCGCTCGGCCAGGCGAGCGCGGGGCTCGTGATGGCGTTGCGCAGCGCCTCGGCGGTCCGGTCGATGTCGCGGGCCCAGTAATCGGGCTTGCGTCCATATCGGCGGAGGATCTCGTCGAGGGTCACGAGGTCGTGGGCGCGGGCGCGCAGCACGTGCATGCGCACGATCTCCTCGAAATCGGCATGCGGCTGGCTTGCCCAGCGCTGGAGGATGGCGCCCAGGGTGCGCAGGTTCTCGCGCGGAGAGAGCTTGTCGGCCTCGAGGCGGCTGCCGAGCAAGAGGTGGCAAATCATGTCGTTGGCGGGGGTCCGGCGCAGGCTCGACCACAGCTCCTCGAAGGGGGAGCTCCGCGCGGTGGGGGGCGCGTGGCGGACGACCCAGGGCAGGAAGCCGATGTACGCGTCGTGGAAGCAGAGGCGGATGAGCACGCCGTAGATGCCGTCGCCGTTGCGGCAGATGGGCATCTCCGGGGGCGTGAGATCGCGGTTGTCGACGCCGATGCCCATGGTCATGCAGAAGAGGCCGTCACCGATCGATGGGCGCACCGCGGCGCGCACCACGATCCGGCTCACGAAGGCATGCCGGTAGGCGGCCTCCGAGGCGTGGAGGCGCTCGCGGGAGGGGCCGGCGAGCATCAGCGTGTGCCACATCGAGCCCGTGCCGGAGTCGCCGGCGCCGCCGGTCTGCGTGGTGAGCACGCGGCCGCCGCCGCTCATCAGGCGGCGGAAGAACATGCCGGCGGCGCGGCTCGGATCGAGGCCGCCCGGGTGCTCGATCGCGAGCGTCCCCACGTCCTTGCCGAGGAGCGACGCGTGCGCGGCGGCGAAGCCCACCGGCTCGGCGGGCAAGGGCGGCATCACCGGCTCGCCCGGCTGCGGGAACCAGAGCTCGCTCGGCTCCTGCTGCGAGGTGATGGCGAGGCCCGGGGCGATCGAGGGCACGGGGGCGATCGGGCAGGAGGTGTCGTCGTCCGCCATCGCGCAGAGGTCGCCGGCGGTGTGGAGGAGGATGGCGTTGCGGTTGCTGCCGGCGGCGAAGCCCACCCGGTCGGGGTTGAACAGGGCGAACTCGATCAGCGCCGGAGCGACGCCCGCCTCGGCGGCGAGGGCTTCGGCGTAGCGCTCCTTCTCGGGCCGGCCCGCGTAGCTCACGGGTGCGCCCGTCCTCGCGCGCAGGGCCTCGACGGCGGCGCGGGTGCGGCGCTCGATGTCCGGATCGGCCGTGCTGTCGACCACGAGGTAGTCCATCGGGTGACGATGGATCACGCTGTCCTCGATGTAGCTCGCGAGCGAGGCGACGAGGCTCTCGATCCGGTTCTCCGTGGGGATCGCCAGGGTGGCGATCGGGGGCGGCGTGGGCCGGGCCACCGCGCTCTGCCGGAGCATGCGGACGATCGCGGTGTCGGAGACGAGCAGGCCCTCCGCCGCGAGGGCCTCGAGGGCGGCGAGCACGGGGCCGACGGGCGCGCCCCCAGGCCGGAGCGCGGCCGCGATCCGCGCGGCATGCGCGGCCAGGGGGAGAGGAGCGCGGCATGCCGAGAGGAGGCCGAGCTGCTCCCCGGTGAGCAGGTGCGCCGTCCGGGAGGAAGGTGCGTACACCACCTCGCGGCCCGCGCCGGCCGGGATGCGGACCAGGTCGAGGAAGGCCCGGTAGTGCTCGGGCGCGATCGGGGCAGGAAGCTCGGACGCGGGCAAGGTGGGCTCGGGGCGATCGTCGCGGAGGCGCAGCGCGCCGCGCGGGGATGCGTTTTTCCAGGCTACCAGAGGACGGCGGCCGCCGGCGTGGATCGCCGCATTTGCTGCGGCGATCCTGCGATGCGTGCTTGGCGCAGGGCCCCGGAGCCGATACGCTGGCCGCGCTATGAATGCGAGATCGCTTCGCCGTCGATCCGGCGCCATCGTCGGGCTCGTGCCCCCGGCGCTGCTTGCGGCGCTCTTGACCTCCGGGGGATGCAGCAGCGGTCGGAGCGACAGCCCGAGCCCCAGCCTATCGGCCGATTTCCCGGCCCAGGCCCCGGCCGTCCTCGACGCGAAGACCGGCTTCGTCCGCCGCGGCCACGCCTTCGTGCCGGAGCGCCTCGCGCACGGCGACTGGGGCCTCGGCCGCCTCGCCGCCGAGCTCCCGGAAGACGGCGCAGGCGCGGTGGTCCTCCACGCGGCGCAGAAGCGCGAGGTGCGGGTGCACGAGCTCGGCGCCTTCGGGCCCGCGCGCATCGTGCGCCACGCGGTCGCGTACGAGCGCGAAGGCGGCGTGTCCTACTGGGCGGCGACGTCGAGCGGGCTCGAAGAGTGGCTGCACGTGACGGCGCCCGGCCGCGACAGGCCCGCCGCCTCGTGGGAGGTCGAGGGCGCCTCGCTCCGCCAGGAGGGCGCGGCGATCCTCGTCGACGTGCCGAACGGCGGGCATCTTCGCGTGACGGCGCCCGCCGCCTACGCCGCGGGCGGGGCCGAGATCGGCGTGCGCCTCGCCGCGCGCGGGGCGGTGATCGATCTCTACGTCGACGCCGAGGGACAGAAGGTGCTGATCGACCCGACGTGGACACCCGCCGGGGTCATGCCCACGGGCGTCTTCCGGCACCAGGCCGCGCTCCTCGGCAACGGCAAGGTGCTCGCGGCCGGCGGCAGCAACGACGCCTTCTTCGCCGTGGCCACGGCCGCGCTCTACGACCCCGCGACCGACATCTGGTCGGCGGCCGCGTCCATGTCGACGACGCGCACCGCGCACCGCGCCGCCGTCCTCGCCGACGGCACGGCGCTCGTCACCGGCGGAGAAGACGACGCCGGCGCCTACCTCTTCTCGGCCGAGGTCTACAACGGCGCGACCGGCGCCTGGTCGCCGCTGCCCGACATGATCGACTCGCGCGCCGACCACACGGCCACGCGCCTCGTCGACGGGCGGGTGCTCCTCGCGGGCGGCCACAACGACTACGGCAGCGGCGGCGGCGGCAGCGGCGGCAGCGGCGGCGCCGGGTCGATCGCGAACTGCGAGCTCTTCGATCCGAACCTCGCCGGCGGCTCCTTCGCGCCTGCGAGCTCCATGCTCTCGCAGCGCGAGCGCCACACGGCGACGCTGCTCGACGACGGCACGGTGCTCGTCGCCGGCGGCGAGGACAACGGCTTCATCCTGTCGAGCGCGGAGATCTACGACCCGGTGACCGACACCTGGAACGGCACCGCGTCGATGGGCGACATCCGCGAGGAGTTCACCGCGACCAAGCTCCAGGACGGGACGGTGCTCGTCGCCGGCGGCAACGTCGGCGAGGGCGTCACGTCGAGCGCCGAGATCTACGACCCCGCGTTCCAGGGCTGGTTCTTCGTCGGGAGCATGAATTTTTCCCGCCGCAACCACACGGCGACGCTGCTCCAGAACGGGACGGTGCTGATCGCGGGCGGCGAGAGCGGCGGGCCCTTCCCCGACGCCGAGCTCTACGTGCCCTCGGCCCAGAGCTTCTTCACCGTGCCGCCCATGAACGACGCGCGCACGCTGCACACGGCGACCTTGCTCCCGAACGGCGCCGTGCTCGCGGCCGGCGGCGACGACTTCGGCGCGCTGGCGAGCTCGGAGCTCTTCACCCTCTCGGTGCTCGGCGACGCCTGCCTCGACGCCTTCGAGTGCGCGAGCGGCAACTGCGTGGAGGGCGTGTGCTGCGACACCCCCTGCGACACGCTCTGCTTCGCGTGCACCGCCGCGTCCAAGGGCGGCGGGCTCGACGGGGTGTGCGGGCCCGTCGGCGCCGGCCTGCCGCCGGTCGACGGCGGCATCCAGCCGAACGCGGCCCCCGGCGGGAGCGGCCCGAGCGCGAAGAAGGCCAAGGGCAACGGCCAGCCGAACGTCGGCGGGGGCACCTGCTTCGACAACGGTCCGGATAGTTGCGACACCAACGGTTTCTGCGACGGGGCCGGCGCCTGCCAGCTCTACGCGGCCGGCACCTTGTGCGGCGCGCCCTTCTGCGACGAGGTCGGCAACCTCCAGCAGGCCATGGTCTGCGACGGCTCGGGCACCTGCACCGACCCGGGCGTGACCTCGTGCGACCCGGGCTCCTGCGTCAACAACGCCTGCGATCTGACCTGCCAGATCGACGGGGACTGCGCCATCGACGGCTACTGCAAGACCGGCACCTGCACCGTGAAGAAGGTCAACGGGACGCCCTCGGTCTCGGCGAACGAGTGCCAGAGCGGCCTCCTCGCCGACGGCGTCTGCTGCGACGACCCCTGCGCCGGGCCGTGCATGGCATGCACCGCGATCCTCAAGGGCAACGGCCCGAGCGGCACCTGCGGGCCCATCGCCGCCGGGACCGATCCGGCCGACGAGTGCGACGACCAGGGCGCCGCCTCCTGCGGGAACGACGGCTTCTGCAACGGCAACGGCGGGTGCGAGCTGTACGCGCTGGGCACCGTCTGCCAGCCGCCCTCCTGCGCCGGGAACATCCTGACCTTGCCGTCCTTGTGCGGCCCCAAGAGCACCTGCCTGGCCGGGGTCGTCATGGACTGCTCGCCCGCCCTCTGCGCGAACGGCGCATGCGCCAAGGTATGCGCCAACGACAACGACTGCTCGGGCGGCTCCTACTGCGCCACCAACGTCTGCGCGGCCAAGAAGAACGACGGCGCCCCCGCCGCCGGCGCCAACGAGTGCCTGAGCAACTTCGAGGCGGACGGCGTCTGCTGTAGCTCCGCCTGCGCCGCCGGCCCCTGCGACGCATGCTCGGTCGCCGCCGGCGGCCAGAAGGACGGCTTCTGCACGACGCTCACCGGCCCGGTGTGCGACGATGGTAACCCCTGTACCACAGGGGAAACATGCTCCAACGGTGTGTGCCAGGGCGGCGGCCCCGTGCTCTGCCCCGCGATGAACGCCTGCCAGGACGAGGGGACCTGCAACCCCGACACCGGCGCCTGCGATCCCGTGGCGAAGCCGAACGGCACGGCATGCGACGACCAGAACCCCTGCACGGCCGACACCTGCCAGCAGGGCGCATGCCAGAGCCTGCACCTGCTCGACGGCACGCCCTGCGAGGGCGGCGTGTGCATCGCGGGGAGCTGCGTGCCAGACGCGATCGTGGAGACGGGCTCGTCGAGCAGCAGCACGAGCTCGTCGAGCAGCACGAGCTCGTCGAGCAGCACGAGCTCGAGCTCCACCGGCTCGTCGAGCGGCGGGACGGGCGGCGAAGGCGGCGGCGCGGGCGACGACAGCGGCCAGCTCCTCGGCAGCGGGTGCGCGTCCATCGCGACGGGCAAGCCGTCGTCGTGGTGGGGCGCGAGCCTGCTCCTCGGCTTGCTCGGCCTGCGAAGGAAGCGGCGCGCGGGGCGGTAGCCGCGCGCATTGCGGATTGAGGAGCGCCGAGGCGACGACCCCGGCGCTCCGTCGTGCCGCCTCAGCGCGGCTTCTTCTCCACCACCACGAGCTGGATGCGCTTGTTCTTCGCGCGCCCTTCCTTCGTCGCGTTGTCCGCGATCGGCCGCTCGGGGCCGTAGCCGTGGGCGGTGAGCTTGCCGGCCGGCACGCCGTGATCGGTGAGCCAGGCCATCACGGCCTCGGCCTGGGCTTGGCTCACCTTGGTGTTGAAGATCGGCTTGCCGGTGTTGTCGGTGTGGGCTTGCACCTCGACCTTGGTGATCTCCGGGTGCTGGGCCAGCACGTCGCGCACCTCGTTGAGCAGCGCCTCCGAGTCGGGGGACACGCTCACCTTCTTGCCGGGCTTGAGCTCGACCGGCGCGAGCAGGACGATCTCGGCGTCGTTCACGCGCACGAGCTTGGGACAGCCGCTCGCCTTGGGATCGCTCGATTTTGCGCCTTTCTCGCGCGGGCATGCGTCGTCGGTGTCGGGGATGCCGTCGGCGTCGATGTCGGGATCGGGCGGCGGCGTGTTGCAGCCGTGCTTGGTCTTGTCGAAGCTCGGCTGGCCGGGCACCTGCGGACATGCGTCGTCGATGTCGGGGATGCCGTCGGCGTCGCTGTCCTTGGGCGCGGCGGGCGGGCAGCCGTTCTGCTTCGCGTCGCTGTTCGCGCGGCCGTAGGCGGCGGGGCATGCGTCTTCTGCGTTGGGGATGCCGTCCTCGTCGTCGTCGATCACCGGGCAGCCGCTCTTCTTCGGGTCGGCGCTCTTCGGACCGAACGCGTAGGGGCATGCGTCGGCCTCGGCGGTGAGGCCGTCGCCGTCGGGATCGACCGGAGCCGGCGCGGCCGTCGACTTGGCCCCGGGCGCCCAGCCCACGCTGCCCACGAAGCGCGCCGAGGGCGTGCCCACGGCCTGCCCGAAGCCCGGGCCGCCCGCGATCGAGGCGTAGAGCCCGCCGAGCACGCGCACCCGCGCGCTCACGAGCAGCTCGGCGTTGGTGCTGATCTTCTGGTCGAGCTTCACGCCGTCGGCGAGGGCGAGCGACCCTTCCTGGATCGGCGTCGAGCCGAAGAACTCGGGGCCGACCTGGAGCTTGTCGTCGAAGTAGGTGAACGCGAGGCCCGCGCCGTAGGCGATCTTCGAAGGGTTGTCCGAGCCGCGCACCATCGCCCCGCCGTAGGCCGTCCAGACGAAGGGCACGCCGAGCTTGAAGCGCCCGCCCATGGAGAGGTGCGGCGTCGCGCGGATCGAGCCCTCGCTCACATAGGAGTCGGAGGCGCCCGTCGGCACGAAGAGGTAGGCGCCCACGCCGATCTGGAAGGGGTCGTCGTCGTCTCCGAACATGCGCACCCGCAGGCCCGCGCGGAGATCGCCGATCTGCGTGCCCGAGGGCGAGGTGACCGGCGTGCCGCCTACCGTGGGGTTGTCGCCGCCCTGGACGAGGGCGAAGGGCATGAGGACCGAGATCAGCAGCCGATCTTGCACCGCGAAGGAGGCGTTGACGTGGAGGAAGCCCTGCCCGTTGACCACGCTGGAGGTGCCCGCCGCCTTCTGGAGCCGGAGCGGATCGAGCGCGTAGTCGAAGGTGAGCAGGCCGCGGGGCGTGAGGCTGCCCCTGGCGAACGGCGAGGGGACGCCGACGAAGGTGTCGCCGGCGGGCGCGGGATCGAGCTGGTCGAGGGCGACGCCCTTCTGGTCCGCGGCATGGGCTCGGCTCGGGGCCGCGAGGAGGATTGTGGCGAGCAGGCCGACCGAGGCCAGGCGACGACGCATGGCGGGGATCCTATCCCGGCTTTTGTTCCGCGGGGAGCCCCGGCGCGACCGTTTCGCCATCCCCGCGATTCGGTTAGCATGACGGCCTCATGACCGACGACAAGGCAGCGGCGCGGCCGCGCAGAGGATCCCTCGTGGCCATCGCCCTCGCTGGCCTCGGCCTGCTCGCGCCCGTCCGCGCGTTCGCCGACCCGCCGCCCGCCGGCGCGCCCGGCGCCCCCGGAGCCCCGGCCGATCAAGCCCCGAGCGGCCCGAAGCCGCTCTCCGACTCGCTCTCCGGCATGGCCAAGGCCGAGTACGAGGCGGGCAAGATCCTCTACGGCGACCGGGACTACGCGAACGCGATCGTCAAGTTCCAGCACGCGTACGACCTCTCCAAGGACCCGCGCCTGCTCTGGAACGTGGCCGTGTGCGAGAAGAACCTCCGGCGCTACGCGAAGATGCTCGCGACCATCCAGCGCTACAAAAAAGACGGCGCGTCGATGCTCACCGACGACGAGAAGGCGCGCGCCGAGGAGATCATCAAGACGGTGGCGACCTTCGTGAGCGCGTTGACCGTGCGCGTGGCCGAGGACGGCGCCGAGGTCTTCATCGACGACGAGAAGGTCGGGACGAGCCCGCTCGCCGGGCCGATCACCGTCGACGTGGGCACGCGGAAGATCCGCGCGGTCAAGCCCGGCTTCCGGCCCGCCGAGGTCCAGAAGCCCGTGCCCGGCGGCGGCGCGCTCTCGGTCGACATCGCGATGGAGAAAGAAGTCCACCGCGGCAAGCTCCTCGTCAACGCGGGGCAGGACGACCTCATCTCCCTCGACGGCAAGGTCATCGGCCGCGGCCGCTGGGAGGGCTCGGTGCCGAGCGGCGGCCACCAGCTCAAGGTCAGCGCGCCCGGGATGACGCCCTACCAGAGCGAGGCGGTGGTGCAAGACGCGCAGACGCGGCGGATCGACGTGACGCTCCAGCCTGTGCCGCGCACCGACGGGACCCGGACGATCCTCTGGGTGGTCGGCGGCACGGTGCTCGCGGCCGGCGCGGCCGTGGGCGGCTTCTTCCTCTTCAAGCCCACCGAGGCGCCCTCGGTCACGGGCAGCATCAACCCCGGCAACGTGCAGCTCAACTTCGGAGGTCGCCGATGAGGCGCGTGCGACAGGCGCTCGGCGCCCTGACGGTGGCGGCGCTCGCGGCGAGCGCGCCCGGCTGCTCGACCAAGGTGGTCGGGCAGATCGTGCTGGTGCTCCAGACGGACATGTCCCTGCCCAAGGACATCGACACGATCCGGATCGAGGTGCTGAACGAGGGCGTGCCCAAGTTCAAGAACGACTACGACCGCCTCGGCTCGAAGGACGGGCAGATCCACCTCCCCGGCACGCTCGCCCTCGACTCGCCCGAGAACCCCTCGGACGCGATCTCGATCATCGTGAGCGCGCGATCCGGCGGAAAAGACGGCACCGTCCGCGTCGTGCGCGAGGTCGTCACCACCGTCCCGCAGGGGCGCTCGGCCGAGCTCGACCTGCCGATCCAGTTCCTCTGCGACGGCTCGGGCAAGGTGAAGAACGGCGAGGTGCAGAGCACCTGCCCCGAGGGGCAGACCTGCATCGCCGGCTCCTGCAAGGACGACAAAGTGGACTCGAGCACCCTGCCCGATTTCCAGGACCAGACGGCCTTCGGCGACGGCTCCTGCCTCGACGTGACGAGCTGCTTCGACGACAACACCGTCGCCGCCGTCGACACGGCGAGCTGCACCATCCCCGCGGCGGACAAGGTGAACATCGCCCTCCAGACCGAGGGCGACGGCATCTGCGGCAAGGTCGGCTGCTTCATCGCCCTCGACGCCGAGAGCCCGACCGGCTTCACGACGAACAAGGACGGGTCGATCACGCTGCCGACCGCCGTGTGCGACAAGATCACGTCGGGCACCATCGTCAACGTCGTGACCGCCAAGGTCACGCCCCAGTGCCGCCGCAAGACGTCCTCGCTCCCGACCTGCGGGCCCTGGTCCTCCGCGACCAACAACCCCGCGCCCACGGTCGGCCCGGTGGCCCTCGCGGGCGGGCAATCGCGCCCGGTCTCGCTCGCCCTCACCGACGGCGGCGTCTACTGGACGAGCGGCGGCGTCTCCGCGGCGGACGGCGCGATCAAGCTGATCTCCGACCTCGGCGGCAAGCCCGAGGTGATCGTGCCCGACATCTCCCCGCGCGAGATGGTGTTCAAGGACAGCGTGCTCTACTTCACGAACGCGCCGCCCGGCGATCACGTGGGCTCGATCGCGAAGATGGAGGGCGGCACGGTGACGCCGCTCGTGCAGGGGCTCGACGCGCCGGAGGGGCTGTCGCCCTTCGGCAACAAGATCTTCTTCGCCGAGTTCAAGGACGGCGGCATCTACCGCATCCCGATCGGCGGCGGCGCGGCGCTCAAGCTGGCGCAGGGCAACTACCCCTTCCGCGTCTCGGCCGACGCCACACATGTCTACTGGACGAACGAGGGCACGGCCGGGCAGACGCCGCCGAACGGCTCGGTGGCGCGCTACGACTACGCGGCGGGCGGCGTCACGGGCGTCGAGATCATCGGCCCCGAGCAGGAGACGCCGCGGGCGATGGTGCTCGACCGCGACGGGACGGGCGCGGCCAAGGCGATCTACTGGGCGAACTTCGCCGCCAAGGGGTCGATCGTGCGCGTCGATCTCTCGGGCGCGAGCCCGGGGGCGCCCGAGGTGCTCGCGACCGACCTCCCCTACCCGAACGGCGTCGCGGTCGACGCGGACAAGGTCTACTGGACGAACCGCGCCACGGGGACGGTGAACGCCCTGCCCAAGACCGCCAAGCCCGGCGACACGCCCGAGCTGCTCGCGAGCTTGCAGCATGCGCCGGGGACCATCATGGTGAACGACAGCACGATCTACTGGGTCAACGAGGGCGCCTCCGACGTCCCGAGCGGGGCCCTGATCAAGCTCCCCAAGTCGCCCTGAGCCCCATGGACGAGCAGCCCAAATCGCCGAAGTCGCCGGACACGCCCATCGCCGAGGGCGAGGTCCTCGACGGGAAGTACAAGATCGAGCGGGTGCTCGGTCAGGGCGGCATGGGCGTGGTGGTGGCGGCGACGCACCTCTCGCTGCGGCAGAAGGTGGCGATCAAGTTCCTCCTCCCCGGCGCGGGCAAAGAGGTCACGGCGCGCTTCCTCCGCGAGGCGCGCTCGGCCGCGCGGCTCCGCAGCGATCATGTGACGCGCGTGCTCGACGTGGCCGAGCTGCCGACGGGCGCGCCGTACATGGTGATGGAGTACCTCGACGGGAGCGACCTCTCCCGCGTGCTCCGCAAGCGCGGCGCGTTCCCTATCGTGGACGCCGTGGACTTCGTGCTCCAGGCCTGCGAGGCGATCGCCGAGGCCCACACGCTCGGCATCATCCACCGCGATCTGAAGCCCGCGAACCTCTTCCTCACCAAGGCCGCCGACGGCTCGGCCACGGTGAAGGTGCTCGACTTCGGCATCTCGAAGGACACCGGCGACAGCGACGGTACCGACGGCGATCACCCGCTCACCGCGACCAAGGCGATGCTCGGCTCGCCCAACTTCATGGCGCCCGAGCAGATGCGCTCCTCGCGCGACGTCGACGCGCGCGCCGACATCTGGTCGCTCGGCGCGATCCTCTACCAGCTCCTCACCAAGGTCGTGCCCTTCAAGGCGCCGAGCTTCGTCGACCTGGTGATCAAGGTGACGACGGAGGACCCTGCGCCCCCGAGCACGCTGCGCGAGGATCTGCCGCCCGATCTCGAGGCCGCCGTCCTCCGCTGCCTGAAGCGCAACATCAACGAGCGCTTCACCAACGTCGCCGAGCTCGCCGCCGCCATCGCCCCCTTCGGCCGGTCCGAGGCGATGGTCTCCGCGCAGCGCATCGCCCGCATGCAGGGCGCGCCCATCCCCGCGGCGCCGATCGAGCGCCACTCCGCCATCGACGTGCCCGCGCCCCTCTCGATGTCGGCCGGCGCGTCCGGATCGACGAGCGGCCCGCGCGCGACGAGCGGCCTCCTGTCGAGCCTGCCCGTGGCGCCCTCGGCCTCGATCCCGCCGCCGAGCATCCCACCGCCCAGCATGGGCCCCGCCTCGGTGACCGGGAAAGACGCGGCCTACGCGGCCACCGTCTCCCCCGGCGACACGCTCGGCGCGAGCGCGGTGCCCGTCCCCAAGAAGCGGATCCCGGTCACCGTGCTCGTCGGCGCCATCCTCGGCGCCCTCATCGCGGGCATCGGCGCCGCCGCCCTCAGCCGCAACCGCAGCACCGCCGACGCGCGCACGGGCCCCACGAGCGCCGCCGTGGCCGAGTCCGCACCCGCGCTCCCTGCGCCCGCCACCCCCGGGCCCGCGACGGCCGAGCCGGTCGCCCAGGTGCAGGCGCCGCAAACCCCGAGCGCTCTGCCCAAGCCAGGCCCGGCCATCACGCCCGCGACGCCCTTGCCGTCGAGCCCCTCGGCCAGGCCGTCGGCGCAGCCTTCCGCGGTCCCCGTCGCGGTGCCCCCGCCCGCGTCGACACCGGCCACACCTCCTGCAACCCCTCCGCCCGCGGTCACCCCACCTCCAGCGACACCTCCGCCCACGGCACCTCCGCCGACCAAGCAGCCGCCTCCGCCCAAGAAGAACCCGCTGGATATCGACATTCAGTGAGGCGCAACGGGCGCAGGCCCTGCGCAATCAGGCGCCGAGCCGATCGAGCCCTGAGCTGAAATCGCCCTTGATCGCAGCCGATTCCATGCCGCTCCGCGCCGTCCTGCGGTGGCACGAGCGATGCAAATTCTCCGGGCATGGTCGCGCCGGCGCTTCGATCGAGGCTTGTTCGCGCCTTGCTGGTCATCGCGCCATTGCTCCTGTTTTGCTCGCGCCGGGCCACGGACGAGCGCGCCGACGCTGGACCGAGCGAGGTGACCGAGGCGCCGGGCATGCCCGCGACCGGTGCGCCGGCAGCGCCGTTCGTGTTGCCGCCGCCGCTCTCGCCATTCGGTGAGGGCGCCCCGGGGGAGGCGCGGTCGCGGAGCCCGGAGCGGGCCCGGGCGCTCCACGCGGCGGCGCGCAAGGCGTTCGATCGCGAGGACTACCAGGCGGCGGCCCAGGCGGCGATGGGCGCGGTGGCGCGGGGCGGGCGCGGGCAGCTCCTGCTCGCCCGGATCGAGGCGCGCCTCGGCGACGTGAACGGGGCGCTCTACTGGCTTTTGCGCGCCGCGATCGAGGAGGGCGTCGACCCGGCCGCCGCGCGCGACGACGAGGCGCTCGCGCCCTTGCGAAACGATCTGCGCTGGCCGGCGGTGAGCGCGTTCCTCGATCAGACGTCGGCCTACTGGGCCGCGAGCGGGCGGCGCACGCTGCTGTTCATCACGCCGGATCGCCGGACGCCGGGGCGCCCCCTGCCGCTCGTCGTGGCGCTTCACGCCGACGGCGACGAGCCCGCCGATTTCCTCGATCCGCAGACCTACCGCGCCTGGGCGCGCAAGCTCGGCGTGGCCTTCGTGGGCGTGAGCGCGACCATCCCCCTCGGGCCGCGCTCGTTCCGCTGGTCGCATGAGCCGGCCGACAACACGGCGCACCTCGCGCGCGCGGTGGAGGAGATCACGCGGCGGCTGCGGATACCGGGCGCGCCGGTCATCTTGCTCGGCTTCTCCGAGGGCGCGCAGGCCGCCCTCGTGACCGCGGCGCTCGATCCCGAGCGCTACCGGGGCGCCATCGCGCTCTCACCGTCGAGCCTGGGATCGCCCATCGCGCCGATCGCGCCGCACCCGGCGCTCGCCGGGCAGCGCTACGTGGTGGCCTACGCGAGCTTCGACTCGTTCGACGCGGTGGGCACGGCCTATATCGACATCGATCGGCTGCGCGAGCTCGGCGCCGAGGTGGACTCGCACACGGCGTGGTTCTACGGGACGCACGGGCTGCCGCCGGACTACGAGCTGCAATTCCCGAAGTGGATCGATCGGCTGGTGGGGCGGGCGGTGCCATGAGGCCCGGGAAACGCCGCTGGAAGATCTCGTGGTGTGGCGCTACCGTCGCGGTGTGTCTGTTGCCTCCGATCGGGTGCCCCTCCGCGGGCTTACCGTTGCGCAGTGGGCCGCGCTCGATGAGGACATCGAGGGCGAGCTGGTGGATGGCGCGCTCGTCGAGGAGGAGAGGTCGAGCGCGCTTCACGCGCTCATTTCCGGTTGGTTGTTCGGGGCGCTGCGCCTCTGGGTCCATCCGCGCGGTGGGATCGCGTTCGGCGCGGAGCTGAAGCTCGCGGTGAGCGCGGCACGGGGGCGGAAGGCCGATGTATCGGCTTACTTGCCAGGGCGGCCGTTCCCGGGGCGAAGCGCGGGGGCGACGCGGAGGGCGCCGTCCATCGTGGTCGAGGTGGTCTCTCCGCGACCGCGCGACGTGCGGCGTGATGTCGTCGAGAAGAAGAAGGAGTACGCGGCGTTTCGCGTGCCTTACTACTGGCTCGTCGATCCGCAGGCGCGCACGTTCGAGGTGCTCGAGCTCGGCGCGGATGGGCGTTACACCGTGGCGCTGAGCGCCGCCGAGGGAGCGCACATGATCCCCGGGTGCGAGGGGCTCATGATCGATCTCGATGAGCTGTGGGCGGCGGGCGACCGGCTGCCCGAGAGGGAGCCCGACGAGGAGGGCTGAGCTGCTTCGCGCGGGGACAACGGGGTAGGTTCTAGCGGCTCCAAGACAACGCCATCGCCGCCAACCGAGGTGGCCGTGATGGCCCATCGCGACACATCACCGATCGCCCGATCGTGAAGGCTCCCCACCTCCAGCCTCACTTGATCGTGCACACCTTGTTCAGGCACACGGCCGGCTTGCTGTCGGGGCAAGCGCCGCAGGTGAGCTGCTCGCAGTGCTCGTATTTCGTGGCGCGCTCGTCGTTGTAGCGCTCCTCCTCGCTCTTGTTGATGGCCACCTCGTCGCAGTCACAGCCGCAGACGTTGGCGAACACCGTCACACAGTCGGCGCCGGTGGTGCAGCTCGTGTCGAAGTCCTCGAGGTGCATCGTGGTGTCGGCGCAGGCCGAGAAGGAGAGGGCGAGCACGGCAAGAGCAAGGAAAGGGCGGGTCATGAGGGTCTCCGAGAAGGCGCCGGGAAAGGTCCCGGCGCCCGGTCCCTATTCAGGCTCCGTGCCAGCGACGGCGCCGGATCCGCATGGCTGCGCCGAGCGCGAGCCCCGCGAGCCACACGCCATCCGAAGAAGCCTCGCTCCCCGCGGCACGGCAGCTACACCCGCTGTCCGTCACCGGCGTGCCTCCGCTCCCACCTGCGCC
The DNA here is from genome assembly GCA_046351295.1 of Byssovorax sp. Lineage (GTDB taxonomy): Bacteria > Myxococcota_A > Polyangia > Polyangiales > Polyangiaceae > JAXLYT01. Next base: position 28,818 of record JAXLYT010000067.1, read on the forward strand.
GGTCGTGCTGCTGCTCCCGCCGGTCCCGCCGGTCGTGCCGCTCCCGCCGGCGCCGGTCGTGCCGCCGGTCGTGCCGCCGCCTGCGCCTCCTCCGCCGCCGGCGCCGCCCTCGCCTCCTTCCACGAAGGCGCGGATGATCCAGTCGCCGGTCACCCCGAGATCGTCGGCGTGCTTCCAGCCGATGTCCTTCGCGAGGATGAAGTTCACGTCGTGATCGACTGTCCCATCGGAGTCGCGGGCGATGCAGGGCAAGTCGGCCGCGGTGAATTCCACGCCCACGCGGAAGGGGCCGTTCACCACCACCGGCGGATCGATGACCAGCTCTTGCAGGGCCATGTCGGCGGCGGTCAGGTTGAACTTCGACACGAAGAGCTCGGTGCCCGGGTCGTCGGTGAGGGCTGCGTCGTCCCACACGTGGAGGATCACGTCGCGCTTGGCGCCGTCGACGCCGCCGCCGAAGAGGAGCTGCACCTTGAGCAGGCCGATGCCGGGCGTGGGCGGGGTGAAGCGCGAGGCGCCGATCTCGCTCTCCACGAAGCCCGACTGGAAGCCCACGGCGGCCCCGTCGACGAAGCCGTCGTTCTTCAGCTCCACGTCGGCGAAGGCCGCGGGAGCGAAGAGGAGCCCTGCGCCGAGGGCGCTGCCGAGAAGAAAGGTCTTTGCCATGCTGCGCATGATCGTCTCCGCGATTGGCCGGAAGCGGCAGCGCATTGTAACGAAAGCGGCTCCCCTCCGGCTCACGGTTCTCGCGGCAGGACGCGCACGAGGTCGCCGTCGGTCTCCCAGACGATCTGCCCGCCGCGATCCGTGCGCGAAAACGGCACGCCCTGGGCCTCCAGGGTGGCGAGCGTCCTCGGGTGGGGGTGGCCGAAGCGGTTGCGGACGCCGCTCGAAATGGTGGCGAACGAAGGCGCGACGGCGGCGAGGAAGGCCTTCGAGGTGGAGGTGCGGCTCCCGTGGTGGCCGACCTTGAGGAAATCGGCGCGCAAGGTGAGACCGGGGCGGTGGAGCAGGGCGTCTTCCTCCTCGTGCTCGGCGTCGCCGACCAGCAGGGCCGAGCGCTTGCCGTGGGTGATGCGGAGCACGAAGGAGTTGTCGTTGGCGCCGCGATCGGGCGCGAAGCCCGGGCAAGGCGCGAGCACCTCGATGAGCGCGCCTCCGATCGGGTGCGGTGCGCCGCAGAGGTCGGCCGGGCGGAGGATGGGCACGTGGCGGTCGCGCGCGCCCTGGAGGAGCGCCGTGTAGGCGGGGCCCGCGCCCTGGTCTTCGCCTTGCCCTGTGTCCCAGAGGGCGCCGACGTTGACGCTGGGCAACGTCGTGACCAGGCCGCCGAAGTGGTCGGGGTGCGGGTGGGAGAGGACGACCAGCGCGAGGCTGTCGCGGCGGCGGGCGCGGAGGACGGGGAGGATCACGCGCTTGCCGGTGTCGACCGGGCTGCCGATGAAGCCGCCGCCGTCGAGGAGCATGGCGCTCCCGTCCGGCAGGTCGATGAGCGCGGCGTCGCCCTGGCCCACGTCGAGCACGCTGATGCGCAGCAGGCCCTCGGGCGCGCCGGCCCTGCGCGCGCCGATCTCCGCGGCGCCGAGCGCGAGCGCGCCGAGGAGCAAGGCGCCGAGGCGGCGGCGCGCGTCGGGCGCGGCAAACGCGGCCGAGGCGGTGACGGCGAGGAGGGCGAGCTGCAAGGCGGTGGGCGGCGGGAGGGCAACGGTGGCGCCGGTCGCGGCGGTGGCGAGGGCGACCGCGCGCACGCCGAGCAGGGCGCCTGAACCGAGGATCGCGGCCCCTTGCTCGACCGGGGGCGCCCAGGCGAGCAGCGTGTGGACGAGACAGAGCGGCAGGGCGAGCAGCTCGCCGAGAGGCGCCGCCAGGAGGTTCGCGAGGATGCCGAGGAGCGGGAGCGTGGGCGCGAGCAAGGTGAGGATCGGCGTGCAGCCGGCCATGGCCGCGAGGGTGGTGGCGATGGCGGAGAGGAGCGCGCGGATCGGCGCGGGGCCGGTGACGATGACGGAGGCGATGGGTCGCTGGAAGAGGACGAGGCCGGCGGTGGCCGCGGTCGAGAGGGCAAAGGAGAGGTCGGTCGCGAGGAGCGGATCGAGGAGCGCGAGCACGAGGATCGACCAGGCGAAGGTGCGCGCGACGAAGGCGCGGCGGCCGAGCGCGCGGGTGAGCATGGCCGCGCCGAGCATGGCTGCGGCGCGGAGGGCGGAGCCGCTGCCACCGGCGAAATCGGCGTAGAAGAAGGCCGCAGGGATGGCGAGGGCCGAGGAGAGGCGCGTGACATCCATGCGGGCGGCGAGCGGCGGGACGCGGAGCAAGAGAGCCCGAAGCGCGGCCGCGAAGCCGGCGACGGCGATGACGAGGTGCGTGCCGGAGACCGCGAGCAGGTGCGAGAGGCCGCTCGCGCGGAAGGCCTCGTCGTCCGCGGGATCGAGGTCGGTCTCGCCGAGGACGAGGGCGCGGCCGAGGGCATTGGCCTCGGGGTGATAGGTGGCCTCGATGCGCCGCCGGGCCGCGGTGCGGGCGCGATCGATCCACGCGGGGGGACCATGCGAGGGCGTGAGCAAGCGCGCCTCGACGAGGCCGCCGCTCGCGGCCACGCCGGACCGGGCGATGCCCGGACGAGGGTCGGTGAGCTCGGGGTTTGCGAAGAGGTGGACGGGCGCGAGATCGACGACGACAGCGATCCGATCGCCGCGCGCGAGACCCTCGGGCGCGCCGTAGACGCGGGCGCGGAAGGGCCGATCGATCGCGCGATCGCCGCAGATCCCCCGCTCGATCTCGATATCGGCGCGCGCCTCGGAGCGATCATCCTGGGAGCTGGAATCGACCGGGCCATGGCCGCGCAGGACGACGGGCGACGAGACCACCACGGCCTCGGCCTCGCAGCGCGCGGGTGGCGTGAGCAAGGTCGTCATGCGCTCGTGGAGATGGGTGGCGCCGTCGAGGGCAGCGCGCGCGCGCAGGCCGGCAAGGAGCAGCGCCGCGAGCGCGAGGAGCAAGCTCCGGCGGGTCGCGCGGCTGCGCAGGAGAAAGGCGATGGAAAGCGCGGCGAACGCGGCCGGGAGCGGCGCGAGGGCGAGCGCCGGGGCGGCGAGGAGAGCGAGGGCGAGGAGGATGGGCGGGTCGATCACGACGGGCCGCTTGGCAAGCGGTGGGCCCGATCGAAAACGCGGTGTTTCCAGGGGATCGGTGGTCAAAATTGGGTGGCGGCGCCATGGCGGACCGCGGGCCGCCGCCAGGGCGGATCAATCGCGCGGATACCCGCGCTGCACGATTGCAACCACACGCCAAAGCGAGGCGCGGGGACGGTTGCCACGTGCGTGATCCGGCCAAATCCCCTATGCTCCACGCCCCCCGGATCGGCGGGCTTTGCCCTCCTTTCTACGCCCCGGAGGTCTTTCATGCTGGCTCGCTCGCTCTCGTCCGCCACCTGCCTAACCCTGGCTCTCACGGCGGCGCTCGGCTGCGGCGCGGCCCCCGACGACCAGGCGCCCGAGCCGGTCGTCCAGACGAGCGAGGCCATCAAGGGCGGGTACATCGACAAGAACGACCCCAACGCCGTCGGCGTCGCCGAGTTCCAGGGTGGGTTCCTTTACGGCATCTGCACCGGCTCGCTGATCGCCCCCAACGTGGTGCTGACCGCGCGGCACTGCGTCGCTCCCGTCCTCAACGACCAGTCGCTCGGCGTGCTCTGCAAGAAGACCACGTACATGGGCCAGACGTACCCCGCGACGACCTTCGGGAAGAACTTCCTCCCGAAGAACATGGGCGTCACCACCAAGCCCTCGATGAGCGATTACAAGGACGCGTCGTACCACGGGGTCAAGGAGATCATCACGCCCACGGGGTCCTCGTTCTGCGGCAACGACGTGGCCTTGCTCATCCTCGACAAGAGCATCGATCCCTCCGAGGCCAAGCCCCTCGTGCCGCGCGTCGACGAGGAGATCATCAAGAAGGAGGGGTATTATGCGATCGGCTTCGGGGCGATCCAGAACGATCAGAACGGGACCGGATCGGGCACCCGACGGCGCCGGGACGACCTCAACGTCACCTGCGTCGGCGACGCCTGCCCGACCTACCTCAAGGAGGACCTGACCCCGGCCGAGTTCGTGGGCGACGAAGGCATCTGTCAAGGCGACTCGGGCGGCCCGGCGATCGACCTCAAGAACCGGGTGATCGGCGTGACGTCGCGCGGGCCGAACGACTGCTCGTTCCCCACGTACGGCGATGTGTTCGCCCACGGGGCGTGGATCAAAGACAACACCGTCCACGGCGCGCAGGTGGGCGGCTACGATCCGCCGCCGTGGGCCACCGGCTATCCAACGGATCCCGCGTACAGCTATCCGGTCGGCGACGCGTGCAAGCAGGCCTCGGACTGCGCGTCGAACAACTGCCTCACCGACGGGCTGAGCCAGTACTGCACGCGCCTCTGCAACGATCTCGCCGCATGTCCGGACGGGTACACCTGCAACGCCGACCAGGGCGTGTGCTTCCAGAAGCCCGCGCCCGCGCCCGCGCCTGCGCCCACGAACAACAGCGCGACGGGCGGCGACACGAGCACGCCGGAAGAAGACAGCGGCTGCACGATGGCTCGCACGCCGGGAGAAGATCCGACCAAGCCCGTGCCCTGGTTCGTCGGCGCGCTCGTGACCGGGCTCGCGCTCGTTCGCCGACGACGGGCGTGACCTGATGCGCGCCGGGCGAAGGGCCTTCCTCGCCGGGCTGGGCGCGCTCGCCCTGGGCGCGGCCTCGGGCTGTGGCAGGCGCGCGCCTTCGGCGTCGGGCGCGCGCGTCGTCTCCATCTCGCCGAGCACCACCGAGGCGGTGTTCGCGATCGGGGCGGGCGCGATGGTGGTCGGGCGATCGCGCTACTGCGACTATCCGCCCGAGGTCGAGCGGCTGCCTGCGGTCGGCGGCTTCGCCGATCCGAACGTCGAGGCCATCGTCGCGCTCGCGCCCTCGCTGGTGATCGGCGCGCATGGGCCCGCGGGGCCGGCGCTCGATCAGGCGCTCTCCGCGCACCACATCGCCACGTTCTTCCCGGAGACGGAGTCGATCGCGCAGATCGAGCACATGCTGCGCGATCTCGGGGAGAAGCTCGGCCATCAGGCGGGCGCCGCGGCGGCCGTCGCGGCCATCGAGCAGGCGCGATCGCAGGTGCGCGCGGCGGTCGCGGGCAAGCCCAGGGCGCGGGCGGTCTTCCTCTTCGACACCTCGCCGATCGTCGGGGCCGGGCCGGGCAGCTTCCCCGACGAGCTGATCGCCGAGGCCGCGGGCGAGAACTTGATCCGCGAGGGCGGCGCGTACCCCACGCTCAGCATCGAGCGCTTGCTCGCCCTCGATCCGGACGTGATCCTCGACGGCGCGTCCACGGGCCACGACGGGGGCGACGCGGCGCGGATCGCGGCGCTCCGCACGGCGCCCGGTTTCCGCGATCTGCGCGCGGTGCGCGAGGGCCGGATCCGGCCGCTCACCTCGAACCTGGTGCTCCGCCCCGGGCCGCGCATCGGCCAGGGGTTGATCGCCCTCGCCCGCGCGCTGCACGGCGACATCCTCCCTGCGCCGGGCGAGGAGAAGAGCCCCGGCCGAGGGGCCGCTCCATGAGCGCCGCGCGCGGCCGGGTCCGCGCCGACGCGCTCCTCCAGAGCCGGGGCCTCGCGGCCTCGCGGGCCAAGGCGCAGGCTTTGATCATGGCCGGCGAGGTGAGCTCGGGCCCTGTCCGCGTCGACAAACCCGGCGCGCTCCTCGCGCCCGACGCGCCGCTCGCCGTCGCCGCGCGCCCGCGCTTCGTCTCCCGCGGCGGCGACAAGCTCGACCACGCGCTCTCGGTCTTCGTCCCCCGAGGCCTCGCGATCGAGGGCCGCGTCTGCCTCGACATCGGCGCCTCGACGGGCGGCTTCACCGACTGCCTGCTCCAGCGGGGCGCAGCGCGGGTGATCGCCGTCGACGTGGGCTACGGCCAGCTCGCCGCCTCGCTGCGCAGCGATCCGCGCGTGGAGGTGCACGAGCGCGTCAACGCGCGCGACCTCGCGATCGAGCAGCTCTCGGCCCGGCCCTCGCTGATCGTGGTCGACGCGTCGTTCATCGGGATCGGCAAGCTCATGGGCGCGATCGCGCGGCTCCTCGCGCCGGGGGGCGACCTCGTGGCCCTGGTGAAGCCCCAGTTCGAGGCCGGGCGCGAGGCCGTCTCGCGCGGGCGCGGGGTGATCCGCGACGAAGCGGTGCGCCTCGGCGCCGTGTCGAAGGCGCGCGCCGAGATCGAGGAGGCGGGCTTCGCGGTGGTGGACGAGACCGACAGCGCCGTGGCCGGCCCCAAGGGCAACGTGGAGCGCTTCGTCTGGGCGCGGGCCACGCCCGGCCGAGAGGGCGCGCCGTCGCCCCTGGATCCAGCCGGAAAGGCCGGGGAAAGGCCGTGACCCGCCGGGCCTCGCTCGGGACGATCTTCTTCACCGTCTTCCTGGATCTGCTGGGCTTCGGTCTGGTGGTGCCCTACCTGCCCGGGGTGGCCCGCGCCCACGGGGGCAGCGATTTCGTGGCCACGCTCCTCGGCGCCGGCTACTCGCTGATGCAGCTCCTCTTCGTCCCGTACTGGGGCCAGCTCAGCGATCGCCGGGGCGGCCGCCCGATCTTGCTCGTCAGCATCGCCGCCTCGATCGGCGGGATGCTCCTGCTCGGGAGCGCGGGGTCCTTGTGGGTGCTCTTCGCGGCCCGGATCTGGAGCGGGATCGCCACGAGCAACATCGCCGTCGCGCAGGCGTACATCGCCGACATCACCCGCCCGGAGGAGCGCGCCCGCGGCATGGGGATGATCGGCGCGGGGATCGGCCTCGGCTTCGTGTTCGGGCCGGTGATCGGCGGCCTCCTGGAGAGCGTCAACCAGGACCTCCACCTGCTCCCCCGGCCCGGCGCGCTGCCGGCGTACGCGGCCGCCGCGCTCGGCGCGCTCAACCTGCTCCTGGCCGTCTTCTTCCTGCCCGAGTCGCTCCCGCCCGAGGCCCGCGGCAAGGCCGATCCGCGGGCCGGGCGCTTCGGATCGCCCTTCGATCGCGAGCGTTACCGGCGCGCCCTCGGCTTGCCCGGGGCCCGGCTCGCGCTGCTGCTCAACTTCGTGCTCGTGCTCTCGTTCGCAGGCATGGAGCAGACCTTCCGGCTCTTCACCGAGGACGAGCTCGGGATGGACGTGCGGCAGACGAGCTACGTGCTCGGCGTGGTCGGGGTGATCCTCATCCTCGTGCAAGGCGCGCTGATCCGGCCGCTTTCCCGGCTGATCCGCGAGACGCGCCTCATCACCCTCGGCGTCGCGCTCGAGGCGGTGGGCTTCGCGCTGCTCGCCCTCTCGGCCGGGCGGGGCTCCACCGCGCTCGTCTACGTCGCCATGGGCACCATCGCGCTCGGGAGCGGCCTCACCAACCCGAGCCTCTCGGCCTTCGTCTCGCGGCGCTGCGACTTGCAAAGCCAGGGCGCGGTGCTCGGCGTGCTGCAATCGGCCGGGGCCTTTGCCCGGGTGTGCGGCCCTGCGGGCGGCGGCGCGCTCTACCAGGGCGCCGGGCATGCTGCGCCCTACGTGGCCGCGGCGCTCGGCATGTCCCTGGCCGGAGCGCTCTCGCTCCGCCTCGGGCGGCCGCTCGCCGGCGCGCCCGAGGCCCCTGCGCCGGCCGCGCGCGGGTAGCGTCTCGCCTGTGTCTTGCTGACGGCGCGGTGGAGCGGTGGTATCCGGGCCGCGACCACCTCGGATCGCGGTGCGGCCCTCGCTGGGGCCCTCGCACCGCCGATCCTCATGGGGAGAAGCACATGCGCGGACGACGGCAGTGGATGGTGACGATCACGGGCGCTCTGGCCGCGGGCCTCCTGGCCCTCGGGTGCGGCAACAAGAGCGGCGGCGGCAGCACGGGCGACATCAAGCCCGAGGAGCCGGGCAAGGGCCAGGCGGCCGCGGTGCCCGCCGAGTGGAAGGTGGGCGCTTACCTCGGCCTCTCCGGCGAGGACTCGGCCTTCGGCATCGACACCAAGGAGGGCATCGAGCTCGCCGTCGAGCAGGCCAACCAGGCGGGCGGCGGCCCCAAGGGCAAGCCGATCAAGGTGCTCTACGAGGACGACAAATCGAACCCCCAGGAGGCCAACAACAAGGTCCTCCAGCTCATCGATCGGGACAAGGTGATCGCCATCCTCGGCGAGGTCTCCTCGGCGCGCTCGCGCGTCGGCGGCATCGCGGCGAACAAGAAGAAGATCCCGATGATCACGCCCTCGTCGACGCACCCCGACATCACCAAGATCGGGCCCTTCGTCTTCCGCGTCTGCTTCACCGACGACGTGCAGGGCCGCTTCGGCGCCGAGTTCATCCTGAAGTCGCTCGGCAAGAAGAAGGTCGCGCTGCTCTACGCGTCGGACGACCTCTACTCCTCGGGCCTCGCGAAGGAGTTCCGCGACGAGCTGAAGCGCCTCGGCGGCGAGCTGGTGATCGAGAAGAGCTTCCTCAAGAAGGAGACGAACTTCACCACGTACATCAACGAGATCAACGACGCGAAGCCGGAGATCATCTACGCGCCGGTGTACTATAACTCGATGGGGATCATCGCCCGGCAGGCGAAGGCCGCGGGCGTGAAGGGCGAGATGTTCGTGGGCGGCGACGGCTGGGACTCCGACGTGCTGCTGAACGACGCCGGCGCCGAGATGGAGGGCGCCTACTTCACCAACCACTACGCGCCCGACGTGCCGTGGGACAGCGCCAAGGCCTTCCGCGCCGCGTACATGGCCCGCTTCAAGCGCGACCCCTCGGGCCTCGCGGCCATGGGCTACGACGCGGCCAAGCTGCTCGCCGACGCCATCGGCCGGGCCAAGGAGAACACCTCCGAGGGCATCCGGGCCGCCATCCAGGACACGAAGAACTTCCAGGGCGCGACGGGCGTGATCACCATCGACGCCGAGCGCAACGCCGACAAATCCATCGTGATCGTGAAGATCAAGGACAAGAAGTACACGTACTTCACCACCGTCAACGACAAGTCACGGGGGACCACGTCGTCCCCGGCGCCGGCCGCTCCGCCCGCCTCGGGCGCCCCGGCCGCCCCGCCCGCCTCGGGCGCCCCGGCCGCCCCGCCCAAGTAAGATCTGGCGAAGCGCGCGCCGCCTCCGCTACCTTCTGCCGTCGAATCGCTCCCCGGTGGGAGCGAACCTCCGAAGGACCTCGCCCATGGCCATGAAGATCCTGAGCGCCCTGATCACCGGGCTCGCCCAGGGCTCGATGATCGCGCTCGTCTCCCTCGGCTACACGATGGTGTACGGGATCTTGAAGCTCATCAACTTCGCCCACAGCGAGGTCTTCATGATGGGCGCCTACGCCGGCCTCTTCCTGATCGGCACGCTCGGCGGGGAGAGCGCGCCGCTCTTCGCGGGCGTGGTGGGCACGCTGGGCGCGATGGGCCTCGCCGGCGCCCTCGGCGTGATCGTGGAGCGCATCGCGTACGCCCCGCTGCGCGCGCGCGGGCACAACAAGGCGAACACGCGGATCACCCCGCTCGTGACGGCGCTCGGGATGAGCGTGCTGCTCCAGAACCTGGCGCAGCTCCTCTTCACCGCGCAGTACCGCGGCTACCCGAAGCTCTTGCCGATCCAGCACACCCGGAAGGTGATCTTCGCGACGGCGATCACCGTGATGGTGGCCCTCGAGCTCTTCGTCCACAAGACGTGGACGGGCAAGGCCATGCGCGCGCTCTCCATGAACGTGGAGGCGGCGCGGCTGATGGGCATCCGCACGAGCCGCGTCATCAGCATGACCTTCGTGATCGGCTCGACCCTGGCCGCGGTGGGCGCGGTGCTCTACTGCCTCGACCAGTCGCAGACCTACCCGACCATGGGCGCGGTCATCGGCACGCGCGCCTTCGTGGCGGCCGTCATCGGCGGCATCGGCAACATCCCGGGCGCCATGCTCGGCGGCGTGCTCATCGGCATCATCGGCGAGCTGACCAAGCTGACGCCCTACTCGGGCCTCCAGGACGTGCTCGTCTTCACGGTGCTGATCGCCGTGCTCCTGGTGAAGCCCACCGGCCTGCTCGGAAAGGCCGGGATCGAGAAGGTCTGAGGAAGGAGGAAACGAGACCGTGCCCTTGTCGGGGTGCAGCCCTTGCCCTAAATCTTCCGCGGCGTAACATTTCTGCCGATCCGATCGGGCGCAGGCTGGTGTACCATGCGCGCCCGTCCCCAGACGCGACGAGCCTACCGAGATGCCCTTCATCATCACCGAGAACTGCACCGGCTGCACCGCATGCATCCGGCGCTGCCCGACCAACGCCATCACCGGGGAGCGCAAGCTCCTGCACGTGATCGACCCGGAGCTGTGCATCAACTGCGGCGCCTGCGGCGTGGTCTGCCCCGACGAGGCCATCTACGACAACGAGGGCAACCTCTGCGAGATGCTCAAGCCGGCGGCCCGGCCCAAGGCCTACGTCGACCTCCAGTCCTGCGTGGGCTGCGAGTGGTGCGTGTGGGCATGCCCCTTCGACGCGCTCGAGATGGTGCCCCTCGCCGGGAGCCACCACTTCCCCGTGTCCGAGGTGATCGCGAAGAAGTGCGTCGGCTGCACGCTGTGCGAGCTCGACTGCCCCTACGACGCCATCCACATCTTCAAGGGCGACTCCGACCGCGCCGCCACGCAGAACGAGCGCAACGCCCGCTTCCTCGAAGAGGTGGGCGGCAAGACGGCCGAGGCGGGCGAGCCCGCCGACGAAGAGAAAGCCGCGTGAGCGACGAGGCGCCTGCCGCGCCCGACGGCGAGGAGCAGGACGCCGAGGAGCAGGTCGAGGGCGAGCCCGAGACCGCGAAAGCCGAGGCCGCGCCCAAGGCCGAAAAGAAGGCCCGACGGAGCGCCGAGGTGCGCCGCAAGCGCAAGGCGAAGCGCACCGAGCACGCCGACGAGGACGAGGCGCGCACGCCCGCGCGCGAGGGCGTGCCCGCGTTCGCGCAGAGCTTCCCGGCCGACCCGGCGCTCGACGCGCTCGTCGCCGCCTTCGAGCAGGGCAACTACGCGAAGGTGCGCGCGGAGGCGCCCGCGCTCGCCGAGCGCGCGGACGATCCGAAGGTGCAAGCGGCCGCGCGGGTGCTGCTGCAACGCCTCGATCCCGACCCGATCGCCCTCTACCTGATGGGCACCGCTGCCTTGCTCCTGGCCTTCCTCGCCGCATGGTTCTGGATGCACCCGCACCAGATCCCGTAGGCATGCGGATCCTGATCGGAGCGGCCTGGATGAAGAGATTTTCAACGCAAAGGCGCAAAGACGCAAAGACGCAAAGAGAACAGTCTTTTTGCGCCTTTGCGCCTTTGCGCCTTTGCGTTTTTTCCGGACCGCTCCGCCTGGCAGCCGCGCTCTGCGCGACAGCGCTCACGAGCGCAATCCTCACCGGTTGCGGCGCCTCCGAGCCCTCGTCGCCGAAATGGCTCGCCCCGGCCGAGCAAGGAAAGAAGAACGTCTCCTCCGGCACCGAGCTCGAGCGCTTCTTCCCGCTCGTCGACGGGATGGTCTACCAGTACGCGACCGAGAACGAGATGGGCGAGCCGGGCCTGCTCGTGGCCCGCGTCTTCCGCACCGACGAGCGGAGCGGCGAGCTGCGCTTCCCGAGCGGTTCCAAGCGCTTTTCGTACGCGCCCGACGGGATCGTCTTCCAGTCGGTCGACGGGCCGGTGTACCTGCTGAAGCTGCCGCTCACCGCCGGGTCGACCTTCCGCGGCGAGCACGGCGGGCAGGCCAAGGTGCTCGACGTGAACGTGGTGATCGACACGCCCGCCGGGCACTACACGGGCTGCGTGCGCGTGCTCGAGGAGCGGCTCGGGGACCGGCCGGTGCGCTACGCGACGACGTATTGCCCGGAGGTGGGCGTGGTGCAGCTCGAGGCGGCGACGGGGGCGAGCTTCGAGCGGGCCTCGCTGAAGAGCTACGGGCAGGCGTTCGAGATCCCCGGCGGCGATGGGCTCGATCGGTTCCAGGTGGCGCCGCCGAAGGACGCGGCGCCCGCGCCGGGGCCGCTTCCTCGCTGAGCTCGCGACCCAGGGGTCGGGGTTGGTGTGTACCGATGTTGCACAATGGCATCGCCTGGTGCGGTGAGGTGACCCCAGGTGCGCAGGGAGGAGGCGGGCGATAGCGACCATCACCGAGCCCGGCGCGGTGATGAAGATCCTGTCCCGCCTGGGAATGCCGACCGAGCCGCTGCCGAAGGCACGGGCACGAGACCCGGCGGGGCAGGAGAGCTTCAACTTCGACGCTGCGTAAGGCCGGCGGTGACGGAGGAGGCGGCGGAGAGTGCCGGCACCGGACGCGGCGCGGAGGTGTGCCCAATGGGGTGGCTTCGGAACGGTGGGCGGCCCGGGGTTCGCAGGGGACGGGCGCGCGGGCGGCGCGTAGCGAGGGGGCGCAGGCGGGTGGCCAGCGCGCGGGGCCTCGGGTGTCCTATCCGCCCCTCGATCCGAGCGGGCTTGCAAGCGTCTCGGTTGCCTGACCGGCCATGCCCGGCGATTGCGCAAGCGTCGGGCCAGCCGCATTCGTCTTGGCCGCCACGACGTGCACGCCTCGAGCGTCGTTCGAGCTCGGTCGACAAGCGGGGTCGATCGCGGCGGCCCCGCGCGGCGGTTCCCGCTGCGATGCGCCCGCCGTCCTCATTCAGCTGCCTTCGGCGACGCGCTGGCGGTCCGCTCGACGAGCGCCTGGACAGCTTCCGTCAGCCGCCGTTCGATCCCTTGGTTGTCCGTACCCCGGATGTCCACCGCGACGAGGTGCCGCTCGTCGAAGCCGGTGCTGCGCATGACGCGCTTGAAGAGCTTCGTCTGCGTTTCCGGTGCGCAGGCTCCGACGAGCACGTACGTGTCGGGCCCGGCGGCCCGGAACACGTCTTCGAGCACGGCGTTTCCCCCCTGCCCGCAGAGTTGCGGGTGCACGACGCTGTACTTCACGTCGAGGTCCGACTCGATCGCGAACGGAAGCGTGTTCATGTTCGCGTCTTTGAAGGAGTCGCAAAGCCCCTTGCAGTTGCAGAGCAAGACCTTGATCTCCATGGCTGCCACCTCCGTCGAATCCGCGGCTCGCGGGTGCCCTGCTCACAGGGGCCCGTCCGGGAGGAGCCGCTGCATCCCGCGTGCCCAGGCCACGTGTGTCGCCAACCGGGTCGATTACGCCGTGCCGGCGACCGCCGACGCTCCGACCGAGCCGCCGCGAACGCCGCCTCTGCACCGAGATGTGCAAGCGCTGCATCGTCCAGCAGCGTGGGCACCACGAGGGGAACGCACCGAATCGGTCATCTACGATGAACGGCGCGCGCGAGCCGCGCGGCGAGTCGCTCGCCGTGGGAAGGGCACCGCTTACTCATTTTCCACTCGGCTAAAGAGACAGCTTTGCCCCTCGGAAGAAACTGCGGAGCAGATCGGTGCAGGGAACCATGTGCTTCGTGGCGTCGTGGACTTGGTGCTCCAACTCGGCGCCGTTCCATGGGCAGGCGCCGGCGAGGAGGTAGTGCTTGGCGTAACGCCGGACCCACTCGTCGGGGTTGAGCTTCGGCGCGTAGGCTGGCAGGAGGACGAACTCGAAGCGGCGGTCGCCCGCGAGCCGCTTCGCCACGCTGCGGTGCGCAGGGCCATGGGCTCCACGCGCACGATCGAGTCCCACCCGCGGGCCTACGGAGCGCTGGCGCTCCTCGTGCCGGCTCTCTTGCTGCTGGGGCTCCTCGGCGCGGCGGTGCTGCTCGTGCGCGCGGCGACATAGGGAAGCGCCGAGATGCACGTCCCCGGCGCCGCCGACGGCAAGAAGATGGCTCGCGGCGAGGATCCCAAGCGCGTCTACAGCACAAGTAAGGAATAAGGCGGCTGGCATCGCCCCTGCGAACGGCGCCGCGTGCCTGCCCCCTTTGCCCACCCACTCCGCCACCTCCCGCGCCGTCGCCGCAGCGGAACGAGCGCGACCCATGCCCGAGCGGCTCGCATGGGCGACGTCGCCACCAACGTCCCCGACACCATGCTCCCGAACACGCCCGTACGGCAAGGGGTGGTGAGCTTGCCCTTCGAGCTGCGCGGCCTGGCTGCGACCAAGCCCGATGTCCTCACCGACCTCGACCGCATCTTCACGGAGAAGGTCGCGCGCGTCACCAAGCACCTCGCTGGCGTCGCGGGTGCCGAGACGGACGCCGTCTCCTTCCCACAATGTTCTGGATCGAGCTCGAACCTTCGCGTCCACGTCCATCCGCTGGCCGTGGACGCGGTCTTCGAGAGAGACGGCGACGGGCGCGATCGCTTCCAGGTGGCGCCACCGGAAGACGCCGCGCCGGGGCCGCTCCCTGGCTGATCCAGCGCTCCGGAGTCGGGCGCTGGTGTGCTCCAACGCTCCTCGACGCCGTTCGTGGCGCACGCTACGAAGGGCGCATGCCCCTCGATCACTACGTCACCCTCGGTCGCTCCGGCCTCCGCGTGAGCCCCCTCTGCCTCGGCGCCATGACCTTCGGCAAGGAGTGGGGCTGGGGCTCCGAGCCCGCCGAGGCCAAGCGCATCATCGACCGCTTCCTCTCGCTCGGCGGCAACTTCATCGACACCGCCAACGGCTACACCAAGGGCCACTCCGAGGCGATCCTCGGCGAGCACCTCGGCCACGACCGACGGAAGCGCGACCGCGTCGTGCTGGCCACCAAGTTCGCCACCAACATGTTCCTCGGCGACCCCAACGGCGGTGGCACGAGCCGCAAGGCGATCGTCGCGCAGTGCGAGGAGTCGCTGCGCCGCCTGCGCACCGACTACATCGACCTCTACTGGATGCACGTGTGGGATCGGACGACGCCGATCGACGAGACGCTGCGCGCGCTCGAGACGCTGGTCGAGCAGGGCAAGGTCCGCTACCTGGGCATGAGCGACACGCCGGCCTGGAAGGTGGCGCAAGCGCAGACCATGGCCACGCTGCGGGGCCTCTCGCCGCTCATCGCGCTGCAGATCGAGTACTCGCTGCTCCAGCGAACCGTCGAGGGGGAGCTCGTGCCGATGGCCCAGGAGCTCGGCCTCGGCATCACGCCCTGGGGCCCGCTGCGCGGCGGCGCGCTCAGCGGCAAGTACAAGCGGGCCGATCAGGGCAAGCACGAGGCCGGCCGCGGGGCGCGGGTGACGAGCTTCCTCCAGGATCGCACCTACGATCTGCTCGACTTGATGGAGCGCATCGCCGGCGAGCTCGGCACGACGGTCCCGCGCGTGGCGCTCGCGTGGGTGCAGGGCCGGCCCGGCGTCACGTCGACGATCATCGGCGCGCGCACGATCGAGCAGCTCGAGGACAACCTGGGCGCGCTCGACGTGACGCTGGCGAAGGAGCATGTCGCGGCGCTCGACGAGGCGACGAAGCCCGCCCTCCCCTTCCCGACCGACATGCTCGGCGCCGTGCCGATGTTCACCTTCGGCGGCACCACGATCGACGGGCAATCCTCCACGGCCTGGTCGCAGGCGCCGCGCAACGACGACGAGCGCTTCTGAGGCGCTCGGGGGCGGCCGGGGTGGACCCCACGGCGCTGACATCCGGCCTCTGGTCGCCTACCATCGCCTCCTCGGCACGTTCGCCATGGAGGGCTCGCGATGGAAATCGACATGCACTACTACGGGACCTACGCGCTCGCGCGCGCGGCGGGGATCGCGCCCAGGTTCGCGGAGATCATCGCCACCGCGGCCCAGTACGTCGACGACTCGACCGATCACGATGTCATCGAGCACCCGGCCGGCACGCGCTTCGAGCTCGAGGTGACGGCGCACCACCCGGCGAACCTCCCCGCGAACAACGACCAGGACGACCAGCGTCAGGTCTGGGTCCCCTTTCATTTCCTCCCCGGCGCCGAGGGCGAGAGCCTCGTCGACAAGCTCACCTGCCGCAAGGACAGCGCTGTCGCCCGGGAGATGGTGGCGCACAACCTCTCGCGGGCCAGGGCGCCGTGGGGCGTGGAGCTGATGGGCATCACCGCCCATGTCTACGCCGACACCTTCGCGCACTACGGCTTCTCGGGGGTGAGCTCCCAGCAGAACCGCGTCGACGGCGACTCGATCGCCGTGCTCGGCGACGATCTCCAGGCGCGGGAGCTGTTCGGCGCGCGCCTCTCGCGCTTCTTCAAGAAGTACGGGCTCCAGGGCGGCCTGATGCACGACCTGCGCGCCGCCGCCAGCGCCACGGCCGAGGTGCTCACCGACGCCGAGGGCCACGGCGCGCTCGGGCACGGCGCGGTCGCCACCAACCCCGATCAGCCCTACCTGAAGTGGCGCTACACCTACGAGCCCTTCGGTAATCGCAGCGATCCGGTCACGGTCACGCGCGACAACCACGCCGATTTCATCCAGGGCGCGGCGGCGCTCCACGGCGCCTTCACCGAGCTCGCGCGCTACCGCCCGGATGTCGCAGACGCCGCGGGAGGCCGCTCCTTCGAGTCGATCACCGACGCGGTCGCCGACGTGCTCGCGACGGTGGCCGAGAGCCCGGGGCGGACGGTCGCGTGGCAGAAGGCCGTGGAGTCCGGCGCGATCACCGGGCGCGCCGAGCCGATCCCGGTCTACGACGAGCAGCGCTGGCGGAACGAGGGCCGCGAGCTCGCGTCGCTCGCGCGGCCCGAGCATGCGCTCGATCGGCCGCTCTACCGCTTCTACCAGGCGGCCGCGCTGCACCGCGCGTACGTGCTGCGCGAGCTGCTCCCGAAGCACGGCGTCGTGATCATCTGACGGGGCTCGTCGCCCGCCACTTCGCCGCGCGATCGTCGATCAGCGAGCCTTGCTCGGCTCCTGGAACGCTGTAACGATATGGGCCGGAGATCGACACCATGGCATCGCTGACCCTCCAGGATATCCCCGACGATCTGCTGGCTCGGTTGCGCGATGCAGCCGGCGAAGAGCGCAGAAGCCTAGCGCAAGAGGTGCTCGTGTTCATCGAGGAGGCCCTCACCAGGCGGACAGAGGCGCGTCTCACCTCCCGGCGCGACAGCGCAAGCCAAGTCGCCGCGTGGCGCGAACTCGCCGGAAAGTGGTCGTCGGATCGCTCGACCGACGAGGAGATCGAAGAGATCTACGCGCGGAGGACACCCGGGCGTGAGGTCGACCTGTGAGGGTGCTCGACACGGACACATGCGTCCACATCCTGCGGGGAAATCACAGGGTCATCGCGCAGCGCGAGGCGACCAGCGACGACGTCGCGACCACGTGGATCACGGCGGCGGAGCTCCAGTACGGGGCAGCCAAGTCGATCGCACCGGAGCAGAACCGTGAGATCGTCGCTCGATTGCTCGCCACGATGCCGATCCTCGGGATCGACGACGAATCGGCTCGGTTGTTCGGCGAGACCAAGGCGCAGCTCGAGGCAGCAGGTATGCGCCTGGCCGACGCAGATCTCCTCATCGGTGCAATCGCAGTGGCTCATGGCGCGATCCTGGTCACCGGCAACGAGCGACATTTCCAGCGAATCCAGCGATTGATCATCGAAAACTGGATCCGCTAAGGCAGCGATCACGGTAGCGATTTACGCCGCGCTGCGCGCCTCTCCGCCGCGCGCGAGAGCGCCTTGTAGATGGCGGGCAGCACGATCATCGTCTGCAACGTCGAGCTCAGGATCCCGCCGACGATCACCGTGGCGAGCGGGCGCTGCACCTCGGCGCCGGCGCCGGTGGCGAGGGCCATCGGCACGAAGCCGAGCGAGGCCACGAGGGCCGTCGTCAGCACCGGGCGCAGGCGCGTGCTCGCCCCCTCGGCGACGGCCTCGTCGACGGGCACGCCTGCGGCCCGCCGCCGCTCGATCGTCGACACCAGCACGAGGCCGTTGAGCACCGCCACGCCGAAGAGAGCGATGAAGCCGACGGCGGCCGAGATGCTCAGCTCCATCCCGCGCAGGGAGAGGGCGAAGACGCCGCCGGTCACCGCGGCGGGCACGTTGAGCAGGATGAGGAGCGCGGGCTCGAAGCGGCCGAAGGTGATGACCAGGAGCACCAGGATCAGGGCCAGCGTGATGGGGATGATCACGGCCATGCGCGCGGCGGCGTGCTGGAGCCGCTCGTACTCGCCGGCCCACGAGGTCGTGTAGGCGGTCGGGAGCGTGAGGTCCTTGTCGAGCACGGCGATCGCCTCCTGCACGAAGGAGCCGATGTCGCGCCCGCGCACGTTGAGCTCCACGGTCACGCGGCGCTGGAGCCGCTCGCGGCTGATCTGCGAAGGCCCTGGATCCACCGTCACCTGCGCGAGGTGACCGAGCGGGGCGATCGTCCCGTCGGGGGTGCGCACGGGGAGCGCGGCCACGGCCTCGGGTGAGCTCCTGGCCTTCTCGTTCAAGCGCACCTGGATCGGGTAGCGCACGTGGCCGTCGACGACGGTGCCTGCCTCCACGCCGCCGAGCGCGGCCACGGTGGCGAGCACGTCTGCCGCGTCGAGCCCGGCGCGGGCCACGGCGGATCGATCGATCGTCACCCCGAGCACGCTGGATCCGGCGATCTGCTCGGCGCGCACGTCCTGGGCCCCGGGGATGTCGCGGAGCAGGTGCACGGCCCGCTCGCTCACCTTCTTCAGCGTCCCGAGATCGTCGCCGTAGATCTGCAAGGCGAGGTCGGAGGAGATGCCGGCCAGGAGATCGTTGGTGTTCATCTCGATCGGCTGGGTGAAGGCCCAGCCGGCACCGGGCACGCCCGCGGAGAGGGCCTTGTCGAACGCCTCGACGAGCCCTTCGCGATCCTTGGCCGTCGTCCACTCGCTCCTCGGCTTGAGCAGCACGTAGACGTCGGTCATGTTCATGCCCATCGGATCGACGGCGATCTCGGCCCGCCCCGTGCGGCAGACGACGGTAGTCACCTCGGGGAAGCGCTTCAGCACCTTCTCCATCTGGTCGGTCTGCTCGAGCGACTGCTCCAGCGAGACCGAGGGCAGACGCACCATCGTCACCACGATCGCGCCCTCGTCGAGCTTGGGGAGGAACTCGCGGCCCATCCGGCTCACCGCGACGCCGCTCCCGATCACGGCCAGCGCGGCGAGGGCGATGGGCACGAGCGGGCGGGCGAGCGCGGCCTTGAGCGAGGGCGCGTAGGCGCGCTGGGAGAGGCGCAGGAGCAGGCTCGGATCGTCCTTCGCCTCGCGGGAGAGGAAGAGCGATCCCAGGGCCGGGACGAGGGTGAGCGAGAGGACGAAGGCCGCGCCGAGGGCGAAGAGGACGGTCAGCGCCATGGGGCGGAACATGCGACCCTCGACGCCTTCGAGGGCGAGGAGCGGCACGTAGACGAGGGCGATGATGGCCTCGCCGAAGGCCGTCGCGCCGCGCACCTCCTTGGCCGCGGCGAGCACCTCGTGGTCGCGCTCCTCCGAGGTCAGTCGCCGGCCGAGCTCGTGGCGGCGCTCGGCGAGCCTGCGCTGCGCGTTCTCGATGATGATGATCGCCCCGTCGACCACCAGACCGAAGTCGATCGCGCCGAGGCTGAGCAGGTTGCCCGAGGTGCCGGTCGCCCACATCCCGATGAAGACGCCGACCAGGGCGAGCGGGATGGCGAGCGCCACGATCGAGCCGGCGCGGAGGTTCGCGAGCGTGAGCGCGAGCACCGCGATCACGAGGCCGATGGCCTCGATCAGGTTGGTGGCGACGGTGTGCGTCGTGCGGTGCACGAGCTCGGTGCGGTCGTAGTAGCCGTCGATCGTCACGCCCTTCGGGAGCGATCGCTGGATGTCGGTGATGGTCTCCTTGACCTTCTCGACGACCTCGCCCGAGTTGGCGCCGAGGAGCATCATCGCCACGCCGACGACGGCCTCGCCTCGCCCGTCGCGGCTCACGGCGCCGTAGCGGACGCGGGGGGCGAAACGCACGACGCCGAGATCTCGCAGGTAAACGGGGGTGCGCCCGTCGCGGCGGTCGACGACGATGCTCTCCAGGTCGGCCGCCGTCTTCACCCGCGCCTCGCCGCGGATGGTCATGTGCTCGCGCCCCTGGGGGAGCCAGCCGCCGCCCACCGCCACGTGGTTCTTCTCGATGGCTTCGAGCACCTCGGCCACGCCGAGGCGCGCCGAGGCCAGGCGCTCCGGATCGAGGGTGATCTCCAGCGTCTGCGCCTCACCGCCGAAGGTGTTCACCTCGACGATCCCGGGCACCATGCGGAGGCGCGGCGAGATCTGCCAGTCGAGGATGGTCCGGAGCTCCATCAGCGAGTGACCCTCGCCGCGGACCTCGAAGTGGTACACCTCGCCGAGGCCGCTGGAGATCGGTCCGAGCTGGGGCGACCCGTACCCTGGGGGGATGTCGGCCCGCGCCACGGCGAGCCGTTCGCCCACGATCTGCCGGGCGAAATAGACGTCCATCCCCTCCTCGAAGACGACGGTGACCACCGAGATCCCCGCGCGGGATGTCGATCGCACCTCCTCGATCTTGGGCAGCCCGGCCATGGCCATCTCGACGGGGAAGGTCACGTAGGTCTCGACGTCCACCGGGCCGAGCGCGGGCGCCGAGGTGATCACCTGCACCTGGACGTTGGTCACGTCGGGCACGGCGTCGATCGGCACGCGGCCCGCGGCCAGCAACCCGAGGACCACGAAGACCAGCGAGAGCAGGATGACCAGCGCGCGGCGGCGGATGCAGAGCTCGAGCAGCCGATCGATCAATCGTTGCTCCCCATCTGCTCGCGCAGCACCTGGCTCTTGAGGATGAACGAGCCCTCGACGACGACCCGCTCGCCGGCCGCGAGGCCGCGGAGCACCTCGACCTCGCCCTCGTACGCGGGGCCGATCTCCACCGCGCGCAGCTCGTACTTGCGCTCGCCCTTCTCGACGAACACGTGCATGAGCCCGTCGATGCCCTGGAGCGCGCCGCGCGGCACGATCACGACCTGCCCCTCGGGCGCGGCGCCCGCCATGGCCGACGCGCTCGCGAGAGGAGCGGCGCTCGGCGCGGGTGCTGCGCTCGCCGCAGGAGCCCCGCTCGCCGCGGGAGGTGCGTCGCCCAGCGCGATGCGGGCCGTCGCGCTCATCCCGGGGCGGAGCATGCCATCGGCGTTCGGGAGGATGACCCGCACGTCGGCGGCGCGGCGCGCGGGATCGATCGTCTCCATCACGTGATCGACCCGGCCCTCGAAGATCCGATCCGGCACGGCCACCGTCGTCACGCGCACCGGCTCGCCCGGGCGCACCTTGGCGAGATCGCGCTCGTAGACCTCGATCATCAGCCAGAGCTCGGCGAGGTCGCCGACGGTGAAGAGCGTGTCGGCCGGCGCGACCGCCTCGCCGACCCGGGCGCGCGCGTCGAGCACCACGCCGGCGAGCGGCGCCGTGAGGCTGACCCCGTTGCCCGTGCGCTCCCCGGACGTGCCCGGATCGACCCCGACCGCGCGCAGCCGCTCGGAGGCGGCCCTCGCCTCGAAGGCCGCGACGTCGCGCTCGGTCTGCGACTTGGTCACCGTCCGCTCGCTGACCGCGCCGTTGCCGACCAGGGCTTTGTCCCGCCGGAGCTCGTCCTCGGCGTGGCGGAGCCGGGCCTGCGCCTGGAAGTAATCGGCCCGCGCCCTGCCGATCGCGGCGCTCTCGATCGAGGCGAGCGCCTCGCCCACCTTGACCCGATCGCCCGGCTGCACCCTGACCGCGCTCACCCGACCATCGACCAGCGAGCCGATCTTGGCGACCCGCTTCGGCGAGAGGGCGAGCGTGCCCTGGGCCGTGAGCGCGCCGCCCCGCGTCGCGACCCGCGCCGGCGCGACCTTGATCCGCGCCGCTTCCTGCGCCTCTTGCGTGAGCTCGACATCCACGCCGGGCTCGAGCTTGGGCTTGGCCTCGGGCGCTTCCTGCGCGGAGCCCTTGTTGCCGCACGCCGGCCCGCCCGCCGCGAGGGCGAGCGCGAGGAGGAGGACGGCGAAGGGGGTGGGACGCACGGGGGCGGAGTATATACGCGGAGGCCCGATCTGCCGGCAATTCTAGGCAGGCCAGGGCGCTGCCGCGGCCGGCGGATCGCCCAGGGTGAAAGATCGCGCGCCCTCCGGCGTTCAACGAAGCCCCGATGCCGCACGCGAGAAGCTCCCGCTCGATCCGCCACGCCATCGCGACGCTGGGCGCGGTGCTCATCGTGACCCTCTCGGCGCCGGCGCAGGCCGAAGCCACAGCCGTGGAGATCGGCCCCTGGACCGGGTGGGCCGCCGGGGCAGCGTGGCGCGATGGACCGGTCGAGGGGCGCTTTCTCTTCAACCTGGGCCTCGACGCGACGGCCCGCGCGGTGACCTTCGCCTCGTGCCTGCGCGGTAGCCCCATCGAGCTCCGCCTCGGCCCCTGGGCGGAGCTGAGCTTGCCGCTCGACATGCGCCCGTTCGCCGAAGGAGGGGTCAGCCTCGTCGGCACGCAGGTGACGCACGCTTCGTGGGGGACCTATGGAATCCGCGTCGGCGCGGGGAGCGGCCCCGACATCGGCGACCACCTCGTCGTGACCGCCTGGGGCGGCGTTCGCTACGTGCTCGCGCGCACGGAGCGAGGGCCATCGGGCCTCCTCTCGAAGGCCACCGGGGTGCGGATCTTCGGGACGTACCGCGCGGGGATCGACGGGGGCGAGCGAGGGTCGATCGTGCTCGGCGCGGAGCTCGAGCCCGACTACGTGCTCCCGCCGTATTCGATCGAGAAATGGATCGGCAAGCACAACTAGCGATCGGCGTCGACATGCGCCGATGCTCCGGGCGCGGGCGCCCGCGACCCTCACCGACCCTCCGCGATCCGTGAGATCCTCCAGCACCTCGTCACCCTCTCGCGCCCCGCCGCGCGACGCGCGTGCAAGGTCGTGGGCGGGCGAGGCAAGGGCTGCATCCTCGAGCGGTTCGGTCGCGCGGAGATCGGCGCTGGCTGAACTGCGCATGATTGTTGCCTGCCTCTCGATCACCGCGCACCGGGAGCAAGGCCATGGATTACGCATCATTCCTCGATCGCGTCGCGTTTCTCACGGGCATCGAGCGCAAAGAGGATCTCGATCGGCTCATCGAGGCCTCCCTCGGGGCGCTCGGCGAGCGCCTCTGGGACGACGAGCTCCGCGCGATGACCGGCAACCTCCCCGCGCCGTTGCTCGCGATCCTCCGCCGGGAGCCGCACGGGGGTGTCTTCGATCTGGCCGATTTTTACGAGCGGGTCGGTCGCCGCGAAGGGGTCGGGACGGGCTTCGCGCGCGAGCATGCGCAGGTCGTGTGTCGCGTGCTCGGAGAGGCGATGAGCGAGGAGGCCCATCAGCTCTTGCAGCGGCACCTGCCCGAGGTGTGCCGCGAGCTCTTCGCTCCGCGCCCGCCGTTCGGCGCGCCGCCGCCGCATGTCCACCGCGCCCAGCCGACGGAGGACACGAGCCTCGCAGGCGGCCGGCCCGGGAGCCGCCACCCGCTCAGCGAAGCCCACGCGGAGCGAGCCCACCGTCACTCCGTCGTGCGCACCGACAATCCGCACGAAGACACGAAGCTCTCGAGCAGCAGCGGCACGACCCAGGAGCGGCTCGGCGACACGCTGGCCGAAGGCCACCCTGCAGGCCGGCCGATCAGCGAGGCCAAGCGCTGATCACCCGGCGAGCGCAGGGCGCGCCCGATCACAGCCCGGTGGGCGCCCCGAACTTGGAGGCCCAGATCCCCGCGCCCGACCAGGGCGTGTCGATGTGCACCTTGCCCTCGATCTGACCGGTGATCGCGGGACCCCCGGGCAGAGCGATGGTGATCGACCCCCAGAGATCGACGTCGGGATCGATCCAGCTATCGGCGCCGGTGTCGAGGAAGGCCGCCACCGTCACCTCGGTCGAGGAGCTCGGCAGGCTGACCACCGTGTTGAAGGCGACATGCGCGTCATTGCGCTTGGCGCGGACCAGGAAGGTCTGCGTCGTGCCGGAGACATCGTGTCCCTGCACATACACGTAGAGATCGCCCGGCGGCGCCGGCACATCGACCTTCGCTTCGAGGGTGATGTCCACCGGGAGATAGGGCTCCGAGTGGGGCCACGGCGCGCTCCCGCTCTCGAGCTGCGCGTCGACGGAGGCGGCGCGCTCGTAGAGGAAGGGCACGAGGCCCGGGAAGGGCTCCGGGTAGCGCCGCACTGGGTCGCTCGCGTCCACCTCGGCGTCGAGCCCGGTGACGGCGGCGGCGTAGCCGTAGATCAAGATGGGATCGGTCTTCATCTCGGGCTCGATCAGCGCCCAGGTCTGGCGGACGAGCGCCTCGAGCTTCTTCGGATCGAAGACCGTGGTGTTGAGCAGCGCGAGGCGATCGAGCCACCCCTTGCGCCACGTGGGGTTACCCAGGATCCGGTCGATCAGGGGGCGAGGATCGTCCGTCAGCTTGGGGTTGTGGATGTCGAGCCCGGCCTTCTGCTTCGGCGTGGCCGTGGGCGGGAACGCGGCGAAGCTCGAGTCCATGTCCCAGGAGAGCACGCGGAAGCGGCCGTCTTGCGGGTCGTGGAAGAGGTAGTAGTTGTTCGCGCTGTAGGCGGGCGCGTCGAGGTTGGTTTGCAGCGTGTCGACCGCGAGCACGTCGAGCCACCCTTCGACGTCGAAGATCGGCGATAGGGCGGCCGGGAGCGCCTCGTCCGGTGACTGGGTGAAGGTCTTGGTGAGGTTGATGAGGTCGGTGAAATCCGGGTTCTTCTCCATGCCCTCGTCGTACGCATAGGAGCCGTCTCGCCCCTGGTAGTCCTCCGGATCGTCGCCCCAGTAGAGCAGCGGGCCGCGGGTGACCTTGTAGAGGTTGCCGGTGCCATCGGGGAAATGCGAGGCGAGGAACACGTCGTCGATCTCCTCGGTGAGCAGGTAGAGGCCGCGATCGACGCCGTTCACGAGGATGCGGACATACTGGGTCCGCGGCGCCGGGATGCCGGCCGCGCGGGCCGTCGCGTAGGCCAGCGACTCGCGGACGAAGGTCGGATCGCCGTACTCGGTGCCGAAGCCGATCTTCTTCAGCCCACCGAATTTCTGGCCGAGGACGAAGTTGTTGAACTTCACCTTCCAGGGCAGCTTGCCGAGCTTCACGTCGAGCGAGGTGTTGCCCTTGTAGCGGATGCCCACGTCCTTGAACGACCAGCTCGCATGCCCGCTGGGGCTCGTGTACCGGAAGTCGCCGTGCACGTACTGCTCGGCCTCCGGGTCGGCGGAGAGCACAGATATCTGATCGGGGCTCATGTCGAGCTCGACCTTGCCGATCCCCGTCGGATCGAAGATCACCGAGAGCACGTCGGGCTCCGCGGCCCCGCCGGCCCCGCCTTGCCCCGTGGTGGCTGCCCCGCCCGCGCCGCCATGCCCTGAAGTTGTCGCTCCCCCGACGCCGGCGCCGGTGCTCGCGATCGGCGAGCTCCCGCAGGCGACCCCCAGCGCCGTGATCGATGCGATCCCCATCCCCAGCAGCGCCCCACGATACCGATGCATAATGGTCAGCAGACCCGACGGGGAATGGTCGTGTCAAGCTGCCCGCGCTGCGCTTGCGGCGCGGCGCCCGCTTCCAGGATCGAGACGATCGCGCGCGGCGCCGCGCGCCCTCACTCCTCCGCGTCGGCGAGCGCGGGCTCGATCGGCTCGGCCGGCACCTCGCCGGTGACCGGCATGTCCGGCCCCGCCGTGGGGACGACGATCGATTTGCCGCCGACCTTGGGCGACCACGACTTCTTCCCCCACCACGGCGGGATCGCGTGCCGGTTGATCGTTCGGAACATCCTGTCCCAGAAGGTGAACACCGCGGCGTAGTTGCAGTTCTTCAGCCCGTAGGTGTGGTGCAGGTTGTGGTCGCGCGTCGTCATCAAGATCGGGTTACCCGACCAGTCGAGCGACGAGTGCACGATCGTCGCCCAGAACATCAGCATGATGTTGAGCGCGTAGACGGTGTAGACGTGGAAGGGGAAGATGAAGAGGGGCACCACGTAGGGCAGGATGCCCGAGAGGAGCGTCTCGAAGGGGTCGATCGCGATGCCGCTCCAGGGCACGGGCGGCCGGCATGCGTGGTGGCGGAAGTGCGATTTCCGGTACACGAGCGGCATGTGCAGGACGAGGTGCCCCAGGTAGAAGACGAGGTCCCAGCAGAGCAGGTAGAGCGGGATCGAGAGCGCCCAGTAGCCCCAGCCCATCGCCCCGATGTCCGCGTAGACGCGGCCCACGTGGTACTTGTCCGAGAGCACGGCGAAGCCCTGGAGCACGGGCGAGCCGAAGAGCAGGGAGATCAAGCCGAGCTTGATGTCGTGCTTCCACACGGAGCGCGACACCTCCCGGTTCCAGAAGCGGGACACGAAGCCCGCGCTGACGAAGTAGAGCGCGGTGGCGATGCCGCCGCTGATGACGCATCGAAGGAGAAGCTCGTTCATGGCCGGGGAGGCTCCTTGGAGGAAAGCGAACAGCGACTTCAGCGCGATCGGCCCCCCTGCGTCAAGGAGGTCGCTGCCATGCGTCAGCGACGTGAGGTGGCCCCCTGGCCGAGACGGGAGCCCGGCTCACCGGACCCTGCTAGGCTCGCGCCGTGACCCGCCCCGCCCCTGCCCTCGGGCTCGCGATCGCCGCCTTGCTCGCGGCATGCGCTACGCCCGAGCCCCCCGCCCCCAAGGAGCCGCTCGGCTACCTCCCGAGCGCCGTCACCACCGCCCAGCCGGAGTGGATCCCCTTCAGCATCCGGGCCGGCAAGCCTGTCGAGGCCGACCCGCGGGAGAAGCACCTGCGCGACCTGCGCCAGCTCACCTTCGCGCAAGGCGAGAACGCCGAGGGGTATTTCTCGCCCGACGGGCGGCGGCTCGTCTTCCAGTCCACGCGCGACGGCGCCTCCTGCGACCAGATGTACGTGATGGACCTCGGGAGCGGGGAGACGCACCGGCTCTCGAACGGACAGGGGCGCACCACCTGCGGGTTCTTCACGTATCCCAAGGGCGAGCGCGTCCTGTTCTCGTCGACGCATGCGGCCGGCGCCGCATGCCCGCAGAAGCCCGATCGCAGCCTCGGCTACACCTGGCCGCTCGACGAATTCGACCTCTACAGCGCGAAGCCCGACGGGAGCGATCTGCGCGCGCTCGTGGCCGGGCCCGGGTACGACGCCGAGACCACGGTGGCCTTCGACGGATCGCGGATGGTCTTCACCAGCACGCGCGACGGGGACCTCGAGCTCTACACGGCGAAGCTCGACGGCAGCGACATCAAGCGGATCACGAATGCCCCCGGCTACGACGGCGGCGCCACCTTCTCGCCCGATTCGAGCCGCCTCGTGTGGCGCGCCAGCCGGCCCGAGGGCAAGGACCTGGAGGATTACCAGGCGCTCCTCGCGAAGCACCTCGTGCGACCGACGGCGCTCGAGATCATGGTGGGCGGGGCCGAGGGGCAGAACGCGCGGGCCATCACGAAGAACGGAAAGGCCAATTTCGCCCCGGCTTTTTGCCCCGACTCGCGGCGGGTGATCTTCGCCTCGAACATCGACGCCTCGCCCTCGCCGGGCAAGGCGCCGAACTTCGATCTCTACCTCGTCGACGCCGACGGCCTGCCCGCGGAGAACGGCGTCCCGCGCGCCGAGCGGGTCACGTTCTACGACGGCTTCGACAGCTTCCCGATGTTCTCGCCCGACGGAGAGCACCTGGTCTTCGCGTCGAATCGCCTCGGATCCGTGCCGGGCGAGACCAACCTCTTCGTGGCCCGCTGGGTCGAATGACTGTCATGCGCAGCTCGCTCGGCCCGCTCGCCGGCCTGCTCGCCGGGGCCTTCGCGGCCTCGGCCGGGTGCGCGGGGGCGCCTCCACCGCCTGCGCCGGTGAAGCCCAAGGCCGCGCCGGTCGAGGTGACGGCGCCTTCGATCGTGAGCCCGGCGCGCTGGGACTATCACCCGGTGCCGCCCGATTCGAGCCTGGGCACGGCCCCTCAGGGCGCGCGCGGTTGCGTGCTCACGGCCGAGGGCGGGCAGCGCTGGGTGAGCGAGGGCCCGGCGGAGGGCGCGGCGGGCGAGACTCCGGGCGAGCAGCGGTGCAGCGGCAAGGCCGAGGCGAGCGCGTTCCCCGCGCGGGAAGAGCTCCCGGGCGTGGTGCACCGGGCGGATGGCTCGTGGCTCTTCGTCGGCGAGAGCGGCACGCTGTACCTCGCGAGCGAGCCGCTCGGCGCGTTCTCTCGCACCATCCCGCCGCCCGAGCCCTTCGCGCGGGTCAGCGGCGCGGGCGGCTTCGTGCTCGCCGCGACCTACGACGGCAAGGTCCTCCACTGGGACGAGGCCGGCGGGTGGCGACCCTCGACCGTGAAGCCCGCGGCAGGACGCCCGTCGCCGCGCCTCTTCGATGTGGTCGTGCGATCGAACGGCCAGGCCCTCGCGCTCGGCTTCCCCGAGGTGCTCTTCGCGAGCGACGACGGCGGAGGTACCTTCGCCCTGCTCGCCGCGCCTCCCGTGGGCGCCCAGCGTCTCGGCCGGACGCAGGCCGGTGAGCTCGCGCTCCAGGGGCTCTTCGAGTCGCTGGTGCTGCCGGCCGCCAAGGGCGCGCCGCTGCATTCGGTGCCGGAGGCGCTCTCGTCCTCGGGGACGACGCTCGATCTCTCGGCGGGCCGCGGGCCCTCGGCCGGCGCGGTCCTCGTCGGGCGCGCCGTGATCGACGGCGATCGCTACGTCGAGGCCGTCCGGCCCGACAGCGAGGGGGACGCTTGGTCGCTCGCGAAGGGCCGGATCGAGGGGCGCCTCTCGACGGCGCGCCTCCCCGACACGGGCAAGTGCGGCAACATGCAGGTCGCGCTCCGCGGCAAGCACCTCGCGATCGCATGCGTGTTCCCCGAGGGCGACGAGATCCACGTCGAGGTGCAGGAGAGCCTCGATCTGGGCGCCACGTTCGGCCCTCCGCTCGCGCTGCGCACGCCCGACACGAACCAGCTCACCCTGGCCGCGGCGCCGAACGGAGACCTCTTGATCTCGGGCGCATGCCGGCCCCCCGCGCCGGACGCCGAGAGCGAGTGCCACCCGACCGCGCCTCTCCTCGCGCGGGCCGAGGGCGACAAGCTCACCGCGATCGGCACGAGCGCGCCCCAGCTCTCGGCCCTGCGGATCGCGCCCGTGTTCTCCGTCGACGGGCAGTCGGCCTACTTCGTCGGCCGGCGCGGCAAGGACGACGCGGCCGCGCTCTTCGTCTCCCACGACGGCGGCGCGTCGTTCTCTCCGCGCTCGCTCGACCTGCCCGGCACGAAGGTCGTCCGGCGCGTGCGGCCCGACGACGACGAGAGCGAGGGCGAGCCCGAGGTGGTCGAGGACGCGCTCGAGCTCGACGAGAGCAGCGCGCTGCGCCCCGGGGAAGACGGCTCGATCGGCCTCGTGATGACCCGCGGCCGCGGCCCGGCCTATGTCCTGCTCGACGAGGACGGCCGGCTCGACCGCGCCTCGACGCCCCCCGTCGACGAGGCGACGATCGCCGGGGCCGGCCGCCATGTGATCGCCTTCGCCTTCGCCGAGGGCCGCGAGCAGGTCGTGCGCTTCTGGGAGTCACCCGACGGCGGGGCGAGCTGGGAGGAGCAGGCCGCCTCGCCCGCGCTCGGCCGCGAGCTGTCCCGCACCTCCGTGAGCCCGGCCTGCTCGCCCTCCGGCTGCCTCTTCGGCGAGCTGATCTCCCGCATCGGCTGGGGCGCCTCGAACGAGCCGCCCGCCGACGAGCGCCCCGGCCCCGAGCGCCCGCTCCCGATGCCCAGCTCGCCCTCGGTGCTGACCCCGATCGTCTGCGAGCTCTCGCCCAAGGTGGGGTGGTCCCGGATCGACCACCCCCAGGCGGCGGGGCCGACGGTCACGTTGTTGCCCGATGTGGACGAGGTGTACCGCGGTCGCTCGGCGTGGTCCGTCCTCACCGAGGACCCGGACGGCGCGGTGGGCACGGTGAGCGCCACCTTCCCCGAGAACGGCGAGGGCGAGCCCACCATCGTGACGCGCTCGCTGCTCGGCCGGAAGCCGGCGGGCGAGAGCGCGGCCGACATCTCCCGGCAGATGGAGGGCTACGCCGCCGTGCGCGTCCCGATCTCCCTGGACAAGGACGGCGACGTCAAGCCGGGCACGCAGATGCGCAACGTGGAGGTGGGCTGGGAGAACTACCTGGAGAGCAGCCTCACCCGCGCGAAGATCCCGGACGCCGGGCCCCTGGAGCCGCCGGACGTCGAGGGCTCTTCCGGCGAGCGGTTCCTGATGACCGGCCTGATCACGGTCACCGCCCGCGGGATCGTCGTCTCGCCCCACTCCCCGCGGGCGAAGAACCACGGCTCGTTCTTCATCGACAACACCGGGAAGATCGAGCGCCTCGCGCTCCCCGACTTCCCCGAGCGCGGCCTCGCAGGCGGGCTCGATCTCCGGGCCGACGCCGTCGCGATCGATGGCCAGGTCCTCGCGGCGGCCATGGTCCACGACCGGAGCGGCGAGACCACCGCGGTGATCCTCGCGTGCCGAGACGCCGGCGGCGGCTGGACCTTCACCTCGACCTCCATCCTCCCCGCGAAGGGCGACGACAGCCCGCTCCTCACCCACACCGACTGGACCTACGCCGGCAAGTCGACCATCGGCATCACCGCGCTGGTCGCCGATCGCATGCAAGGCCGCGGGTGGGCGACGTTCCAGCCCTTCCGCGCCGACGGGACCCTGGGCCCGGCCGAGCCCCAGCCGACCCTCCTCGACCTCGGCGATCGACCGCGCCCCTGCTCCGCCGCCGAGCGCGCGTCGAGCCCGCGCTTCGAGTCGCGCCTCTTCAACCTCCTGACCGAGCCGCTCTTCCCCGGCCAGCGCCACCCCGTCCTCGTGACCGAGGCGCCGGCCCGGCCGGGCGCGCTGCCGGAGACACCCCTCGTGCTCCTGACGGGCGCCGCGGTGGTCCATGGCTCGCCGAGCGCGCCGTGCGTGGCCGCGTGGGAAGCCTCGGGCCTCGCCCGCGCCCCGCTCGCCGCGGTCATCGGCGGCGATCTCAAGCATGCGTGGCTCTTCCGCCCCTCGCTGCCCCCGTCGAGCGTCACGGCCCGGCCGGGCGCCCCCGCCCCCCGCGCCGGGATGGAGCACCGCCCCATGGTCTGCCGCTTCGACCCCGCCGCCCGCGTGCCCGACAGCGTCTGGGCCGAGCCGGGGATCGCCGCGCCCGAGCGTTGATCCGAGAAACCTCGGCCATGGGCCTCGGACCTCGGGCCGGTGAGGATCATGACACCATGGGTCAAGTCGGTGACAGTCTTGTTGCGCTCCGCGTCAACCGGGCGTTACGCTGACTTTTCCCCCTCGATCGCGGAGGACCTTGAAGCGATGGGCAAGCACCCGACCAGCAAGCGGAAGATCCGGCGCTTCGACCTCAGGAAGACGCTCTTCCTGCTGCCGAACATGATCACCCTCTCGTCGATCTTCTGCGGCTTCTACTCGATCGTCGTGGTCGGGGCCGCGGGCGATCAGCGCGACGAATACGCCAAGGCGGCGCTCCTCATCGCCTTCGCGATGGTCTTCGATTTCCTCGACGGCCGCGTCGCCCGCGCCACCCGCACCGAGAGCGCCTTCGGCCTCCAGATCGACTCGCTCGCCGATGTCGTCTCCTTCGGCGCGGCCCCGGCCATGCTCGTCTACCAGTGGTCGCTCCACCAGCTCGGCCGGCTCGGCCTGATGATCGCCTTCGTCTTCGTCGCGGCCGGCGCCGTGCGCCTCGCCCGCTTCAACGTGCTCTCGATGGGCACGGCCGGCGAGCCCGCCAAGCCCTCCAAGTACTTCGTGGGCCTGCCGATCCCGGCCGCCGCGATGGGCCTCGTGATGATCGTCCTGGGCAACCACGCGGCCTCCGCGTCGCTCGGCGACATCCGCTACGCCTGGTTCATGGCCGCGATCACCGTCGCCCTGGCCGGGCTGATGGTCTCCACCGTCCGCGTCCCCTCGTTCAAGCGCAGCAAGGCGCCGCTCGCGGTCGAGCCCGTGGCCCCCGCGCGCTCCTCGACGCCCCCGCCCCAGGACTGAACGGCGCGCCGCGACCCGTCGCGCTCGGCGACCCTCTCCGGCGGGAAGCTGCTATAAACCCGGGTCCGTCATGAGAAACCGGGTCTTCTTCCCCCAGTCCGCGCTCGACGCGTGGATCAGCGACAGCCACGTCGACCTGAAGAACGACGAGCTCTTGCTGAAGAGCGAGGCGCGCCGCTACCGGATCATCGAGGCGGTGCGGATCATCCGCGAGGTGACGGGGAGCGACGATCCGAACGAGCTCATCGGCCGGGTCAAGTCCCGCGCCTTCCTGAGCGAGCTCGGGGCCGAGATCCTCGAGAGCTCGATGATCATCGGCGACAACGCCTACGATGTGGTCCAGGGCTTCGTCGGCGCGCCCGTCGGCGCCTTCGCCGACTATCGCAAGGGCAACCCCCAGGCCTCGGCCCTCAACAGCGACGAAGAATTGCTCGCCGCCTTCGTCCGGAACCACGAACCTTCGATGTGACGGGCCCGGCGCCGCCGGCCCGAGCGTCCACCCGAGCATGCTCCGATGACCGCGCTCCTCTCCACGATCGCCTTCGTCCTCGGCCTCGTCCTCTACGGCGGGGCGAGCCTGCTCTTCTACCTCGACATCGCCCAGCAGCGCGGCCCGAGGCCTGCCGACGGCAAGGCCGGCGGCCCCGCGAGCGCGCCCGGATCGCCCGGATCGCCCGGATCGACCGCATCCGCCTTCCGGAAGATCAACCCGCGCTACGCGCCGCTGCTCCTCGCGTTCGGGGCCCTCGCCCACGCGGGCCACGTGGCGCTCGCGAGCTTCGTGGTCCATGTCTGCCCGATCCACTCGGTGCACTTCCTCCTCTCGGTCGCGATCCTCTTCGCCGTCGCGCTCTACCTCACCCTCCGCCGCCGCTTCCGGATCGACGCGCTCGGCCTCCTCGTCGCGCCCGCCGGCCTCGTCGTCCTGCTCGGCACCTTCCTCCTCGGCAAGCCCGCGCCCGAGCCCAAGCTCTCGCCCGGCTTCATCGCCCTCCACGTGCTCGCGAACCTCGTCGGCGACGCGCTCTTCTTGCTCGCGGGCGGCGCGGCGGCGCTCTACCTGCTCCAGGAGCGGCGGATCAAGGAGAAGAAGCGCGGCGCCTCGGTGCTCGGCAACCTCCCGCCGCTCGAGGCGCTCGACCGGGCCGTCCACCGCTTCCTCCTCGCCGGCTTTCCCTTGCTCACGCTCGGCATCCTCACCGGCACCTTCTGGGCGCAGAAGCTCGAAGAGGGCAGCAGCGAGGACGTGACCCGCTCCATCCTCGGCTATGCCACCTGGCTCTTGATCGCGGGCGTTTTGCTCCTCCGCGCGGCCGCCGGCTGGCGAGGCCGCAAGGCCGCCTACGGGACGATCGCGGGCCTCATCTGCGCGACATGCGTGCTCCTCTTCTACGTGCTCCGACCCCTGACTGGAGCGGGAGGCTAGCCCGTGATCGTCGTCGTCGGGCTCTCGCACAAGACCGCGCCGATCGGCGTGCGCGAGCGGCTGGCCATGAGCAAGGACAGCCTCCCGCAGGTGCTCGGCCGCCTCCTCGGGCAGCACGGCATCGGCGAGGCCGTGGTCCTCTCCACCTGCAACCGCGTCGAGGTCTACGCCGCGGCGCCCGGGCGCGGCACAACCGACGGCGAGCTCGCCGAGGCCGCGCGCGCCGTCACCTCGGTGCTCACCACGATGGGGGGCGAGGCGGTCAGCCCGCACCTGCACCGCTCGCATGGCAAGGACGCCGTGCTCCACCTCTTCCGCGTCGCCGCCTCGCTCGACTCGCTCGTGGTCGGCGAGCCGCAGATCCTCGGCCAGCTCAAGGACGCCATCGAGGTCGCCCGCGAGACCAAGTCCCTCGGCTCGACGCTCGGCCGCGCCATGCACCGCGCCATCCGCGTGGGCAAGCGCGTCCGCACCGAGACGGCCATCGGCGAGGGGCAGGTCTCCGTCTCCAGCGTCGCGATCGACATGGCCCGGGAGATCTTCGGCGATCTGCGCGGCCACACCTCCATGCTCGTCGGCGCCGGCGAGATGGCCGAGGCCGCCGCCAAGCTCCTCGTCAAGGCCGGCGCGCGCCTGCTCGTCGTCAACCGCAGCCCCGAGCGCGGCACGGCCCTCGCGGCCGAGTTCGGCGCCGAGTACCGCCCGTGGACGGACCTCGAGCGATCGCTCGTCGACGCCGACATCGTCATCTCCTCCACGTCGAGCCCGAGGTACGTGATCACCACCGACCTCGTGCGGGCCGCGCGCAAGGCCCGCAAGGGACGCAGCCTGTTCCTGATCGACATCGCCGTCCCGCGCGACGTCGACCCGGCCGTCAACAAGCTCGACAACGTCTACGTCTACGACGTCGACGACCTCTCCAAGATCGTCAGCGAGTCGCTCTCCAGCCGCGCCGCCGAGGCCGCCCGCGCCGAGGCCATCGCCCAGGAAGAGGCCCGCGGCTTCGAGGCCTGGACGCACGAGCAATCGCTCACGCCCACCATCGTGAGCCTCCGGCACCGCACCCACGGGATCCTCGCCGCCGAGCTCGATCGCAGCCTCCACGGCAAGCTCCGCCACCTCACCGCCGCCGACCGCGAGGCCCTCGGGGTGATGATCGAGGCCGCCACCAACAAGCTCCTCCACGCCCCCGTGGCCAAGCTCCGCGCCCTCGCGAGCGACGAGCGCGGCGGCGAGTACCTCGAAGTCCTGCGCGATCTCTTCGACCTCGAAGCCTCGGCCGACGATCATGGCTCGAACGGCGCCCACGAGCCTCGCCGCCGCCGCGACTCCGATCCCTCGGCCGGCGCGCGGCGGAGCAGCGACCACGGGCACGCCGAGCACGCCGATGCGAGCGAGCACGCACTGCACGCCTCCGGCAGCGGCAGCGCCGAGTGAGCCGCGGGTGAGCCCCACGCCGAGCCACCGCGGCGCGCGGCCATGAGCGCCCTCGACGCGCTCTTCGCACCCCTCGGCGCCGAGGCCTTCTTCTCCACCTGCTGGGAGCAGGCGCCCGTGCACCTGCCCGGCCCGGCCGAGCGCGGCGCCTCCCTCTGCTCCCTCGCCCTCGTCCGCGAAGCCCTCGCTCGCCCCGGCCCGCCCCCCGAGGGCCTGATGCTCTTCCCCGAGCACCTCGATCCAGGCCTCGATCGCGCCTCGCTCCTCGCCGACCCGGCGCGCCTCTCGGCCTACCTCGACGCCGGTCACCCCCTCGTCTGGAACCGGGCCCACGGCCTCTCCCCGGCGATCGACGCGCTCACGTCGTTGCTCAGCGTCTCCTTCGGTGCTCGTGTGTGGCCCAACGTGTACGCCACGGGCACAGCGGGGACGCCGTTCGACGCCCACTTCGACGCCCACGAGGTGATCGCCGTGCAGTGCGAAGGGCACAAGCGCTGGTGGCTCTCGGCGCTGCGCGTGGACCGCCCGCTCGACGTGGCCGCCATGGAGCCGGCGCTCGGCGAGGCCCTGAAATCACGGCGCGACGAGGCCCTTGCCCGCACGCTCTTCGAGGTCACCGCCGCGCCGGGCAGCGTCGTCTACGTCCCGCGCGGCCAGTTCCACAACGCGCATGCCGAGGGCGGCAGATCGCTGCACGTGACCTTCGGGATCCGCCTGCCCACAGGGCACGACGCCGTCGAATGGCTCGCCCGCGAGGCCCTCGCCGACCCGGGTCTACGCGAGTACCTGCTCCCCTCCGTGCTCGACGAAGAGGGTGAGGGCTTCGCCCT
The DNA here is from genome assembly GCA_046351295.1 of Byssovorax sp. GTDB lineage: Bacteria > Myxococcota_A > Polyangia > Polyangiales > Polyangiaceae > JAXLYT01. The sequence goes on from JAXLYT010000067.1 coordinate 64,375, forward strand.
CGAAGCGCGCGCGATCCACGCCCGCCTGTCCGAGCTCTTCAGCCAGGATCGCGTGGCGCATGCGCTCCGGACGATTCGTCGCGCCATGCGCCGCCCCGGTTGACCGAGGCGCTGCGAAAACGCTTGCGCACCGGGCTCGACGCAGCGAGGCTGCCGCGCGCTGGGGGCACCAAGCAAGCCGCGGGCGCGATCGCGCTCGCCCTGTCCGAATCGTGAGGAGCTCATGGAATCGAAGCACGGACGTTTCGTCTGGTACGAGCTGATGACCACCGATCCGAAGGGGGCCATGGCGTTCTACGCCGACATCGTCGGCTGGACGACGCAGACCTGGGGAGACCCCGGCGGCGCCGACACGGGTGGTAGCCCCTACAACATGTGGATCAGCGGCCAGGGTCCGCTCGGCGGGGTGACCAAGCTGCCCGAGGAGGCGCAGAAGATGGGCTCGCCCTCCTACTGGATGTGCAACGTCACGGTGCCCGACGTCGACGCCGCCGCGAAGCTCGTGAAGGACGCCGGCGGGCAGATCTACAGCGGCCCGATGGACATGCCCAAGGTCGGCCGCTTCGCCGTCGTCGCCGATCCGCAGGGCGCGACCATCTCCCTCTTCCTCCCCGAGTCGGGGATGGAGCCGCACGACGGCAGCAAGCCCGGCGAGTTCTGCTGGAGCGAGCTGATGACGAGCGATCACCCCGCGGCCTTCTCGCTCTACCAGAAGCTCTTCGGCTGGGAGCGCGTCGACGAGATGGACATGGGCCCCGCGGGCAAGTACCTGCTCTTCGGCAAGGACGGCAAGGCCTACGGCGGCATGTTCACGAAGAGCGCCGACGCGCCCATGCCGAGCACCTGGATCTATTACATCGAGGTCCCGAGCCTCGACGCCGCCGTCGAGAAGGCGAAGAGCAGGGGCGCGAAGCTCATCAACGGGCCGATGGACGTGCCCGGCGGCCGCGTCGCCCAGCTCATCGACCCGCAGGGCGCGGTCTTCGCCCTCCACACCCAGGCCCAGAAACCCGCGAGCTGACCTCGCGAGCCTCTTTCGATGTCGAAG
>JAXLYT010000068.1:0-64419 GCA_046351295.1 Byssovorax sp.
GGCTCTGGTATACCCAACCGGACAATCGGGATCCGCCGCCTGCTTCTCCAGCACAGCCACCTTCGTCTGAAGCGCCTCGATCTGCGCCTTCAGCGCCGCAAGCTCCGTCAGATCCGCCATCCCGGGCATCCCAGGCGTTCCTGGATCCCCCTTGTCTCCCTTCATCCCCTGGGGCCCGGACACTGTCTTCGTCTCCAGCGTGCACGCGCCCATCACCCCCAGCGCCACGACCAGGGCCCACCGACCACTACGAATGCTCACCGCCGCCGCCTCCTGCCGAGCCCCGCGCCCGACCTCGGTACGGGACCACAGAACCGCCCATCGCGCAAGACGCCGCGGGCGTGGCCGGCGAGGTGGCATGGCTCCACTGCGGAGCCAAAGCGCTGTGCTCCGCCGGAGCGGAGCGCAGCGTGCCGGTCAGGACCCAGATCGCAGCGCGATCGTTCGCGCGGCATTCTTTAGCGCACGAGCAGGCTCACCGGCTGGGAATAGTCGACCGGCCCGTTCGGCATGAGCGCCCGGAAGCGGAACCAGCAGAGGTGCCCCGCGGGCAGCCCCGTGAGGGTCGTCTTCGCGCGGAGCGTCTCCCCGGCGTTCGTCCAGGCCTGCTGGTCCAGGCTGTACTGCCAGAAGTACGTCGTCCTCGGCCCGATCGCCTTGGCGACGAGCAGCACCGAGCCGCTCACCTCACCGTCGCGCGCCTCGAGGTCGGACTTGTTCCAGACCGGCGGCTTGCGCACCTCCATGAAGGCGCTCTTGATCACCGCCGCCGCGTCCGCCGGGTCCGGCTCGTCATCGGCGATGGATTGCACGTAGTCGCGCTCGTGCCACAGGCCGACGAGCACCCGCTTCTTCTTCGCGTCGCGCGCGGCGGCGGCCCCCTTCGTCTTCATCGCGGCCTTGGTCTCGGCGTCCGCGAGGGCGTCGATGTCGTCCTTGAAGTCCGCGAGCGGCGGCACGGGCGCCGGGAAGTTGGGGTTCTTCGCCATGGCGTCGTGCACCGCCGTGGCGAAGGTGATGAGCGCGTAGTTCTGCTTGGGGAGGGGGAGCACGGCGATGGGGCGATTGAGCATCGAGCTGGTCATGGGGGTCTCCTCGCGAGCGGGCGCGCGTGGTCGTGCAGGAAACACACAACGCCCGTCCCGCTCCCGGGCGCGTGAAGCTCAGACTCTCTGTGCTCAATAGAGGAGCGTGTCCTCGCGGGACTTTTGTCCACGCTCGGCCCATCTTTTTTGATTTTGGTGGGAGATGTGGGACGGGGTGCGGCCACCGCCTACCCTCATGCGCGAATCCCGTCGCTGCGGGGCTGGACAATGAATGTGGGGGGAGCACGTTGTAGGGTGGAGCGCCCGGTGATCCGCGATTTTGTCAGGGAGAAGTCCCTCCGGCTCGCAGGGAAGAATTTCTGTGACGGAGGGAAGTCCCTCCGGCTCGCAGGGAAGAATTTCTGTGACGGAGAGAAGTCCCTCCGGCTCACAGGGAAGAATTTCTGTGACGGAGGGAAGTCCCTCCGGCTCGCAGAGAAGAATCTCCTGCACGGAGGAAAGTCCCTGCTGCTCGCAGAGAAGAATCTCCTGCACGGAGGAAAGTCCCTGCTGCTCGCAGAGAAGAATTTCTGGGGGATGTCCCAGCGCCAGTTGAACTTGTGAAGTAGCGGCGGCTCCTTGGAGGCCCGAGAATCGGGTTCGACCAAGAACAACGGTCCGTCAGGACCAAGGAGCCGCCATGAAGAAGAAAGCCGCAGAAAAGGCCGGGAAGCAAGAGGTTTCGCACGCGATGTCGGTCGCGTTCGGGCAGCTCGTGCTGCCGATGATGCTCGCCTCGGAGGCGATCAAGAAGGGGCTGCTCGCGTTCGTCCAGCAGCTCGGGCTGCTCGCCTTCACCTCGATGCTCGAGGCGGAGGCGGAGCAGATCGCGGGGCCGAAGGGCAAGCACGCCAAGGATCGCACGCACCACCACTGGGGCACGGCACGCACGCCGCTGCCGTTCGGCGGGCGCCAGGTCGTCGTCGAGCGACCGCGCGTTCGGCGCAAGGGCAAGGGCGGCGGGGAGGTCGAGCTGCCCAGCGTGGCGGCGGCGCGGGAGACGGACCCGATGCCGGAGCACGTCGCCGAGCAGGTCGTCGCCGGGGTCTCGACGCGCGGGTACGAGCGCGCGCTGGAGCCGGTCGCCGAGTCCGTCGAGACGCGTGGCGAGAGCAAGAGTCAGGTGAGTCGCGCGCTGATCGAGAACACGAGTGACAAGCTCGCCGAGTTCCTCGCTCGGAAGCTTGATGAGCTGGAGCTCGCAGCCATGTTCATCGATGGTATTGAGATCGCCAAGCACGCTGTCATCGTTGCTCTGGGGGTCAACAAGGATGGCACGAAAGTGCCTTTGGGAGTCTGGTGTGGCTCGACGGAGAATCACGTGGTCACAACGGAGCTCTTGCAGAATCTCCTCGAGCGGGGTCTCCGCGTCGATCGGCCGCTTCTGTTCGTAATCGACGGGGGAAAGGGGATTCGCAAGGCACTGACGGACGTGTTCGGAGATCGCGCCATCGTACAACGCTGTCAAGTACACAAGACGCGGAATGTGCTCGACCACTTGCCTGATGAGCGACGCACATACGTTCGTCGGCAGATGCGAGATGCCTACAAGAGCAAGAGTGCGAAGACCGCAAAGGCCCTCCTCGGACAACTGGCCTCGTGGCTCGAGGCCAACGGCGAAGACAGCGCCGCGGCCAGCCTTCGCGAGGGGCTCGACGAGACGCTGACCGTTCTTCGCCTCGGCTTGCCCACGACCCTGTGCCGGACCTTCTCGACGACCAACGCGATCGAGAACATGAACGGCACGCTCCGCCGCGTGCTGCGCAACGTCAAGCGCTGGCGCGGCGAAGACATGATCAAGCGCTGGGTTGCGCTCGGGGTCGCGGAGGCGGAACGCGGGTTCCGCCGCGTGAAGGGGCACGCCCAGATGAACCTTCTCCTCGCCGCTCTCGCCTCTCTTCGGCCGAAGACGGGGCTGGCGGAAGAAAGGAAGGCCGCGTAGGATCGAGTCGTACGTCACGCCGCCGCTGCTACACGAAGTTCAACAGCCGGTGGGGCATTCCCAATTTCTGTGACGGAGAGAAGTCCCTCCTGCTCGGAGGGAACAATCTCCGTGACGGAGAGAAGTCCCTCCTGCTCGGGCGACTTTTGTAGGCCTAATCGATGTGGTGGTGCGGCGAGCGGACCGAGCGCATAGGACTTCGTCGGGCGGACTACGAGCGCCCTTGGTCGCGGGGTCAGCGGGGGATGACGCAGCGGAACCCTATGGTGGGACCTCCACTCGCTGGAGAGAACTCTAGATTAAGCGTGAATACGCCGGCGGCCGGGCCGTCCCCGACCCCTCCACCTCGAATTGCAGCAGCAGGAAGGAATGGAACAAGGGCACCCCCAATAGACCACGCGTCCGAAGCGATGTTCGATGTCGCATCACCGTTCTCAAAAGGCCAAGCGTCTTTGCCGCTAAGATTAGGTGAAAAACGTTAGCCGAATCAGAGGGCGCCTTGTTGCCGAGCCCGGCGTACCACTCACTGGTCCACTCCGCTACGTTGCCGATCATGTCTTCTGCTCCCCATGCGCTCACACAGCTCCCTCCTGCTGCTGTCTGCCGAGCGGCGCCCACGGTGTTACAAGTATTCATCGCACCATCGTTGTGCCCCGGGTCGACGGTGCCGCTGGCAGCACGAAGCCACTCCTGGCCGTTTGGAAGGCGTTTGCCGCTCGAGCACACGCTTCTACAGCCTGGAACCACGAAGGCCACCCGCTGGGGGCATGGGGTCGACTTCTAGCATAGAGGGGTATGAAGCCGGGACTGCGTTGACCCGTCAAAGGAAACGTTTTTGGATAATTATTCGATGCATCGACAGCGCCATATTGCCACCGTCCTCCCCGTCCCAAACGCTTGCTTCTATCGATCGATCCAAAGGAGCTCGCTCCAGAGCCCACCTTGACTACCTCATCATATTCCTGCCCCGGCGGACCCAGGACGCAACGAACGACCCCGGGCGCCGCGGGGTTTGGTGACAAGGTGTAGCCCGCCGGACAATCGGGATCCGCCGCTTGCTTCTCCAGTGTCGCCATCTTCGTCTGGAGCGTGTCAATCTGCGCCTTCAGCGCCGCAAGCTGAGTCGGATCCGCCATCCCCGGTGCCCCCTGCTCCCCCTTCTCTCCCTTCTCCCCCTGCGGCCCGGACACCGTCTTCGTCTCCAGCGTGCACGCGCCCACCACCCCGAGCGCTGCCACGAGCGCCCACCGACCGCTTCGATGCTTCACCTCGGCCTCCTCCAGTCGAGCCTCGGACCGGCCCGCGGTGGGCCGCGCCCAGGCTCCGGCAGGCCATCACAGAACCGCCCGACCCGCAAGGCGGCCGGGGGGGCGGGAGCTCCTCGATGATGGTGGGTCTGGACAGCGCCCCGCTTCTCCCGGTAGCCTCGGGGTGTCTCATCGTTTCCCCGGGGGATCCCGCATGTCACTTCTCACGCTGACATTCGAATCGAAAGAAGAATCGCTCTCCGTTCGCCGCTTCGCTGTGCACGAGGCCATGTCGAGCCTCTTCAGCGTCTCGGTCTGGGCGCGCTCGCCGAACGACGACATCGACCTCGAGAGCATCGTCGGGAAGAAGGCGGGGCTGCGCACCGTGAGCGGCATCGCGTTCGCGCGCCATCCCGGGCGTACGTGGACGGGCGTGTGCAACCACATGGAGCAGGTGCACGCCGAGTCGACGGGGCTCTCGACGTACTACCTGCGCATCGTGCCCAGGCTGTGGCTGCTCACGCAGCGGAAGAACAACCGGCTCTTCCAGCACCTGTCGATCCCCGAGATCGCCGAGAAGATGCTCAAGGAGTGGCACGTCGAGCACGAGCTCAAGGTGCACCGGCCGGCGTACCCGAAGCTCGAGCTGCGATCGCAGTACGGGGAGAGCGACTTCGATTTCTTGAACCGGCTGCTCGAAGAGGCGGGCATCTCCTACTCGTTCCACGAGGACGAGAAGAAGGGCTCGGTGATGGTGCTGCACGACGCGCCCCACACGCACGAGCCGCGCGAGGGTGGGCCGCTGTCGCACGTGGACAACCCGAGCGCGTCGGCCGAGCAGGAGTACCTGACGGGGGTTCGGCTCGCGCAGCAGGTGCGGCCGGGGAAGGTGACGCTGCGCGATCATGATTTCCGGCGGAAGCCGACGTTCGGTTTCTTCGGCGGGAAGGGCGCGGGGCATTCGTTGGAGGACCAACTGGAGCAGTACGAGTACGCGCCGGGGTCGTTCCTGGTCGAGGTGGAGCGGGACGCGGTGCACAAGCTCGGGGCGCTCGCGAAGGAGGCGCTGCACTTGCCCGCGGGGCTCGGCGAGGCGGCGGGCGCGCTCGGGAAGGTGGAGGCGACGGTGCACACGGCCGAGGCCACCGTGCACAAGGCCGAGGCCGCGGCGAAGGGTGGGGCGAAGCAGAAGATCCACGATGTGGTGGATGACAAGGTGAGCGGGTACGTCGAGAAGAAGGTGAGCGGGGCCGTCGACAAGGCAGTGGAGAAGGCGGTGGGCGGGAAGCTCGGCGACAAGCTGGGCGATATCGCCGGCGGCGCGGCCGGGAAGCTGGCCGGTGGGCTGGCGGGCAAGGCGCTCGGGGAGCTGGCGGGGAAGCTGGCGCAGAGCCTCGGGATCGTGGACGTGGTGGGGAACCTGGTGGGCGACGATCGGGGGATGGCGCGGTTCAGCGAGAAGGCTGGCCTCGCGAAGGCGGAGCGGCGGCTGGAGGCGGCACGGGCGTCGCGGCGGCAGGTGACGTTCGAGAGCAATGCGCATGACTTGAAGCCCGGGTCGGTGCTGTCGATCGGGAACCATGCGCGGAGCGATCTCGGGGCGGACAAGAAGCTCTTGGTGACGGAGTCGTCGTTCGAGGGGACGCACGACGGGGAGTGGTCGCTGTCAGCGCAGGCGGGCTTCGCCGAGGTGCCTTACCGGCCGCCGCCGAAGACGCCGAAGCCTTCGATCCAGGGGCTGCAAAGCGCGGTGGTGGTGGGGTCGCCGGGGGAGGAGATTCACACGGACGAGCACGGGCGGGTGCGGGTGCAGTTCCACTGGGACCGCGAGGGGAGCCACGACGAGAAGAGCTCGTGCTGGATGCGGGTGAGCCAGGGCTGGGCCGGGAGCGGGTTCGGGATGATCGCGATCCCCCGGGTGGGGCAAGAGGTGCTGGTGGCGTTCCTGGAGGGCGATCCAGATCATCCGGTGGTGGTGGGGCGGCTCTACAACGCGACGGCGCGGGTGCCGTACGATCTGCCGGCACACAAGACGCGGAGCGGGTGGAAGAGCGATAGCTCGCCCGGGTCCGGCGGGTACAACGAGCTGATGTTCGAGGACGCGAAGGGTCGGGAGCTCGTGCGGGTGCAAGCGGAGCGCGACCTGGAGTCGGTGGTGAAGCGGAACGAGGCGCGGAGCGTGGGGGTGGACCGGCGGACGAGCATCGGGGCGGTGGACGAGTCGCACGTGGGGGTGCGGCACAACGTGACGATGAAGCAAGGAGAAGGCGAGGCCGGGAAGACCGGGCCGACGTTCTTCGAGATGGTGGACAAGCGGATCCACTTTTCGACGGGGGAGGCGAGCATCACGCTGGATGGGCCGAACATCACGCTGGCGGCGAAGGGGCGGATTTTCATCCACTCGAGCGATGATGATGTGGAGATTCTGGGTGGGCCCTGGGTGAAGATCAATTGCGGGCCGGTGAAGGAGGGGGAGAGTGATACGTACACGATGCACCACGTGTCCGGAATCGTAAGGGATCAGGATGGGAAGGTGGTGCCGAACACGACGGTAGTGGTGAAGGGGAGCGACGGGGCGGTGCAGCAGGTGACGACGGACGGCGGTGGGAAGTACTTCGCTCTGGTGCCCCCAGGGAAGTGCGATGTGAGTCTGACGGGAGGGTTGAGGTGCGGGGTGAAAGGGATGAATTTGGACACAATGACGGACGAAGCGATTAACTTTAACGACGATGGGCCCGCACAATGACATCTACCATACCCAATGTGCACAATCGGACGTAACCTGAATTGACTGCCGGGCATGACTTCTGAGAAGGGCATCCATGTCGAAATCAGGAAAAAATGTCTCTCGCCTCGGAGATCGCTCTTTCCCCTCTAAGAGTCCCTCCGTCACAGGATCGTCGAATGTTCTGGTAAACCGGCGCCCCGTGCTGCGAGTCGGGGATGCTGGTGCCAACGGTTGGGTTGCAGCCGACGGCGCGTTGCACGTTCTGGTGAATGGCCGACCGATTCATAGGATCACGGATGCCCACTCAGCTTGCGAGGCGTCCGACGGTAGCTGCGATGTGCTAGCAGATGTGTTCGAGACACTCAAGGTTGGCACCCCGGAGGCCGAGGCACCGGCGCTGAACATCGACATTAAATGTGAGCACTCTCGTACGGCGGTGCCGCCGTTTGAAATTCTCGAAGTCGTAAGCGAGAAGAAACGACGAGATCCAGCACATGAGGAGCCGATCGACGAGGTCACGATTAGCATCAGATCGAAAGGTGATCCTTTGCCGACCAAGGTAACCATCCGTCGAGATGGCGATCTGATCGAAGAGGTCAAATTGGAAGGAGGAGTGGCTCGCTTTAAGGCTTCCTGTTTGCCCGAATATGCAGGTTTCTGGTCGAAGAAGTTCTGGGGCGAAGGAACAGAGTACGTTATTGGCGGCACCGGAGTATCGATTCAGGTGTGGGCTCACCCATCCCACAAGTGGGCTGCTGCTCTAGAATCACCCAGCATTTGGAAGAGAAGCCGTGGGACAGAGGCTACTCAAGAAGCTACGGCGGCATTGAAAGAATCGATGCCGGCGATGTTCAAGAAGAAGGTCGAGATCAAGGCACAGGTTGTAAGTCGATGGAAGCCTTGGTCGGGGCTCTCGATTAGTACAACGAATGAAGGAACGATTCAACGGGTGCGCGCTCACCCCAATGTACATTCTTTCGATCTTCCAACAGAGCCGGAACCGGGGGACATTGGGCATGAATTTTTTAAAGTCTACCTCGACGACGAAGAATTTGCCAGCTGCGCTAGTAGGCTTCCGGAGCGAGTTCAACATGTTTTTTCTGGCGTGCGCAAGATCGGCCAATGGGTTCGTACCTTTGTTGAGGTCATCGAGAAAGTCGAGAACTGGGCGACACTGGTAAAAGACTGTCTCAAGACTGTTGCGCTCGGTTTTTATCAGGATTGGGAAGTCGAGGCTCTACAGGGGAAATTGGAATTTTACGCAGAATGGAAAGAAGGCCTGGATTACCGCTGCTTTCTTGCGATGGGCATCAAGGCCGAGTTGACGATCTTCAAGATCAGGTACGAGGCGCACTGGGGGGCAAAGTGGGCACACTTCGAGGGCTCCATCTTTATTGGCGGCGAAGGGACACTGGGAGCGAGTTTTTCGGGTGAAAGGCAGAGCCCGGAAGAATCGTCTCACCTACTGGTTCAGTCTACTGCTGTTCTCGAAGTTATGGTTGGAGCCCAATTGCAAGCTGGTGAGTATGCGCAACTGGAAGCCAAAGCCAAAACTGGTTTCAAGTTGGAAGTAAAATTCATCTTTGGCGCCAGCGCCTCTGGGCACGAATGGAGTGGGGTCTTTAGTTGGACAGGTGTGAAGGTTCAGGCAAAGGTATCTACCTGGCTTGGATTTACGAAGACTTTTGCCGCCGATCTAGCAGAGTATGTTCCCGCCCTTGGGGAACACGTTATTCATAAGTGGGGCACCGCTACACCATGAGCCAACCTATTTATCACCTGCGCCTCTGGGTTCGCGATTGCGCTGTGCGAATTGTCGTGAACGATGTCGAGATCGAATCGATCGCTGGACGTGTTCCCACGTACATCGCTCCGCCGCTCAACCCGTGGCTCGCGGGTAGAGCCAACATTCTTACTCTCCACCTTTCTCCGCCTCGTCGTCCGCCTTATCCAGATCGACTTGGCTATGGAGCTAATGTCATCGGCGATGTTGCGATCTTTGGACATGGCGACCAGGTCGGTCCCACTGGTGCGGCCGAGGTAGTTGCCGTCATTGATTGCCGAGATGTCCTACTGGAACACGCGCTGGAGCCGTCTGCTAAAATCGATACGATCTTTAGCTCAAAGGGGACTTCATTTGTGGACCTGCTTCGGGCGAGTCCCGTCTTGTCAAGCAAGCAAGCAGATGTTCTTGATTATTCTATGCGCCTTCGTGACCTGGTGGCCGCCGGTCGAATGGAGGCGCTGCTTGATGAGTTCGGCCCGCGAATCGTCGACTACGCACGCGCCTACGCAAGATCCGTGGATGACGTGATGACCGCTTTCCGATCGCAGCTTTGTGAACTTCTTGCATCGAAATTGGTTCTCGACTTCGAGCGCTCAGACGTGCGTCTCGTTGAGCACTGTGCGGGACGACTCTACAGGCTCAGACGTTGGCCTGATAGGCCTCTTTTTGAGGGCTTCGTTGGTGATCCGCGTGAGCCTGTTGCACTTGGGCTCGAGGTTATCGTCGCGGACGTCGGCGGAATGATGAAGGTCGTACGCTGAAGTGACCAGTTCCTCGTCGTGTTTCTGCCAGCGCTAAAAGCGCTGCTGCGATCGCTCGATTGGTGGCTCTAAGAAAGTCTTCTTCAATCGTCGGCATGCGTACCTCGTATGGTTGATTGCCTCACGCGGTAGGTGTGCTCTCCATCGCTTCCACTAAATCTTTCCAGAACCCGCCTTCCTCCGTCTCCCCCTTCCCCTCGTGCGCCTTCGCGTGCGCCTCGCACACCTTCACGCACGCCGCCCGCGTCAGCCGCTCCATCTCCCCGCCCTCTTCTCCTCCACCCTTCAGCGCCGCCTTCGCATCATCGATCGTCTTCTCCCCCAGCGCCTCGAACAGCGACTTCACCCCCAGCACCCCACCCGTGAACTTGGCCTTCTTCTTCCGCGCGTCCAAGTCCTTCAGCGTCTTCCGGCAGCACTCTTTCATTCGCACATGAACCCAGATATCACCCATGACTTCTCCTCCCGGTGTACCAACGCACCCCTGACTTCTTCACCTCTTACCGCCCCTTCAGCAGCGCCTCCAGCTCCCGCACCCGCGCCTCGGCCGCATCCGCCCGCGCGCGCTCCGCCTCCGCGCGCTCCTTATCGCTCGGCACCAGATCCTTCCCTTCTGCATCACGCGCCAGCCGAACCCGCTTGCCTCCGTCCGTCACCACCCAGAAGGCCCCGAGCACCCGGCTCTCCACCGGCCCAGCTCCCGCGTACACCCGCAGAAACTGCCCGCGCCTCGTCCGCTGATAAAGTTGGAGCGCAAACGAATCCTTCCCGAGGGGGCCGGCGTCGAAGATCAACAGCTCTTCGACCCCGAGCATCGAGTAGCGGTGCGGACTCGTGTCGTAGTCCTTCGCGCGCAGCTTCGGCGACACCACCTCCAGCGCAAAGCGCGGAGGATCGCACCCCTCTTCCCAGGTCTGCCAGATCGACGGCTCGATCGACGGATCTTGCCCTTCCAGGATGAACCCATCGGGCGACACCCGGGCGCGCGGATCGCTCGGATCCCACTCGATGAACACGTCGGCCCCTACGTACGCCTTCTGCCCGCGCTCGTCGCGCAGCGCCTTCATCACGTTCTTGGCCAGGTCGACCGTCTCATCGTGCGCAGCCCCCTGCCCCATCTTCTCCTCCAGATCCCGCTCCCGCAGCGCCTCCCAGGCCAACCGCCGCTCCGACTCGGGCGCGCCGGCGTTCGCAGAGCCGCCCGCAGGGGCCACCGCCGCCTCCATCTGCTCCATCGCTGCCGTCGCTTGCTGCGCCATACCCCGAGCCTACCACACCCTTCCACGCACCGCGCCGACCCTCAGCTCCCCGTGCCCATCACCCGCCCGAGCGCCACCACCTTGATCGCCGCCCCCGACGCCTCGAACTGGTCCTCCTGCATGTCCACCTCCCCGATCAGCTTCACCCGCACCTTCTTGAACATCGGCAGCTCATCCTTCAGCGCCTCCGGCACGTACACCGGCACCCCGCTCGCACCGAGCGCGCTCCGGATCCACCTCTTCCCGAACACCGTCCGCATTTTGTAGCACCGCTGCTCCAGCAGCATCCGCTCCGCCTGCTTCTCGATATGCGCCGGAACCCGCACCTTCGCCGCGGTGAACACGCCCTCCAGCTTCTCGATCTGCTCCGCGGCGGCCTCTCCCGAACCCTGGGCCCACGGCGTCTTCAGGTACGTCTGCACCTTCTCGAGCTGCTCCGGCAGCTTCGGCACGTCCCCCGCGAGCGGCGCCATCGCCGCCGCCGTCGCGCGCAGCCTCTCCACCTCGTCGAACGAAAACTCGAGCTCCCCGCTCAGCAACATCAGCGGCGGCTCGAACCGACCATCGTCGCCCACCGCCTCATCGAGCGCCACCTTCACCCCTTCGGGCCCACCTGCGCGCCCCTTCGCCAGCACCTCGAACACGTCGCGCTTGTCGCGCGGGCTCGCCTCCTCCCCGCTCGCCTTCTCCTCCTCGTCGTCGATCCCCTCGTCGAGCAACCGCAGCTCCAGCTCGGCGAGCAGCACGCGCCACTCCACGTGCTTCCGGATCCGCCCGACGCTCTTCGGATCGAACCACAGAAGCTTGATCACCTCCCGCGGCCCCTTCGGCTTCACCTCCGGCGCGGGGGCAGCCGGTGCCGCAGCCTCCACCGCCTTCGGCTTCACGTCCTCCCGCCGCGCCGCATCGTTCGAGAAATCGAGCGCCCCTGCGCTCCCCCGCATCGGCGGCACCACCTCGGGCGGCGGAGGGGGAGGCTGCCCGAAAGACGGCGACGGCCGCGCATCGTTGGAGCTCAAAGCATTTCCTGCCCACGGGCTGCTCGCCCGCGGCGGAGGAACGGGCGCGGCCGGCGGCTGTCGATCCCACACCGGTGGAGGCGCAGGCGGCACGGGTGGAGCGGGCGCGGCCGGTGGCATCGGAGCAGCGGGCGCCACGGCGGGCGCAGGGGCAAAGGGAAGCGCCTGTGCAGGCGATGCTTTGGGCCCCATGGGCAAGAACAACGTCTGCACCGGGCCATCGGCCGGATCGGGCTCGATGAGCTCGTCGGCGTCCACGGACACCTCCTCGGCGTCGCCGCCCCAGCTTCCGCTGAGCTTCATCGTCTGCGCATGCGGCCGCGCCATCGGGCTCTGCGCCGGGTTCCCGCCGACGAACGGCATCGCCGCGCTCGACGCCAAAAACGGCACCAGCGTCTGCGCGGCCTCCATATCCCCCTGCGCCTCGCCCATCGCCTCCCCGTGCATCTCTGCCGTCACCACCACCTGCCCCGCCTCGTTGCGACCGGCGAGCAGCACCTGCCCTCGCCACGTCACCGTGCAGATCCCCCGATCCGTGTCGATCCACAGCGTATCCGCGGTGAGCGCGAGCTCGCTCGGCGCCGCGCCCGGCCGCTCCACGATCGCGCGCGGATGGATCGAGGGCAGCGATGTCACCAGGCGAGAATGTTGGGGGTGCAACGATTCCAGCACCAGCCGCTCGTTCGGACGGATCGCGTCGCCCTGCTGATCGCGCGGGGCCACGTTGAAGAAGCTGCGATCGATGTCGTCGGGCACGGGCCTCTCGGCCCAGTCGCGATCGGGCCAGGAGCCTGCGTGGCGCCCAAGCTTTGTCCGCCGGCTTGGCCATGAAGACGCGATCGGACCGAAGCCGATCACCGGGATGAAATCGCCGCGGCCTTGCACCATCAGACCCGGCGGTTGCAGGTTGGGCACGGCCACGGCGCCTTGCGCATCGGGTGGACCATCGAGCCGCATCCCCACCGGGTTCTCCGTCTCCGGCCCGCTCGCGGCCCGCTCGTAGCGCAGCGGCATCTTCACGAAGCGCGGCCCTTCGCGCAACTGCCCCTCCGGTCCGATCGTTCGATCACCAACGACCTCGATCGACTTGTCGATCGCCCCCACCACGAGCCGCGCCACGAGCGAGCGCACCGGCTGCACGCTCGCCGCGAACGCGCTCCCGACCAGCACCACATCGCTCCGCACCTTGAAGGGCACGAGATCGCCCGGCGAGTACACGCTGCGCGAAGGATCGTCGTTCCAGTGGTTGTCCTCCTCGCTCGGCGGCTCCTGGTGCGCCGCGAGCACCGACTCTCCCGGCCGGAGCTCGAAGGTCGCCTTGCAGACGACGGTGAGAGAGAAGAGACCCGCCCTCGGCTGCCAGAGGACGGAGGCGACGGGCAACGGCCCCCGGGAAACGACGTCCATGGCCGCTCACGATACACGACCCACCCGCCTGGTGGTCCATGGACCACCCATCCCCCTCAGTCGGCAACCACAGCCCCCCGCCCCAGCAAGCAACCCGGCCCCAACCGTTGCCGTTGCCGTTGCCGTCGCCGTCGCCGATTCACGTGTAAATCGCCCTTGAAAACAAGGACCCTCCTCCTTGGCCAGTTTCTTGCTCACGGGCGGCGCCCCCATGTCTACCCCGCACTCTCCCCTCGCCCACCGCGCTCTCTTCACCGCAGCAGCCCTCCTCCTTACCGCCTGCGCCTCCACGGACGGGATCTCCACCACCACAGGCACCACCGGGTCCGGGGGAGGCGCGCCGGAGCAGAGCCTCGATGACGCGCTCCGCGCGTGCGCCGGCGGCGAGATCCAGTACGGGCTCGATGTCTCGGAGGGCGATGGACACATCGACTGGGCCGCGGTCGCGAAGGGCGGCGAGGTCTTCGCGCTGGCCCGGGTGGGCGATGGGCTCTATTCGCCGGACGGCGAGTTTTCTGCCAACTGGGCGGGTATCGCGGCGGCGGGCCTCTACCGCGGCGCGTATCAGTATTTTCGACCCGGCCAGGATCCGATCAAGCAAGCCGACATCCTGATCGCGGCCATGGGGCCGCGCGGGGACAAGGACCTCCCGCCGGTCATCGAGGTGGTGAGCAACAACGGTCAGTCCGCGGACACGGTGGTGAGCGGCGTCAACGCGTGGATCGCGCGGGTGAAGGAGAAGACGGGGCGAGATCCGGTCATCTACACGACGGGAGAGCTCTGGGGCGCCTTGCAGGGCACGGAGTCGTTTGCCACGTACGCGCTGTGGATCGAGGGCGAGGGGGCCACGTGTCCTCCTCTGCCCTCGACCTGGAGCACTTGGTCCCTCCTGCGTTATGATGAGTCGGGCAGCGTGGCCGGGGCGAGCGAGGGAGTCGGCCTCGATGTCTTCCGTGGCACCCTGGACGATCTGGCGGCGTTCGCGGGCGGCGCCTCGCTCTTGCCCCTCGGCGCGGCGTGCACGAGCGATGAGCAGTGCGGCGCGGATGGGCAAGAGCGGGTGTGCTCCTCGGCCGATCACGTGTGCATCGCCGGGTGTCACGAGGACGCGGATTGCCCCTCGGGCAAGACCTGTGATCACGCCGAGAGCCCGTGGGCGTGCGGCGCTCCGAAGCCGGTGAACGACTGTCCTGTGCTGGCCTTCCCCTCGGGGATCCACGTGCAGACGGTGAAGGACGCGGCCACCACGAAGAGCTACGAGAACCACCTCGGGGCGGGGCAGGAGGTGCCCACCTGCTTCCTCGACGTGGACAACCTCCATGATCCGGTCGCCAACACGACCTACGATATCGGCGTCAAGGTGGCGGCGCATTTCCAGCTCGTCGAGCTCGTGGGCACGGAGATCGACCAGGGATATGGCCACTTCGTGCTCATGCGCCCGGAGGCGGTCGCGTCGCTCGAAGCCTTCCGGGTGGCCACGGGCGGGCCCGTCTCGGTGGTGAGCGGGTTTCGCAGCCCCAAGCACCAAGAGGACGTGTGCAACGACCTTTGCGGCAACCCGCTCGGCTGTCCGGGCACCTGCGCCAACAACTCACGCCACATGTGGGGTGACGCGTTCGACTTGCCGCTCAATTTCTACAGCCAGTATTACAGCGACCTCGCGTGCGAGGCGGGCTTCAAGTTCGTTTACCTGGAGTCGGGCACGCACCTGCACGTGGACCAGAATCCGGCCTACGCGAGCTGCGTGCAGCAGTAACGTCGAGGTCCATCAGCCGCCGCCGCGGCGGGCGAGGTCGGCCTGCCGCGCGCGCACGAGATCGCGAATCCCCGGGAGCGCCTGGCGGAAGAGGACGAGCAGGCTCGCGCCGATCACCAGCACGCCGAACAGCCGGCGCAGGCGCTCGGGGGAGACACGGCCCGTGCGCAGGCTCCCGGCGATGGTGCCGGTCACGGCGGCGGCGGAGAACGGCAGGGCGAGGCGCCAGTCGACGGGGATGAACTGCGATTGACCGATGTAGCCTGCGATGGAGTTGCCGAGGATGATGGCGGCCGAGGTGCCCACGGCGACGGGCAATTCGAGGTCGAAGAGCAAGGTCAGGGCGGGCACCACGATGAGGCCTGCGCCGATGCCGAGCATGCCGGAGATCATGCCCACGAGGGTGCCAATCACGACGAGGCCCACCGCGGCGCGCAGGCCATTTCGCTCGGGCGCGGGCGGCGTGCCGGGTGGGGCCTTGGAAGGGGGTTTCTTGCGCAGCATTGCGCGCGCGGTGGCGAGCATCAGCACCACGAAGCCGGCGAGGATGACGGCGAAGGGGACGTATTGCGCGAGGCGGCCTCCGGCGAAGGCGCCGGCGGTGGCCACGGGGCCGAAGAGGAGCGCGGTGCGCAGGCGCAGGCGGCCGGCGCGCGCGTGGGAGAGGGCGGAGACGGCGCTCGTCGCGGAGACGACGACGAGCGCGAGCACGGCCGCGGAGCGCTGCTCGAGGCCGACCACGAAGAGCATGATCGGCACCATCAGCACGGAGCCGCCGCCGCCGAGGAAGCCGAGCACCCAGCCGGCAAAGCCGACGAGCGCCATGGAGAGGAGCAGCAAGACCCACCAGGCGGCCGTGCCGGGCGGGTGGTGCTCCAGGGTGAAGCCGGGAGAGGTGGAGGGCGGAGGAGGGTTTGGGCCGTAGCTCGACGCGCAGCGGAACCCGAGGTCGCCGCCGGAGTGCCACTCTGGATCGCGGTTTCGCCGCGTCGCGCGGGTCTTCTTCTCGTTGACCTGGAGGAAGCCGGAGCCGCGGGCGCAGCGCTCGTCGGTCCAGCAATCGGGGCTCCCGTAGGGGCAATAGAGCGTGGAGCACCACTCCCACACGTTGCCCGCGAGGTCGAGGTGACCCCAGCGGCCGGCGCCCGCGGGGAAGGAGCCGACGGGGGCGGTGCCGGGATAACCATCGTTCCCGTCGTAGAGGTAAAACCAGCTCTGCCGGATGTTGCTCACCTCGGCCTGGCACTCGGTGCCACAAGCGTTGAGGCGCGTCGGGCCCACCGGGTCGCTGCCCCAGGGATATACCCTCTCTTCGTCGCCCCCGCGCGCGGCGAACTCGAACTCGGCCTCGGTCGGGAGGCGATGACCGTGGACGCGGCAGTACAGCTCGGCCTGCGTCCAGTCGACGCAGTTGATCGGGTGATCCTCGTGACCGGGGATCTTGGCGTTGCAGTAGGCCGTCCACGCGCTGGTCTCGCTCGGGGCGAGCTCGGGCCAGGTGACGACGGCGGCGGAGGATGAGCGCGGCCGGGCCGATCGCGGCGGCGGGCGCTTCAGGCCACGGCCACGGGTCAGCGGGCACCACGAAGAGGCCGGCGCCGATGCCGAGCCATCGATCACGCATTCGATCGTGCGTCGATCGCGCGGGGAATTAGGCCTCCACCAGCCCGGTCGCGGTTGACACATCGAACGCCCCGCGGTAGCTTTCGCCCACAGATCTGGCATGAAATCCGCCGAAGAGCCCTCGAAGCCACCCCCCAAAAAGCGCCGATGGCTCAGGCGGCTGGGCTGGGCGCTGGGGATCCTTCTCACCCTGGAATTTCTGGCCGGCCGCTTCGTCGCCCGCCCGCTGAAGCTTATCGTCCGCTCGCCCGATCCGGTGCTCGTTTATCAGAACAACCCGGGCATCTATCTGGGGCATGCTACATACGATGTCTGGTCGGCGCCGCTCTACGTGGTCCTCGACCTCATGCGCACCGAGGCCGACGCGGTGCCTGCCAAGCCGCCGCCGGGGTACGTACTCTACCGAATCGACGACGACGGCTGCCGCGCGCCCACCGAGGGCCCCCTCTCTCACCAAGCCGACATCCTCTTCCTCGGGAGCTCCCAAGCTTTCGGGATGCTCGTCTCCGCCGAGGACTCGGTGCCCGGCGTCCTCGAGCGCTCGCTGCATGAGAAGGGCTACCCGGGGATCAAGGTCGCCAACTGCGCGGTGATCGGCCACCGCTTCGTGCAAACGTTGATGACCACGGAGCGCGCCCAGAAGATCAAACAGCCCAAGCTGGTGGTGACGATCGTGCGCCCTTGGCACATGACCGAGCAATTCGACTACACCGACGTGCTCGCGCCTCGCAACGACACGCTGCGCTGGCTCGTCGATCGATCGAGCCTCGCCCGGCTCGCGCATTACGCCAATCGCGTGAACTCCCGGCCGATGCGGCGCCTCAGCAAGGAAGCCATCGAGGCGGGCCTCGATGCTTATAAGAAGCAGATGGACGCCAGCGGGACACGGACGGTGTTCTTTCTCCTCGACGATCTCGACCCCGACTGCAGCGTCTTCGATGACCTCATGCCGCTCCTACAGCAGCGCGGCCTCGGCGCCATCCGCCTCCAGATCCCTTCAGGCCCCAAGGACATCTTCATCGATCGCGATCACCACTGGAGCATCAAGGGCTCGGCCATGACCGCGGACCAGCTCCTCGACCCCGTCATCAAAGAGCTCGAAGCGCTGGGCGTGCCGCGCAAGTAGCGCGGGGTTTTGTACAGCGTCGCGTAGAGCCGGATCCACGACCGATCCATCGGCTCGTGCTCCGCCCGGGGTTAAAACCCCGGGCTACACTTGACGAAGCCCGCCCTTCGGCGGGCTTGCACGCAACCCTTCTGGCTTCGCTGATACGTAGGTCGGTACGTCCGCCTCGCGCGCCGTTCGCGTTGGCGACGGAAGGCACCCTTGGTCCAGCAGGAGGCAAGCCGGCGAAGGCCGGCTTCCTTTGTGTCGCCCGGGGGTTTATCCCCGGGCTACTGCGCGCACTGGGATGTTCCCGTCTCTACTTCATGCCGGCGGCGTCCGCCTCGCACTTGTTCACGGCGAGCTGCTGGTCGCTGCACTCGGCGCCGTAGATCATGTCTTTGCAGGTACTGTTGGTCCAGATGCAGTCGGTGAGGACGTCGTACTGCGCCTCGCATCCGTACGCGGCGGCTTCGTTGCGAGCGCCGGCGTAGCTGGCGACGCAGGCCTTGACGTCCTTGTCGTTCCCGCCATCGCACTGGGCCTTCTTGGTGCAGTAGTCGAGGCGCTGCTGCGGATCGGGGCCACCACCGGCCCCGCCGCCTCCTCCGCTGCCCCCGGTGCCGTCGCCGCCGCAGCCGGTCGCCGAGAGTCCGGCGACCAGCGTGGCGAGCATGACGATCCCCCCCAGCGCGAGCCGAACTGTCATTGGCAGCTCTGGCGAACCGCCGACAGGGCCTGGGCGCAGGTCCCGTCGTCACCGATGGAGGAGACCTGCTTGCACTGGAGGACGAGGCTGTCGTTCGAGCAGGCCTTGCAGGCCTCGCCGAGCGCCTCGCACGAGGTCATCGTGTTGGGGAGCTGGGGCACGGAGGCGTGGTTGGCGGAGGCCTTGTCGACGCAGCTCGTGAGGCCCTTCATCTCGGCCTTGCAGGCCGACTGATCGAACGTCGCGTCGACGCAGACGCTCTTGTCGATCAGGCAGTTCGTGAGCGCCTGGAAGGGGGTGGAGCAGTCGTAGGCGGCCGCGGTGTCGCGGAAGGTGTGGACGGCGGCGACGCAGGCGTTGACCGACTTCTCGTTCGCGCCCTCGCAGAGCATCATCCCGAAGGGAATAGGGGCCACCATGCAGACATGGTGGATCGCGTTCGGGTTCGCGCCCTCGCACTCCATCGTCGCCTTGCAGTAGTTCTGGAGGCGGATCGTCTCGGCGTCGCTCGCCTCCCCCGTGGCGGGCTCGGGATCGGAGGGGGCCTCCGCGCCGCAGGCTCCGATGAGAAGGCCGCCGCCGACCAAGAGAATCATCCCGAAGGCACGCTCGAAGAATCTCTTTCCCATGACGCTACCGTCCTCTTCTTTCGTAAACGACCGCCACAACCGGCTCGAACCGACGACATTTCCACGAATATGCGAACCGCCGTAAAGATCAAGCGCGGCGGGCACCGCTACCGAAATTTTTTCTCGCGCAAGCGTTTTTGTAGGAAATTTTACTGAAATTTTACGCCGCGCTGCGCCAAGATCGCGTGCTTCTTGCCCTGTGGGCCGTCAGGAGCGGCCGAGCAGCCCGCCGAGGCCATTGCGGAAGGCGTCGTAGTAGCGGCTCATCTCGACCAGATCGAGGTTCTTCGCGTACGACGACTCCCAGCACATGCAGCCGTACTCGGGCGACTGCATGCTCGTGCGGGCCTTCGCGGTGTGCTCGCTCTGCCAGATCTCGGAGAGCGGCGCGTCGAGCAGGCTGCCGAGCTCGGAGTCCATGCGCCCGTGGCAGAGCTTGACCTTGCCGTTCGCTTCCAGCA
This sequence comes from Byssovorax sp., assembly GCA_046351295.1. Lineage (GTDB taxonomy): Bacteria > Myxococcota_A > Polyangia > Polyangiales > Polyangiaceae > JAXLYT01. Next base: position 19,518 of record JAXLYT010000068.1, read on the forward strand.
CCACGCTCGTGGCGGGCACGAGCAGGCAGCGGAAGCCGATGTCCTTGTAGAGCGCGTCGGGCTCGAAGACGAAGCGCGGCAAGAGATCGTAGTAGCGCCCCGTGAGGAAGGGGTAGCGCGCGCGCAGCGCCGCGAAGGTGCGCTCGAACTCGTCGCGATCCTCCGGCTTGAAGAGGCAGCTCGGATCGCGGGCCTGGTGCAGGCAGTTGTTCTGGATCACCTGCACGAGGACGGTGTCGACGTGCTGCTGCCAGAAATCGATGATTTTATCGATCGAGCGGAAGTTGTGGCGGTTGATGGTCACCCGGATCTGCATCCGCGGGAGCTCGGTCTTGCGCCGGTCGGCGATCGCGTCGACGGCGCGCACGATCCGATCGAAGAGACCATTGCGCTTGCGGAAGGCGTCGTGCTCGTCGGCGCTCGATCCCTCGCTGCTGATGGTGATCACGTCGAGACCGCTGTCGAAGACCTGGTCGACGAAGCGGCCGAGCCTGTCGCCGCTCGTGCCGAGGAAGAGGCGCTTGCCCCCGGCCTTGAGGATCTTGGCGCACTCGAAGAGCTCTTCCACGAGCAGGGGCTCACCGCCGATCAGCGAGACGCCCCAGATGTCGGCGTCGGCGAGGCGCTTCGCCATCGCGAGGCGCTGGTCGCGGTCGAGCTCGTCGGGCAGCGGGCGATTCATGCTGCAATGGGCGCAGGCGAGGTTGCACGCCTCGGTCATGGCCCAGGTGACGAAGACCGGATCCTTCGGGCGGAGGACGGGGAGGCGGAAGGCGGCGATGTTGCGGGCCAGCGGGACGATCGACGGCCCCAGGTCACGGAGCACCACGCCGGTCGTGGTTGGGTACAGTCTCTGACGAGCGGCCATGGGGGGCGAAAGTCCTTCCGTAGCGTAATATTTTGCGGGCGGCAGGGTCTCAAGTCAACGGGAAAGGCCGGCGCGGAAGAGCAGGATCGCCGGTGCGCCGGACGGCGTGAAGAAGGTCTCTTCGACGCGCAGGTCGAGGCCGAGGTCGCGCGCGGCCTCGCCGAGGGCGGTGCGCTGGACCTGGTCGAGCCCGTCCGGCCGGCGCACGAGGGAGAGGTCGGTGGGGAAGATGACCCGCACGTCGCCGCCGCGCGCCTCCCGGTCGAGCAGGGCCCGGAAGCGCTCGCGGAAGCATGCGGGCGCGCGATCCCGCTCGGCGCGCGACTCGCACGCGCGCAGCCACTCGTGCGCTTGCAGGGTCTCGACGCGCCCGCCGGAGAGGGCGTCGACCACGCCGCCCGCGAGGAGGTTGATGCTCACCGTCGAGGCCCGGGGCTCGGCATGCTCGGCGAGGTAACGGCTGAGATCGCGCTCCGCCCGGGCGTTCGTGACGAAGGGGATCTCCGCGACCGCGCGCATCGTCTCGATGGTGTTCCAGGCGAAGGGGACGAAGACGAGCAGCGACAATGCGCTCGCCGCGCGCGGGGAGGTGCGCGGGGAGAGGGCGCGCGCGAGGCGGTGGGCCGCGGCGCCGAGGGCGATGCCGTAGACGGCGTGGAGCGGCGTGTAGTTGGCCGGAAACTCGGTGTAGAGCAGCGTCACCACGAGCACGTAGGCGATCATCAGCGTGCCGCATGCGGCGACGACGACGGAGCCGCGGCGGCGGACGAGGGTGCGGGCGGTGTCGGCGATCACGAAGAGCGTGACGAGCGCGGCGACGGCGAACGACACGGGGTTCAGCGTGGTGCGGGCGAGGTAGTGGCCGAAGTTCGAGAAGAGCAGGACGAGGTCGCGGACGGCGTCGAGGATGCGCCCGGGGTGCGCGAGGTTCTCGATCAAGCGGTCCTTCCAGTCGGGGCCTCGGCCCTGGGCCCAGCGCATCGATGGATCGAGCGCGATCGGCAGGAGCATCGGGGTGAGGGCGAGCGTGCCGCTGGCGAGCGCGAGGGCCCACTGCGCGGGGCGGAGCGAGAAGACGCGCGCGCGGAGGCGGATCGCCAGGAGGAGGAGCGGGACGAGGAAGAAGACGGCCTTGACGTTGGCGAGCAAGGCGAGCCCCGCGAGGAAGGCGCCGAGGGCGATCTTTGCGCTCGAGGGCGATCGATCTTCGGTGGGGCTTTGCCCCTCGGGCCGCGGGTGGAGTTCGGGGCAGGAGGAGAAGACGAGCACCGCGGCGACGGTGAAGACCCAGGGGAGCGTCTCGAAGGTCTGGATGATCGAGCCGATGAGGACGAAGCAGGGCGAGACGGCGACGCCGATCGCGGCGAGGGCGGCGAGCGAAGGTGATCCTCGATCGCCCTCGTCGCTCGTGGAGAAACGGCGCACGGCCTTGGAGGCGAGGAGGATCGAGGCGACGCCGAGGGCGAGGAGGATCTTGCGGATGAGGAACGGGTCGTCGTGATGAAGGGGGCGGAGGAGCGCGATCGGCCAGAGGAAGAGGCCGGCGAACTGCGGCGCGGTCATCACCGGGTAGCTGCGATCGCCGGCGCAGAGGGCGAAGGTCGGGCGGCTCTCGGAGAGCACGTAACGCGGGCGGGGCGTGTCGCGGCACGAGGGCTCGATCACCGGCTTGCCGCTCGCGTCGGGCTGGTTCGCGAGCACGCGGGCGGCCGGCGTGGGGAGCATCATCAGCTCCTCGGAGAAGACCATCATCCGCTCGGTCATCCCTGCGCCGAGGGCGAGGAAGGCGACCACCGCGATCGTCACGATCCACCGGTCGAGGCGCGGGGGCTGGCGCGACGCTGGATCGCCTGGATCGAAGGGAGAATCTCGGCCCAAAGGCGCCTCGTTCCAGCGCGTACCGTACGTGATCGTCCAGGCGAAGCCAAGCGCTGCACGCGCGCAGCGGACGCGCGAGGGACACCCTTCGTGGTATCGTTTGTCCGTGGTCTCCCCGGTCACGATCGACGTGCCGCGCGTCGCCGGCTGCTCGCGCGAGGAGCTCGAGCGGCGCTTCGTCGAGCCGGGCCGCCCGGTGATCCTCGAAGGCGTGGCGACCTCGTGGGAGGCCTCGCGGCGCTGGACGTTGCCCTACCTGCGCGAGGCCTTCGGCGGCGCCGAGGTGCAGGTGATGCGCGCGCCGCGCGGGAAGGTCGACACCTCGGGGAACGGCGGAACGACCTACGATCCGACGACGATCGGCGCCTACATCGACGCGCTGCTCGGAGGCGCGTCCGATCCCGGTTATCTGTCAACGATGTGGGACACGCTGCCCGCCGGACTGCGCGCCGAGGTGCCCTGGCCCTCGCTGTGCGGCGAGCCGCCCTTCCGGCAGTCGACGCTGTGGCTCGGCCCGGCCGGGATCGTGTCGCCGATGCACTTCGACGTCGCCGACAACCTCTACGTCGTCGTGCGCGGCAAGAAGCGCTTCACCCTGGTCGCGCCGCGCGAGTCGCTCCGCGTCTACCCGCACGGCCCCTTCTCGCGGCTCGGGCAGTACGCGCGCCTCGATCCGGAGCGCGCCGAGGCCTTCCCCCGCTACGCCGGGGCCCACCCGCAGATCGCCGAGCTCGGCGACGGCGACGCGCTCTACCTGCCGCGCTTCTGGTGGCACCACGCGCGCGGCCTGGATCTGACCATGGCCGTGAACTTCTGGTGGGGGAACGGCATGTACGCGGCGATGGCGCTCGCGGCCGATGGGTGGAAGCGCCTGCGCGGGTTGAGCCGCTAGATCTCGATCAGATGCGCACGGCCGCGAAGATCAGCGCGCCGAGGCAGAGCACCGAGTAGCGGTAACCGAGACGGAGGCGCTTGAGCTCGGCGCTGTCGTCGCAGCGGGAGCGGGACCAGAGGAGCGCACCCCAGCCGGCGGCGAAGAGCGCGCATGCCCCGGTGATCTCCGCGCGGCGCGGCACGCCCTCGGCCAGAAAGAAGCCGAGCAGCGGGGTCGCGAGCACGAGCGCCGAGGCCGCGATCAAGGCCACTTTGCGACCGCCCTCGGTGGCGATGGTGCGCACCTCGCCTTCTACGTCGTCGTCTCGGTCTTGCGCTTCGTGGATGAGCTGGCTGCCGAGGAGGAGCACCGAGAAGAGGCCGACGAGCGGGCGGAGCGGGAGCTCGGTGACCGAGGGGCGGCCGGCGAAGAAGAAGCCGGGCACACCGACGAGGAGGTTCCAGAGCGTGCCGAGGATGGGGAAGCGCTTGAGGCGAGGCGGCGCGGAGTAGAGCGTCGCGGCGACGAGCAGCGCGACGCCCGGCCAGAGACCCATCGGCGCGAGCAGCGCGAGGACGACGAGCGAGGCGATGGCCGGTGGGATGGAGAGGGCGATGGCCTGGCGGCGGTTGAACACGCCTCCGACCGGGTTCTTCGCCTTCCACGCGCGGTCGACGCGCTCGTCGTAGGCCTGGTTGATCGCGGACGTGTACGCGAGACCGAGGCCCCACGCGAGCACGCCCCCCGCGAGCGCGCCGAGGCCCGGGTGCTGTGGATCTGCGATCCACCCCGCGAAGGGCAGCGGCAGGAAATGCACCCAGTCCTTGACGCGATACAGGCGGAGGTACGCGACCGGAGACACGCGCGACGAGCCCTCTCCGTGTCAGCGGGGCATGGGGGCCGCGGCGTCGGCGAGCGGCAGCCGGCGGCGGGATTTCTCCACGTAGCCGTGCCCCGTCTCCGGCTCGGCGACGAAGTCGACATCGGTCGGCGCGGGGGGGCGCGGCGCGGGGGAGATCAGATCGCCGAAGGCGGTGCCGAGGGCGTTGTAGACGACCTCGGCCTGCATGCTCAGCATGAAGTTCAGCTCCTGCGTCGGGTAGCAGGCGCAGCCGGAGGCCGTGGGCTGCTGGAGGCGGTGGAAGGCCTCGACGAAGCCGACCTCGCGCCCGTTGTAGGCCTTCTCGCGGAAGGTGAGCGGGCAGGCGATCACGTCGCCGCCCGGGGTGATGGCGAGGGAGTAGCGCGAGGCGTAGCAGTCGCTGCAGCTGTGGAGGCGGCGCACGCCGACGTTGTTGTGGCCGGCGAGGGCGCGGAGGTAGGTGCGCGAGGGGCCGACGGGCCAGCCCTCGTCCTTGCGACGGAGCAGGTGCAGGGCCACGTCAGTGATCCCGGCCTCGGTGATCCCGGCGCCGATGTCCTTGTCGGGGTCGCCCTCGGAGTCGTGGACGAGCTGGAAGAAGGAGCGCACGCCGAGCTCCTTGGCCTTCTCGAGCACGTAGTCGACCGTCTTGATCCCGCGGGCGGTCATCACCGTCATGGTGACGACGTTCTTGCCCATGCTGCGGAGCAGCTCGATCGCCTTGAGCGCGCGGACCTGCGAGCCCTTCTGGCGCTGGATGTCGTGCACCTCGGGTGGGCCGTCGAGCGTCACGCAGATCAGATCGAGCTTCTTCACGTCGTCGATCCGCTTCGGCACCATCCACCCGTTGGTGTTCATGGCGACGTTGACGCCGCGCTCCTTGAGCCGGTCGATCAGCACGCCGATGTCCTTGCGGACGAGGGGCTCGCCGCCCATCAGGCTGACGCGCTGCATGCCCGCGTCGCACAGCTCGTCGATGGCGCGGAGCCAGTCCGAGGTCGACATCTCGTCGCGGTCCATCTCGGGGAGCTTGCAGTACTCGCAGCGGAAGTTGCAGCGATCGGTCAGCGAGAGGGTCACCATCAGCGGGAACTTCTGGCCGGTCGCGCGGGCCCACGCGAAGCGTGCGGCGGGGAGCGCCTTGCGTCCGACCGACCCGATGTTCGAAAGGAGACCCGACATCTGATAACCTCCTCGCTTCTTCCGGTAGGCGAGCCCGCGCGCGGGCTCGACACCAGGACCAGAAACAAAGTACGCGAGCAAAGCTCACCGTATCCTCCGCCCCATTCTGCGTCAAGCGCGCGTGGCCCTGGTCAGCTCGCGCGAAATCGCGGCAAGATCGGGCCAATTCCGCCGCGGAATCTCGGGCGTACTTTCATTTTCTCGTCATCACGCAGAACCTCGCATGACCCTACGCAACGGCCCCTTCCCTCTCCAGCGCAAGCTCCCGCGCGGTCAGCTCTACCTGCCGGATCTCGCGCGGATCGGCCGCGGGCTCGCGCTCTCGCTCGCGCGCCCGGCGCGGGGCGCGCGCGTCGCCGCGCTGGAGCAGCGCTTCGCGCACACGCTCGAGAGCGAGGACGCGGTGCTCCTGCCGCACGCGCGCGTCGCGCTGCTCGTGCTGCTGCGCGCCCTCGATCTGCCGCCCGGCAGCGAGGTGCTCATGACGCCGGTGACGATCCCCGACGTCGTGAACGCCGTGGTGATCGCGGGGCACAAGCCGGTGTTCCTCGACCTCGCGGAGCGCACGTCCAACCTCGATCCGCGCTCGCTCGCCGCCCGGATCTCGCCCTCGTCGCGCGTCCTGCTCCTCACGCACCTCTCCGGCCTCGGCTCCGCGCTCGACGAGATCCTCGACATCGCCGCACGGCATGGGCTGATCGTGCTCGAAGACTGCTCGCAGGCCATGGGCACGCGCTACCGGGGCAAGCTGCTCGGCACGCTCGGAAAGGCCGGATTTTACAGCCTGAGCACGCTCAAACCGGTGGCCTCGTTCCACGGCGGGCTGCTCATCACGCCCGACGCGGACCTCGCCGCCGAGGTGCGCCGCCGCGCCGAGGAGCTGCCGCTCCCGCCGCGGCGGTGGCTCTTCAAGATGTTCGCCCGCGACACGATCCTGCACGCGGCCTCGCACCCGCTGACCTTCTCGCTCGGCGGCTTCTACGCGGTCTCGGCGCTCGAGCGGCTGGCCCCGGCGATCATCGACGAGTTCCAGCGGGGCAACATCGTCTACGATGGAGCACGCCGGGCGGCCCGGGTGAAGCGCAAGACCGAGATCGCGCCCTCGTTCTTCGCGGCCTACACCGACGCGCAGGCCGCCTTGGCAGAAGGTTGCCTCGACGCGCTCGCCGAGGGCAACCGGCGCCGCACCGAGCTCGCCCTCCACCTGCACCGGGCCCTCGAGCGCGCCGGCGTCCCCGGCCTCCTGAGGCTCGATCCGCTGGGCTCGCCGACCTTCTGGCGCTACCCGTACTGGGCCTCCGATCCGGCCGCGCTCCGCGCCTTCTTGCTCCGGCGCGGCATCGACGCGGCGCGCACCAACCTCGCCTGCCTGAGCCGCGAGCCGGCCTTCGCCGACTTCGCCGCCGAGACGCCCAACGCCGTGGCTTTCGTGGATCGGATGGTCTTTCTGCCCCTGCACCCGAACCTCGACGAGGCGGACATGGACCACATCGCCCGCGCGGTCGCGGCCTATCACGGGCTCCCCTTCGGCTGATCGGCGCGCTAGGATCGGTCCGGTTTACCCCGATGCAGATCGAACGGATCAAGCCGCCCTCGCTCGCCGCGTTTCGCCGGGACTACCAGGAGCCTCGCCGCCCGGTGATCCTCACCGGCCTCATGGAGGACTGGCCGGCGCGGCGCTGGACGCTCGATCACCTCCGCAAGCGCTACGGCGACCGGCAGGTGACGGCGGTGCGCACGCGGGAGGGGCAGGTCGTGCACGGCCCGAAGGAGGGCATCCCGTACGACCCGATCCGCTTCGGCGATTTCATCGACGAGCTCGAGACCTCGCCCGCGCCCGGCCACTACGTGGTCTTCCCGGTCAGCGAGGTCCTGCCCGAGCTGATCGACGAGTTCGTCCTCCCCGAGTATTGCCGGAACGCGCCGTGGTTCCGGGCGCGCTTCTGGCTCAGCGCGGCCAACACCCGCTCGCCGCTCCACCGCGATCCGCCGGACAACCTGTTCGCCCAGATCCTCGGCAAGAAGCGCTTCGTGCTCTTCGCGCCGAACGAGACGAAGAACCTCTACCCGTACCGCTTCTGGTCGGGCCTGCCCGACTTCGCCAGGTTCGACGCCGAGGAGCGCGACTACACTCGCTTCCCCAAGGCCCGGAACGCCGAGCGGATCGAGTGCGAGGTCGGGGCGGGGGAGATCCTCTACCTCCCGCGCTACTGGTGGCACCAGGTGAGCAGCCTGGAGCGGAGCGCGAGCGTCAACCTCTGGTGGTCGGAGGGTGTGCAGGCCGCGATCGCCCTCGCCGGCCAGGCCTTCGTTAAGCTGCGGAGGCTCTCGCTTTGAGCGAGCGCGGGAGCGCGCCCTTGCACCCGGAGGCGCTCGGCCCGGAGGCGCTCGGCCCGGAGGCCCTCGGCCGCGAGATCCTCGCCCCCGGGAGCGCCGAGCTGCTCTCCCTCGTCGAGCGCCGTCCGGCGCGGATGCTGGTCGAGGTGGCGATCGACTACGCCCTGATCGCGGCATCCTTCGCGCTCGTCGTCACGCGCCCCGCGATCTGGTCGTTCTTGCTCGCCTTCGTGGTGATCGGCAACTGCCAGTACGCGCTGACGATCCTCACGCACGAGGGCAACCACGCGATGCTCTTCAAGGGTCGCTCGCTCAACGACGTCTTCTGCCGCTGGGTGCTCTGCGCGCCCTTCGGCGTCGACCTCGAGGGCGAGCGGCACAACCACCTCACGCACCACCGCCTGCTCGCCACGCCGGCCGATCCGGACCGCTACCTTTACCGGCTCGCCGACAAGAACACCAAGGCGCGCCTGCTCCTCTTTTTCACGGGCTTCACCTCGCTCCCGCACGTGCTCGAAAAAAGCCGGAAGAAGAAGCCCGCCTCGGTGCTCCGCGAGGAGCCCGGTTTCTTCTCGCGCGGGCGCAGGCCGACCTTGATCGCCCAGATCGTGATCGCGATTATCCTCACGCGCTTCGTCTCGCCCTACGCGTACATCGCCCTCTGGCTCGGCCCGCTCTACGTGATGGCCTTCGTCCCGCACAAGATCCGGATGTTCTGCGAGCACGCCCAGATCGTCCTCCCCGACGAGGCGGGCGACGCGCGGCGCCTCCTGACTTTCCGCCCGAACCCCCTCGAAAAGCGGCTGATCGCGCCGATCGGCCTCTCGTACCACGCCGAGCACCACATGTTCCCGGGCGTGCCCTACTACGCGCTCCCGCGGGTGGCCCGGCATGTCGAGGGCCACCCGGCCGTCGAGGTACGACGGAGCTACCTCGGGTTTTTGCTCGACTGCCTGCGCAAAGTGCCGCTCTCGCCCGCGACCTGAGCGACGGCCGCCGCCGCGCGGCCATCCTCCAGCCTTTCGCTGTCCCGGCCGGGCCTGTATCGTCGCACGCCCATGAGCTCCGAGATCCTCGACAAGCTGACGAGCGAGCTCGTCGCGATCCTGATCCTCCTCGGCGCGATCGTGATCGTGCTGTGGCGGCTGCCCAAGGTCGAGATCGAGCACTCGGCGGCCTTCCGCCGCCGGCGCTTCCTCAACTGGTTCCCGCTCGGCCTCACGTACGCCCTGCTCTACTTCGGCCGCTACAACCTCTCGGCCAACGTCTCGGCGCTGGAGAAGCTCGGCGTGCTCTCCAAGCAGGAGTTCGGCGGCGTCGACACCTGGGGCTCGCTCGTCTACGGCGTCGCCTTCCTCCTCAACGGGCCGCTCACCGATCGCTGGGGCGGGCGGGTGACGATCCTCATCGCCTCGATCGGCTCGGCGGTGATCAACCTCGCCATGGCCCTCTGCTTCTCGCGGGTTAAGGAGGGCGGGCTGACCCACGAGGGCTTCCTCTCGGCGCTCACGGTGCTCAACGCCGCGAACATGTACTTCCAGAGCTTCGGCGCCGTCTCGATCGTCAAGGTCAACAACCCCTGGTTCCACGTGCGCGAGCGCGGCGTGCTCGGCGGCGTCTTCGGCATCCTGATCTCCGTCGGCCTCTACCTCGCGTACGACGGCAGCCGCCTGCTCGCCGGCGAGGACGGGAGCCGGATGACCCTCGCCTTCCTCGGCCCGGCCGCCGTCCTGATCGTCTTCGCCGTGATCGACTTCTTCGTCATCCGCGACTCTCCGGCCGAGGCCGGCCTCGCCGACTTCGACACCGCCGACGCGTCGAGCGGCGAGGGCGACGCGCGGCCGAAGCTCGGCGACGTGGTGAAGAAGATGTTCTCGCAGAAGGTGATCTGGATCATCGTCGCGATCGAGTTCTGCTCGGGGTTCCTGCGCCAGTCGGTGATGAAGTGGTTCCTGCCCTTCGCCAAGGACACGGGGCTCGGCAAGACCTTCGTCTACGCGCACTGGGGCGCGCTCCTCTGCGCGGCGGGCATCCTCGGCGGCGTCTTCGCCGGCTTCATCTCCGACCACGTGTTCGGCTCCCGCCGCGGCCCCGTGACCACCATCCTCTACGCCGGGATGCTCCTCGGCTTCCTCGTGGCCGTGGGCCTCGTCGGCTCGCCCTACATCGGCTGGGCCTTCATCTTCAGCTCGCTCTGCGTGATCGGCGTGCACGGGATGCTCTCCGGCACCGCGAGCAGCGACTTCGGCGGGCGGAAGAACGCGGGCATCGCGACCGGGATCATCGACGGGTTCGTGTACCTCGGGACGGCCGCGCAGTCGGCGGTGATGGGCGGCATCGGGAGCGACAAGGACCGGATCCTCAACGGCCTGCTCCCCGCCAAGGAGGCCGCGAAGGACCCGGCCAACTGGCGCGTCTGGCCGATCGCCATGCTCCCGCTCACCGTGGTCGGCCTGTTCCTCGCGACGCGCGTCTGGAACGCCAAGCCCAAGGCCGGCGGCGCCGCGCACTAGCGCGAGATCGGGAGCCCGATCAGCGCCCGAGCGCGGTGCTCACGGCGTTCCTGAGCACCGCCGGGTCGAAGTCGAGCATCCGGTTGACCTCGTGGCTCGGCACGCAGGAGCAGCCGGGGCCCTCGGGCGCGTAGAGCTCCTCGAAGGCGCGGACGAAGCCTCGATCGCGGCCGTTGCCCTGGGGCACCTGCGACTGGGTGAAGATGCAGTGCGAGACGGTGCCGTCGCTGAGCACGTACGCGAAGTAGGTGCCGGCGTAACAGCCGTCGCAGCTCCCGAGGGTGCGCCGCGTCCGCTGCGCCTCGAGGATGGCGAGCGAGTTGCCGACGGGGTAGCCCTCGCGCTTCCGGGCGGCGAGCTTCTCGGTCATCCGGGCGATCCGGTGGGTGTCGATCGCCGGCGCGATCGGGAGGCTCACGTCCATCCCGGCGGCATGCTCGAGCTGGAAGAATGCTTGGTGCTCAAACCGTTTCGCCACCTCGAGCACGTGGTCGATCGTGTCGATCGACCGGTCGGTGAGCACGGTCATCGTCACCACCTTGGTGCCGCGGGCGCGGAGCAATTCGAGCGACTCGATCACCCGGGCGTAGGAGCCGGGGTGGCGCTGGGCGTCGTGGACCTCGGCCGGGCCGTCGAGGGTGATGCACACGAGGTCGAGGCGGGAGACGGTGTCGATGTGCCTCGGGATCAGCCACGCGTTGGTGTTGATCGAGGTGTGGACACCGAGGCGCTGGGTGTGGGCGGCGAGCTCCGCAAGGTCGGGGCGGAGCAGGGGCTCGCCGCCCATGAAGCTCGCCCGCCCCATCCCCGCGGCGAAGAACTCGTCGATGACCTCGTGCCACTCGGCGGTGGTCAGCTCGGGCCGGCTCTGGACGGGGATGTCGCAGTAGTCGCAGCGGAAGTTGCAGCGGTTGGTGAGCGAGAAGGTGACCTGGAAGGGGCTCTTTTTGCGGGTGATCCGCCGCCCGAGCAAGCGCACCACCGGCAGCGATCGGCGGCCCACCGACCGCAGCACGGCGCCGAGCCCTTCGGGCGATTCGGCGGGCGGCGGCGAGGGCGCGGGCATGACAGCCAACGGTATCACGAGGCGAAGGGCTCGTCTGCTTTGCCGGGCCCGATCGCGATCGAGCGCGATCAGCGGATGATCTCCGTCCGCCCGCTCGAATGATGGCGGCCGCCCTGAGCGTCGCAGGCGCAGGGCTGCTCGGGCGCAGCCGGCGGGTTGCGCTCGCAGCCGAGGGCGGAGAGAGCGGAGAGCCCGGTGAGGAGGGCGAGCAGAGCGAGGCGCGCGCGGCGAGAAAGCATCGGTACGTGACAAGCGAACCACCGCGAGGCAGTCTCGGTCAAGAAGTCGTCACGAAGTCGGCGCTCGCGCCTCGGCGATTCGGTTATGCTCGCGCGCCACGGCGCCGCCAACCGCACCTCGGCGCAGGAGGAACCACGAGCATGGGAACCGAGTCCATCAAGGTCACCGAGCTGATCCCCGCCAGCGCCGAACGCATCTACGCCGCGTGGCTCGACTCGGCCGAGCACAGCAAGATGAGCGGCGGGCCGGCCCAGATCGATCCGCAGGTGGGCGGCCGGCACCAGGCCTGGGGCGATTACATCTGGGGCGAGACGAAAGAGCTCGTTCCGGGCAAGCGCATCGTGCAGTCGTGGCGCACCGCCGAGTTCCCGGAAGAGGCGGGCGACTCGCAGATCGAGGTGCTGATCGAGCCCGAGGGCGACGGCGCCCGCGTCACGATCCTGCACAGCGAGATCCCGGAGGGGCAGGGCCCCAAGTACCTGCAAGGCTGGGACGAGTTCTACTTCCTGCCGATGAAGAAGTACTTCGGCGAGGTCGCGAAGGAGGCCGCAAAGAAGGCTCCCGCGAAGAAGTCCGCGAAGAAGGCCGCGCCCAAGAAGGCCGCGAAGAAGGCCGCGCCCAAGAAGACCGCACCCAAGAAGGCCGCGCCCAAGAAGTCCGCGAAGAAGGCCGCGCCCAAGAAGGCTGCCCCGAAGAAGGCTGCCAAGAAGGCGGCGCCGAAGAGGACCGCAAAGAAGGCCGCGCCCAGGAAGAGCGCGCCGCCGGCGGGCTGAGGCGCGGTGGGCGAGCTGGATCCGGCCGAGGTCGAGCGCCGCGCGGCGCGGCTGTCCGCGGCCGGGGCCGTGGGCGCGAGCGTGGCGCACGAGCTGCGCAACGCCCTCGCGGTGGCGGAATCGGCGCTCTTCCTCGCCCAGCGCGACCTCTCCGATCAGAAGAAGCTTGCGCTCTACCTGGACCAGGTGGGCGCGGAGATCCGCAAGGCCCACGACGTCATCGGGAGCGTGCTCGGCCTGGCCCGGGGCGAGCCGGTGCGCCGTGAGCCCGCGCCGATCGGGCGGCTCATCGAGGCCGCACGGCACTCGCTCATCCTGCCGCCCACCATCACCTTCGAGCTCGCGATCGAGCCGCCCGACCTGACGGTGCAGTGCGATCCGATCCTGCTCGAGCGGGTGTTCTCGAACCTCTACCTCAACGCGATCGAGGCCATGGAAGGGCAGGGCCGCGGGGCCATCGTCACCCGCGCCTGGCTCGGCGATCGGCGCACGTACCTCGAGGTGGAGGACGACGGGCCGGGCATCGAGCCGGCCCTGCTCGACCGGATCTTCGAGCCGATGGTGACGGGCAAGGCCAAGGGCACCGGGCTCGGCCTCTCCCTCTGCCGGACCATCATCGAGGCCCACGGCGGCGAGATCACGTGGACCGGGGGGCGCGGCAAGGGGACGGCGCTGCGCATGTGGCTCCCCAACGACTGAGCGGCGCATGACACGAGCGCGCCATCGCGAACGCACCACCCGCTTTCGCCCTGTGCTAACGGAAGCGGCGTGCAGACCCGAGACCGCAACGCGGTAGTCCTCGCCGTCGCCGCGATCGGGCTGAGCGCCGGCCTGATCGCGCTCGGCCAGCAACGCCGCGCCGAAGGTCACCGGTTCCGCGCGCTCGACGCGGTGCCGCGCAGCGCGCTCCTGGTCGCCGTGGTCGACATGGGCGCCCTGCGGGCCTCGCCCGTGGGCGGCCCCTTCCTCCAGAAGGGGCGCGAGATCCCGGGGCTCGGCAAGGTGAAGGACCTCTGCGGCTTCGACCCGATGGAGCGGATGAGCGAGATCGCCCTCGCCATCCCCGAGGGGGGCGACTCGGGCGACTTCGGGCTCGTCGCCGCGGGCGATCTCCAGGAAAAAGCGCTCATCGACTGCGCCTCCAAGGTGATCCTCGGCCGGGGTGGCACGCCGAGCGTCACCACCATCGGCAGCTTCCGCACCGTGCGCGACACGAGCCTGACCGAGAGCGGCGGCGAGATCGCGGTGCGCGACGGCGGTCCGCTGCTCCTCGGCGCCGGCAGCTACCTCCGGTCGATGATCGACACCGCCGAGCAGCGCGCGCCCTCGATCCAGGCGAGCCAGGCGCATGGATGGCTCGCGCGCGAGGTGGGGAAGGGCGAGGTGCGGGTGACCGTGGTGCTCAGCAAGGAGCAGCGGCAGACGCTCGCGGAGGAGCTGCGCGCCGCGGGCTCGGAGGCGGCCGGCGCCGCGGTGCTCGGAGGCGCGCTCGGCGTGGAGCTCGGCCCCACCGTCACCCTCCACGGCGTCATCGCATGCGACGGCGCCGAGCCCTGCGCGCGCCTCGGGCGCTCGCTCGCGGCGGCGCGCGACGCCCGCGCGGCCGACCTCGGGGTGCGCCTCTCGGGCTTCGGCGCGGTGCTCGATCAGCTCAAGATCGAGCCCGCGAAGGATCTCATCCACCTGCGCGTGGGCGTCCCCGTCGACCAGGCGGCGACCCTCGCCGAGCGGCTGATCCAGCTCCGCGGCATGCGCCACCCCATGCCCCGCGACGAGGCCGGCGCTCCAGCCGGCGCACCGGGCGGCGTTCCGTCCGCCATGGCGCCTCCCGCGGGATCGGCGGCTCCGGCGGCGACCGCGGCTCCGTCCACACCGTCTACATCGTCTACACCGTCCACGCCGCCGTTGGACGCCGGTCCACGATGACGGCGCCGTGAATCAGGGGTGAAATCGCCGGGGTAACGCGAAATTTCGAGAAAATTCGCGTATAGTGCCCCGATGCTGCGGAAACAGTTTCAATCTCTTCCCTTCCTGGCGGCCGTCCTGTCGGTGGTCGCGCTGAGCGCCTGCGGCGGGGTCGACCCGACCACGTCCACGACCTCCACATCCTCGTCGTCCTCATCGTCCTCTTCCTCCTCGTCCTCGGGCGGTGGCGTCTGCGGCGACGGCACCAAGGACATGGGCGAGGAGTGCGACGACGGCAACACCGCCGACGGCGACGGCTGCTCCTCGACCTGCACGACCGAGACGCCGATGCCGGTCTGCGGCGACGGCACCAAGGACACGGGCGAGGAGTGCGACGACGGCAACACCGCCGACGGCGACGGCTGCTCCTCGACCTGCAAGAAAGAGCCGGGGATGATGTGCGGCAACGGGGTCAAGGACCCCGGGGAAGAGTGCGACGACGGCAACAACGTCAACGGCGACGGCTGCGAGAACAACTGCACGCTCACGCCGACGATGGAGATCGTCTGCCCCGCGCTCGACCCCGTGCCCGACGGCACCTGCGCCGTCACCGCGGGCAGCGCCGCCCGGCTCATCCACGGCACGGTGCTCACCCCGGGCAAGATCTACCGGGGCGGCTCGGTGCTCGTCGACGACAAGGGCGTGATCCAGTGCGTCGCGTGCGACTGCACGGCGATGGCCGCCGGCGCAACCGACATCCGCTGCCCGGACGGGGTCATCAGTCCCGCGCTGATCAACACCCACGACCACATCACGTACACCCAGAACGACCCGTACAACGACACCGGCGAGCGCTACGAGCACCGCCATGACTGGCGCACGGGCAAGAACGGGCACACCAAGATCACGACCCCGGGCGGCGCCACGAAGGACCAGATCTCCTGGGGCGAGCTGCGCTTCCTGATGGGCGGCGCCGCCTCCACCGTCGGCTCGGGCGCCAACGCGGGCCTGCTCCGCAACCTCGACAAGGCCGCGAGCGAAGAGGGGCTGAACCAGCCGGCCGTGGACTTCCAGACCTTCCCCCTCGGCGACCAGAACGGCACCCAGCTCGCCTCGGGCTGCGGCTACCCGAACATCATGACGTCCGCGTCGATCGCCAACGACGACGCCTTCTTCCCGCATGTCTCCGAGGGCATCAACGCCTTCGCCGAGAACGAGTTCGTCTGCATGAGCTCGGCCGACAACGGCGGGCAAGACCTGCTCCAGCCGCAGAGCGCGTTCATCCACGGCGTGGGCCTGCGCCCCGTCGACTACGCCGCCATGGCCAAGGACTCGACGGCGCTCATCTGGTCGCCGCGCTCCAACATCACCCTCTACGGCGACACCGCGCTCGTGGCCGAGGCCGCCCGCTTCGGCGTGCTCGTCGCCCTCGGCACCGACTGGATCGCGACCGGCTCGATGAACCTGCTCCGCGAGCTGCGCTGCGCCGACTCGTACAACCAGGCCTACCTCGACAAGTTCTTCACCGACGAGCAGCTCTGGCTGATGAGCACGCAGAACGCCGCCATGGCGACGGCCACCGACGACGTGCTCGGCGTGCTCGCCCCCGGCAAGGTCGGCGACATCTCGATCTTCAACGGCAAGGTCCACAAGGACCACCGCGCGATCATCGACGCCGACCCGCAGGACGTGGTGATGGTGATGCGCGGCGGCAAGGTGCTCTACGGCGACGCGGGCCTGGTCTCGGCCGTGTCGGGCGCCGGCTGCGACGGCCTCGACGTGTGCGGCACCCAGAAGCAGGTCTGCCTCCAGGGCGAGGTCGGCAAGGGCCTCGCCGCCCTCCAGAGCGGCGCGGGCAACATCTACCCGGCCTTCTTCTGCGGCGAGCCGATGAACGAGCCCACCTGCGTCCCGCAGCGCGCGCCGATGTGGGTCAAGATGGGCTCGAACGCGTACGACGGGAAGCCGACCGCGGACGACAGCGACGGCGACGGCATCCCCAACGCGGTGGACAACTGCCCCACGGTGTTCAACGCGATCCGCCCGATGGACGGCGGCAAGCAGGGCGACGCCGACGGCGACGGCGTGGGCGACGCGTGCGACCCCTGCCCGCTCGACGCGAACACCGCGATGTGCACGATGTTCGACCCCAACGACACCGACGGCGACGGCAAGCCCAACGCGACCGACAACTGCCCGAACAACGCGAACGCCGACCAGGCGGACGCCGACAACGACGGCAAGGGCGACGTGTGCGACCCCTGTCCGATGTCGCCGAACCCCGGCAACGCGGCCTGCACGGTCACGATCTACGACATCAAGAACGGCACCGTGCCGGTGGGCGCGACGGTCTCGCTCAGCAGCGCGCTCGTGACCGGCCGCTACGCATCGGGCTTCTTCCTCCAGGTGAAGCAGGGCGACCCCGGGTACGCCGGCGCCGACTACTCCGGCCTCTTCGTCTACAACCCGGGCAACACCGTGAAGGTCGGCGATCGGGTGTCGATCACCACCGCCACCGTCGCCGACTTCAACGGGCAGATCCAGCTCAACGGGCCCATGGTGATGATCGACATGTCGGCCGGCGAGGCGCTCCCCGCCCCGACGAGCGCGACGACCGCCGAGATCGCCACCGGCGGCGCCCGCGCGCAGAAGCTCGAGTCGGTGCTCGTGCAGGTGAGCAACGTGAACGTGACGGACGTGGCCCCCGCGCCCGGCCCCGGCGACGCGATGAACCCCAACGAGTTCGTGGTCGACGACGGCAGCGGCGGCGTGCGGATCAACGATCTGCTCTACCTGACCGCGCCCTTCCCCTCCCTCGGGGACAACTTCGCGAAGGTGACCGGCGTGCTCGAGTACCGCAACGGCAACTCGAAGATCGAGCCCGGCAGCGCGCTCGACTACGTGGCCGGCAAGGCCAAGCTGAAGAGCTTCGGCCCGGCGCTCAGCTTCCTCGACGAGGGGTCGATGAGCGCCCAGACCTTCCCGACCGCGCTCACGGCCACCCTCTCCGCCGCGACCGCGAGCGACACCTTCATCACCGTCACCTCGGGCGATCCGGCGATCACCGTGGTCGGCGGCGGCGTGACCATCCCGGCCGGCTCCACCAGCGCGCCGGTGCTGCTCGACGGCGTCTCGGCGGCGATGAACGTCGTGCTGACCGCGAGCTTCGACGGCGTCTCGCTGATGGCGAGCGTCCGGGTGCTCAGCGTCAACGACATGCCCACGCTGATCTCGCTCACCCCGCCCACCGCCGACGTGGCCCCGATGGGCACGGTGCCCCTCACCGTCACCCTCGACCTCCCGGCCCCGGCCGGCGGCACGGTGGTGACCCTGGCGCTCGCCCCGGCCGACGCGGGGACCATCCCCGCCACCGTGATGGTGCCCGCGGGCATGATCTCGGCGAGCTTCGACTACGTGGACGCCGGGACGGCGATGAGCGCGACCGTCACCGCCTCGCTCGGCGCGGCGTCGTTCATGTCGACGATCAACGTCGTCCAGGTGATGGGCGGCCTCGTGATCAACGAGGTCGACTACGACAACGTCGGGACGGACAACGACGAGTTCGTCGAGATCTACAACGGCACCGGCGCGCCGGTGAACCTCGCCGACTACTCGCTCGTGCTCGTCAACGGCGCCAACAACACGCCCTACCTGACGGTGCCCCTCGCGGCGGCCGGTATCCTCGCGAGCAAGCAGTACCTGGTGGTCGGCAGCTCGACGGTGATGGTCCCGGCGGCGGCGCTGAAGATCAACTTCGCCGCCGCCTCCAACAACGTGCAGAACGGCTCGCCCGACGCCGTGGCCCTGGTGAACACCGTCACGAACACGCTGGTCGACGCCCTCTCCTACGAGGGCAGCATGACCATGGCCAGCATCCCCGGCCTCGGCACCGTGAGCCTCGTCGAGGGCACGGCGCTGCCGGTGATGGTGCAGGACAGCAACGTGACGAACGGCTCGCTCTGCCGTAACCCGAACGGCTCCGACACCAACGACGCCAAGACGGACTGGATCTTCTGCAACGGGCCGTCGCCGGGTATCGCGAACACGCCCTGATCTGGGCTGTCGCTTCCCTGCCCCTCCCGCCTCTCTCCCATCCCCATCCTTTTCCTCATCCTCGTCGTTGCCGATCGAAGCGTTCGCGAGATCGGCGACGGCGACGGTTGAGGCGCCTTGCCTCCGCGGGCGTCTTTGCGGCGCTGGTCAATCGGTTGACCGTTGACGGTCGCGGGGCGCTCGTGGTCCGTTGAAATGGCGCTCCAGCCCCCGGGAGGTTCGCCATGAACCGTGGCCATTTGCACGGCGCTTCGCTGCTCGTCGCCGCTTCGTTGTCGGTCTCGTCGTGGCTCCTGTCGCCGGCCGCGCTGGCCGAGCCGGCCGCGTGCAATTCGCCCAACCCGCCGGCGCCGTCGAAGCCGTACTTCATGATCACGCTCGACGCGTCGGACTCCATGTCCAACGCCACGGCGGCGAGCTCGTGCACCATCGCCAACGGGTACGCGACGGACTACCCCGCCAACCGGATCGGCACGGCCCGCTGCGCCATCTACAACACCGTCGCGGCCTTCGGCGGCCAGACGAACTTCGGCTTCGCCATCTTCCCGGCCCACCAGGTCACCGGCAACGCCGGGCCCGCGGTCTGCCCGGCGGGCATGGCGAGCCTCGCCGGCTGCAACGAGCAGTTCCTCTACGCGTCCAACTGCGGATCGGGCTCGGGCGCCACGCGCAGGGGCGCCAACATCGTCGTGCCGCTCCAGCAGGACAACTACTGGGACCCGCCGGCCAACCAGAGCCCGTCGAACCTCGCCACCATCGAGCAGTGGGTCGACAACCAGTGCGCCGATTGCAAGGAGGTCACGCTCGCGAACTCCACGCCGATCAACGGCGCGCTCCGCGACATGTACAGGTACCTCTCGTCGAGCTGGACCAACCCCCTCACCAACGTCACCTACCAGACGCCCCTCAACGACGCCTCGATCGAGCGCCCCTGCCGCACGGTGAGCGTCATCCTCCTCACCGACGGCGGCGAGTCCTGCGACACCGTGACCGACGCGGCCAACGCGGCCGCCGCCCTGCTCGCGGGCTTCAACATCGGCGGGACGACGTGGCACGTGAAGACCTTCGTGATCCAGGTCGCGAGCGCCGTGCCGAGCGCGGGCAACCAGCAGATCGCCACCGCCGGCGGGACCACCGCGGTCGCCGCCACCGACGAGGCCGCGCTCTCGGCGGCGCTCGCGAGCATCGTGACCGCCGGGATCAGCCCCGAGGTGTGCGACAACAACGACAACAACTGCAACGGCTGCACCGACGAGGGCTTCGTCCACTACTGCGACGTCCAGCCGAGCCCCGCCAACTGTTGCAGCGCCGCGCGGGCCACCTGCCTCGCCAGTTACCAGGCCTCGATCACCCCGCAGAACCCGAAGGGCAACGTCGCCCTGCTCCCCTGCACCACGGTCCTGCAGAAGGACGACCCGGCGAGCTGGCTCTGCTTCGACCCCGGCGATCTGTGCGACAACGTTGACAACAATTGCCAGGCGGGGACGGACGAGGGCGCGCAGAAGTGCGGGAACCCCGCCCACTGCCCGCTCACCGAGGTGTGCAACGGGCAGGACGACGACTGCAACGGCGTCATCGACGAGGGCTGCCCCGCCGTGTGCAACGCGAGCCCCGAGGTGTGCGACGGCTGCGACAACGACTGCAACGGCTTCACCGACAACGGCGTGGCCTCCGTGCCCTGCGGGCCCACCGGCCCCGGCGAGCCGCCGAATTGCCAGGGGACGTTGACCTGCAAGCCGCCGCAGGCCGTCGCGGTGGGCGCATGCGTCGCGAACGGGGGCTTCAACGCGTGCAGCAACAACCCAGAGGCCGAGGTCTGCGACGGGCTCGACAACAACTGCGACTCCATCATCGACAACAACGTCCCTTCCGCGCCCTGCGTGCCCGCGGGCACGCCGGGCAACCTCTCGTACGGGCCGAACAGCCAGTGCAAGATGGGCGCGACCGCATGCGTGAACGGGCAGACCGTCTGCCAGGGGTTCGTCGGGCCCACGCCCGAGGTGTGCGACGGGATCGACAACAACTGCGACGGGCAGATCGACAACGGCGCCACCGGCGTGGGCCAGCCCTGCGGGATCAACCAGCTCCCCTGCACGCCCGGCACCACGGTGTGCACGGCGGGCGCGCTCACGTGCACGGGCGGGACGCCGCCCAAGGCCGAGATCTGCGACGGGATCGACAACGACTGCGACGGCTCGATCGACGAGGCCCCGCTCGCCGACGCGCCCGCGCCCGGCCAGAACGGCTGCTGGGATCTGCCCGGCAACTGCTGCCAGTTCCCGCTCGCGCCCCTGCCGGGCGCGCCGCCGCCGCTCACCTTCTGCGTCCCCTCGGGCGCGTCTTGCACCGGCGAAGGCAGCCTCGCCCCGCCCTGCAACGCGGGCGTGCTCTCGTGCAAGGGCGCGCAGGGCTGGGCGTGCGTCGGCCCGAAGGGCCCGAGCAACGAGGTGTGCGACGGCATCGACAACGACTGCAACGGCATGCCGGACGACGGGGCGCTCCCCGGGGTCGGCGAGGTGTGCGGATCGGCCACGCCGCCGTGCATCCCGGGCACCAAGGCGTGCATCGCGGGCGCCCTCGTCTGCGACGGCGGCGTGCTGCCGCAGCAGGAGGCGTGCAACGGCGTCGACGACGACTGCAACGGGATGATCGACGACGGGATCCCCATCGGCGGTCCCTGCACCGTGCCGTACGACATGGCGGCCTTCCCCGGCCTGCGCACGGCGCCTCCCTGCCAGCAGGGCTTCTTCCAGTGCGACGGGATGGGCGGCCTCACCTGCGTGGGCGGCGTCGGCCCCTCGCCCGAGCTGTGCGACGGCATCGACAACGACTGCGACGGCCAGATCGACGAGGCCGGCAACGCGCCCGACGGGATCAACGGCTCGATGAACCCGTTCCCGCCGCCGGCCGGCGCCATCGGCGACGCGTGCGGCGAGGCCCAGGGCGTCTGCAAGAAGGGCACGTACGCCTGCGTGGGCGGCGCCTTCGCATGCATCGGCGGGCAGCTCTCCCAGCCCGAGTCGTGCGACTGCGAGGACAACGACTGCAACGGCGCGATCGACGACGCGCCGCAGGGGATGCCGATCTGCGGCGCCGGCAAGGACTGCGTGAAGGCCGGGCCCACCTGCCTCTGCGCCGCGCCCTGCGATCCGGCGAGCGAGTTCCCCTGCCCCGTCGGGCAGACCTGCGACGTCGTCAAATCCAGCCAGACCGGCGAGGTGATCGGCAGTCACTGCATCTTCGATCCCTGCGGGGGCGGGTGCGCGGGCCAGACGAAGAAAGACCCGGCCACCCAGGCCATCGTCTGCGCCCCGCCCGACACGCCGCCGGGGCCCGATTGCAAGAAGCCCCCCGTCTGCGTGTGCAAGGGCCAGAACGGCTGCCAGGACCCTTGCTACGGCGTGGTGTGCCCGCCGGGCGCCGTGTGCGCCGTGTCGGGCGACAAGGCCGGCGAGTGCGTCGCGGCGAGCTGCTTCGCGACGCCGTGCGAGGGCTGCAACAAGCTCTGCGATCAGGGCATCTGCCGCGATGATCCGTGCACGCCCGAGACCTGCAAGCCCGGCGAGCAGTGCACGCCGAGCCCGGGCTTCCTCTCGTTCGTCTGCTTCACCCCCTGCGGCGACACGATGTGCCCGATGGGCCAGGTGTGCAAGACAGGCCAGTGCGTGCAGGGGTGCCCCGCGCCTTGCCCCGCCGGCCAGACCTGCGATCTCGGCGCGACGCCGCCCGCCTGCGTGCCCGCCAAGTGCGACCCCGATCCGTGCATCGACGGATCGCACTGCGACCCGGTGACCGGCAAGTGCGGCAACTACCCGTGCGAGGGCGTCGTGTGCCCGGCGGGCCTCTTCTGCGCCGACGGCGAGTGCATCCAGAAGGGAGGCGGCACCGGCGGCGGAGGCGGCGCGACCACGACGACGACCACGACCACCGGCGGCGGGACCACGACCACGACCACCGGCGCCGGCGGCAGCGGTGGTGACGCCCGCGTGTGGGGCCTCGCCACCGGCGGCGGAGGCTGCGCATGCGCGCTCGGCGACGACGGCCGGCGCGCGCCGCAGGGCCTCGCGCTCGCCGCGATCGCCCTCGCGCTCACCGCCCGGCGGAGGCGCGCGCGATCGCCCTCGCGCGGCGACTGCGGAGGTGCAACGTGAGCATGCTCCGATCGATCGGCCGCATCATGAAACGCGCAGGCGCCGCGGGCGCGCTCCTCGCGGGCGCGCTCGCCGCCGCCCCCGCGCTCTCCGGGTGCAACACCGAGGCCTTCTGCTTCGCCAACTGCGACACCGGCGGGACAGGGACCTCCACCGGCAGCACCGGCAGCACCACCTCCGCAGGCACCGGCGGCGAGGGTGGCACGGTGATCACCGGCACGGGCGGCGAGGGCGGCTGCCTCGTCGGCTGCGCCCAGGGCGGCGCCGGCGGGTGCATGATCACGAACGGCGGCGAGGAGATCTGCGACGGCCTCGACAACGACTGCGACGGCAAGGTCGACGACCTTCCCGACCTCGACCTCACCTCGCCCAAGACCTGCGGCACCTGCGCCAACAACTGCTACGCGGTGCCCGGCTCGAACTGGGACCCCGCGAGCGTCAAGTGCACCCCGTCCGGCGGCGGCCCCGGGACATGCACCGGCAAGTGCGCCCCCGACTACTTCGACCTCAACGCCGACGGCAAGTGCGACTACTACTGCATCCAGACCGACCCGGGCGGGGACGCGGTCTGCAACAACAAGGACGACGACTGCGACGGCGCCGTTGACGAAGATGTCGACCTGTGTAACGACGTCAACAACTGCGGATCGTGCGGCAAGAAGTGCCTCGGCCCGAACGCCGTCTTCGCATGCGTGAAGACGGGGGCGGGCGCATGCGACGTGCTGAGCACGAAGTGCCAGATCACGAGCTGCAAGTGCGACCCGGGCGCGTGCTTCTGGGACGCCGACGGCGTGGCCGCCGACGGGTGCGAGTACCTCTGCGATCCAACCAACAACGGCGTCGAGATCTGTGACGGCCTCGACAACGACTGCGACGGGAAGATCGACGACAACATCCCGGCCGTGCCCTGCTTCGGCGCGCCGGACGGCGTCTGCGCCGACGCGGCCCACGCGGGCACCACCGTGTGCGTGGGCGCGAAGCTCCAGTGCTCCGGGGCCGACGTGCTGCAGAAGGGCGCGCTGCCCGAGGTGTGCAACGGGCTCGACGACGACTGCGACGGGCTCACCGACAACGGCGCCATGGGGGCCGGCGAGGCGTGCGGCGCGAGCAACCTCTTCCCCTGCACCTTCGGGGTCAAGCAGTGCCTCGCCGGCGTGCTCACCTGCGTCGGCGCGATCGATCCGCAGCCCGAGACGTGCAACGGCCAGGACGACAACTGCGACGGGATGATCGACAACGGCGCCGTCGACGCGATGGGCGACTGCAACGTGCCCTTGCCCCCGCCCGCGGGCGCCACCTCGGCATGCGTCAAGGGCACCAAGACCTGCACGGGCGGGGCGATCCTCTGCGTGGGCTCGGTCGGCCCGTCGCCCGGCGCGCAGGACACCTGCGGCGTCGATCAGAACTGCGACGGGCTGCTCACGAACCAGCCCAACACGATGTCCGATGTCCACAACTGCGGCGCATGCGGCAACGATTGCCTGGCCGGCGCGGTGCACGCCAACTGGGCATGCCTCGCCGGCGCGTGCTCCTTCGAGGGCTGCCAGGCGGGCTACTACGACCTCGACGGCAACAGCACCTGCGAGTACCAGTGCGCGTTCGTCTCCGCGCAGGAGGCGTGCAACGGCCAGGACGACGACTGCGATGGGCAGGTCGACGAGGGCGTGATCGCGCCCTCGCCTACGGCCGTCTGCAACGTGAGCCCCTCGGCGACCGCGCCCGAGTGCACGTCGGGCGTGACGGTCGCCTGCGTGAACGGCGGCTGGAAGTGCACCTTCCCGGGCGGCGTGTGCAGCCCCAACTGCCAGACGGCGGCGGAGGTGTGCGACGGGCTCGACAACAACTGCAACGGCCTCGTCAACGAGAACGTGCCGAACTTCGGCAAGGCATGCGCGAGCGACGACGGTCTGCCCGCGCCCGGCCACGGCGTCTGCCGCACGCAGGGCACCGTCGTCTGCAACGGCCCGAACGCGGCCAAGTGCAGCGCGGTGAAGGCCGACTGCGCCACGCTCCCCGGCGGCTGCACCGAGCTGTGCGACGGGCTCGACAACGACTGCGACGGGTCCGTCGACGAGCCGTACACGAACAAGGGCAACGACGCGGCCCACTGGGTCCAGCCCGCCGTGGTGCGCATCGGCGGGGGCGCGACGGGGCCCTGGATCTTCGCGTACGAGGCGAGCCGCCCGAGCGCCACGAGCCAGAGCCAGGGCGCGGGCAACGGCTACTTCACGGTGGCCCCGGCCGGCGCCACGTTCGACAAGACCTACGCTTGCTCGCGGCCGGGCGTGCTGCCCTGGGCCAACGTGACGCCGCGCGAGATCGAGCAGAGCTGCACGGCGATCGGCGGGCGGATCTGCGATCTCTCGGAGTGGAAGCGGACGTGCCGGGTGAACAACAGCGACGGCGCGGGGCCGAATTCGCCCGACACCGACAACGCATGCGTGTGGGGCTACAACCCCCTCGGCATGGCGTGCACGACGCCCGGCGATTACATGGGCGGCGCCAAGGTCTGTAACCTCGGCCCGTTCGATTTCGACCCCGCGATACCGAACGATCAGGACGGCCTGCTCGTCACCGCGTCCCCGGCCCTCCAGCACTGCGCCGCGCTGTGGGACGGCTACAACGGCGTCGCCTCGCAGGCCGCGTACGACATCACCGGCAACCTGCACGAGCTGACCCGCTGCCAGGACGACCGGGCGATCTGCGGCGCCGACGCGACCAAGTGCGCGCGGACCTGTTGCAGCGGCACGTCCACCGTGGCCGGCGCGACGAGGCTCTGCGGCGCGCTCGCCGACACGCGGCGGCTCGCCGGGCAGAGCTGCGCCGCCGCCGCCGACTGCTGCAACCTCGACAGCTCGTGCACCGCCAACGGGAGCTGCAAGAGCGACGGCACGGGCGCGCTCTACTGCACCAACCTCCCTGCTCCTGCCACGAGCTGCCGCGCCGCAGGCGTCGCGTGCACCGCCTCGGCGCAGTGCTGCAACGGCGAGCCTTGCACCGGCGGCGTCTGCGGCGGGCCGGCCATGGTCCCCGGCGCGATCTACCCGCTGATGGGCGGCTCGTTCGTGACGGGCTTCGAGAACGGCGCCTCGTGCAGCTTCGATTTCTACAAGGTGGCGAGCACCTTCAAGCTCTACGACTCCGGTTTCCGCTGCTGCTTCGACGCCCCGCCCAACTGACCGGCCTCGGCGAGATTTTTTTCCCGGCCGGCCTGAACGCCCCTCCGACAGGCCGCAACTCAGAAGCCCGAACGATCGCGCCGCGGCCCGACGCCCGGAGGACGCCTCTCGCAGTGCGCCCCGTGACGAGCCCGCGCTCCCTCGGAGGATCTCATGGCCCGCTCCACGCTCGCCACGAAGGTGGCCTTTTTTGTGCTCTCGATCTCGACCCTCGGCGCGCTCGGCTGCGCCCACGGCCTGAACGCGCCCGACCTCACCGACGACGGCCAGAACCCGCTCGTGGGCGCGGACGGAACCGGCGGATCGGGCGGCTCCGGTGGATCGGGGAGCGCGACGGGATCGGGCGCCGGAGGCGGCTGCGGCTCGGGGACGAGCACGACGACCACCACCACCTCGACCACCACCTCGACCACCACGACGACGACCACCACCTCGACCAGCTCGGGCGGAGGCGTCTGCGACGGCAGCGGCGACTGCGGGACCTGCGGCAACTGCGCGATCAACGGCGCGTGCTTCAACGAGACCTCGGCGTGCTTCAACGACCCCGATTGCTCGGGCCTCGTCGACTGCCTCCAGACTTGCCAGGACGACGCATGCGCCAACGCATGCGCGGAATCGCGCCCTGCGGGCGTCGACCTCTACATGAACCTCATCACCTGCGTGCTGTGCGTGGCTTGCCCGGTGGACTGCCAGGGGCCCTCGTCGGGCGCTTGCCAGTAGCGACGCGCTTTTCCTCGACGTTGTAGCGTTCTTGCAACGCCGGCCGGCGCCGGGAACCGCGGGAACATCGCTGGCACATCGAGTGCTTTCCGACAGTGACCCGAGGGCGCGATGCCGCGCTCGAGGTGCAACTGTGACCGCATCCCCTTTTGCCCGGCGAACCACGGTCGATCGCGGCTTCGTTCGCAGAGCGCCCCTCCTCTCGGCCGCCTGTTCTCTCCTGCTCGCATGCGGCGAGCCGCCGCTCACCTCCTCGCCGGAGCGGAGCGCGCCGGCCGCCTCGCCCACGCTGGTCGCCACGAGCGGCGAAGCCGCCGATCCGCTCGCGTGCAAGCCGGGGGAGCTCGAGGTCGAGCCGTGCGGCGCGTGCGGCTCGGGCAAGCAGACGCGGGTCTGCACCGAAGCTGGGCGCTTCGGCGAGCTGGGCAAGTGCGTCGGCGAGGACCGCCGGATCCCCTTCGATCCGCGGACGAAGGCGCCCGTCTGCGACATCGGCCCGGGGCCGGCCGTCTTCATCGCGCCCCACCCGGACGACGAGTCGATCGGGATGGCCGGCGCCATCCTCGCGGCCCGGGCCAAGGGCCGGCCGGTCTTCATCGAGCTGATGACCCACGGCGAGGCGTCGGGCGCGCGCCGCAAGCTCGACGACGGGGCCGGTGATCGCTGGCACCCGGGCCTGCACGAGTACCCCCTGAGCAGGGTCGAGTTCGGCGAGGCGCGGGTGCGCGAGCTCATCGACGCGGCGGCGCGCCTCGATGTCACGGGGGTGGTGATCAACGACTTCCCGAACGGCGGGCTCGTGGACACCGACGTGCTCGGGCGCATCGACGTCTGGCTCGCCCGCGGTCTCCCCGGGCTCTCGCTCGCCGGCACGGCCGGGCCACAGGACCCGGAGAGCCCCGGCGGCAAGCCCCACCCCGATCATGTCGCCGTGTGGGACGCGCTCGTCGCGTCCGGCGCCGACGACGTGCGCGGCTACCTCATCTACGATCACCTCGCTCACGGGGGTCACCCGTCCGCGTCGGTGTCGATCGCGCCCTTCTGCGCCCAGAAGGCCGCTGCCCTCGACGCCTACGGGGTCTGGGAGCCGGAGCGGGGGCGCTACGCGATCGGCTTCCACAGCGTGCGCTCGCTCATCCACGCTGCACAGAAGGATTGCGTCGAGCTCACCGTCACGCCTTGAGCCGCGCCGCGATCTCGCGCGCTCCGGTGGGTGGATCAACGCGCGTTGAAAGAGCGCTTTTATCGGAGCGGAAAGAAACGTCGACGGTGGAGCGCATACGCGTCTTCAAAACCCCTTGGTTTGCCTGATCTGCGGGTGGGCATGGTTGCTGCAAAACGCTGCGGGGCACGGCGCTCGGCGCCGCGCCAGCGCGGGCCACGACCGCGTGAAAAAGCAAAAGGAGCATGCCATGAAAGCGCACTTCCTCGGGTTGTTCCTGATTCTGTCGACGACGAGCTGCGGTGGCTCTCCAGCCGACGGAGACCCTTTTGCCGCGGAGACGAACGGCGGCGCCGGGAGCCGGGCGATCGCGGGCGTGGAGCACAGCTGGGTGCGCCCCGACGGCGACACGAGCCGCGCGCACAGGCCGGCGCCCGGCCCGCTGCCCGTCGAGACATGCGCCGGCAGCGAGGTCGAGGTCATCGACGACGGCGCGAAGGTGAAGCTCGGATCGTCCTGCGCGGCCAACATGGGCCTCACCGACAGCACGCACCCCCTCGGCTACTACGTCGAGAGCGGCTTCTTCTCCCGGGGATCGGAGCTCGTGCTCGACGGCTGCAAGGACGAGCGCCCGGGCAGCACCGGGGTCGAGATCACCGTGAGCGGGAGCAAGCGTCCCGGCGCCGAGCTCCGGGGGACGCTCGTGTACACCGATCCGGAGGGCGCGATCTGGACGGCCGAGGGCGACGACCTCGCGCTCTCGATCACCAACGTCGGGGACGTGGGCGGGGTCATCCGAGGGACGTTCGCCGCCCTCGTCACCCGCGAGCGCACCCGCGAGACGAAGGGGATCCACGGCAATTTCCGGGTCTGTCACGTGCTCGACGAGATCACGCTCTGAGCGGAGACCTCGTCGCGCCGGGAGGAGACGGGCGGGAAGAGACGCGCTCTCCCGCCCTGGATCTCAGGCCTGCCGCTCGCGGTGCGCGGCCACGAACGAGTAGCCGAGGGCGAAGAGCGCGCTCGCGAGGATGGCCACGATCGGCGCGGCCACGGAGCCGCCGAGGGCGAAGGGCAGCGCGATGAAGCCCGCGATCGTGCAGGCGATGCCGCCGGCGCGGTGGGTCCTCGCCCAGTTCTCGTCCGAGGCGAGCGTCCAGGCCGTGCGGATCCCCGCGACGGGGTTCCGGCGCAGCTTGGGCATCAGGAGGCCGAGGGCGATCCACATCCCGGCGAGGAGCACGCTGAACGACGCCCCGAGCTCGTGGCCTCCGCTCTTCGCGAGCCGGAGGATGAGCATGTGAAGCAGGGCGAAGGGGACGACGACCACCGCCCCGACCGCGCTCATCGGCGACGCCTTCATCCGATCGCGGGTCCCGGGCGGCATGATCCGGTGCCCGAGGCGCACGATCGCCCAGGTGAAGAGGGCGATCGCCGGCAGGAGCACGGCGCCGGCCGCGCGCGGGGCGAAGCCGTCGGCCACCCCGTGGATGTCGAAGTGGATGGGGACCTTCTCCGGCAAGCTCGGGTAGACGGCGGCCGTGTAGGCGGCCGAGATCGCGAGCGCGCCGAGCGAGAGCTTGTCCCACCGATCGAGGCGAAGCATGACGAGGTTCTCCTTGCCCGCGCCCGCATGAGCGCGAGCGTGGAGCGGCGGATTCAGGTGGCGGCCTTGCGAGCGCGGGCCTTTCGCTCGCGGCTCTCGGCCCAGTCGAGGATCTCCACGGCCAGCTCTTCGAGCGCGTTCGCCTGCAACGTGTAGACGATGCTCGTGCCGCTGCGCTCGGCGCGCACCAGGCCGGCCTCGCGCAGCACCTTGAAGTGGTGCGAGAGCGTGGGCTTGCTGAGGTCGAAGGCCTCGGCGATCTGCCCCGCCGCCTTCGGCCCGGAGCGGAGCTCGCGGAGGATGGCGCGGCGGGTGGGATCTCCGAGCGCTTCGAAGGCCGAGGCGTGGGGATCGCTCATGTTCGACCGGCATCAAGTTAGACCGCAATCGAACTATGTCAAGGGCCGCCGCCGCGCACGCGCGTCCCTGCGCTCATTTCTGCGTCCACGACACGGTCGCCGTCATGGGAGGCAGACCATAGAACGGGAGATCGATCACGAGGGTGTACGATCCCGGCGCGAGCTTGCCCGTGACGATCGTGTCCGGCGAACACTTTGCATTCGGGGGGCAACCGGCGAAGCTCGTCGTCGTGGTCCTCGGATCGATGCGCAGGCGGAGCGCGGCCGTCCCGCCGGGCGCGATGACCACGCGCGCGAAGGTGCGCGCCGACCACTGCGCCGTGTGCGTGGAGATCTCCGGCTTCGCGTCGACGAGGGACCGCTCGCGCCCCTTGCTCCGCGCCGTCACGGGGAAGGTGCTGGTCGATTGCGAGAGGAACAAGGGGAGCACGAGCGGGGTGGCCGCGCGGTTGGGGATCTTGACCTCGACGTGATCGGCGTCGATCTGCGAGCCCTCGACCGCCGGGGGCGCGGAGGAAAATGTTCGCCTGAAATCGGCCCGGAGCGCGTTCGCGAGCGCCTCGTCCGCGAAGACGCACCGGGCGTCGCCGAGCACGGCGCCGAGGTCGATCAGCGCACCCTCGCACGGGTCCGCGGGCGGCGGCGCGGCGGACGCCGAGGGTGATTCCGTCGCGGCGACCGACGCGGTCGCTCGTGCTTCCGCGGATCGATCCGGCACTGGACCGGGGGCCGTGGGGCCAACGCATGCGACCACGGCAAAGGCGATCAGGCCCACGAGGCCTGCGTGGTGCGGCGCGGCGCGAAGGACGAGGGGAGTAGATGACATGACGCGGCTCTCGGGCGAGATCCTGGAGAGCAGTGCATGCCATCGGGGTCGTCCGGTCAAGCGTTCGCGGTGCGCGCCGTCACGTGAAGGGACGTCATCGGCCCAGCGAGCGCCGGTGCCGCCGTGATAAAGGTGGGTGATCGACGCCCATGCACGAGATCGTGTTCAATCGCCTTCCACAAGCGGTCCGCGCGCGCTTCATCGATGTGATCCGCCGGCCCCGGCAGGCGCCGATCCTCGCCGAGCACGAGGAGCCGGTGCTCACGTACTACGGCGTCGGCGCGGGGCTCGTCCTGTCGTGGGTGGGTATGGGCTACGGGGCCGCGACCACGGGATGGGCCGGTGCGCTCGTCCTCGGCGCCTCGCTCTTCGTCTTCAGCGCGGCGCTGGCGACGGGCATCCTCGCGTTCGCGCGCAGGCAGCCGTGGCGGCGAGGCACCTACCTGCTGCCCGGCTACATCGTCGTCGCGGGCGACGGCGAAGCGCTGCGGATCGTGCCCTGGTCGCGCGTCGTTCACGCGGGGCTCGTCGAGGTCCGGATCCGGCGCCGGGGGATCGTCGACACGTCGGGGCGCTTCGAGCTCCGCGACGCGGGCGGCACGACGCACCACTTCCCGTTCGAGTCGCTGGAGCAGGCCCGCCAGGCGTTCGCGAACGCGCAGGCGGTGCAAGCGCAGTTCGCGCAGGCGTACACCGCGGGTGATCGCGCCACGCTCGGCCGCCTCGATCTGTTCTACGAGTGCACGACCACGGGCCAGTGGGCCGAGCCCGCCCAGGCGCCACAGGCTCCACCGCGCGCGCATTCGCGCCCCGTGTGGGCGCGCGCGTTGCCGTGGCTCGTCGGCCTCGGGGTGGCGCTCCCGGTCGTGCTGGTGCGCGGCCTCGTCAGCACCGAGGGCGCGCCCGATTCGAAGCCGGTGCAGGTCGCGTCCAGCAACCCCAAGGAGGAGCTCGACAGGTATCGACCGCGCGCGGGCAGCCCCGCGGCGCTGGCGTTCATCGAGGGTGCGCTCAACGCCGCCGGACCCAAGAAGAGGATCTGCCTCGTGACGACCGATCCGAGCGACGACGAGCTCGCGGCCCTCGATCGCGATCTCACGAAGCTCCACGCGTCCGATGGCAAGCTGTTCAAGGGCCTCGGCAAACGCGACTACTACGGCAGTTACCGGTTCGACGACGACACGCCCCTCGCGCTCGACGGCGCGCTCGCCACGGCGTTCGGCGGGCGCTCGCTCCCCGTCGAGCGCGGGCGCGCGTCCGACGTCGCGAGCTGCCCGGCGGTGCTCGTCCGCGTGCAGCTCCGCGCCTCGCCCACCCGCGTGGTGTTCCACAAGGAGTCGATGATCCGCGGCGCGTTCGGCGTGAAATTCAGCGTCTCGACGCAGCTCCCCGGCAAGCCCGAGCAGCCGGCCTTCGATCTCGACGTGCCCGCGCCGGACGCCGCCGCGCTCGTGCAGAAGGCCGACGCCGACGCGAGCGCCGGCACCGGGCGCGGCTACGCCGACGAGATCTACTTCGCGAACCTCCGCCTCGCCTGGGCCGCGCTCAAAACGCGACTCAACGCGCATTTCGTCAAGTCACCCTGACGGCGCGATCCTCGCCCGAAAACGCGCTATGACAGCGCTTCGCCCATGCGAAGCCCCCGGGTCGCCGCCGTCGTCGTCGTGCTCCTGCTGCTCCTTCTGGCGCAGCGCCTCGGCGTCTTCGCCCACTTTTCGAGCCCCGCCGAGGCCAAGGCCACCCTCCTCGGCCTCGGCCCCTGGGGCTACCTGGCCTTCATCGCCGCCTACGCCGCGCTCCAGCCCTTCGGCGTCCCAGGCACCGTCTTCATCTGGGCCGCGCCGCTCGTCTGGCCCTGGCCCGTGGCCTTCGCCCTCTCGATGACGGGCACCATGGCCGCGAGCGTGATCGGCTTCTCGTTCGCCCGCTTCGTGGCCCGCGACTGGCTCGCGCCCCGCATCCCCGCGCGCTTCCGCAAGTATGACGAGGCCCTCGAACGGCGCGCGTTCGCCACGGTGGTCACGCTGCGCTTCATCTTCTGGATGCCGCCCTTCTTGCACGCCTTCTTCGGCGTCTCGCGCGTGCCCTTCTCCACGCATTTCTGGGGCTCGCTGGTGGGCTACCTCGTGCCGCTCTTCCTCGTGAGCTACTTCGGCCAGCGCCTCTTCGATCTCTTGTGGAGCGCGCCCTGGTGGGCGTGGGCCATCACCCCCGCCGTCGTGCTCACGATCGTGCTCGTGATGTGGTGGCGCCGGCGCGATCCGAAGCCCGCTTCGAGCGCCGCGAGCGAGCCGGAGCAGGCTGGATAGGGCGCGCTCAGTCGATCCGCGTCCAGCCGATCGACAGCTCGGTCCTGTCGACGAAGTCGGCCGGCGGCGCCGCGGCGAGCGGGAGAACGCCGATCCACGTCAGGATCACCCGGTCGTGATCGGGCTCGATCCGCAGCGTTTGCAGCACCGGTTTCGGCGTCATGACCCCGAGCCCCGGCGGCCGCACCGAGAAGCGCGGTTGCTCGCCCGGCAAGAGGAAGCTCATGTGCGGGGCGCGCGCCGAGAGGTTCTCGAGCACCACCGGCTCGTTGCCCCGCAGCCGCTCGCGGGCGAGCCCGGGCGACGCGCCGTTGAGCGCGCGCGGGTGGAGCAGGCCGATCGGCCTGCCTCGCGGATCGACGAGGTCGTCGCCGTCGCCGAGCGCGGCCTCGCGCAGCGGGCGCGCCGGCTCGTCGCACGCGAGGAGCGGGCCTGCGCAGCGGAGGATGCGCGGGTACCACGCGGGCGCCACCCAGCCGAAGCTGCCGGGGATCGGCGCGTCGATCCACGCGGTGGGCGACGGGACGAAGAAGCGCTCGGGGGTGAGCATGTCCTCCGGGTCTTCGACCTGCGGCAGGGCCGCGCCGTCGGCCCGGCGGCGATCGAGGTCGATGAAGTACCCGACGCCGGCGTGGTTGCGCGGATACGCGAAGATGCCCGGGTAGCGCGGCGAGGGCACCGCGGTCACGAGGTCGGGCCCGAGGTCGCCCGCGCCCTTTGCGGCGACGGGCGGAGGAGGCGGCGGATCGAGCACTTCATGCGCGTAGGCGTCATACCCACCATAAGCAACGCGGTGATCGAGGGCGAGGCGCTCGAAGGGCTCGGGGGACGAGAAGCGCACCTCGCCGGCGGCGCTCACCTCGGCGATCCGCTCGCCCACGACGCGCAGGCGACGCGCGAAGCCGCTCACCGAGAGGCCGGCGTACAGCTCGCGCGTGCGCTCGGGCGCGTGGGCGCTCCCGCGGAGCACCACGTCCGTCACGTCCTTCACGGGCAGCATGTCGCTGTCGTCGAGCAAGGCCCGGCGCTCGCCGTCGGCGGTGCGCTCGAAGTCCTGGAAGAGCACGAGCGGCACCTGCACGTCGGCGAGCGAGAGCTTGCCGCCGGTCGCGCCACCGATCGCGTACGAGCGCTTGATCGCGCATGCGAGGCCGATCCGCCCGAGCGGCGACTTGACCGGGAAGACCTTTTCGACCGAAGGGGCGAGGCTCACCATCGACAGGTCACTCGCTCACTTGACCGGGGCAAAGCCCGGCCCCTGGAGGACATCGGTCACCTCGGGCGAGCCGGTGCCCTGCTCGAGCAGGCCCTGGATCGCGCCGAATTGCGGGACGAACGTGCCGAGGCCCGGGAGCTGGGGCTTGACCCCGGTGGGCGTGACGCCGAACCAGCCGAGGATGTCCTTCGCGTTCTTGAGGTTCTTGTAGAAGTTCGGATCGGCGAGGTTCTCCCACGCCTTGCCGCTGAACTTGCTCAGCGGGTTGACCGACTTGAGGAAGGTGATGACGAGCCCCTTCTCTTCGAGGCTCACCGCGTTGGCCACCGCGCCCTCCCCGGCGCCGGCCACGCCCCCGGAGGCGAAGAAGAGGAAGCACTCGACCGCAGCGTTGATCGCGTACTTGGTCGCTGCTGCCTTGAAATCCTCGGCCGTCGGCGTCGTCTGCACCGTCGCCACCTGGAGGATCACGCTCGACGGCAAGGTGCAGGGGATCGCGCAGTCGAGGTTGATCGAGGCCGGCCCCGCGAGGCAAATGGCGGCCGATGTGCCGCAGATCTTCACCTGACCGCGGGAGAGGGGGCACTTGTGGTTGCCGAGCAGCGAGGTGAGCGGCATCAGCATGTCGAGCGGATCGGGGCTGATGGGGATGTGGATCGCGATCCGCGGGTTGTGGTTCTCCACGACCGAGTTGAACCCGTCGATGAGGACCTTGGGCTTCTGGTTGCCGCCGAGGATGAACGGGTGCGGGAGCACGAGGTGCAGGTAGACGATCGCGTGGGGCGGGGGCGGCAGCGGCTGCACGCCGATGTGCGGATCGAAGCCCACCATCAGCCAGCCGAACGTGTTGTGGAAATTGCTCGCCATGGTCCGCCTCGCTTCACGCAGACAGTTGCAAGGGTTGCAGAGGTACAAGCTTGCCGGCCGGGAG
The DNA here is from genome assembly GCA_046351295.1 of Byssovorax sp. Lineage (GTDB taxonomy): Bacteria > Myxococcota_A > Polyangia > Polyangiales > Polyangiaceae > JAXLYT01. Next base: position 54,528 of record JAXLYT010000068.1, read on the forward strand.
GAGCCTCGTCCTGCGCCGCTCGTGCTGCACGAGCCCGTACCGGAAGCGCGCGCGGTAGACGACGCGGAGGAGCGCGGCCTCGGCGTCGATGTCGAGCGCGTCGACGCGCAGGGAGACGGGCGCCGTGCGCCCTTCGAGCTCGACCTCGACGGCGCAGGGCGGCGCGGGCACCGCGAAGCCGAGGAGCTCGCCGCCCGGGCGCATCCCGCCGAGCTCCACGCGCGTGCCGGGGTCGAGCTTCTCGAAGGTCGTGCGCGGCGCGGCGCGGCTGAACATCCGCCCGGCGAGGGTGGGATCGGGCACGCCGTCGCGCATCACGAAGGCCGTGCGCAGCGCGCCCCCCAGGCTGTAGGGCGCGAAGCAGACGGGCTCGGGTCGGTCGTTCGGGCTCTGGATCAAGCTCTCCGGATCTTCGAGCTGGGGGAGCGGCTGATCGACCGCGGATCTGCGATCGGCGTAGTAGCCCGCGCCGATCGGGTTCTGCGCGAAGGCCTCGTCGTGCGGCGGGACGATGACATCCTCGCCGTCGAGCGAGACCACGCCCGCGGGCCGGCTCACCGTGCCGCCGAAGGCTTTTTCCCAGCGCATCGGGACGCGCTGGAACGGCAGCGGGCTCGTCGGCGTGAGCCGATCGCCGAGCAAGCTCTGCTGCCACACCCGCACGCCGAAGGCCCGCACCCGGATCGACGTCTCGCCGACGAGCAGCGTCGCGTCGGCCGAACGGGCCTCGCCCTTCGGCGCGTAGACGAAGCCGGTCGCGCACACCGAGACGCCGCTCTTGTCGAAATGTGCGTCGCCCGCCAGCGAATCGGGCCGCGTGACCGCGAGCGGGAGCTGCTCCCGCGCGAGCGAGAGCTCGTCTTCGCCGAGCACGAACGTCGCCGCCGCCACCACGAGCGCGGTGATGAAATCGCCGTCCTCCGCGTTGCGGAGGAGCAGCGCCGGCAGCGGCGTCTCGTTTTCGAAGTCCATCGCTCAGTTGAGGTGAATGATGCTCCCCTTCACGTGCACGTCGCCGCCGCCCGAGACGGTGACCACGCCGCCCGCCGTGGCCGTGACCGTGCCACCGTTGAGCGTCACCGACGCGCCGTTGACCGTGACCGGCCCGCCGGTGATCGTGATCGCGCCGCTCGCGTCGATGGTCACCGTCGAGCCCGAGCTGAGGGCGATCGGGTTGCCGGTGAGGGTGATCGCCGCCGAGGCGGTGACCGTGGCGCTGCTCCCCGAGGTGACGGTGAAGGGCTTGCAGTCGATGGTCGCGGGGCCCGACGAATTGACGTGGAAGATGTCGCAGATCACCTCGTGATCGCTGCACTTCATGACCTGGAGCCCGTCGGCCTGGAAAGCCTGCGTGGGGGCCGTCATCGTCTGCGAGGTCGACGAGTGCAACAGCGTCGCGCCGGTGATGGTCTGCGTGTCGCTCCCGGTCACGGTCGCGTCGCGCGAGCCGTCGATCGTGCTGCTCTGGTTGCCGGACACATGGAGCGACTGGTTTTCGCCGATCTGCTCCGACTGGTTGCCCGCGATGAGCGCCGTCTGGTTGCCGCCGACCGAGAGGCTCTGGTTGGCGCCCACGGTCTCGGAGGAGTTGGCGCCGATCACCACCATCGAGTTGGAGCCCACGGTCTTCGTGTAGTTGATCGCCGTCGACTCGCTGCGGTTCGCGCCGACGGAGGACGAGCTGTCGTTGGCCACCGACTCCGATCGATCGTGCCCGCACTCGCTGTTCCAGTCATGGGCGGCGTGGAGCTTGACCTCCTCTTTGCCCGGGCCGTCCTCGAACGAAAATTCGTTGTATTTGCCGCCTCCGGGGCTCGTGTACGTCTTCATGGTGCTGAAGCTCGACGCCCCCACCGCGAGCCCCGGCGCGACGTTGGCCCCGTTGTAGACGCGCCCGACGACGATCGGGCGGTCGGGGTTGCCGTCCTCGTAGTCGACGATCACCTCGGTGCCGACGCGCGGGTGGAACATGCCGCCCTGCCCGGGCCCCGCGAAGAGCTGGCTCACCCGCACCCAGCACGAGCTCGGCTCCTTGCCGAGGCGCGCCGCGTCGCGGTCCCAGTGGAAGCGCACGCGCACGCAGCCGATCTCGGCGCCCGGCGGCCCGCCCACGTTGATCTCCGCGCCCGGCGATGAAGGATCGGCCGTGACGAAGGCCGTTTGCGTGCCGTAGATCCGCGGCCGCGGCGTGACCCGCGCGGGCCGGAACCGCGACTCGCTCGCCTTGTCGCCGCTCTTGCGCGCGCACTCGACGTGGACCGAGAACGGCACGGTCTTGCCGCTCGCGTCGTTCTTGAGCACGCCCTGCTGCTCGCCCCGCACCTGGAGCTTGGTCACCAGGTACTCGCCCTCGTAGCGGCTCTTCGGGTGCTCCAGGTGGAAGATCGACCCCGCCGAGAGCACGCGGCATTTGCCTTCGAGCACCGCGTAGTCGGCCTCGGTCTCGAAGCGCTCGAGCATCGCCGTGGCGAGCGGGACGCCCTGCTCCGGCGTCTCGGGGAAGCCACCCGGATAGCTGAAATCGAAGAGGCTGTCCGCCTCGACCTTGCGCTCGGCGAGCATGTCGAGCGCGGGCTTCTTCCAGTTGTAGTCGCCGATGGCCACGACCTTGGGCCGGAGCCGGGCGCCGAGCTTGACGGCCGAGATCTCGCGGCCCGGGACGTTCGGACCGAGCGGGGCGAAGGGATCGAGGCGGGCCCGCCCGGCGTCCTTGTCGGAGATGACGAGCAGGCATGCCTCGCGGCCATTCTCGATGTGGTAGCTGAGCCCTTCTTCTTCGAGCAGGCGCGCGACGAAGGCGAGGTCACTCTCGTTGTACTGGACGCAGTAGGGCCGGACCGAGACATCGTCGAGGCGGGCGCCGTCGGTGAGGCGGAACGTGAACGTCTCGGCCGCGGGGGTGAAGCCGCCGAGGGCGCCGTCGTCGGGCTCGACGGTGCCCTCCTTGGCGAGCGAGAGGCTCGGATCACCCTGGAGCACCGCTTCGAGGATCTGGCGGGTCGTCTTCTCCAGGAAGACGCGGCAGCGCTTGCGGTACTGGGCCCGGATCAAGGGCGGCATCATCACCACGCGGTAGAGCATGCCGTCCGGCGCGGGGCCGATCTCCTCGGCCTCGGTGACGATGCCGTGGACGACCTTGTACATCGGATCACTGAGTGTCCGGATGCGCAACGTGGCGCGCGCCCGGACGAGATCGCGCGGGTCGACCTCGCCCGAAGCGTCACCGTCGCCGAGCGCCTGCTTGGCGAGGAGGGTGACCTCGTAGCGGTAGAGCCGCGACATCTCCTCGTGGCCGCGAAACTCCACGACCTGGAGGAGCGACCAGGCTCCGTCTCCGCGAACCCCTTCCCAGGCGAAGGTGAAATCGTACTGGCTCATGCGGATCTCCTCGCCGAGGGCAGCGTCTTCCCTCGCGATCGGCGAGCGTATCCTCCCCCGCGGAGCGGGCGCAACGGGGACGGGCCTGCGCGCGCGAGCGCAGCCGAGCAACAAAGATCCAACCGGGCCACCTTGACGTCACGGGAAGAGGGGAGAATGCTCCTCCGCGGTATGCGCCTGCCCTACGGCATCGCCAATTTCGCTGAGATCCGCCGGGGCGGCTACGCTTACATCGACAAGACGGGCTTCATCCCGGCGCTCGAGAGCGCGGAGAAGGGGCGGCGTTACCTCGTCTTTCTGCGCCCGCGGCGGATGGGCAAGACGCTGCTGCTCTCGATGCTGGAGCACTACTACGACATCCTCGACGCGCCGAGCTTCGATGCGCTGTTCGAGGGGCTCGCCATCGCCGACGCCCCCACGCCGGAGCGGAGCCGCTACGCGGTGCTCCGGCTGGAGATGACGGGGATGCCGACCTCGCTCGGCGTCGCCGACCTGCGGGCGGCCTTCCTCAGCCGGCTCCACAACAGCCTGAACGCGTTCCTCGCCCGCTACGCGGCCCTCTTGCCCGACGTGACAACCGCCTTCGAGGCGGGTCGCTCGACCGACGATCCGGCGTCGCTGATGCAGCGCTTCCTCTCGGCCATGGAGAGGTCCTCGACCAGGCTTTACCTGCTCATCGACGAGTACGACAACTTCACGAACGACCTCATCGCCCGCGGCGATCACCGGATGTATCGGGACATCGTGCATGCCTCCGGGTTCGTCCGCGAGCTCTACAAGACGATCAAAGAGGGCGCGGCGCGCGGGGTCATCGCCCGAATCTTCATGACCGGCGTCTCTCCCGTCACGCTCGACGATCTCACGAGCGGGTTCAACATCACGAGCAACATCAGCCTCCGTGAAGAGTTCAATGCCTTCGCAGGGTTCACCGGCGATGAGGTCAAGGGCCTCGTCTCCGGCGTGCTCGAAAACGGCGAATACTCGCTCGATCCAGCCGCCGTCGAGGCCGACCTCCGGCTCTACTACAACGGCTATCTGTTCTCCCGCGACGCGAGCGAGCGCCTGTTCAATCCAGACATGGTGCTCTACTTCCTCAAGGAGCTCAGCCCCCCCGCGGGCTATCCGGGAGACCTGCTCGATATCAACGTTCGCACGGATTACGGGCGCATCCAGCGGCTGATGTTCAGCCCCGAAGGTGAAGCGCGGCCGCAGGTGCTCGACTGGTTCCAGACGGTGATCGCCGAAGGATGGATCGACGCCGAGCCCGCGTCGTCCTTCCCCCTCGATCGGGCCTACGAAGAGGGCTACTTCGTGTCGCTGCTTTATTACATGGGCCTGCTCACCCACCAGTGGGACGAAGGCTGGCCGCGCCTCGGCATCCCCAACTATGCCATTCGCCTGCTCTACTGGGAGTCCATCGCCCGGCTCCTGCACGACATCCACCACACCGAGGTCGAGCCCATCCACACGCGCTCCGCGATGCGCGCGATGGCCCAGCGAGGAGACATGCTCCCCTTCTTCGAGCTCGCCTACGCGCGTGTGCTCCGGAGGCTGTCGACGCGAGACCTGATCCGGCTCGACGAGAAGAGCATGAAGATGGTGCTGCTCAGCCTGCTGTCGCTGTCCGAGGTGTTCTTCGCCTTCAGCGAGGCCGAGCTGTCCTTCGGCTACGGCGATCTGCTGCTGTTGCCGAGCCGGAGCCAGCCGGCCGCGCACTATGGATTCATCGTGGAGCTCAAGTACCTGAAGAGCGGCGCGCGCGACGAAGAGGTGCTCGCGAAGCTCGACGGGGCCGACGCCCAGCTCCGGCGCTACCTCGCCGACCCGAAGCTCGAAGGGATGAGGCCCCCGAAGGGGTGGAAGGCCGTGAGCGCCGCCTTCGTGGCGACGGAGAGCTGCTGGGTGCGGGAGCTTGGCGGGGAGGCGAAGCGGATGGGGGAGTCGGCATGACCGAGCGCCGGCGAGATCACGGGAGCATGCGCGGGCCGAGGTCTTGTTCTCCGGCGCTGCTCAGCCGTTGATCAACGTCTCGAGATCCTGGTGAAATCCGCTGATACCACGGTCTTTCCGGGCGTGCTCGACAAGCGACCGGGTCTTCCCCTGCAGGGCGGATACCTCGAGGAGATCCCGCCAGAACGTGATCGGCGCGCCATCGTCGTTCCAGTGAGCCACGTCGACCCCGGCGGCGGACGCCAGCGCACCGGCGCCGTGCTTCTTCGGAAATGCATCGACCAAGATCCTGTGGAGCTTTTGTGCGCTCGGGTCGGACCATGGATATGGACAGGCATCGAGGAAATGAGGCAATTTCTTCACTGGATCTGCCACGACAGGTGATGGCCCCGAGCTCGCCGACGACGCCTTCTGGTCCATGGGCATGGGCGCACGCGGCGGAGTCGAAGCCTGACCTTCGCGGCTCTGCGCGACGATGTCGTGGATCGATTGAACTACCCCGATAAACGCATCATCGATCTTCCGGGACGAAGTGAGCGGCTCGTTGTCAACCGGGAGCGGCTGGATCGATCCGAGGAAGGAGCGCCAGTAATCGGCCGGGCGGAGGAGGATCGGGACGAGCTTGAGGCCGTGGCCATGCCGGCGGAGCGCCGGTTCGAGCATCTTGCGATAGAGCTCGTCCGAGGCGAGCAAGTCGGCGCTGACGAGAGCGAGGACGAGCTCGGCTTTCGCGAGCTGCTCCTTGATTTCGCGATCGATGTGCGCCCCCGGAGGGATCTTGTTGTGATCCCACAGCGAGATCTTGCCGCTCAGCTCCATGGGGCGCAGGTGCTTCCGCAGCATCTGCGCATACCGCTCGTCTTCCCGCGCATAGACGAGGATAGCTGACATCCCCCGGCCCTGAGTACCGAGGGTTTCGCCACCGCCGGACGGCGAGCTCGGGCCGACCATCTGCTGGAGATCGCTCGGGAGGCCCCCGAAACGCTCGAGGTGCCGGCGAAAGATCTCTTCCTCCGGCCTCGGGCTCACGATCTCCACGGCATGCTTGAGCCAGACGGCCATGGGGATCGTCCCGTCCGTGAGCTTCTCCACGTCGTTGAGCGCATGGAGGTCCGTGAGGATCTGGGTCGAAGGGCTCGCCGCGATCGCCATCGAGGCGACGAAGCCCGGGTGGATGTCGCCGAGCAGCGTCCCCCGGTGCGCGCCGAGGCCGACCTGCACGGCGGCCCTGTGGAGCGTCAAGATCTCATCCGTGGAAAAGTGCTTGCGCCTCATCGATCATCTCCCCCGCTCAGAGCACGATGCCCTTCCTCTTCAGCCCCTCGACGACTTGCCCGATCTGGATCCCCTCGTTCCGGTAGACGCGCCGCCCCGCGATCGTGCCGGCGCTCACCCACTTGTGGTGGAGCGCGACGACCTCCCAGCGCTCGTTGAACACCGGCGAGCCCGACGAGCCATGTTCGGTGTCCGTGCGATAATGGATCACCTCTTCGTCGACGTGGCGAACGTCGTTGTGATGGAGGCCGATCTGCTTCGGCCCTCCGAACGGGTGCTGGATGATGTACACCCGATCATCGACCGCGACCTCCGGCTTCGAGGGCTCGAGGCCGAGCCTGGGATAGTCTTTTCGCAGAGGCTCGGCGAGGCGGACGACGGCCCAGTCGAAGGGTTTGTCGCCCGTGATCGACGAGGCGATTCCTTGATACGAGTCAGGGACATGCGCCGCTCCGGCGAAGGTGAGCTCGTAGCCGAACCAGATCTCCACCGCCTTGCCAGGCTTTACCCCGTCTGGGTAGAGGACATGGTGGTTCGTGAGGATCAGGTCGTCGCTGATGAGGAACCCCGTGCCGGCGAAGCTATCCGCGCCGCTCGTGACCTCGATCCGGACCACGGCGGGAGCGACGCGCAGCCCCTCTTGCAGGAACGCGATCCCGAGGAGCGTCGGCCTGTCCTCGATCCGGAGCTCGTCACCGCTCTCCTCGTCGTCCGTCTTCTTCAGCGGTCCTTCGCCCTCGGGAGGGGATGTGGCGGGGGCCGGCCCCCGCAACTCGGCGAGGCGCGCGTGGTACTGACGGATCTTCGGGTCTTTTTCTGCATGCTGGACCAGGGCGCGCAGCCGCCCCTGGGCCGCGGCGGCATGGAGGATGTCGAACCAGCGATCGTCCGGCGCCTGCTCGAAGTTGATCGCGCCGAGGATGAGCTCAGCCGACTCGGCGATCTGGCGGGACGTGTTGATGGAGAAGTACGCGGCGGCGAGCAAGTCTCGGAGATCGAGCGCTCCCGGGCGGCTTAGCGTGAACGGCAGCGCGTCGAGGAAGTGCCCCTGAGATTGCATCTCGGCGAGGATAAGTGAACCCGGCCGGGAAACAAGGACATCGGCGCCGCGGGCTCCTCACCCCTCCGGCACGAACACCGCCACGCGCAGCGCCGGCGTCTCCACCAGCGTCCCCTCTTCGTCGTCGGCCGACTCCAGCGTGAGCAGGGCCTTGATCGAGAGCACGTCGCCCTTCGTGTGGCCCGCGGCGATCTCCGTCAGCAAGTCGCCCATCTCCACGGTCAGAGCGCGCGTCTCGCCCCGATCGATCCGGCAACCGATCGGCGTCGCGGGCGGCGGGAGCGCCTTGTTGACCACGCGCTTGCTCCGCTCGCCCTCGACGTGGATCATCAGCTCCCCGAGCGCGCAGCTCCACGCGCTCTTGCCGTCGTTGTGGATCACGATCGACACGGGGATGCGCGGCCGTTCGAGCGCCCCGCTCGGCGCGAATCGAGCCCGGAAATCGCGGCCGGGCGCGTCGAGCTCGGCGAACACGCAGGGCATCCCGAAGCGCGCGCAGAGGAGCGGATCGGTGCGGTGGGCGCGCGGCGGCTCCGCCGGGGGCACGGCGGGCGCATCGACGCTCGAAGTGGGAGCCGGTGATGGCGGCAAAGGCGCGGCGACAGGGGGCGGGCAGCAGGCGGCGATCGAGCAGAGCCCGAGGGTCCCGACAGCGATCGCCGCGCGGCTCATTCGATCGTCGCTCGCTCGCCCTCGATCATCACTTGGCGGCGGCGACCGAGCGCTTCTCCTTGGCGGCGATCACGTCGCTGAGGGCGAAGGGCACGGGGTGGTTCTGGTTCTTGCGCCACAGCTCGGCCTCGTCGCGGAAGTGGGGGCTCTTCGCGTCCCAGATCGCCCCGCCGGGGAGCGCGTTGAAGGCCTTGGGGCCGGCCGGATCGAGGTCGACCACGAAGCGCTGCGAGGGGCCGTGGGCGTAGGTGTAGTCCGGATCTTCTTCGAGGCCGACGTAGCCGTAGTCGCAGGCGTCGACCGAGAAGTTGTCGCCCGGGCGGGGGAAGCCGCCGGGGAAGGTCTTGTCGCCGACCGGCGGGATCGAGAGCGTCCCGAAGATCGAGATCAGCGCGGTGAAGCGGATCCGGTGCTCCGCGCCCCAGCGGGCGCTCGCGAGATCGCCCCCGGTCAGCTTCTGGAGCGTGGCGATCGCGTCGAGCGTCGCGCGCACCATCCGCTCCTCGCGGGACTCGACCTCGGGCGTCGTCATGTCGTCGAAGAGCGCCGAGTCGCCCGTCGCCGCGTCGTAGGTGGCGAGCGTGGCCGGATCGCTGAGCAAGAGGTGGAGGAGCGCCTTGGCCTTCGGCTCCCGCCCGAGCCCGACGCCGATCGCCTTGAGCTCGTCGCTGAAGACGCGGGACTGAAAGCGCAAAAGCCAGGTGTTGAAGATCAACGTCGCCTGCGCGGCCCGGGCCTCTTTGCCTTGATCGCCCGCGAGATCGAGCGGTTTGTTGGTGTCGAGGTCCACCCCGGCGGAGGCCTCGTAGTCGGACTCCTTGCCCCAGGCGTCGAGCGCGCCGCGCAGGAGGGCGATCGTCTCGGGCACGTAGGCCGGGTCCTTCACCACCGCGGCGAGGCCGGGGTGCATCCCGGGCGTCTTGCGCTCGGCCTCAGCATGATCGAGCGCGGTGATCAGCATCGGCGCGAGGATCGAGCCCAGGGCCGAGCGGTGATCGCCCTGGATCGAGGCCAGATCGTCGGCCTTAAACGGGTCCTTGTGGCCCTCGATCCGGGTGTGGATCCGGCCCTCGCGGAAGCCGATGTCGTAGGTGCACGCGAGGTACATCGGCGTCCCGTCGGGGAGCGTGTCGTTGGTCGGATCGTTGTCGAGCGTGTTGCCGATCGGGTCGTTGTTGGCGGTGGAGATGTAGCCCTTCGCCGGGTTCTTCTCCCAGGGCACGAGGTCGTCGGGCAGGTTGCCCTTCCACTCGGCCGTCCCGTCGCCGGGCAGCACGAGGCAGGGCAGCGTGCCCTCGTACTTGCTCGCGTCCCACGAGAACGCGCCCTTGTCGCGCATGGGCACGTTGGCGTGCGAGGTCCAGAGCACGTTGCCCGAGGTGTCGCCGAGCATCCAGTTCTGCGCGCCCACGCCGAACGACTTGAGCGCCTGCCGCGCCTCGTCGACGTCCTTGGCGCGGAGGAGCGCGAAGACCGCCTCGATCTCGTGCGTCGCCTCGAGCCCCGTCCAGCGGATGCTCACCGCGCCCTTCTGCGGATCGGCCGGCGTGACCTGAT
>JAXLYT010000069.1:0-59544 GCA_046351295.1 Byssovorax sp.
GCCGAGGCCAGCGCTTCATCCTCGTAACCGAGGCCATGATGGCGAGACAGGCCGGCGGCCGCGCGCTGGAGCTGCAAGAAAGCCTCGGCCTCGGCCGGCTCCTCGATCTCCACCACGGTGAGGCGGCGGCTCAACGCGGGATCGCTCTCGATGGCCTTGCGGTGCTCCTCGGGCGTCGTCGCGACGACCATCGACAGCTCCCCGCGCGACAGACCGAGCTTGATCTCCGCGGTCGCCTCGTCGAGCGACCCCGGCCCGAAGAGCTCGTGGGCCTCGTCGAGGAAGAGCACCACCATGCCGCGCGACTCGCGGATCTCCGCCCGGATCGCGGCCATCTTCTCGGCCAGGGCACCCCGCGTCCCCGTCCCGGCGATGAGCTCGGAGATCACGATCTCCACGAGGATCCGCGTCCCCGAGAGCGCGCCGGCCCGCGCGAGCCGCTGCGCGAGGCCGTGCACCACCGAGGTCTTGCCCACCCCGGCCGGGCCGACGAGGCAAGGGCTGTTGGCGTGCTTCTTCCCGAGGATATCGAGCATCTGCTCGATCTCGGCGTCGCGCCCCACGACCTCGTCGAGCTTGCCCTCGGCGGCCGCGAGGGTGAGGTTCTTGCCGAGGGTCGAGAGCACCGGAAAGAGCTCGCGATCCAGCACGAACCGCTCGGCTGCCGCCGCCGCGACGCGGTCTCCGCTCGGCGGAGGAGGCGCGCTGCTCGGCCGCGCTGCGGGCTTGTGCAGAGGAGCCGCGGGCGCCGCGCTCGGCTGGGGAGCAGGCGCATTCAAGGCCACCGGAACGGCGGCGGGCGCGGCCGGGCGCGCAGGCTCGCGGCGCGGCGCAGGCGGCGGAAAGAGCGGGACGGCCACGCCGGGCTGGGTCGACGCGCTCGAGCTCGACGGGCGCGCGGGCGCGAGCGCGGTGGGGCTCACGGCGGTCGCGCGATTCGGCATGGGCCGGGCCGGCGGCGCTTCGGTCTTGGCACGCGACGCGAGCGGGCGGCGCGCCGAGACGAGCCCCTGCGCGAGCGGGAGCGCCCGCGTGCGCAGGCGAGAGAGGTCGACGCCGGCATGCACGAGCGAACGGTGCGCCGCGGCGTTGCGATCGGCGAGCAAGGCGAGCAGGAGGTGCAGCGCCGTCGGCTCGTTGGTGGGCCCCCGCGCCGCGAGATCGCGGGCCGCAGCGAAGAGTCGGCCGACCGGATCGGGCCCCTCGTCATCGAACGATCGGCTGGCCTTGAGCAGCGCGTCGGCGTCGAGCCGGAACGAGCCGAGCAGGTCCGCGGCCGGCCCCTCGGCCGAGGCGACGGCGGCGAGCAGATGGACGCTCGTCATGCGCTCCTTGCGCCCGGAAGCGATCTCCTGGGCGTGCTTGCGAAGCGTGACGAGCTCGGCATGCGAGCGTGCGGTCTTCATCCGTCGGCGGTCTCCGCCCCGGGGTTCGCACGGCCCGCCCCGGCGGGCCAAGTTCGCGCCCGTCCCGGCCGTGCGAGGCGCGCCGGGGCGGCGAACCCCGTCCCACCCGCGCGCCGATGGGCTACATTTCCGCGCATGGACGACGACGAGGAGCCCCGCCCGAAGCAGAAGCCTCCCTCCTACACGACCGAGGACCTGGAGGCCGCCGCGACCCACGAGGGCGGCGGCCGCAAAGACGGCCTCGGCGTGCTGTTCGCCGCCGCGGGCCTCGGGCTGTTGGTGCTCCTCTTGGCGGTGGCCGGGATCGCCGTGCTGGTGATGAGGCGCTGACCGCGGGAGCATTGCAGGCGACAGCTCGCTTTGTCTCGGCATTTTTTAACGCAAAGGCGCAAAGACGCAAAGGCGCAAAAGATAACGAAGAGCAGCCTCGCGACTCCACACGACCACAACGTTACACACCGTTGCCGTTGTTGATCACCTCGTGACAAGCGAGGCTATCACCGGCAGCTCCACCAGCCTCTCCGCCACCATCCCCGCAAATACCTCGTTCCCATGCGCCGACGGGTGCCCATCCTCCGGGATATGGAGGCTCTCCTCCGGCCTCCCATCCACCGCCGTGGGAATGAACACCACCCCCTTCATCCGCGAAAACCGCTCCTTCACGCGCTCATGGTGCGTCCAGTAATCCAGCACGATCAGCGGCGGCGCCCCCTCCTTCGCCCGCAGCGCTTCGAGCCGCGGGATGATCCGATCGAACGCCGCATCCGCGCTCGCGCACCCGCGCAGGAGATAGATCACCCCGGCCAGCACCACCGCCGGCCGCTCGCCGAGCAGGAAGCTCCCCAGGCTGAAGACGCTCGGCCGGGAGAGCCCTGCGATCTCGTCCTCCACATCCCACTCGGTCATGTCGTTGTGCTCGAAGAGCCCCATCACGACCACGTCCGCGCCCAGCACTTCCTGAGCGATCTCGACCATCCGCACATGCGTCGGCAGGTTCGTCCCCGGGATGCCGAGGTCGAGCACCTCCACCCGCCCCGCGAGCCCGCGCGCAGCGAGGATCGCGTCGAGCCGGGCCTTCAGCGTCTCGCTCTCCTCCACGCCCTTGCCGAAGATGAACGAGTCGCCGACGAGCGCGACGCGCACCACGCCAGGCGCTTTCTTCTCCTCGAAATCGGCGCCCCGGAAGCCGTGCCGGTTGAGCCGGTAGGTGACCCTCGGGAGCAGCGGGTGCGACTCCACCCAGCGCGAGCTCGCGCTCTGCGAGAACACGCCGTGGAAGTCGTGGTAGGGCGCCGCGCGCAGCGTCAGCTTCCAGCCGAGGGCGAAGAGCGCCGCGACGACGGCGAGCGCCGGGAGGGTCGCGCGGACGCGCATACGCCTGCTCTTCATCCAGCGGATCGCGAGCACGATTGCGCTGAGCGTGGCCGCGACGAGCAGCACGTCGCGCGCGAGCCCGAGCAGCGAGCCGCCGTCCACAGCGGCATCGAGCGCGCGGCCGAGGGCGCGGAGGCCGAGCGCGGCCATCGTGGCCATGAGGACGACCATCGCGCTCGGCCCGGTGAGGGCGGCGCGCATCCATCGGGCGCGGCCGGTCTCGGCGCCGCCGTCCATGTCCTCGTCGTACCCCGGGCCACGCGCGGCGGTCAACGCCGCGGCGGGGCTTGACTCGCGAGGGGGGTCAGGTTCCCCTGGGATACGAAGGATAGCCTCGCCCGAAGCTCGCGCGGGGCATGTCCCTGCCCCCCGAGCCCCTTGGATCGAGCCGAGCCCCAGGAACGCCCTATGCCCCGCCGGTTGAAAATCGCCTTCGTCGAGCAGCTCGCCGTCGAGGTCATGGGCATCATGCACGTCTCGGCGATGCTGCGATCGCGCGGCCACGAGACGCGCCTCTTCATCGACGGGCTCGAGCGCGACGTGATCCGCGCGATCCTCGACTTCGAGCCCGACATCGTGGCGATGCAAACGCGCACCGGCCAGCATGTGTGGGCGCTCTGGGTGGGCCAGCGCATCAAGTCCGCGTCGCGCGCCAAGGTGGTGCTCGGCGGGCCCCATGTCACCTACCTGCCCGAGACGATCACCCGCCGCGGCGTCGACATCATCGTGCGCGGCGAGGCCGACTACGTGATGGCCGACCTCTGCGACGCGATCGCCGCGCGCGACGATTTCACCAAGATCCCGGGCGTGTGGAGCAAGGACGAGCACGGCAACGTCACCCGCACCGAGATGGGCGCGCTCGTCACGGACATGGATGCGATCCCCATGCCGGATCGCGAGCTCGTCTACCGCTACGGGATGCTCCGCCGCCGCGGGGGCAAGACGTTCATCGGCGGCCGCGGCTGCGCGTACCCGTGCACCTTCTGCCACAACCACCTGGGCATGGAGCTCTACGGGACGCGCGGCACCAAGTGGGTGCGCAAGCGCTCGCCCGAGCTGTTCGTCGAGGAGATGGTGCAGGTGCGTGACCGCTTCGGCCCGCTCCACATCATCAACCTCGAGAACGACGACGACATCCTCAACGCCCGTACCTGGGCCGTCGAGCTCTTCACGCAGATCAAGCGCCGCCTCGGGCTGCCCTACTACATCATGACGCGGCCCGATCAGCTCGACGCCGATATCGTCGCCCACCTCAAGGACACCGGCTGCGTGGCCGTCGCCCTCTCGCTCGAAACGGTCAACGAAGACGTGCGCAACAAGGTGCTGAAGAAGCACTACACGACGGAAGACTTCATGGCCGCGATGGACCGGGTGAGCCGGGCCGGCATGCGCACCAAGGTGTTCAGCTCGGTGGGCACGCCGGGGGAGAGCCTCGCCGACGCGATCGAGACGCTCAAGGCGAACATCAAGATCAATCCGACCTGGGCCCGCTGCTCGGTGATGACGCCCTACCCGCCGATGGACCTCTACGAGAAGAGCAAGGCGAACGGGTGGTTCAAGAACAAGGGCATCACCGAGGACGATTTCTCGCCGTTCTATTTCAACGACAGCCTGCTCGACATCCCCGACATCGACCGGATGGTGAACCTCCAGAAGTTCTTCTCGCTGACGGTGAAATTCCCCTTCCTTTTGCCGCTCGTCGAGAGGCTCATCAAGCTCGATCCGAACAAGGTCTTCGAGCAGGTCGGGATGCTCACCTACGGCATCTTCGGGGCACGCTACGACGCGATGACGCTCCGCGAGTTCGTCGAGCTCGCGATGCACGGCGTGCGGATGGGCCCGCTCAACGACGCGGCGCGCGACCATGTGCTGCCCCCCGCGCCGCCCGCGCCGAGGGCCCGCAGCGGGCCCGTGAAGCTCAAGCTCGTGAAGGACGAGCCGGCGCGCGCGGCCTCGCAGAGCGGCGCGCAGGCCGATCCTGCGGCCGATCCGGCGACGGGTGAGCTCGCCGCCTCCGGCTCGAATGCGTGATCGCGCGAGCCGGACGGCGCTGCTGATCGCGGCGGCGTACACGCTCCTCGCGCTCGTCGCGAGCACCACCGTCGACTTCACCGACGACGAGGGGATGCTCGCCTACCAGGCCTCGCGCGCGTTCTGGGGCGCGCCGGCCGCGACGTTCTTCTTCCTCAAGTTCCGGCCGGTGGGCGCGCTCATCGGCGCGCCCGGCGCGGCCTTCGGCTGGCGCGCGTTCCTGCTCTGGCACGATCTGCTCGGTGGAGCGAGCGTGCTGCTCCTCCTGCGGGCCATCTTCGTCTACGCGAAGACCCCGCTCACCGCGATCGCCGCGGCCCTCGTCGTGGTGACCTCGCCCGTGCTCTTCATCAGCACCCTCGCAGGGCAATCGAACGTCGAGGGCATCGGGCTCTTCGCGCTCGCGCTGAACTTGATCCTCGCCGAGAAGACGGCGGCCGCCGCGTTCACGTTGAGCGTCCTGCCCTTCGTGCGCTTCGAGTACGCGCCCTGGTCGCTCGGGCTCGGGCTCTACCTGCTCCACGCGCAGCCCGTTCGCCCGCTCTTCCGCGGCGCGCTCCCCTTCCCGATCCTCTTTCTGCTCGCAGGCGCCGTCTACCACCAGGACGCGCTGTGGATGATCCACTTCACGCCCTCGCTCCCGACCGCCGAGGCAACCAGCCAGCAGTTCGACGCGATCGTCCCCACGGCCTCGTACGTCTCGTCGAGCCTCCTGCTCTTCTCGGTCGTCTCGCCCGCGTGGCCGCTCGCCGGCACCTTCTCGCTCCAGAAGCTCGACGACCTCGGCAAGGCGCTCCTCGGCACGCTCGTCGTCGTTTTCTTGATGATCTACGTCTTCCCCTTCCTGCGGGTGTTCAAGTTCGATCACACCCCGCGCTACTGGCTCGTCCTCCTGCCCGCGTTTGCGCTGGTCCTCGCGCGCCAGGGTTTCGAGCGCCCGGGCAGCACGGCCATGTTCGTCCTCGCCGGGCTCGCGGGGATCGGCATGCTCCTCGGCCTCGAGATCGAGGACCACGGCATCGGCGCGACGATCGCCGCGGCCTTCTCCATGCCGCTCGTGGTGACCTTCGCCGGCCGGAGAGGGCCCCGCGCCGCGGCCGTCGCCGGTGCGATCAGCGCGGTCGCCCTCGCAGGTCTCGGCTTTCGTCACGAGCCGAGGATGCGCCAGCCGCTCGACATCTCGCTGCCGAAGAACGGCCTCGAAGACGTGGTGCGCTGGATCGGCGATCACCGCGGAGAGCTCGCCCCCGGCGCGATCTACAGCGACGCCCACCAGCTCGACGCGCTGCTCGCGGCGCGCGGGCTCGCCTCCGTCGGGCCGGTGCGCTTCCTCGTGCCCTACGACATCGAGTACGAGCTCTATCACCTGGCCGACAAGAAGAACGGCCAGTACGCGGAGATGATCGGCGCCCTCGAAGCAGGGGCGCTGTACGGCAAACCGCTGTGGACGTGCGAGCTCGCCGCGACGACCCGCTTCCCCGGTGTGGTGTTCATCACGACCAACGACTACCGGCTCGGCCTGTCGTTCCCCGCGGGTTACTGGGATCGGGTGAGCGAGACGATCGCGACGTTCGGCGTGTTCACCGTGCGGCGCGCGATCGCCGAGCCGGCGCCGCCCGCGGGGCCCGAGCAGGAGGTCCACCTCGGCGATCCAGCCGTGACGGCCCCCTGCGTCCCGGAGGTGCGCGCCGTGCGCGCCCGCCACACCGGCGCCGTTTCCTCGGGACCAGGCTCCGGATAACCTCGCAGAGAGGGCAACCTCGACATGGCGCGCGTCCTCTTCGTCTACACCAACTCGCTCGGCATCCCGTACATCGACCTCGGGCTCGCCTACCTCTCGGCCGTCCTCAAGCAGGCCGGCCACCAGGTGGGCCTCGTCGATTTCACCTTCGGCCTCTCGGACGCCGCGGCGATCGATCAGGTGCGCGCCTTCTCCCCCGACTGGATCGGGATGACCGCGCGCACCAACGAGTTCGAGCGCGCAGTCACCGTGGCCCGCCGCATCAAGAAGGTCATGGACGTGCCGATCTTCTGCGGCGGCATGCACCCGACCGTCGCCGCCGAAGACGCGATCGCCCGCCGCTGCTTCGACGGCATCTGCCTCGGCGAAGGCGAGCACGCGACGCTCGAGGTCATCGAGCGGATGGAGCGCGGCGAGGACCCGACCACGGTGAAGGGCTACTGGTTCCGCAAGGGCGGCGAGGTCACGCGCAACGACCTCGCGCCGCTCACGCCCGACCTCGACGCGCTCCCGCCCTACGATCTCGGCCTCTTCGACTTCGAGCGCTACCTCACCGCGCGCGACCGGCAGCTCGACTTCATCACCGCCCGCGGCTGCCCCTTCAAGTGCTCCTACTGCGTCGACCACACGCTCCAGGAGATGTACCGCGGCACCGGCAAGTACACGCGGGCGCGGAGCATCCCCGGCCTCATCGACGAGCTCAAGGAGCACACCGCGCGCTGGAAGATCAAGCGCGTGACGATCGCCGACGAGATGTTCAACATCCACAAGAAGCGGCTCCACGAGATCTGCGACGCCTACGCCTCGGCGATCGGCCTGCCCTTCGAGTGCGACCTGCGCGCCGATTGCTGCGACGAGTCGGTGTTCAAGTCGCTCAGCGCCGCCGGGTGCGTGAAGGTGAACATCGGCCTCGAGTCCGGCGACGAGTCGCTGCGGATGGGCATCCTCAAGAAGGGCATCACCGACGAGGAGCTCACCCTCGCCTTCCGCCTCGCGCGCAAGTACGGGATCCAGACGCTCTCCTACAACATCATCGGCCTGCCCACCGAGACGAAGGCGCAGATCGACAAGACCATCGCGCTGAACCGGAAGGTCAAGCCGGACTCGATCCAGTGCTCGATCTTCACGCCCTACCCGGGCACCGATCTGCACCGCTACGCGCGCGAGCACAACCTGCTCCGGCGCGCCGACTACTCGAACAGCTATTACACGGGCACCTACCTGAAGGGGCCGGACTACACCGACGCCGAGCTCCAGCTCATGCGGACGGCCTTCGCGTACAACTGCGTGAAGGAAGAGTCGCTGCCCAAGGCGCTGATGCTCCTGTTACGCGAGGTGGGGACACCCATTTACGCGAAGGTGGGCCGCAAGATCCCCCCGGCCGTGAACCAGATGATTTACCGGCTCTTCTGGCACAACCAGACGTTGAAATTCATGGCGAAGTGAGGCGCTCCGCGGATGGCGCGCCTCGCGAGGGTCGCGCTCCAGCACGCGGGCGGCACCAAGGACATCGCCTGCATGTTGGGCGGCGATGCCGTATAGTCCCCCCATGATCGGTGAGCCTTGCGGAATCTGCGGCGGCGACGGCCGTATCGCCAACTCGTTCAGCGGCAGCGACGCCCGGTGCCCCGGCTGCCTCGGCACAGGCCGGAAGTCCCAGGACACCGGCTTTCGCGACGTGACCAAGACCAAGCCCTCGCACCACCAGCAGCCCAACAAGGCCAAGGTCGCCGAGAAGCAGACCTGGCCCTCGACCTTCACGGGCGGTCAAATCGCGAACGAGGTCAAGGCCTGCGCGACCCTCTCGAACGACTCCAAGGCGAGGCTGATCCGCGAGATCATCGACCACGAGGGGAGCCACGGGCAGTGCACGCAGACCTTCATCAAGAAGATCCGCAAGCAGATCCGCCCGCCCTCGGCCTGAGCCCCGCACATGGACAGCGCGACGCCCCTCGCGATCCCCGTCCCGCTCCTCCGCGCGATGGCCCGTCGCTTCCCCACCGCGGAGGCGGCCGTCGCCGAGATCGGCTACCTCGAAGGCGTGCTCACCTTGCCCAAGGGCACGGTGCACGTGGTGAGCGACGTGCACGGGGAGCACAAGAAGCTCAAGCACATCATCAACAACGCCTCCGGCAGCCTGCGCCCGATGGTCGAGCGCCTCTTCGCAGGCAGGCTCGCGCCGCGCGAGATCGAAGACCTGCTCGCGGTGATCTACTACCCGCGCGAGGCCTACGCGTGGCAAAGGCAGGCGCCCGGCTTCGATCGGCGGCGCTACCTGCTCGCGACGCTCGGCCACGAGGTGGAGATCATCCGGGAGATCTCGCGGCGCTACACCCTCCGCCACGCCGAGAAGGTCTTCCCGCCCGCCCTCGCCGGGCTCTTCCGCGAGCTCGTCTCCGCGCGAGGGATGGAAGAGCGCACGGTCTTCCGCGAGGCGCTGATCGCGCCCTTCGTGGAGCACGACCTCGATGTCGACCTGCTCCGCGCCGCCGCGCACGTGATCCGCAACCTCTCGGTCGCCGAGATCGTCGTCGCCGGCGACCTCGGCGATCGCGGGCCGCGCGCCGACAAGGTGATCGACTTCCTGATGCGCCAGCCCCAGGTGTCGATCGTGTGGGGCAACCACGACGCGAGCTGGATGGGCGCATGCCTCGGGCAGCGCGCGCTGATCGCCACGGTGGTGCGGATCTCCCTGCGCTACCGGCGGCTCGGTCAGCTCGAAGAGGGCTTCGGCATCACGATGGCGCCGCTCGAAAAGCTCGCGCGCACCGTCTACGGCGACGACCCCGCCGAGCGCTTCGCCGTCAAGGGCGAGGGCCTGCGCGATCCGCTCGCCATGGCGCGGATGCACAAGGCGATGACCATCCTCCAGCTCAAGCTGGAGGGGCAGACCATCCGCCGCCACCCGGAGTTCGAGCTCGATCACCGCTGCCTGCTCCACCGGATCGACCCCGCCGCCGGGACGGTGACGATCGACAACAACGTCCACGCGCTGCTCGACAGGCGCTTTCCGACGGTCGATTTCGGCGGCGACCCCTACGCGCTCTCCGCGGAAGAAGAGGCCTGCATGGCGCGCCTCGCGCAGTCCTTCCTCGACAGCCCGGTGCTCTACCGGCAGATGCGCTGGGTCGAGCGCCGCGGCGCGATGTTCGTGCGGCGAGACGAGGCGCTGATCTTCCACGGCTGCGTGCCCGTCGACGCGCAGGGCGAGCCCCTCCCCTTCCCTGTCGACGGCGAGCCGCGGCGCGGGCGGGCGCTCTTCGAGGCGCTCGATCACGCCGTGCACCGCGCCTTCCGCGACAAGCGCGAGGCCGATCTCGACCTCTGCTACTACCTCTGGACAGGGCCGCGCTCACCGCTCTTCGGCAAGGACCGGATGGCGACCTTCGAAGGCCATTTCGTGGCGGACGAGGCGACCCGGCACGAGACCAAGAACCCATACTTTTCGCTGATCCACGACGCCCCGTTCTGCGGCCGCATCTGCCGCGAGCTCGGCGGCGACGAGGCGCGCGGCTTGATCGTGAACGGCCATGTGCCGGTGAAGATCGAGGCCGGCGAGTCGCCCGTGAAGCGCTCGGGCCGCGCCGTGACGATCGACGGCGCCTTCTCCGAGGCCTACGGCGACAAGGGCTACACGCTCGTGCTGGAGGCCGCGAGGACGAGCCTCGCCCAGCACCACCACTTCGAGTCGATCGAGGAAGCCGTCGCCGCGGGCGCGGACATCATCCCGGTCGTCACCGAGATCGCGCGCTTCGATCCGCCGCGGACCGTCGCCGACACCGAGAAAGGCGAGGAGATCCGGAGCGAGATCGCCGTGCTCACCGCGCTCGTCCAGGCCTACCGGGACAACGTGCTGCCCGAGCAAGAATTACCGAGGTGAGCGCGCGCCCGCCGCCCGTTGGCGAGCGGCGGGACGCGCTTCTTCGGCTCAGACCCAGTCCGGCACCGTCTGGGTGTACTCGACGAGCAGCCACATATCCTGGAGCGTGTCGTTGAGGCGATTCTTGGTGGTCCCGGAGCCCTCGGACGGCGCTGTGAAGAGCGACGGTTCGAGGCCGTCGATGTCACCGCTGCTCGCGTGGATGGTCCAGGTCGACGGCGAGAGGCTGAGCGAGCTCAACGTCACCATGCCGAGGTCGCTGCTGCCCGGGACCGCGGGCTTATCGAGGTAGAGGGGAGACGAGACACCTGCGATCGCCGGCTCGGCCAGGGTCACGGCCAGGAGCTTGGGCGACGCCGCGGCCGCGTAGCGGGCGGGCCCGTTCCAGCGCGCGTAGAGCGTGGCCTTCGTCACCGTGAGGGCGCCGTTTCCCGCGCTGTACGGGAAGAGCGCGGCGTCGAGGGGGAAGCTCAGCACCTGATCGTCCTGATCGGGCGGCGGGCTCATGAACTCCGCCCAGGCGTCCGGGAAGTCTTCCCGCGCGCTGAAGATGCGCCGCCCCGTGCGCACGCGGGGGCTCGCGCCCTCGAAGATCGATGCTTTTACGGCATTGACGAACGATTCGTTTTCGCTGCCGGCGCTGCGCGCGGTGTAGCGGAGGTGGAGCACTACGTCAGAGATGGCGGAGACATCGAAAGCATTGTTCGCTTTGGGCAGATCGATCGTGAAGGTGCCGATGACGCCGAGGCCCTCGAAGGGCAGGTAGCGCTCGTCACGGAGGTTCGGCTCGAAGAGCCCGGCGTCGTTCAGCGCGCTGCTCGTGACGATGGCCTCCGCCGAGCCCGCCCAGTCGTGGAAGCGCTCATCAGCAGCCGGATTCTCCTCATCGCGGGCGTAGCCCTCGTGCAGCGTGGCCGCGATCCGGGTGGCCGTCCCGCCGAGGCGGAGCGTGCAGCTCACCCCCGTGTAGGGGCCGCTCACCGCCGGGATGGTGAGGGCCACCGACTTGATGCGGCGGAAATAGTGCCCTGGATAGTCGAGATCGAAGAGCTTCTCCGAGAGCGCGAGGGTGCAAGAGCCCGTCTCGCGGAGCGTCATGAGCGCGGCGGGATCGAGCAAGGCGAGCGAGATGTGCTTGGTGATCTCGAGCTCGCGCGCATTCTGGTCGAGGTAGGCGACCTCCATCCGCCGGAGGTCGTGCTGGAGCTTTTCGCCCGCGAGCAGGCCTTGCCGGAGGTTGTCCCAGTAGCCGAAGTTGACATATTTCGATTTTTCGAGGCCGAGCTCGAAGCGGAAGGCCTTCTCGGCGCGCTTCGCCACGTCGTAGGCGAGCTGGTAGCTCTGGAAATAGACGGTCGCGATCTGGGTAACCGTCCAGTCGTACAGAGCCGCGCTCGTGAACTTGTCGCGCAAGAAGGCGTCGACCGTCTTGGCGTGGGCGATCTGCTTATCGTGGTTGTCGAGCTCGCGCTCGGCGATGGCGAGGCGGATCTTTGCAGCGTCGATCTGCTTCTGGATCTGCGGAATCTCTTTGCTGGCGACGCTGATCTGGAGGTTCCACTCTTCCCGGCGACGATGGTATCCGGCGATGGTGCTCATGCTGGAGGCCTGATCATGCAGGATCCCCGCCGTCATGGAGATGGTTTGGGACGCTGACTGCATGAACGCCCCCACGTTCGGTGTTCCCCACGAAGCCGTCGTGACGGGGCTTCCCGTCGCGCCGGCGCCCCCAAAGGTCAGCGATGGCCCGAGATTGAAGTAGGCCGCAGGAGCGCCGATCAACTGGGCGATGGTCGTCACGTTGGTGGCCTCGACGACCTTATCCAACGCCACTTGCTCCAGCAGGCTCATGAACTCCAAGCCTTGGTAGTGGTCCAGCCGTGCCTGTGTCACTTCGAGTGACCTCTCGAGCCCCGCCAGTGTTGCCGCCGCCTCCTTGATCTGCCGCTCCTTCACGTCGCGCGCGAGGCGGAGCATCTCGATCTCCTGGGTCGACCGCAGCCGACTGAGGCCCTCGGCGTCCTTCTTCTCCAGCGCCGAGAGCAGCGCGCCGCCGAAGGCCGTCACCCCGGCGCAGAGCTCCATCGCCTTTCCGTAGAGGATCGAGAAGCGGTAACGAGGGTTCGGCGCGTCGAAATCGGCGAGGGCGCTCTCCAGGTCGACGCCGGAGGCCAGCGCCTGGACGATCAACGCCGGATCGATCGGCGGCTCGAAGAGCGGGAGCTTCTGGACCACGCCGTCGATGTTCATGCAGTGGCGCAGCTTGAAGAGCCGGTCGGCCACCATGTCCCAGAGCCCGAGGAGCGCGCCGTCGCCCGGCACGCAGAAGTAGAGCGTGCGCAGCTCGGGGGGCGGCATGCGCCGGCGCAGGGTGAGGTTGCCCTTGTGGAGCGCGCCGAGCCGCGGGGTCGCGAGGCTCTCGACCTCGACCAGCGGATCCGAGAAGGCGTTCATCCCGAGCGACACGAGCTCTTGGTAGGTCTTCGCCTCGGCCTCCTGCCCGGGCCGGCGCACCGTGCGGGGCCGCGGGCCGAGGATGTCGGCGGCGAGGATGTAGAGCTGTGTCGCCTCGTTGATACTCTCGATCGTGTCCCGCCGGAAGAGCTGGTCACCCCAGGCGATCAGGTTCTCCACGTACTTCATCACCACCGCCTTCTGGTAGGCGAGCGGGCGCATGCGGGCGATGAGGTGAGGGTCGAAGGGGTGCTCTTCCCAGGCCTTGATCTGCGCATCGAAGTCGTCGAGCGCGCGGCTCCCGCCCGTGAAGGCGAGCAGCGAACCGAGGAGCTGGGCGCCCGCGCTCTGGCTCTCCGCCGCGAGGTCTTCGAGCTCTTCTTGGATGGAGGCGAGGTGCTTGTTCTCGTAGAACGGGCGGACCTTCCAGAAGCGCTTGGGGGCGCTCTCGCCGCCGCCGGTGGTCGGGTCGAAGATGTAGTGCAGCCACTTCTGCGCCTCGGCGAAGCGCTGGTTCTGCGTCAGCATGGACGCGATGAGGAGCGGGGCGTGGAAGAATAGCTCCCAGTTATAAAGGGAGTACGCGCCCTGGAACGAAAAGTCGACATCTTCGATGGGATAGGGCTTGATCGCGAAGGCGCTGTCGGGCTCATACGGCGTGGTGAAGGCATCCTTCGAACGTCGCTGGAGCGGGACGAGCTGCGCGGACCAGTCGAGCAGGCCTGCCGCGCCGGCGCGGTTCAACTGCCCGAGGAAGGCGCACGCATACGGGTGGTAGAAGGTCCAGAAGCGGTAGCCCTTCGAGGTCGTCTTCGTCACGAAGAGCGAGTCCTTGGGGGCCTGATTGGCCCAGTCGCGGGCCGCGGAGGAGAGGCCGCTCGACTGGAAGAGATCGAGGTTCGATCGCCAGCCCGGCTGGACCTTGCTGCCGTGGTGCCAGACCACCTTCTCTTCGGTCACGAGCTCGGCGAAGAAGGTCGCCGTCTTGTCCTTGTAGAAGAAGACATCGGCCTCCGTCACGAGGTCGGCGTTCTTGCTGCCGATCACATGCGGAGAGAGGACGCGATAGAGGCCCGGGGTCTTGCCGAGGACAGCGTGCCACTCCACGGTGTCATCGAGCACGAAGGGGAGCTTCAGGGGGTGATCAATCGACGGGTCGTCGTTGAAGAGATCCTCCGCCATGGCCGCTTCGGTGATCTCCGTGTCGCTCCTGTATTCCTTCGCGTCCTGGTAGATCATCGTAGAAGGCAACGGGCGTGTGACGGCGATCGTGTCGCCGGAAAAGTCCTTGTTGGATAGCACATAGGACTTGAGCGTGGGAGAGAACGAGTAACCTCGATCATGCCCCACCAGGTCGCTGCCGCAAGCGTCGAACGAGAAGCCGCCGAGGCGGATCAAGTCCTTGAAGTAGAGCGGATCCCACTCGACCGGATTGAAGAGGCATGCGATCGAGTAGTTCGCGGCAAAGGGCGGGTGCAGGTGCATTTCGAGCGCGAACGAGAGCCAGTAACGGTGCACCACCGGAGAGATGGTGACGGCGGAGCCCGTGCTCACCCGCTTGGCCGACCACGCGCCGCCCCGGCGCTCGCTCCAGGCGAGCTGGATCTCCAGGTGCGTCTTGGCCGGCTTGCCGCCCTTGTCCGGCTCATTGATGTGCTGCTTCTTGTCCGGCTTCTCCTGGATCATGGGCCAGAAGAGGTGGAGGCGGCGGTCGATGACGGCGAGGAGGAGGTGGTCGCCTTCGATGTCGAGATCGATGCTCTCCCAAGGCGTCCAGTACGCTGCGTCCACGCGGCTCCGGTAGAAGTACTTGTGCGGGACGAGGGGCGTGCGCGCGACGACATGGAGCACGTCGAGGGCCGGATGGTCCTCGTCGTCCGGCTCGACCTGGTGGACCATGGCCATGATCTCCAGCCGGTCGATCTCGACCAATTTTTCGAGATAGTGCTGGATCGCCGCCTCGGCCGTCTCGCTGGTGAGCTCGCGCTGGCGGAGCTCGCCCTCGAGCGCCGTGAAGAAGGGGGACTTGCCTTCGCGGAGGGCAGGATCGATGAAGCTCTCCGGGTAAAGGAAGACCCGGCGGTTGGCCTCCCAGACACGGTAGCTCTTCCTCCACGTCCACTCCTCCGCGGCCTCGGCGGGCAAGGGCACGTCGGGAATGAGGCCCTGGAGGGCGCGCTGCGTGAAGGTCTGCACCGAGCCAATGGCCTGCTTGAGGCGGGAGGTGATCTGGCAAGAGCAGGTCTCCACGTCCACGAGGAGGCGGCCGAACAGGTCGTTCGAGTCGTCGTAACCGTTCTTCGCCACCAGGTAGTCGACCATGGCGCCGCGCTGGGCGTCACGGAGGGTGTCGCGGATCGGAGGTGAAAGGGCGATCCAGGCGTCCGCCGCGTACTTCGATTTCGCGGCCTGGACGATCTCGGAGGCGACGGTGTCCGCGTGGGGCAAGGCGGAGCTCTCGCTCGGGAGCGGTGCGCCGGTGTCGATCCAGCGGAGCGCCGTGGCCGCGGAGACCCCGAGGCGCTTCAAGAGCGCGAAGGCGTCGCGCAGGCGGAGCAGAGCGATCGCGGTGCCTCGCAGGCCACCGAACGAAACACCAAGAGCGCCTGTGCCGAGCAAAGCGCTCATGTCGGCCACAGGCCATCCCGTGGTCGCGCTCGCTTGCTCGATGGAGAGCATCGTCGCCGGGAAAAGTGCGAGCAGCGCATTCTCATCGCCGACCAATGTGGGTTTCAAGGCCCAGAGATCGGCCATCTTGAGCCACGCATCGAAGAGCTCCGCGTCAGGGGTCGACGGGCTCCGCGGCAGCGCGTCGAAATCGAACAATAGAGGCTCCCCCGAGGCGTCGCTGAAGCGAGCGAGCTCGCTCGCCGTCATGCCGAGCTTCTTCACGAGCGTCGTGACCTTGTGCAGAGCTCGATAAGCCGCCCGCTGGTTCATCCGGGCGGTCTCGTCCAGCGAGGGGCTGTCCGGGAACGGACTCGGGGCGGTGAACCGGAAGACCTCGATGAGCGGCGTCCCCATGCTGCCGTTCGGCGTCAGCACCGATTGGAGGAGCAGGACCGCCGAACGCGTCTCGAGCCCGAGCGCCGCCGCGAGTGTCTGCGCGATGAGATCGTCGTGGGCTTCGTTGGGCGCGCCGGCGAGGTAGAGCTTCACATGGCCGGCGAAAAGCGCGTCGAGCGTCGTGTCGATCAGGCTATCGCCGAGGACGAGCGTCGCGGCGGCCGTGGGGCGATCGCCGAACAGATAAAGCAGGTCGGCGGGCTTGATCCCGATTTGCCGCACGCGCACGGTGATGTCGGCGAAGCGCTCGATCCCTTCGGGAGTGAACGGGGTCGAGATGTTGCCGAGGCTCTTGAGGATGAGAAAGTCCCTGATCGAGAGCCCGAGCGCTCGGGCGAAGGTGACGATCCGGTGGAGCTTGGAGAGGTTCGAAAGCGAGACCGTGGGCGGCGCAGAATCGTTGATCTCGCTGGCAACTCCGACCGCCGCCTGGCTCACGTTGGAGTCCGTGAGCAGCGCGAGGTCGTCAGCCGAAATGTGGAGCGCGCCGCGGATCGTGGCGCTGTGATCGGCGATGAGCTCGGCGAGGCCGCCATCGAGATCGAACACGGGATCGGGCGGATTCCGGACGGCGCGGTTCTGGTAGACCTGCTCGTAGAACGAGGGGGTCTTACCACCATCCCTCTTCCGGGTGTCGAGGTCGCCGAACCAGCTCGCGAGCACCATGGCGGGCACGCCCGCGGCACGGAAGCGCTCGACGGCGGCGAGCGTCTCGAGGAACGTGTCGTCGATGGTGGTCGCGGTGGCGGTCACGAGGGCGTCCATCTCCCGGATCGAATAGCCCGTGCGGCGCTGGAGCCGGAGAAAGCGGTGGATGGTTTGCCATGCCGAGGAGAGCGTCTCCGAGGCGAGCCCGCTGATGGTCATATGGTCCGGATCGCAGCCGTCGCTTCCTTCGTTCGGGACGAGCGCCGGGTTCGTCCCGAAGCGCCGGATGAACGCAGTGTCGAAGAACTCTACCACGTCGTCGAAGCTGAGCCCGGAGCGGCTCATGAACAGGGAGACGCCCGTGAGATCGGCCGTCGACTGGCCGCCGGAGAGGCCCCAGTAGTCATTGATGGTGTAGGGGTCCACGGAAGGCCAGCTCCCGGTGATGACGCGGCGCTCGATGCGGGAGAGGCCGAGGTGCTCCGCGGCGATGTCGGCCGGGTCGGGGAAGCCCGCGCTGTTCTGGAGCGCTTGCATGAGCGTATGGCGGGGGACACCGAGGTGGTTGAGGTAGGCGCGCGCCTCCTTGGCCCAGAAGTGGAACGGGAGCGAGAAGGGGTGAACGGCGCTCGCGAGCTCTTCATAGGCCGCCGCGTGGGCCGCTTCCTCGCCGGAGACGATCTCCGGCAGGGCGGCGAGCTCTTCCGCGGTGCCCGTGGTGGCGATCGTTGCCGGGAACGCCGGCGCCGGGCTCAGGCGCTGCGCCGCGACCGAGTGCTCCAAGATCTCGTTCACGAGGTCGACATACGGCACCTGGATGTCCGTGTCGTCGCAGGAGAGGACGATGGCGCCCAGATCCGGACGGCCCGGGAACGACGGCGTAGCTCCGGTGACCCTGCCGAGGAGCACGTCTTGCGCGCTCCATTTCGAGGTGCCCTCCTTGGTGAGCGTCGACTCATATTTGCCGAGGAATTCGAGCAGGTCGACGAAGTAGGCCGCGGGCCCGAGCACCGAGCGGCAGTGCTGGCAGGCGCACGCATCCGGCGATCCGAAGAGCGAGGACCAGTCGGCGGTCTTGGGTGTCGCGCCGCCGGCGAGGGAAGCCAGGTCGGGCAGCACAGCCGCGGACTTGGGGTTATGGGCCGGCGCATACTTGGCGTGGAGCGCGAGGGCCTGGTTCGAGACGGCCTCGGCGCGATCGAAGGCGAGGCCGGCGGCTTCGCTGCCCCCGAGGAGCGTTTCATATTTGGCGACGAAGGCGGGGCGGCCGAAGCCGCGGATGACCTCGGCGGAGACGAAGCCGTCGTCGATGAGCTGCTTGGCCTCGGCGTAGCGGGGGACGATCTTGAAGAGGCGTTCGATGCGCGAGAGGCTCATCTTGGTGGCCTCTGCGTCGGAGAGGCCGGAGAGCGCATCGGGGTGGGTATTCAGGTAGGCGCCAAGGCGGGTCTTACCGATCTCGAAGCCTTCGTTGTTGGCGAGGAAGGTGCCGAGATCCGCGCTGCCCGCGCCGCCGTCCCGCGCGATGTCGGCCGCCATGGAGGCCGACGGGAAGGCAAGCTCCATGGAGCGCTTGAGGACGCGGGCATAGGTGGCTTTCTTCTCCGTGGCGTTCGCGCCTGGAGTGTCGGCGGGATAGCCGATGATGCCGCCGCCGAGGGCGGTCTCGATGACACCGATCCAGTCGCTCTCGCTGTACGCCGCGAGGTCCTTGAGCGAGGTGATGGTGGTAGCGGTCTTGCGCGCCCAGAGCTCGTTGATAAGCGGGAAGTGAAAGCGGGAGAGCATGCCGAGCTGGAGGGCAAACTGGATGTTGTCGACGGTGCCGCTCGCCGCAAACGAGGTCTGGCTGGGGAGCCAGGTCCAGAAGTCGTCGATGGTGCCCGCGTGGGCGAGGTATTTGTCGAGGAATTCTTCCCGGACGGGCTGGGTGGAGAGGGCAAGGGCGAGGAGGTCGCCGAGGTTGCCCGTGGCGCCCGCGGCCGGGGTGTCGAAGGCCATGGCGACGGTGGCTTGGCGGAGCGAGGCCATGGCGTCGTCGATCACGGTGTCGGCCGGGATAATGTTGCGGTCGATCGCGACCTCGAGGGCGCTGCGGAGCGCCGCCGGTGAGGTGCGGAGGAGGGCGGGCCGTTCGGAGGGGAGGCCGGCGCGGAGGAGGGCATAGAGGATGGCGTGCTCGACATCGGTGGTGCCGTGGAGCGCCGCGGCGTCGATGCGGGCGCGGAGGTGGGACGAGTCGACCTGGGCCGAGCAGGCGATATAGGCGGCCTGGTCCTCGGTGGCTGTGGCGAGGTCGAAGGAGTCGAGGACGGGGGCGAGGCGGGCGTCCATGATCTCGAATTCGGAGGGGCCGCGATACTCGCCGCCGGCGGTGAGGTCGGCGCGGGCCGTGGGCGGAGCATGGCAGCGGCGCGGGGATTCGGCGATGACGTCGTCTTCAGTGGAGTAGGCGCGGACGATGAGGTCGGGGTGGATCTTGCCCGTGCGGGTGAGGGCGCCGGTGGCGTAGGCGATGCGGTAGCGGCCGGCGCTGTCGGTGGTGGTCTCGCCGAGCGTGTCCTCGGAGGTGAGGTTGTAGTCGAAGGCACGGACGGTTTTGCTTGCGATCGGGGTGCCCGAGGGGGTGCGGAGGAGGCCGTGGACAACAGAGGTCGACGGGGTGGCGGTGCCGCTGGTGTCGGTGAGGTCGACTTCGAGGCGGACAGGGGTGGTATCAGTGTTGATCTTCCAGCGGTACTCGGTGGTGAGGAGCTGCTGGGTGCCCTGGAAGAGGCGGAGGGTGATGGTAGGGCGGCGATCGTCGAGGAGCTCGGCGAGATAGTCGTCGTCGAGGGTGAGGAGGAAGGCGCCGTCCGTAGTCGTGACGGCGACCGCCAAGAGGTCGGTATTCTGGGCTTCGTGGTCCCAGGCTTCGACCCGGAGGTTGGCGACTCCCTTCTGGGTGCCTTTTTCGATGATCCGACCGGTGAGACGGTATGTATTCATGGATCCTTCCTTCCCTTGCGCACTGAGCGACAATCTAACGAATCACCCCACAAACAGACGTCTGCGAACAAATCATTCAACCCCCGCCAAAGACCGCACACAACAAGCCCAAAGCCCGCCATACAATCCAACACCAATTAAACAGCTCACACATCAAAGACAGCAACGATTCCAGCTCACAACATTATTGCCAACAATATGCCGCACGCGCACTTTACGCGCAACACGGAGCTCATGACGCCCCAATTATCGCCAATTTCCGGCAATTACAGAACAATTAGGCGCTATTATCCTCGACGTTACCGGTCGACATTCCGCGCCTTTCGTGCCACACCCGGATCAACTCACTTATCGAACACCTCGAGGCCCGCACGAAGCCCTTTTGCAACAAAGACGTCGCCAGCCTTCAGGGTCAATTCGGATCCGTTTCCGGTTTGTTCTTCAACGATCGACATTCCGCATGGGCCTCCGGACGTTTGTCCTGAAATATAAAAACAGTCCGTCAGCCAGACACGAGCCACCCGGCGACGAAAACCTCCGATGGTCAAAACAATCTCCAAATATGCATGAGTAATACGATATTCTGAAATCTGGACCCAGACCTGTCCAAGCCCATGGAGCTCCTCGCTTATGCTTTTGTTACCAGTGAAGATCATCGCAGTACTCCTGGTTCACTAATTTCCCGTTCCCACAATGCGGGCCCTGTCCAAGCGGAGCTTTTTTCCGTTCAGAAAAAAGCTTGCCTTATCGAAAAATTCCGGATTCGCTATCACGTGAGAAATCTCCGCTTCGGTTACAGTTTTGGACGACTCTCGAAAGATACTAGACAGGCCGGCATGAGGCTCCCCGAGCATTTGCTCCATACCGCTGAGATTTACCGCGATGGGTCGCTGCTTGAATTGTTCTATCATTCTCTCAATAATCTCTTTGTTACTTGAAGCCGGAATTGGGTATTGATCCCAATATGTCGTAGCTCCCACCTTGTCGGCAAACCGACCAAGTAGACCTTTTGAATGGTTCGGACTTTTACTCAAGCCCACGGCGATCGGCTGAAGAGAGCCCTTCGCACTAGCCGCTCCACCACGAGCAGCAGTATCAAATCCAACTGTTTCTGCGCCCCATTGTGTTCCACCAGCTTTCCCCACGTTATAGCTACCGCTCCAGAATCCTCCCGATGCAAGCTCACCCTCGATATGAAATGCGACTTTCCGCGCCAGAGCCGTCGTAACCCCTCTGGCAAGTGCAGCACCATCGACCAGCGTATATCCCTGCACAACACCCTCGTTATGAACCTCGTCAAGGGCATAACGACTAACTCTTGCTGCGAGTGCATCCCACCCTCTTGGAGGCTTCCGAGAGACATCTGGACCCCGCCAGATTTCCCACTCTTGATCGTAAAAATCCTTTCGCTCCGCCTCACTCATTACAGCATATTTTTGCCCCAACTCTCGTTTCCAGTCGTCGGGAGGCGCGGTTATGCCTTTGCCTGATTCAAGCTGTGGCTTGATCAGTGTGTTCCACAATTCTTTTGATGCCGCATTGCTATCGGCCGCAGCACCGTCGACAGCAACTTGTGACCTATACTGGTGCATCTGTGTAGAAATCCCGAGCGCTCTGCCCACAATGGCCTCGAGTCTGGTATCAATATGAATCGACTTCGAGTCAGCACCGTCAGGATCGGCAAAAATTATAGGGTTATTCGTGCAGTAACTATAAAGACTCGGTCCATCCACCATCCCCGCCGGATCCGCCGCCGTCCACCTTCCGAGCCAGCAAGCATAGTACCGCGCTCCATGGTAATACAGCCCCGTCTCTTCATCCCGCTCCTTCCCCGTATACCGGTACCTCTTCAGGCTCACCTCCGCCGCCCCCGTCCCCGACCGGTACGCGCTCGTCCCATACGGGTGATACTCCTCATACGAAATCACCGCCCCCTCCCCGTCCACCTCCAACACCGCCGACCCCAAGTGGTTCCCGAGCTGGTACCGCACCACCGTGCTCACCTCGAAGCTCCCCCCGGCCGCAGTATCCACCGTCGTCGTCTCCACCAGCGCAATGCGCTTCTCCCCATCCATCCCGTGCAGCGTCTGCCGCTCCAGCAAGAGCCCGCCGGCGTCTCGCTTCCGGTACACCTCATATCCCCCGAGGTAAATCCGCTCCTCCACGAGCCCGCTGTGCTCCCACACCTTCCGCACCCGCTGCCCGCCCGCGTCATACGTATAGTACACCACCCCGCCCCCGCCCAGATCGCTGGACAGCATCTGATCCCGGTAATCCCACCCCACGCTCGAAAGGTGCGGCATCGCCGTCATATTCCCGTGCTCGTCATACGAATACGTCGCCGAATACGGCCCCGTCTCCCCATCCCCGGGCAAGCTCGTGCTCAAGAGCCGGTTGCTGTCCTCCGCCACCTCGTACCGCCGCGTCCAGCTCCCCGCCATGCCCGCCTGGTGGATCATCGACAGGATGTTCCCCACCTCGTCATACGCATACAGCTCCGTGTAATTCCTCACCGCCGCGGAATCGTTCTCGTGTGGCAAATTCATCAGCGGCAAGTCGTTCTGGTCCCGCTGCACATCCCCCGCGCCGCCCGCATGCTCCCGCCCGCTCGCCTCGATCAACCGATACAGGGCGTCATACACATACTGCGTGCTCGGAGACACCACATCGTTGTTGTAAAACACCGTCTGCTGCGCGCTGTCCCGGATCTCGGTGATGTTCCCCACCGGGTCATACGTATACGAAAGGTTTTGCAGCACCGCGCTGTCACTGTCCCGCACCGTCCGCAACCTCTTCAGCCGGAAGGTCTGCGGATCATACGTATACGTCGTCGCCGTCCCGTTCCCGTAGACGATCTTTTCCCGCTGCCCCTTCGCGTCGTAGTCGATGTCGTCGACGAAGCTCGTCCACGCCTCCGCCCCGCGGATGCGCACGTCCACCTGCTCCAGCAGCCCGGCCTCGTTGTACCCCGGCCGCACCTCGCTCGCGTCCGGCGCCGTCAGGCTCACCGGCCGGTTCAGCGCGTCGTTCACAGGCCAGGCTGATGGGATGACCCACACGGCTGCGTTTAAGGCACGCTGAGAGTGACGCGTATTGTCGCGCAATGGAATGCCGGAACATCTGAATTTTAACACAACCGCGCCACCGCGCGAAGACGCACAAAACCGCGATGAACTCCCTTCATCGCCGTTATACGCTCTTACGCGTTTATGCTTTTGCACCAAATTCAACACAAACAATCCTATCACGGTTAGCTTGCAATTACAGTGCGCCCCTCGAGAGATGCCTCCAGCAGTTTCAACTCATAAGACACGCGCTCGGCCAGCACTCCGCGTCCGTCCCGTGCTGCACGTGCTGGTGCGTCACGCGCCGGAGCGCATCGGCCGCCGCGCGCCGACGAACCCACGCTGGCCGTCCACTCCCGCGCAGCGGCTGGCTCGCCACGTCCGACAGCATCCACCGATCCCCCGCGTCGATGCTCGCCTGGGAGAGCTTCCGCTTCCCAATGGCGCAACACGCCCTGCAGCTGGCTGGGTTGTCTCGGGCGTCGGTCACCACCAGCGGGTTTCCTTCGATGTCCAGGGCGAGGCGCGCAGCATAAACGCCCGCCTCCCCGTTGTCAGCCTCGGTCAAGAACGTCCGCCCGAGCGGCGCGTCCAGGTGCGCCACCGCGGGCGTCCCCGCGTGCGCGGCGGCGAGCTCGGCCGCGCGCCGCTCGGGCTCGCTCCTCGGCGAGCTCCATCCGGCTCGCGTACCACAGGCTCTCGGTCACCGTATCGTTCGGGTCGAACGTGGTCTGCTTCCACGGGTCGAACACCACCTTGCTGGAATCGTCCCGTTCGGCAGATCGGGTCTGCACGAGGCGCGGGCCGAGCGGGTCGTAGCGAAGGATGGGCGTCAGTTCCACCACGAGCTCCGCTTCGTCCTCGTACTCGTGGAGTTGGCGAAGAACGGCTCGTACTGCTTCACCGGATGGCCCTGCCGTTGAGCACGGTGCGCTCGGTGCCGACCCAGCGGATCGGCTGGGGCGAGGACCAGCACGCCGTCCTCATTGTGAACGAGCGCCGTTTCATCGCGCGCGGGCGCGTCGCCGGGCTCAGCGGCCACCTTGCGCATCACCAGGGCCGAGCCAACTGGCGGCCGTAGACCTTGCGCGTCCGCGTCTCGCGGCGCTCGCGGGCGCGGGCATGCACCTCGCGCGGCACGCTTGTCCTCAATCGATCGAGGTCGTAGGCGAACGTAGTCGGGATTGTCGAGCGTATCGCCGTCCGTCCCGCCCTCCTTGCCCATCACAGCGGTGGCGATCACCCGCCTGAGCTTGTCGAGCCTTGACGGCGCCGCGGTTGCCGTTCAGGTCGGTCACCAGGGCGGGGCCGAGTGGTAGTCGTGGAACCAGCCGATCGGCGTTGCCCACCGGATCGGTCACCTGGGTGACGAAGAGCCTGTAATCGTCGTAGACAACGCCCGGCGGTTGCCGAACGGGTCATAGAAGGTCACGGGAGGTAAAAGGCGGTTTCGAATAGGCCTGATGGCCGGAAGGTGCCCACCGCCTCGTCCGCGTCGACATAGCCGCCCTCTTCGAGGATCGCCGAGGTGGCCCGATCGTCGAGCGCAGAGGCGAGCAGAGATGGCGTGAAGGCTTTTCTTGGTAGGTCTGGTATGGCAAGCCGCAGCGACTCGACCGAGCCGAAGGCGAGAGGGCCGCCCAGGTCGTTCTTCGTGTAGATATGGCGGCCTGGGAGAGCAGGCGCTTTGCGCTGTATCGCCGGGTGTCTCTTCATACGCGATCTCGGTCGCGCTGCCCGCCGCGCGAGGACGCGTCGAACGAGAGACCGCCGACCCGGTCAACGTAACGCCGGCAAGCTCATAGCTCCTCGCCTCGATCGGAACCGCCACCAGGCGCGGATGCCAGTCGCGCTGCCAGGCGAATGGAACACCTCCTGCTCGGTCAGGTGATCGCGCCGGCGAGCTGCTCTTCCGGGAGGCCTGAGGCATCCCGGGTTGGGGAGGGCCACGGCGGCGGAGCGGGCGGATGGTCCCGTCGCGGAGATCGACCTCGAGCGTGAGCGCGTGGGTGACGCGGGATCGCTCGGGTTACGCTCGTAGTGGTACTCGATCGCCTCGCGCGGATGGGTGAAGAAGACGCCGTGCGCGCCCTTGGGAAGCCATCGCGGATCAGACTCCTTGCCCCGAGGCGGCCGGTTGGAGCATCCACCGCAGGTAGCTCTTCTCCGAGACCACATAAGATTCGGGTTTCGGCCGCTGAGCCGTCTTGCGCATAGATCTCCTGCCGCAAGACCTGCCCGCGGAGCGCGCCCGGCACGCCTCGCGCGCCTCGGTCGTGGAGAGGCCGGCCGGCAACATCGTGTCCGGCAAGAGCACGGCGCCGCTGTCCCCGGCGTAGTATTCGTCCACAAAATGCCGGGAGATCTTCGCCCGGTCGTGCCAAGCCCCGGTATGAAACCAGGTCTTGATGTACACCGGCGTACCAGGAATCTCGATCTCCTCGTTCGATCCTGGCAGGAAATAAGCCAGGATCCGCTCGACGCCGAGAACGACTCCGCGTCCCACTGCTCGACCATCCCGAAGCCGCGGACCCACGCTCCACGCCGTCATAATAGCCGTGGTGGTACTTGTAGGTGCTCACGAACCGATGCCGCGTGATCGAGTCGAACGTCTCGACCCGGGTGAGCACCTGCACCGGGAAGGGCAGCTTCGTGATCCAGGCGCGGCCGGCCGCCGCGTCCTCCAGGGAGAACTTCGTGGAAGGCGCGTACTCGACCTTGGTTTCGAGCCCCAGGTTGTTCTTCACCGAGGTAAGGAGGTGCGGCTTCTTGCTCCCGAGCAGGTCGATGTAGCGGAGCGGCGAGGGCAGCTTGCCGGGCAGCGAGGTGGACCACAAGAGGCATGCCGTCCCCGTGCCCAAGAGGTCGAGCACCGTGATGGACGAGAGGTCGCTCATGTCCGAGAACCGAGGGAGCTTGACCGGGTCGCCCAGCCGGTTCCCCGCCTGGTTCTCGTAGATCCGCACGCCGTCCCGGTGAATGTACAAAATGTCCGTGGTCCCGGAGCCGTCCACGTCGGCGAGCCGGATCCGCCGCGGATCGAACTGATCGGGGTTATCGAAGTGCGGCGCGTGGCCCATCACCACCTTGGCGCCGAATCGCCCGTAGCCGAGGTTCGGCCAGTAGCAGACGTTCCCGTTGCGGATGCGCACGAGATCGGTGAGCCCGTCGCCGCTCATGTCGGCGAGGAAGATCGTCTGCATGCCGTCGGCGAAGACGAGCGCCGGCCCCTTGTCCTCGTCGCGGACCTGGTTCATCCGGATGGGATTCGCGAAACCGCCCTTGGCGAGTGATGCGATACCAGAGGAAATGGTCGCCGCGGGTGATCAAGATGTCTTCATGCCCATCGCCGCTCAGGTCGATGAACCGGAGGTTTGGATCGTCAAAGGCGAGGAGCGCCTGGGCGGCAAAGGGGTGGAAGGGGCCGAACCCGTCCTGCTCGGTCCGCTCCTCATAGCCGGAGAGCGGGCGCGCATGGAGGACGAGCTCTTTGCGGCCGTCGCCGTCGATGTCGGAGAACCGCGGGCCTCCGTGCTCGGCCTGCGCGAGCATGGGCCGCTGCCGGAGCAGGCGCGCGGGCAGGAGGGTGCCCTCACCCACGTTGCGCTTGTACGTGAGCGCGCCTTCGTGCTGGCACAGGACCCCCGGGAGCCCGTCGCCGTCGAGGTCGAGCCATTGATAGGCGGCGCTCTGGACACCGCCGGAGGCCGTCCCGCGCGCGCTCTCGGCGTCCACGGTGTGGACCTGGCCGTTCAAGACGGGCACTGAATAGCCGATCTCGACCGGAGGGAGCGACTTCTTCTGGTACTCACCCGTCTCGGCGTCGCGTAGGAACCCGGCATGGGTCGCCGCGACGAGCTGGGTGAGCACGGGGCCTTCATTGTAGGTGAATTCCGTGGAGCGGACGAGGCAAGGCGTCTCGCCGAGCTCGGCCATCCGGTGGAACATCAGGATCCGGCGGCAGAGGCGATACGTGCGGATCTCGAAGCCGGCGCGGTAGGTGGAGAAGGCGTCCTGGCGCTTCGTCCAGGGTTGCCTCGTCCGGCGCCGGGACGAGCGCGTCGTGCTCGCCGTAGTCGAAGACGATCTCGAAGAGCGCGGTGCCCGCGTCGCCCGGCGTGGTGTTGCCGTAACGGATGCGCTTCAGGTAGCGGTTTTGCGGCGGATTCGGGGCCTTCTTGCGGTGCGCCTCCCACGCGAGCGCGGCCGACACGCCGGCGAGGTCTTCCGCCTTGTAGTCGTAGGCGATGACGTTGCCCCGGTCGTCGTGGGTCTCTTCCAGGAGCCAGGAAAAGACCCGTGCTCCGTCGGCGGGATCGGCAATGCGGGCGGCTTCGGTGAGGCCGTAGATGCTGGTGACATTGTCTTTCGTGACGGCGACCCAGTGGACGATGCCGGTCACCTTGTTCCGCCGCTTCTCGATGCGGGCAAACAACCCCTCCACCCTGGGGCGATAGCGCTCGACCATCTCCGTGCCGGTGTCGGTGACGCTCCTCGTCCAGCCGTTTTCTCCTTCGATCAGATAAGGAACGAGGTCCTCCGCGCCCGAGAGCAGGAAGACGTCCGAGCCGTGCGCGTCGTCGTAACGGGGGAGACCTTTCTCGGTCTTCCGGCTGATCTGGGGCACCGAGAGGTGAAACCCATGCCCGAAGGGGCCATTGCCGGCGCCGGAGTCATAAGCAAGGGAGAGATCCGGGTGGAAGCCGGACCGCCCAGGGCTCGCCGCGATGGGGACGCGGAAAGAGCCCGTCCCCGTGACCGGACTCGCCGAGAACGTCTCGCCGATGCCGCGAATGGCACCGCCACCTTTGGGCAGGGAGGGCGCGGGAGAGGTGGAAGCGCCGGTGTCGTTCTCCGGCTTGGGCGAGGGCGCGCTCGCGGGAGGAGCCGCTGATTTCGTCTGGAGATCCTCGCCTCGAGCTCGATGGTTCATGGCTCCTCCCTTGGAGACCGATCGGGGAACGGTGCGCCGTGGCTCATCTTCCACGGCGCTCACCGCATTGGTCGCTGAACAGCCGTCGACCATGAAAGCTGGATCACGCAGGCTTCGACGCCCCTTTCTGAAGGGCGTTTCACATGTCGATGTCAGTCGTGATCCGGCAAACAGTCTCGCCGTTTCTGCTCTTCGCCGGGTGGGCCCCCTTGGCCCCCGCTACGCCCAGCACTTCGCACGTTCAGCCCTTGACACATGACGCACGAAGCATGAGCAACCAATTTCGAAGCCGAGGTAGGATCGATTATGTCCGTGCCTCCAAGCACGAGCGCATTGACAAATCTGAAAATCGCACAAATAGCGCGCGGCGGTTGCCCGGGTCTCCTCCCCGGGCAACGCCGCTGTTCGCCGCCTCTCACAAGGCCATCAGGCTGACTGGATCAGAGTAAGCACTCATCCCCTTCCGCGAGCGCACGCGGAAGCGGAACGAGTACACCCGGCCTGGAGTCAGGCCGGTCACGATCGTCTTGGCCTGGATCGTGTCGTGGAGGGCGCTGAAGGTCATCTGATCGACGCTCTCCTCCCAGAAGTACAGAGCCGGCTGCGCCACAGCCCGGGCGGTAAGGATCATCTCCCCGGGGACGCTCCCGTGCTTCACGGCGAGCGGCGGCTTCGGGCTCTTGCCCGTCTTGCGCACCGAGAGCCCGGCGCCGAGGATCAGCGTCACCGCGGCGGCGGGGTCGAGCGCCTCGCTGATGATCACCCCCTTCACGGCGTCCACCAGGTGATCGAGGTCGACCTCCAGGTGCCAGCGCTTCCCGTCGCGATCGGCGACGGCGCCCGGGGCGCCGCCCCTGGCCTTCGCGTTGGCCTCGGCGAGCTCCTTCGCCTGGGCCGCGAGCGCGGCGGGGGACGGGTCGACGCCGGCGAGGAGCGCGCTCCCGGCGACGCAACCCGCGATGTAGAGGACGTGAGTCACGAAGGCGTCGTGCGAGCGCGGGCTCTTCTTGACGGGGATCGGCATGAGCGAGGTATCCATGACAGGCTCTCTTCCTTCCTCCGAGGCGAGCGGGAAGGGCGTCGCCCCACGGATTGGGCCGGCGCCTGGCTTCGGTTTCGCTCGTCTCAAGAGAGGAGCGTGACGTCGGGGCAAAAAATCCAAGGTCCGAGGTGCTTTTTTTCGATCCCCGATCAAATAAGTGCGCTCATGTGTGCAAAGAGAGGTCTCCCTGGGTGAAGGGGAGAGCTTCGCGGTCGGCGGAGCGGGCACCGGCGCGTAACGATCTCGATCAGCCGGGCCCGGGGCTCGATCAGCCGGGCCCGGGTCTCGAGTAGCCGCGCGCGGGGCTCGAGCAGCCGCGCGCGGATCCTGCTCGGCCGCCCTCGGGTCTCCCTCCTTCGAGCGCGGGATCCGCTCCGCAGGCAGGCGCGTCCAAACCGCGGGGCGACGATGAGGATCCGCGGGCCCTGGAGCCGGATCCGGCGGCGAAGGGACGAGCACGCCGCCGCGACGTATGGATCTCGCGGCTCCCGGGCTTCTCTTCCAGGGCGGCCGTACGGCACCCCCGCGCGCGGGCACGAGCGGGGTCACCCGCGCGGCGAGAACGGCCTGCGAAGAAGCGAGGTCTGCGCGCCGGAGATCGAGATCGACCTTCCAGGGATCGAGATCGTCGATCGAGGGAGCGTGCCTGTTTGCGCGCGGGTCAGGATGATCGCGCGGCGGAGCACGAAACGGCGACAACCGGCGCGGACCCTCGAAGGTGGTGCGAGATTTCCCCGCCTCAATGGAGCCCGAGGGCCGCGCGCAGCCTCCGGAGCGGCGCGGGTGCCCACCAGTTCCACGAGCCGAAGAGCCGCATCGTCGAGGGCACGAGGAGGAGCCTCACCAGCGTCGCGTCGATGAGGACGGCGAGCGCCATGCCGAAGCCGACGGCGCGGATCATCACGATGTCGGCGAGGGCGAAGGCGGCGAACACCATCACCATGATCGCCGCGGCGCTCGTGATGAGGTTCGCGGTCTTCTCCAGGCCCTCGGCCACCGCGGGCGTGTTGTCGTGGATCTTCTCGTACGTCTCCTTGATCCGCGACAGCATGAGGACCTCGTAGTCCATCGAGATCCCGAAGAGCACGCAGAAGAGCAGCACGGGCAGCGCGTGCTCGACGGGCCGGGGGCTCGCGATGCCGAGGTGGCCCTCCTGGAAGACCCACACGAGCGCGCCGAAGGAGCTCGTGATCGAGAGCAGGTTCATGATCATCGCCTTGATCGGCAGGACCACCGAGCCGAGCAGGAGGAAGAGGATCACGAAGGTCACCGTCATGACGAAGCCGATCGCGTAGGGCGTCCGCTCGGTCACGAACGCGGTCGCGTCCATGTCGGAGGCGGTCTGGCCGCCGACCGCGAGCGTCCCGTCGAGGACCTGGCGATCGGCGCGGAGGCTCTTGACCACGGACTCCGAGGCGTGGGTCTCGGGCGCGCTGTCGAGGAACGCGTAGAGGACCACGACGCGATCGCCGACGGTCATCTTCTTGCCCGCCTCGATCTGCGCCAGGAAGGCCATGGGCGGGTCGAGGAGGATGGCCTGGGCCATCGCCTTGCTCATCCGCTCGTCGCTGACGATGCTCTCGACGCGGGTGACATGCGGGATCGCCTTGATCCGCAGGGAGAGATCGTAGAGCGCGCCGATGCGCTCCGGGGTCAGCGCGGGCGAGGTCGGGAAGGTCACGGCGACGACGACGCGGTTGTCGCCGAGCGCCGGAAAATCGCGGCGAAGCATCTCGTAGCCGCGGCGCGCCTCGACCTCCGGGCGGAGGATGCGCACGTCGGCTTCCGTCATTTCGAGCCGCAGGAAGGGCGAGCCCATCCCGAGGAGCAGCGCGAGCGTCGGGACGAGGACCGCGACGGGGTGCCGCATCACCCAGGCCGCCGCGCGGTGCCAGAAGCCCTCGCTCGGCCCGAAGCGCGTGAGCGGCAGGGCCCCGGCGTGGATCTTGGGGCCGAGCACGGCGAGCAGGGCGGGGAGGAAGGTCAAGGCGAACACCATCGCGAGCGCGACCACCACGGCGCCCCCGACCCCCATGGCGAAGAGGAACGAGCCTCCGAAGAAGAAGAGGCCGCCGAGCCCGGTCGCCAGCGCGAGGCCGGAGAAGCAGACGACGCGGCCCGCGTGATCGACCGCGCGTGAGAGCGCGTCCGGGTACGAGCAGCCGGCCGCGAGCTCTTCGCGGTAGCGGCTCACCATGAAGAGCGAGTAGTCGATGGCGACGCCGAGACCGATGAGCGAGCAGACGTTGACGGTGTACTCGGCCATGTCCATGACGTGGGAGAGCCCGAAGACCACGGCGATCCCGCCCATCACGGCCAGCATGCCGACGCCGAGGGGCAGCGCCGCCGCGACCGCCGTCCGGAAGACGAGCAACAGGACGAGGAGCGCGAGCGGCATCGAGATGAGCTCGGCCCGGAGGACGTCTTCCCGGAGGACGCGGCCGAAATCATCCATGAAGGAGAGCTGGCCCGTGCAGGTGATGGAGAGCTCGGTCGAGCGGAGGCGCGCGCGCACGCCCGGGTAGCGGGAGAGCGCCTCCTTGAAGTTGCCCTTCATGCTGACCATCGCGATGGCGGTCTTCGTGGTCTCGTTGACCAGCGACGGCGCGAGCGTGATCGGCGCGGTGTCGGGGGTCATCACCGAGAGCACGTCGGGGTGATCGGCGAGGGGCGCGAGGGCGGACGT
This sequence comes from Byssovorax sp., assembly GCA_046351295.1. Lineage (GTDB taxonomy): Bacteria > Myxococcota_A > Polyangia > Polyangiales > Polyangiaceae > JAXLYT01. The sequence goes on from JAXLYT010000069.1 coordinate 31,315, forward strand.
CATCGCGGCCTGGAACCGCGGATCGCGGGGATCGAGCGCGTCGCTGTGGAAGATCGCGAGGAAGGTCGTGTCGGTCGCGCGACCGAGGACCTGATCGACGGCGTGCTGCGTCCTCTCGGCCTCGCGGTCGCCGAAGGTGCCGCCCGTGAGCGTCCCGCCGCGGACGATCATCGCGATGGAGGCCGCGAGGAAGAGCGCCGACGCGGCGAGCGTCCACCAGCGTCGTCGAAGGATGAAGGCCGCTAGCGCGGTGAACATCGGGCGATCATACCCTCATCGCTCGCGGGCGAGGCGAGCGGCACGGGCAACACGTCGAGGCCGTGCAGCGCGTCGCGGGTCACCGCGCCGAGCAGGCGAGCGAGGTTTCTGGAGCGCGGCGCGAGCGCCTGCGCGGGCGGGAGCGCGGACAGGAGCGCGCTCTCGTGGTTGTCGATGTCGACCGCGTACATGCCCGTCACCCAGAGGCCGACGGCGCCCTGGAGCGCGGCGATGCGGCGCTGGAGCGCGGCGGTCTCCGTCGACATCATCAGGTGGTGGAAGCTCCGCCGCCCGTAGAGCGGCCGCGGGAGCGCGCGCCCCTTCGGCAGCCAGGTGCGGAACACCGGGACGCCGGCGCCGAGGCCTTGCCAGTCGCTCATCCAGGCGATCGTCCGGTCGAAGAAGAGGTTGTTGTGCGCCCAGTCGCGGCGATCGGGCGGCATCAACGATGGATCACCATGGACCACGATCTCGGTGTCGAAGTGGCGGAACGTCCCGACGGCGGCCTCCATCTCCGCGGCCGAGGGCACGCCGCGCAGCAGCGCGGCCGCGTCCCGCGCGGAGGTGGCGACGATCAGCCGATCGAAGCGGCGGCGCTCGCCGCGCGCGTCCTCGACGTGGAAGCCGTCGCGCAGCTCGACGCGGCGGACGGCGGCGCCGAGGCGGACCTCGACCTCGGTGAGCTCGCCGGCGAAGGCCTGCACGTAGCGCGACATCCCCCCTTCGATCTCGTAGAAGCCGGGCCTCGTCCCCGGCGGCATCCCCTTGAGCAGCGAGTACAGGGGGAAGTCGGGCAGCTCGTCGAGCGGCGCTCCCCAGCATGCCGCGAGGAAGGGATAGAGCAGCTCGGGCCCGAACGACGGGGGATAGCCGCCCTCCGCGAGGTGGCGGCGAAGCGTCACCGTGTAGTCGCGCCGGGCGGCGACGGCCGGCTGCTCGTGGATGAGCCGGCGCAGCGAGAGCGTGTGCCCCACGAGGCGGGGCGAGGCGAGGAGGATGGCCACCTGGCGGAGCGAGCGCGGCGGGAGCGCGACCGTGCGCCCGCGGGCCACGTCGGTGAAGGAGGCCCTGGCGTCGTTCCAGCGGATCGGGATCTCGAGCAGCCCGAGGAGCGCGAGGAAGTAGGGGTAGGCCGCGTCGAAGAAGAAGCGGGGGCCGAGCTCGGCGTGGACCGTGCGGCCCTCGGCTTCGACGGCGATCGTCTCGACATGGCCGCCGAGCTGCGGCGCCTCGTCGAAGAGGGTGACCCGGTGATCGTGCTGGAGCAGCCAGGCGGCGGTCATGCCCGAGACGCCGCCGCCGATGATGCCGACGCGCACGTTGGAGATCCTAGCCTGCCGCCGGCTCGTCGAGGAGCACGCGGCGGAGGAGGGGGTTGAAGAGCCCGCGCCGGGGATCGACGCCCGAGGCGGCGAGCGCCGCGAGGAAGCGCGCGCGCCGATCGCCGAGGTTCTCGCGGACGATCGAGACGACGTCCTCGACGTGCTCGAACTCCTTCGACCAGTGCGGCAGCGCGCCCGGGACCGTCAGCCACGCGCGGCACAGCTCCGAGGAGAACGCGGCCCACCCCTCGGGCCGCCCCATCCACATGATCTCGATGTAGCAGGTGATCCCCTCGCCGAAGGCCGGCGTCAGGAGCGCCCCGCTCGATCCGATGAAGCGGACGTTGAGCGTGAGGTTCAGCGGGTAGAGCCCGCGCGCCGCGTATTCGTCGACGAGGCGCTCGGCGGCCTCGAAGGCGCGGAGGACGTTCTCGCACCCGGCGTCGACCTTGAAGCCGACTTCCATGCAGCCGGCGGGCATCATCTCGATCCAGTGGTGGTAGTGGTTCGACTCCGGCAGATCGAGGACGCGGGTGCGGTAGGGGAGCATGTGGATCCCGACGCGGAGCAGGGCCGGCGTGAGCGAAGGGGCGAAGCGCGTGACGAGCTTCGAGGACGCGACGAGCCACCCGTTCTGGAGGAAGTTCTGCGCCTTGAACCAGAAGCCGTGGCCGTGGAAGGTGCGCGGCGCGTCGGTGCGATCGACGGTGCGCACCCACATGTCGCGGGTGAAGGGGAACCAGTAGAGCTCCACCGCGTCGTGCGCGGCGACGAGCGCGGGGAGGCCCGCCATCACCTCGCGCGCGGGGAGGCGCTGATCGGCCAGGCGCACGCGGTAGATCGGCACCACGCGCAGGCGGATCCGCGCGATCACCCCGAAGAGGCCGAGGCCGAGGCGCGCGGCGCTCATGACCTCGGCGCCGACGGTCTCCTCGGAGAGCACGCGGAGCTTCCCCTCGGCGTCGATGATCTCGAAGGCCTCGACGAGATCGCCGACCGTGGCCGTGGCCCGACCGGAGCCGTGCGTGCCCGTCGACGCGATGCCGGCGAGGCGCACCGTCTCGAGCACCACGTTCCACGGCACGCACAGCCCGGCGCGCTCGAGCTCCTCGTTGAGCCGCCGGTTGGTCACGCCGGCCTCGGCCCAGGCGGTGGGCCGCGCAGGATCGCTGCGATCGACGGTGACGCGATCGAGCCGCTCGCAGAAGATCAACGTGTCCTCCGTGGGGACGAGCGACGACCAGGAGAAGCCCGAGGCCACGACGCGCACGCGCCGCCCCGCCCGGTGCGCCTCGGCCACCGCCTCGATCAGGTCGTCCACGGTCTGGGGGACGCGGACATGCGGCGCGCGGCACGACGCGAGCCCGGCCCAGTTGATCCACGGCACCTCGCCGCGCCCGCGGAGCACCCGGCGCTCTTCTTCGTCGAGCTCGGCCTTGAGCCGGGGCCGGTAGCCGGCGTGGAGCAGCGCCTCGAGCCAGAAGTGGAACGGGCCCCAGATCACCGCGTGCGCCGTCTCCAGGGCCGCGCGGAGGGGAGGGTCTCCCTTCAGGTACTCCGCATGCTCGTGGTGATAGACATGGGCGAAATGGGCGGTGACGCCCGCCGCCGTGAACGCGAGCAGCGGGCCGAGCACGCCCGCGAGGAGGCCATGGCCGGGGCCCCACGGCGAGAACGGCAGCGCCGCCCAGGCCGCCGTCAACGCCGCGACACACGCCGTCACGATGACGTCCACCGGGATCCAGTAGAGCAGCGAGAGCGCGACGAAGGCCGCGCCCAGGTTCGCGCCGGCGGCCGGTACACGGGGGATCGGCAGCGGCACCTGCGACAGCGCCGTGGTGAGCCCGAGCCAGCCGACGCCGTTGGTCCAGAGGTGGAGCCGAAGGTTGTCCGGGTTCTTGTGCTCGATGTACTGCCGGAGGAAAAAGCGCAGGTGGTGGCCGTTCATGCGAGGCTAGCCGGTGAACACCGAGAGCTCGAAGCCGTCCGAGATCTCGACCGTCGAGGACACGAAGCCGTTCTTCCCGCTCTGCATGTACTCGACGTAGGGGCGCAGCGCCTTCTTGAAAGTGAAGATGTTGTCGGCCAGGACCACCGCGCGCGGCCTGAGCTTGGGCTTGAGCAGCTCGAGGACGGGGAGGTAGGCGTCCTTCCAGCCGTCGAGGAGCACCATGTCGACCGGCGCCTCGACGCCGGCGAGGGTCTGGAGCGCGTCGCCGAGCCGCACGTCGGCGAAGCTGTCGAGCCCCGCGTCGCGGAGGTTCTCCTCGGCCTTCGCATGCTTCGACGGCTCGAGCTCGCTGCCGACGACGACGCCCCCGCCGTTGTCCTTCACGGCGGCGGCGAGGTAGATCGTCGAGATCCCGAACGAGGTCCCGAACTCGACGATCCTCCGGGCGTCGATGCTGCGCGCGACGAGGTAGAGCATGCGCCCCTGGGAGCGGGACACCGGGAGGTAGGCGCCGCGCATGCGGCGGCTGAGGCGCTCGTCGTCGACCTTCCGGAAGCCGAAGAAGTCGGGCACCACGAGGGGCGCGACGAGCGCGATCCGGAGCAGATCGGCGCGCGAGCTTCGGTGCAGGCGGTCGAGCGTGCGCGTCACCTGCGGATCGAGCAGCGAGCCGGTGGAGGCGGGGCGCGGGGAGGTGCTCATGGGGGCATCTTCTCCGAGCGCGCCGCGAGGATGAAGTGCAGCACCTCGTCGCCCTCGGCGGCGCGCAGATCGGCCTTCTTCGCCATCCTCTCGACGATGGTGGACCAGCGGTCCTCGGGGATGGCGGACAGGTCCGGGTAGTCGTGGCAGCGGTTGCACTTGGCGATGAAGAGATCGCGCCCCGCGGTGAGCGCGTCCGGCGTCACGCCGGGCCAGCGCGCCGCGGCCCGGGTCGCAGCGTCGGCGGACAGGGCCCCCGGCGCGGGGCCCGCCTTCGGGTAGCAACCCGCCCCGAGGACGACGAGGGCCGCGGCGAGCGCGATCCGCGGCGCGCGCCTCCTCCCTCCGCCGCGCGAAGGCCATTCCGACCGGGTATTTTTCATGGCCGAGCAACCGTTCCTTTCTTCCCCCACCCCGCCCGCGCGGAGCATCCGTCTTCGCCGTCGAGCCGCAGCGACGGCCCGCGCTGCCCGGCTCGCACCGCGACACACGCGCGAGGAGCCTACCCTGCGTGGAGGTCACCGTCACGGATCCCGGACAGCCGCTCGATCCGCCCCCGCCGCCCTCTGCATGAGGTCAGGGGAGGACGGCGCGCGCCCCACGGGTGAGACGTCGTCCCGCCCGGCAGCGGCCACCCGGCGGGACCGTCGCAGTCATCCCTCGCCGGCGTCCGCGACAACCCGGGCCGTCTCGGGGCCAGCGAAGGTGGCACGGCTCCTGCGTAATTGGATTTCCAAATCATCACCCCAGGAGAATCTATGCTGCTCCTCATCCTCCTCGTGCTGCTGGTCACCGCCATGTTCGGAGGCGGCTATGGCTACTCCCGCTATGGATACTGGGGCTGGTCGCCCGCCGGCGTGATCTTGCTGGTCCTGTTCGTCCTCTGGTTCACGGGCCACATGCGCTTCGTGTGAGAGCACCGGGCCTCTCCTGCAGCGTCGACGCCGAGGCGCAAAGGGACGAGCCCCCTCCCCGTCTCTTCGCGCCTCGGCGCCTTTGCGTTCGACGTGCTCTTTCCGTTCCCGCTTTCCCCTGCCCACAGGGGGCGAGGGCAGCGGGAGGGGGGTGTCCAGTGCAGATCGGACCATCAGTACCAGTCGCCGCCCACGCCGAGGGTGAGCGTCATCGCCGTCCCCTCCGGGAGGAAGACGGGGTGGACATCACCGTTGATGGTGAAGCCCCGCCGGCGGGGCCCGCGGTCCACGAGGCCGCCGAGCATCAAGGCCGCCCGGCCGTGGGCGCCGGGGCCGTTGAAGGACGAGCGGGCGCAGCCGATGGTGGACGCGATGCCCTTGAACACCCCGCTGCAATTGACGGTGTACACGTAATCGTAGGAGGGGCCCGCGGCGAGCTCGAGGGCGTGGCCCAGGGTGAGGCTCGCGAGGACAGAGTTGTAGTCGGAGAAGCCCAGCGTCATCCCCGCGCCGCTCCTCAGCTGGCTCTCGGGGTTGAACGTGAGGATCGGCGTGTTCTGGTAATAGAGGCCGAAATAATGGCCGAGCTGGAGGCCGAGCCGGCCCGCGAGGCCGACGGCGGGCCCGTCCCCGGTGAGGCCCCTGTACCAGCCGCCGTTCAGGCTCATACCGAACCGGAGCCGGACCCCGTCCCTGATGGGGCGCTCTTCGGTGACGGGAGGGGTCACCGTCAGGGTCTCCTCGGCGAGGGCCGGAGCCGCGCATACCACCGTGGTGGCGAAGGCGAGCGCTGCGAGCAGTCGATGGTCCATCATTTGAAGTCTCCTGGCTCTGGCGAGGTGTCCAAGCGAGCACCCTCGCCTGGCTGCGTCCGATCGGAGCGCTGCAAGCGACGTTCCCGCTCCTCGATCCCACGCCGGATCGTGGCGTCTCCGGCAGAATCGATGTCACGTCCGCGCGGCGATCCAGGCTCCGCGCGCGTCTCGGGTCTCACGTCTCATGACGCGCGCCCGCACCGGGAAGACGGCATCCCCCGAGGACCCCGGACACCGACAGCGTTCCATCGGTCCGCGTTCGTGCCATGTTCGAATTCACCGCTGCTTGCTCGGCACGGACGGCGTGCAGCAGGCAGACAGGGTGTCCGTGGGCGTCGCGGCCGGAAAGGTCCATCCCCCGGAAGACGGGCAGGCCCAGGCCCGGGGTCCGGGCCTGCTCCGCGCCTCAGCTCGACTGGTCGAGGGTTGGCGTGTCCGTCATCTCCTCTCACGCTGCTCCCGTGAAAAACGGGCGAGAGGGCGGCCCGACATCCAGCAAGGGACATGCCTCGCGCAGTTCCATCCGTCCGGGGCGCGCCCCGCGCTACGCGCGCTCGAAAGATGATGTCTCGCGGCGTGTGACGCGAGGCGGGGGGCGTCCCCTGGGACACCCGGCGCGACCCGAGGTCACTCTCGTGCGTGGCAGTCGCCCCGGATCGTGGCGCCCTGAGGCCCGGATGGGGGAGGAAGGGTGTGGCATGCGTGTTGCTCGATCACCGAGCGTCGCGGCTTGACGTAGACGGGCTGTATTCCCCTCGAGGCGCCGCGCGAATCCCACCATGCGGTATCACCGCAGGAGGAATAAACATCATGAAACGATGCAACTTGCATCAGGGGGTGCGGCGCGACGAAGGGGCGAAGGCGCCCTGGGCGGCCCTCGCGTGCGGCGCCCTCGGGAGCGTCGACGACGACGTCGAGACGCTCATCGAGATCTGGCGGGAACGCTACGGTTACGCCCGCGACACGGCGACGGCGGACATCCTCCACAACCTCTCCTTCGCCTGCGCTCCTCGCCCGGTCACACACCACCGATGAGCACGCGGCCGCCCGGCGAGACGTAGGTCCCGCCGAGCGGCCTCGACGAGCGTTCGATCAGCGAGCGCCCTCGGCGAGCGCTCTCAGCGAGCGCCTTCCACCAGCGCTCCGATCACGCCGCCCGGATCTTCGAGCAGGTCGCGGCCGAGCCGGATCTCGCGGCAGATCGCGTGATCGACGAGGACGCGGAGCATGCGGAAGCTCTCCTCGCGGTGGGGCATCCCCTCGATCACCAGCGCGGCGCTCGACGCGAGCAGCACGCCGAAGGCCTCGGCCTTGGACAGTTGCGCGAGCTGCGTCGTCGCCTCGCCCGTGACCGACGGAAAGAGCAGGAGCTTCTCGCCCGGGCGCAGGGAGAGCGCCGCCTGCTCGCGGCCGGGGTAGGCCGCGCGCGCGTCGAGGGCGCGCTTGTGGCTCCGCGGGTGCTCGGGCCCGGAGAACGCGCGCAGGTGGGGGAACGCCGAGAGCGTGGCCCGGCCGAGGTGGAAGGCGCGCGGGAAGGCCAGGGCCTCGATGACGCCGTCCTCGGCGGCCTCGCGGAGGAAGAGGGCGTCGTCGCCGAGGTAGCCGAAGCCGGCGTCGATCAAGCTCAGCGTGGTGGTGGTCTTGCCCGCGCCCGAGGCCCCGGCGATCAGCACCGCCGCGCGCGACGGATGCCCGAGCGCGGCCGCATGCGCGTGGAAGAGGCCGAAGCGGCGGAGCGCCAGGGAGAGCGCGATCTGGAGCAGCAGCACGCTCGACCCCGGAGAAGGCTCGGCCTCCGCGCGGACGAGCGCGGCGACGAGGGGCGCGCCGTCGAGCGGCACGAGGACGCGCGAGGCGCGATCCCAGAGCAGGAAGCCGCGCGGCGACGAATACGCCTGGATGGCGCCGTGGAAGAACGCGGAGTGCATGCCCTCCTCCGCCGGGTCGCGCCCGGCCTCGGCTCCGGCGAGCCGCTGCTCGACATGGACCTGCCCCTCGGCCTCGCCCGCCGCGCGCCCCCGCGGGCCGAGCATCGCGAGCAGCTCGCCGAGCGGATCAGCGTCGAGCGCCGGGTCGACCGACCACGAGATCGAGAGGTCGTGCAGGGCGGCGCGCCACATCGTGGGACGATGTTCTCCGCCGGGATACGACGGATCACGCGCGCCGCGCCGATCGCCCGCTCGATCGCTCTCTCGGTCGCCCGCTCGATCGCTCAGATGTCCACCACGTCGGTCCGGGCGATGCCCGAGCCCCGGTGGACCTGGAGGATCACCTGCCAGCCGCCGCCCGTCTTCCTCTTGATGATCGGCAGGCCGAACTCGTCCCGCGTGTAGTCCGGCGCCACGCGGGCGCGCACCGTCCCGGGGTACACGGGGGCCGTGCTCCAGTCCTGCGTGGGCTCGTGGTAGAAATGCAGGCCGTCGCTCTCGTCCACGGCCACGATGGTGCAGCCCGTGAGGTGCACGGTGAAGATGAGCGACTCCGTCACGAGGTCGGCGTTGATGCTGCCGAACCTGTCGGCCGTGCTCGGCTTCTGCCCCGTGTACGGGAGGAACGCCGCGCGCACCGGCCGCCCCCACCGCTTGGTCTTCGCGTAGGTGCCGGGCAGCCCGAGGATCGTCAGGTTGGCGATCCCCGTCTTGGCCGGCACGAAATCCCACTCCAGACAGGCGATGCCCGCCGGGTTCTGCCCGTAGCTGCCGCACTTCTGGAGGGCGGTGTCGAGCGCGACCGCGGTGTTGGGGTAGCACTGCACCGCCTGGGCTTGCATGTAGCCGAGCGGGTTGGCCAAAAACCGGGCGTTGTGTCCTTGCATGGGAAGCTCACTTTATCAGGATCGGGCGCCGGCCGAGAGGCCGAGATCGGATTCGCGTGATGAGCCTTGCCTGTGCGCTATCGCTTCTCGACGACGAGCCCATCGGCCAGGAGGTCCGCGAGGATCGCCTCCACGTCCCGCGCGGCCGTCGGCTCGTCGACCTGGAACTCGGCGTGGAGCCGGGCGGCGAGGTGCTCGGCCGTGACCGCTTCGCCCTTCGATCCAAGGGCTTTCCAGACCGCGACCGCGGTGGGGTTGAGCGTGAAGTAGAACTTGGTCCCGAGGTGGAGCAGCACGCCGGTGCCGTCGTCGAGCTCGGTGAAGAGGGCTTGAGCGTTGGGAGCGAAGGCGCGCATGGGACGATCAGGCCTGCGATCCCGGAGGATCGCGATCGGGGTACGAGAAGGTGACGACGATTCCCGGGCTCGGAGGCTCGCCGACCGGCCGGCCGTCGAGCTCGACCCACGCGTGGCCGACGATCTCCGGCTCGGAGGGGCGGAGGCCCATCACGAAGCGGGCGGGGTGGCCGGCGTGGCGGAGGATCGCGTAGCGGGCGAGCGAGCGATAGAGACAGGTGTCGGGGATGCGCCCGAGACCGGTGATCACCCGCTGCGCGTCGCCGAGCGCGACGAGCGCGGTGTCGAGCGGCACCGGGCGCGCAGGCGGGCGCGGATCGAGGGCGCCGAGCACCTCCGGCAGCGGGCGGCGGGCGAGCATGCGGCCGAGGCGCAGGCGGATCGAGAGCGCGCGGGCGCCGAGGCGAGCGCGCGGCGGGATCTGCGCCACGAGCGCTAGCGCACGATCGGCAAGGAGTTTTTCCTGGCCCATGCGCCCTTCCACCGCTCGCGCTGGGCGGCGGCCCCGTGCGACCCGTCACCCTCCCAGTGCGGCTTGCCGAAGTATTTCATGCAGTCGTTGCAGGGGAAGCGCTCCCACGCGGTCGGCGGGCCCGCGGCGAGGCGCGCGAGCTTGTCGGCCTCGGCCTGGTGGATGATCCCGAGCAGCCGCCGGTGCGCCTCGATCAAGCTCATCTGCGCGAGGTCGCCGGCCACGTCGCGATCGCTCCCGTCGCCGGGGATGCCGGCGTGCTGGCAGCACAGGTTCAGGCGGCCCTGCACGTCCACGTGGAGCTGCTGGCTCGCGAACGGCTCGCACACGTGGAACGGCTGCTCGCGCGGGAAGCCCTCGGGGCTGCTCACCGGGAGCTTGAGCATGCCCGAGAGCCGCTCGATCCGGTCTTGCACGGCGCGCCAGGCATGCGGCGACAGGTAGAGCGCGCGGTCGTGGTGGGTGCCCGTGGCCTGGAGCATCGCGAAGGAGGCGTGCTTGGCGCCGAGCTGCGCCGCGAGCAGCCCGAAGGCCTCGATCTCGGCCTCGTTCTTGGCGTTGACGACCATCTGGAGCACGAAGGGGATGTCGTGCGCCGTGCAGAGCGTCACGGCCATCATCACCTCGCGAAAGCTGCCCGCGCCGCGGATGCCGTCGTGCGTGGCCTCGGTCGCCCCGTCGAGGCTGAAGTTCACGGCCGTCATCCGCGCCCTGCGCGCGGGGCGCTCCTTGAGCAACCCGAGCAGGCGCGAGAAGCGCTTGCCGTTCGTGACGAGGTGGAACTTGAAGTCGTGCTCGACGATCGCGTCGAGCAGCCCCTCGAGCTCGGGGTGGAGCGTGGGCTCGCCGCCGGTGAGCGACACCTGCGCGGAGCGGTAGATCTGCTTCGCCTCGGCGAGGACCTTGCGGAAGACGGCGAGCGAGAGGTCCTTCGGCGCCTGCGCGGGATCGCGCAGGCAGTGCTCGCAGTCGAGCTGGCAGCGATCCGTCACCTGGAAGCCGATCAGCGCGACGGCCATGGCAGTCCTCGCGTCCCGGCCGCAAGCGCCGGTGAGGAAAAGGTCAGCCCATCGTGACCAGGCCGACGGACGAGACGGTCTGCACGGTGAAGAGCGTCGCCTGGGCGACCGAGCGCTTCTTCATCAGGCGAGGGGCCTCGTAGGGCCGGCGAAGATCAGCCGCCTCGGGCGCGCGCTCGGCCTTCGGCTCACCTTGTCCCTGCTGATCGAGATCCACCATCGTCTTCCTCGGGTTGCGAAAGGTCGGGCAAATTGCCGCAACTAGTGCGGAAGCTAGCATGGGGCCCGTCGCGCGCACAACGAGACTGGCCTCCGCTGTCAGGTGGACAGGTGCGCGCGGCCTCGCCGGCATTCATCACGTCACGGGCGATCAGCAGGGCACGAGCAGGGCGTGGGCGTAGGGGGACTCCTCGAAGAGCGCGATCCGGTAGCCGGCCGCAGCGATCTGCGACTCCAGCTCGGCGCGGCCGAGGAGGGCGAAGAAGCCTCCGTCCGGAGAGAAATGGTCTCCTGCTTCCGAGGCGCCGGGCGCGCCGAGCGCGTGGAACAGCTGGCGCAGCGACGCGCGCACGCGGCCCTTGCTGGGCGCGATCGCCTCGCCGGCCTGGGCCGAGAGGCCCGGCGGCTGGAGGCCGAAGCTCAGGAGGAGCGGCGCGTCCGGGGCGACGGCGCGCGCGGCCTTCAACAGGGCGAGGCGGTCGCGGGCCGGCATGACATGGGAGAAGCTGCCCCAGCCGAAGATCACGGCCGAAAAAGGCGCCCCGGCGAGCGCGGGCGAGAGCGGGCTCTCCTCGCCGCGGCTCGCGGCGCAGAGATCGGCGTACGTGGCCTGAACGACCCTGGATCGCGCTCGATCCACCCGGGAGGCGGCCGCCTCGACGAAGGGCCCGCAGGGGTCGAAGGCGACCACCTCGTAGCCGCGATCGAGGAGCGCGAAGAGCTCGCGGCCCGCGCCCGAGGCGCCCAGGAGAATGCGCCCGCTGCGCGGGAAGCTCGGTGACTCGACGGCCTTGCGCTCCCACGCGAAGAGGCCGCCCTGGAAGCGGTGCCCGCCCGGGAGGTAGGTGCGCTGGCCCGCGTAGAGGGCGGCGGTGAGCGCGCCGCGATCGCGCTCGGGGATGAAGGCGAGCATCACCTCGTCGCGCAGGCCGTCGCGCAGGTTGTCGAGCTTGCGGGTGACCCGATCGATCGCGAGGAAGGCGCGGGCCCAGCGCGGGATGGCGTACGGCACGGCAGCATCTTGCCCGGAGCGCTCTGCGCTCGCCACTTCGCCGGGCACGCCGTGGGCGCGGCGCTCGCGGGCGCGCAGCAGGGCAAAGCGGCCGAGCCCCGCGAGCCACGGGAGCGTGTCGGTGCGGAGCGGCGTCTGGCGCAGGGCCCAGGCGAGACCGAGGCGCTCGTCCGGCCGCGGAGGCGGGCCGCCCTGCGGGTGCGCGCGGAGCAGGATCGCCCGGCGGATCGAGGACGGCGCGACGGCATGAAGGAGCGCTTCCGGCACCGACGGCGATCCCAGGGTCGAGAGCTCGACGAGGCAGCGCCAGAGGGCCGCGTCCGCGGCGAAGGCGCGGGCGCGCTCGGCGAGGAGCGCGGCGTCGAGCCCGCGGCGGAGCAGCATTTCGAGATCGATCAGGCCGAGCGGGTGCAAAAAATCGTGCGACGCGAGGTGCACCGCGACGAGCAGCGCCTGGTCTTCGAGGCGCGGCACGAGGAGGCCGGGGAGGCCGGGCGCGCTCGTGGAAACGGCGAGGATCGCGTCGAGATCGAGCGGCCGCGGGACGAGCTTGTCGAGCGTCGTGTGGACCTCGACGAGAAAATCGAGCGCGCCCGCCGGGAGGAGCACGGCCGTCTCGCCGAGGAGATCGGCGCTGAGCGGACGGCCCTCCGGGAGGTGGATGGTGCCGCCCTCGGCTTCGAGCGCGGCGAGCAGCGCGCCTCGATCCGCCGCGCGCACGAGCACGTCGATGTCGGCCATCGGCCGGTGCGCGGGCGAGGGGTAGACGTCGAGCGCCAGCGCCGCGCCCTTGATCAGCAGCACCGGGACGCGCGCGGCCTGCGCGGCCCGGGCGAGCTTCGCGAGCATGTGGGCGCGGAGCATCGCCGCGGCGTGGGCCTCGGGGCCGGGCGCGGGCAAGCGCGCCGCGGGATCGCGCAGGAAGGCGAGGTGCGCGGGCGAGAGGCCGCTCACGAGGCGTCCTCCTCGTCCGGTCGCGCGCCGAGCTCGATCACCCGATCGGCGAACGAGGCGAGCGCGCGATCGTGGACGACGGCGATCACCCGGCGCTCGCGGGCGAGGTCCTGGAGCAGCGCGAGCAGGTCGGCCCGGCCCGCGCGATCGAGGTGGGCCTCCGGCTCGTCGAGCACGAGCAGGTCGGCCTCGCGCAGGAGCGCGCGCGCGAGCATCACCCGCCGCGCCTCGCCGGTGGAGAGCTGCGCGAGCGGCAGGGCGAGCGCGGCCCCGTCGCCCTCGGCCCTGGATCGCAGGGTCTCCCAGACATGGGCGCGCTCGAGCGCGGCGATGAGCCGAGCGTCCGAGAGCCCTGGATCGAAGGCCCGGAGGTTCTCGGCCACGCTCGCCTCGGGCAAGGTGAAGGGGCGCTGGGAGACGAAGGCGACGCGGGCGCGGAAGCGCCGGTTGTCGAGGCGCGCCGGCTGTCCATCGATCGCGATCGCGCCGCGATCGGGCGAGAGCACGCCGAGCAGGAGGTGGAGCAAGGTCGTCTTGCCCGCGCCGTTGGGGCCGACCACGGCGAGGCTCTCGGCCGGCGGAAGCACCAGGTCGAGCCCGCGGAGCACCGGCGCCTGTGATCCATCGTCAACGTCGTTAGCCGGATAGCGGTAGTCGACCCCGGAGAGCGCGATCTCGGCGCGCGCATCGAGCGGCGCGTCGCTCTCCTCCGGCGGCAAACGCATCACGCGATCGAGCCTCGCCGCGATGTCGTGGAGCTCGTCGCGCGCCCCGGCCATCGCGCCCGCGCCCGCCACGAGCGTCTGCAAGGTCGGCACGGCCGCGAGCACGAGCAGCAAGGTCCGCGCGAGGTCTTGCCCCGGGGGGAGCTCGGTCTGGAAGAGCCACCCCGCGCCGAGCCCCACCGCGAGCGTCACGCAGAGCGCGCCCCAGGTGGCGATGGTGCTCTCGATCCGCGCGCGCCCCTCGTCATGCGACCAGCGCTTTAGATCGGCGCGCAGCCGATCGGCGTAGGCGCGGCTCTGCCCATGGGCCCGAAGCTCGATCGCGCCTTCGAAGCCCGCGCTCACGCCCACGTAGAGCGCGCGCGATCGCTTCCACGCGCCCGTCCACGCGCGCTCGACGCGCCGCGCGCTGACGAGGGTGACGAGGCCGCCCGCGAGCCCGGCCAGCGCGAGCGGCAAGAGCACCCCGAGGCCGAGCGTGCGGGCGAGCAGGAGCACGAGGAGCGGCAGCGCGAGGAGCGCCGCGAGCGTCATCGCCACGCCGTCCACGGCCCAGCCGACCAGCGCGGCGAGCGCGGTGGCGAGGCGCGCGGTGACCACCTCGGACGCGGGGAGCGTCACCACCGCGCCCCGCTCGAAGGGCAGAAGGTACAGCTCGAGGACGTTCTCGCGCACCCGCGCCGCGAGCCGATCGGCCGCGCGGCCCGGACGAAGCCGAGGAGCGCCGCGAGGCCGAGCGCCGCGAGCGCGCGGCGATGCCCGCCCGCGCCGAGGGCGATCGCCGAGAGCGGGAGCAAGAGGCGCTGGCGCGAAGACCGCGAGCGCGAGCGACGCGAGGCTCGTCCCGCCCGAGGCGAGCAGCGCCCCCGCGGCCCGGCGGAGGCGGGAGCGCCGAGGTCCGGGGCATCCGCCATGCGCGAGGCGTAGCCGACCTCGGCCGTCGATCGAAGGGGGAGCGCATCGCCCCGACGATTTCCGAGCGCAGGCCGGCCGGGGCGAGCGGAGGTGATACCCTCGACGCTGATGCGCACTGCCACGATCGCCAACGTCTTCGCCCTCACCGTCATGGCCTTCGTGGGGACCACAGGCGCCTGCGGAGCACGCCCAGCGAAGCGCACCGGCGGCGCGACCACGACGGCGACCTCGGCCGGCGGTCAGCGGCCGGCGAGCGCCGCAGCACCACGGACTGACCGTCGCCACGGCGACCACGACCTTCGGCGACATGGGCGGCTTCGGCGGCATGGCCCCCACGACCGCGGGCACGGGGGGCGCTGGAGCCGGTGGATCCGCATCAGGCAGCGGCGGCGCGACGAGCGGCACGGGCGGTCAAGGCGGCATGGCCGCGGGCACCGGCGGCATGGCCGCGAGCGGCGGCGGCGGAATGGGCACCACGACGAGCGCGAGCGCCGGCAGCGGCGGAATGGGCGGTATGCCCGCAGGCAGCGGCGGGATGGGCGGCATGGGCAGCTCGAGCTCCAGCTAGCAGCAGCGGCAACCCCGGCGACATCTGCTCCGTGGCCTGCCAGGCGCAGCACGACCTCGGCTGCGTGATCAGCACCTTCGACTGCATCGTCACCTGCCAGGCCGTCCAGGCCTCGAACCACGCCTGCGCCGCGGAGCTGCAAACCTACTACGCCTGCTACGCCGACCACGTGGGCGAGCTCTCGGCCTGCACGATGCCCGACGCCTGCGTGCCCGCCTTCGGCAACATCCTGTTCTGCGCGGAGAACTACTGCTCCACCGCGGCGTGCGACCACCAGGAGAGCATCTGCACCTGCCCGGGGATCTGCAACAACCACGCGGTGATCTCGGTGTGCGACGGCGCCGAGTGCACGTGCTTCGTCAACGGCGCGGTGGCCGGCAAATGCACGGACTTCTCCGTCCCGATCTGCGGGCTGAAGGAGAGCTGCTGTACGGTGCTGTACTTCTTGGACTGAGCGCAGATCAGGGCTGCGGGACGAGCGAGTAGCCCTTGTTGGTGCCCGTGCTGTTGGACTGGTTGGTGAGCGCGGTGGCGACCGTGCCGGTCGAGTTCTGCACGCCGATGGTGGCCGAGTTGCCGTTGGCGCGCGCTTGGTCGAAATCCGAGCGGCAGTCCCGATCACTGTCTGGTAGGCGATGTCGATCCGGTCGGACCCCTCGGAAAGCGTGACCGAGAAGGTCAGGGTTTGCTGCGCGTTTTGGCCGTTGAAAAACTTCATGTCCTTCCAGGTCACGCTGTACTTGCGGAACGGTGCGCTGCCAGCGTGATCATGCAGACGCCAGAGGGCGAACCGGCGGAAGTGTTGTAGTTGATGTCGTCCCAGAAGGGGAAGATGCCTGGCTTGAACGTGTTTGCGCCATTGTTAGGGAGGGCCACGTTGACACCGTTGTCTCCTGGTCCCGACTGATTTCCCGATCCCGAGCGCGCCCTTGCGCCCGAGTGATGGTGCCGCCCGCGTAGGTGGTCCCGTAGAACGTGAACGCAAAGGGCAACGCAGTGGTCACCACCTGGTGCCGTCGGTGCCTGAGCACCTTGCGTGCCGCCGGAGCACGCATCGACGAAGGCCGATCCATCCGTCGCCGTCATCGTGTAGGTCGAGTACGTCGCCGTGGAATAGGCGTGCAGGTAGATCTTCGTCGTCGTGTTGTCGGGGCGGTTGAACACCAGGTCGCGGGCACCGGCGTTCGCCGACCCGAAGCCGGAGGGGCCGAGCACGGCGGTCGGCGCGCCGCTGCCCGTGAACTTCCAGAGGCCGAGGGCGTTGCTCAGCGAGCCGAAGGAGGCGTCGCTGTTGGCGCCGCTGTGGCCGGAGATGTCGACGTCGCTCAGGTCGGTGATCTTGGTCGCCTGGAGGTACGCGTTGTTGAGTGACTTCGTGTAGAAGCTGCGCATCGTCACGTTGGCGCAGAAGCTGTTGCTCTGGAAGCCGGGCGGGCAGGCGCCGTCGACGCCGGGGCTGCCGTTGCCGACGAGCTCGACCGTGCTGGCGTTGCCGGAGCCCGCCACGTTGTCTTGCTCGATGGTGGCCTCGTCGATGCTCTGCGATCCGTAGGCGGGCCCCTCGGCGGCGGTGGGCTGGTCGGCGCGCTGGATCGTGAAGGTGCGCGCGCCCGGGTCGAGGATGGCGACGTAGCGGCCGAGGGCCGTCGCGCCGGGCGGGAACTCGAACGGATCGTCCGGCTCGCTCGTGCCGCTGCACGCCGTGAGGGAGGCGAGGCCGGCGGAGAGGACGATCAGGCCGAGGCCGCGGGCGAGGAGAGAGCGAGGTCCGGTGGTCATGGGCGTATCCTCGGGCGTCGGGGTCGGTCGGGCGGCGCGCCTCGGGCACCTGACGCTTTCGATCAATTTATCACCGGGCTCGCAGGCACACAATGGATCCCAGGTGGATCCTGGGCCGCGCGCGCACCGCGGAAACCGAGGAAGCAAGCACGAGGGTACCTCCCGCGCAAGGAAGGTCGCGCAATTTCGCGCGCTGCTCGCGCAAGCAGCGCATGTCGCGCGTGCCATGCATGTCGCGCTCGCCGTGCATGCGACGCGCGTCGCGCACGGTGCGCGATCGCGGGCCGGTGCGCGCGGGGGAGCTAGGCCCGGCCGCGGCTCTTCCCGGTCGTCACGCCGCCCGCGATGAGGTGCGCGACCCGGAGCGGCTCGGGGATGTTGCCGTGCACGGAGAGCGCCCGGATCACCTCCTCCGCCTCGGGGAGCGTGATGCCGGCGCGCTGCACCATCAGCCCGGCCGCGGGCTCCATCGGCCCCGCCTTCTCGATGAGCGCCCACTTCTTCGCGCCGCCGCGCACCCGCCCGAGCAAGGCCGCGCGGATGGCCGGGAGCGACGGCGGCCGGCGCGCCACGACGAGCACCGCCATGCCGAGCTCGTCGTGGAGGCGGGCGAGGTCGATCACGTTGAAGCCGCCGACGGCGATGCCCTGGAAGAGCAAGAGGCGCGTGTGCCCGGCGAACTGGGAGCGCCGCACGAGCTCGATCACGGCGCGCGTGGAGTTCTCGCCGTCGCGCCGGACGCGGGTGCTGAGCACGCCCTCGAAGCGCAGGCGCGCGTAGGCCGTGCCGACGAGGAGCACGTCGCCGCGGTGATCGTGCGGGAAGGGCGCGTCGTCGAAGCCGATGACGTGAGAGAAGGGGCGGCCTTTCATGGCGCGACCACGCTACCGGAGAACCGCCGGGGGACCAGCCGAGAAGGCGACGCGTCGCGTTACTGCGCGCCGAGAGACCGGCAGCGCCCCTCCGCCGCGCTCGTTCCGGAAATTAACGTTTCAGGTCTTCGCTCGTCGCTGCGTACAGCTGCTCACGAGGAACGCGAGGGGACGCGAGCGGCTCGCCGCGCGCGTCTCCACGGTCGACCTGCGTCACAAGGGAGGACTTTTCATGACGACACCTGTGCAGCTCATCAGTGGACTGGGTGGTGCGATCGGGAGCGACTACCGGCAGAGCCGGAGCCAGCTCGATTTCGTCGAGTACGGGGGCAAGGTCTCCCGGCTCAACCTGGTGCGGCGGGTGATCGCCGTCGCCTCCCAGGGCTCTGCGGTCATCCAGGGAACTTACGCGTTCGACTTCGATCTGGGCGTGAGCCCGACGACCCTCAGCGCCACGACCGACGTCTTCTGGCACCAGAAGACCTCCACCAGCCGGTCGCTCGATCCACAGAACGGCGCCAAGATCGTGAACCTCGGGGTGGTCGACTGGAGCTCAGTCAACCACGTGACGCTCCAGAACCTCACCTACGGCAGCGCGCCGATCAACGGCAACGCCGACGCCACCAACGAGCTCGTCACCGGCGACGTGTTCGCGGTCCTCACCCAGGGCGGCAACTACGCCAAGGTGCGGGTCACGGCCTATGGATACGACCTCCACATCGAGTGGGTCACCTACCAGCTCGCCCCGCGCTACGAGGTGCTCGGCACCGGCTACAACGCCCCGGAGGACATCCGGGTCACCTCCGGCGAGAAGCTCGCCTACGTGACGGAGCGCAGCGGCAACCTGCTGCGCGTCAACCTCCTCTCGGCCAACCGCACGGCCGCGACCGTGGTGGCCGGGGGCCTCACGGCGCCGCACCAGATCGCGCTCGACGAGGCGCACAACCAGGCCTACGTGGTCGAGTACGCCGCCGCCGGCCGCCTGCTGCGCATCGATCTCACCTCGGGCGTCTCCACGGCGATCGTGAGCAACCTCGATCACGCGGTCGGCCTCCTCATCACCTCGGACCTCGCCTTCGCCTACGTCAGCGAGCAGACGACCGGGCCCGACGGCGGCCGGGTGAGCAAGATCGCGCTCAACACCGGGGCGCGCACCACGGTCGCGGCGCACCTCACCTCCCCGTTCATGCTGAGCTGGTTCGACGCCAGCGAGAGCGCGATCCTCGTCCCGGAGCGCGACCCGGCCAACCGCGTGTCGCTGATCAACCTGAGCGCGGTCCCCGCCACCGTGACGCCCGTGGCCACGGGGCTGCCCGTGCGGCCGTCGAGCGCGGCCGTGACCATCCCGGGCCAGATCCTGGTGTGCTCCAACGACGAGATCGATCGGGTCGACCTCGCGGGGATCTCCACCTCGGTCTCGGGCCTGCTCTTCCTCGGCATCGGCCATGTCCCCGCCGACAAGATCAACCCGACGACCGGCCGCGCGACCACCGATCCAGGCTATTTCTTCCAGGTCACCGACGTGCCCTTCGGCGGCACGCTCCCGCTGCTCGTGAACCACCAGAAGGCGTGGCTCGACGGCGCGCGCTACTACCGGGTGGTGGTGGACGGCACGGCCAAGCTCGACACCTACGCCGACTACAAGGTGAACCCGTCGACGAACGCCTCCAGCCTCGTCACGGTCGCCCCCACCACCGTCGGCACCGCCGGCGGCGGCTTCTACCCCGTCCACCCGCCGCAGGACCTGTTCCTCTGGCAGCACCCGTCGCTCGGCGACATGCTGAGCACCACGGGGCTCAGCAACGGGCTGCACAACATCCGGATCGATTTCTTCAACGCTGCGGGCGGCTTCATCGAGTCGAGCGTCACCACCCGGGTGCTGATCGACAACAACCATTGCAGCGCGACCATCGCCCTGCCCACGCTCAACGGGAACACGGCCAACCCGATGTGCGGGACCATGAACTACGGCCAGGACACCACGGGCACCGTGGTGATGGGCTACACGGCCACGCACCCGACGGGCAACGCCACCTTCTCGTTCACGCTGCTCAAGGGCGTCAACGCGCTCACGCTCCCCGGCGTAACCCACGGCTCGGTGAACGCGGTGACGCCGCCGCTCTCCGTCTCCGACACGGTGGCCCACCTGCTCGGCTCCTGCACGATCGCCGGCTTCGCGGAGTACGTCTACTGCGCGGCCACCGCCATCGACGGCTGGTCCCGCTTGAGCCAGTACGACGCCTCCGCCGCGATCGCCTTCGTCCTCGCGCCTTGATCGCGCTCGCGCCCTGATCGCGCTCGCGCCCTGATCGCGCTCGCGCCCTGATCCCCGTCCAGCCATCCCGCCCTCCTGTGCAAAGCATCGGTGAAGGATCGGCGAAGAAGCCCTCGCGCCGGAGCGCCCGCGGTTGACAGGCGGCCCCGGCCGCCTCACGCTCGTCCTCGGCGCGAGGCATTTCGCCCGCGCTTTCTCGAACCCGATGGGAGCGACAGCCCCGTCGTGGAGGTCACGCACATGTTCCCTGGAATGATGGGGTGGTGGAAGCACCACGCCCGGCACCACCACGGCCCTCATGGCCATGACGCAGCCGGGTGCGGCGTATCGGCGGGATGCGGTCCCGCGGGGGGCTTCGGCCCCGGAGGCGGGGGCTTCGGCCCCGGAGGCGGCGGATTCGGGGGTGATCCGGTGATGGCCGGGCCGGATCACGACGGTGATTTCGGCGGCGGCGCGTTCGGGGTGCGGAGGCCGCTGCGCTTCCTCGCGCACCGACTCGACCTCGACGAAAAGCAGGTGGCCGAGCTGGCGACGATCCTGAACGAGCTGAAGACCGAGCGCGCCCAGGCGGCCGTGGATCACCGGCGCACCGTGTCGGGCTTCGCCGACGCGATCAGCGCGGAGGGCTTCGACGCCGACAAGGTGGGCGCCGTCGCCACCGAGCGGGTGAAGAGCGCCGAGCGGCTGCGCGACGCGGTCGTCACCGCGCTCAAGCGCATCCACGCGCTGCTCGACCCGGAGCAGCGCGCGAAGTTCGCGTACTTGATCCGCACCGGCGCGCTCACGATCTGATCGACCCGATCGGATCCGAGCGCATCCGGCCCGAGCCCGGGGCCCTGCCACCGGCTGGGCCTCGGGTGATGGGCCGCGCCCGCCCTCCAAAAAAACCACGCCCCGGAATCCTTCTCGCGCCGGCCGGACTCTCTCCTGCCGAAAGCGAGAATCCCATGCTGGACAAGATCCTCCCCCGCAACGAGCACCTCGTCGATCGCGCCCTCCGTATCGCCCTCGGCATCGGCCTCCTGGCCATCGCCTTCATCGGCCCCAAGACCCCCTGGGGTTACCTCGGCGCCGTTCCCCTGTTGACAGGTCTCGTCGGGTCCTGTCCTCTCTACACGCTGTTCGGCCTGAAGACATGCTCGATCGCGCCGAAGACCCGGACGACGTGACCTTGATCGCGCGCATCGCGGCGCGCGACGAGGACGCTCTGGAGGCGCTCTTCGTGCGCCACTACGCGCCGATGTCGCGGCACGCAGCGCTGCTCTCGGGCGACGCCGCCCTGGCCGAAGACGCGCTGCAAGAGGCCTTCGTGGCGGTGTGGCAGCACGCCTCGACCTACCGCGGTCCATCGCCGCGCGCCTGGCTCTACACCGTCGCGCGGAACGCCCTGCGCCGGCAGATCCGCATGCGCTCGGCCGACAGCGATGCATTGTCGCTCGAAGAGCTCGGCGAGCGCGCGGGGTGGGGCGACAGCGAGGCCGGGAGCCGCGTGCTCGCGGCGATCGAGAGCCGCGTGTCCGTGCGAGAGGCGCTCGCAGGGCTCGATCCCTCGGATCGGGAGGTGCTGTCGCTGATCGACGTGGAGGGCCTCTCCCTCGACGAGGCGGCGACGGCGCTCGACCTGACCCTCGCTGCCTTGAAGAGCCGCCTGCACCGGGCCAGGCTCCGCTTCGTGGCCCGGCTCAACGCGGAGGACGATCATGGACCGTGAACGAACGGTGGGCGGCCTCGCGTGCAGCGCCGTCCTCGAACGGTTGAGCGATTACCTCGACGGCCAGGCGAGCGCGGAGGAGCGCGCGGCCATCGAGGCCCACCTCGGCGGCTGCGACAACTGCGCGCGCTTCGGCGGCACCTTCGGCGAGGCCATCCGCGCGCTCTGCGCCCAGCTTCGCGAGGAGCGCACCCCCGGCGCCGAGGCCCGCGCCCGCCTGCGCGCCCGCCTCCCGGGGCGCACGTCCGGCTGATCGCCCAGCTCGCGTTCGAGCGGCGAGCATCCTCACGCCGCTGATCGTGTTCCTCGCGAGCCCAGGGCCCTGCCAGCACGGGGCCTCGAACCTTTTCGCAGAGGGCAGGACACCCATCAGGGGTAATGCTCGGGGATCGGCCATTTCCAGTGCGCCGGCTCCCAGGGCCAGACCATGGGCGCCGCGTCATCGTCAGGAAGCTCCAGGTGGGCCTCCCATTCGAGCCACACCTGGGGCTTGTCCCCGGGGAGATCCTCGATCAGGCCGACGCTCCAGCTTCGCGCTTTGGACCACCAGGGAGCACCTCGCCGCCAGAGCATCTCGTGCGTGTGGATCGCATACTCGTTGCGCTCCTGAATGACAATGTGCAGGCCCCCCGGAAGGGGCTCGACGAGCTGAACCGCGACCGTCTTCGCCATCGGCGAGCCGCGCTCGGTGGCGAAGAACAGCGGGTTTTCCATGGTCGCCCGGACCGCAGGGAAAATGATCGCCGGATTGAACATCGGGGACGAGATGAAGGGAACGGCCGGCCCTGCGGAGCCCGCTCGGTCCGCCTCGAGCTTGTCCAACGAAGAGCACGCGCAGGCCGCGAACCAGAAATCGTCCGTGCGAAAGGTCATGACGCTGTCCCAGCGCTTCCGCGTGCCCGCTTCGATGACGTACTCACCCCCCTTCGACGCGGGCACGGCCTTGACCCGATAATCATACTCGAGGAACGCGAGGTGACCGAACCCCTCGAGCGAGCTGGGCTCCCGCGCGCTCACCCGCCAGGTGTCTCCGACGTGCCAGGGCGGAGGCAGGATGCCCTCGATGACCGCCGGGGAGAGCCGCCGCGGGGCCGCCTCGCTCGCGGACGCCGAAGCGCCGGCGTCCGGGGACGAGGTCTTCCCCTCTCCGCAGCCGCCGCGGATCGACAGCAGGAGGAGGAGCGCCAGCCCGGGCTTCATCTCTACTTCTTGTAGCAGTCACGAACCCGGAGCACCGGCGCGGGCTCGGGGATTACTCAGCGAAGGATCGTACGATAAGATCGCCATCGCGGGCATCAACGGTTCGGCCGCAACGCGCGGAAGGGCGCGTTGCTCGGGTCATGATAGACGGTCCTCCAGTCGTTGAACCCGAACTTCTCGGCGATCGTGAACAGATCATCGCCCTGCTCGACCCGGTAGACCTGAGACACGACCGACATCGTACACCAACCAGCCGCCCCGAATCACCCCCGCGTGTTGCGCATGAAATCGGCCACCTCGGCGAAGCGCTGATCGAGGAACGGGCGGAGCGGGCCCGTCACCTTCTCCTCGTCGAGCGCGGCCGACATGGCGCGGAGCCAGGCGTCGCGCATCGCGATGTCCACCGCCACCCGCCCGTGCCGCATGCGCAGGCGCGGGTGCCCGTGGGCGGCAATGTAGTCCTGCGGGCCGCCGAGCCAGCCGATCAGGAAGAGGGCGAAGCGGTCCTGGTTCTCCTTGCTGACGCGCCCCTCGGCGTCGCAGGGGTGTAGGCGGGCGAGCGCAGGCTCGTCGCGGGCCATGATGGCGTAGAAGCGCTCCACGAGGCGGCGGACGGCGGGCTCGCCGCCGAGGAGATCGAAGGGGGTCGGAGAAGCGTCGTCGGACATCGCGCGCGGGGTCTAGCACGGAGCGCCGACGAAGGGGCCGCATGCTCGCCCGGGGCGTGCTCCGCGGATCGCCTCAGGCCGGGATCGGCAGCTTCACCCGCGCGTCACGGTTCGGCAGCATCCCGTGCAGGCCCCATCGCATCACCCGCGCCGCGCCGTCCACGAGCCCGCGCGTCCGCGCGACATCGACCGCCTGCGTGGCCGTCCCGCTCGAAGGCTCGACCCAGCGCGCCGCCTCCGGCCGCCCTTCGAGGACGGGCTCGGCGGCGCCCTCGGCCTGGTAGTAGAGCTTGTGATCGAAGTGCGCTTCTTCGTGCAGCACTCCGTCATGCACGTGGAGCGTCGGAAAGAAGATCGATCGTGGCTCGCCCGTCTCGAAGGAGAAGGCCATGGGGTGAATCGATTTCTTCTTGCCCTTCTTCAGCTTGAACACCGCGAAGCCGAAAGCCCCGTAGTCGGGCCGGGCGTCCCAGACTGCCTGAGGGATCCGGAAGCGAGGGTCGAGCCGGTCGAAATCGCCCAGGCTCGGCACGTACGACGCCTCGAAATCTCCGACCGCGTGCACGACGAGGCGAGGCCTGCTCCGGGATTGCATGAATCCGCCTCGGCTCTTGGCGAGGCCGATCACGTCGTCGGGGAAGAGCGTCTCCAGGTCGGTAAAGAACGTGGGATATCCCGAGAGGTCGATGAAGCGCAACGCGTCCTCGGCGGCGCGGGCGGCCGGGATCGGGAGCACCATCGCCACGTCGGAGGGGGTCGCCACGGCCATGGAATAGGCGAGCCATTGCAGGGCCGGGCCGCCCTCGGGCGCAGGGTCCACCCGAGCGAAGATCTTCGTGCTCGACACCTCGAGCTGCGGTGGGCCGAGGAGGAAGCCGAGGAGGCGGAAGGGAGCCTGGATGGGGGAGAAGCAGCACATCGCGTCACTTCCTGTCGTACACGTCGCGGAAGAGGAGCATGTCCTTCACGAAGCGCTCGTTGTCCCGGGGGAAGCCGCAGGCAGGGGCGAAGTCGTCGGCGTCTTTGTACGTCCCGAAGAGGCGGTCCCAGAGGGGGAGATCGGCGAAGTTGTAGCGGTGCACGTCGAGCTCGTGGTGCACCGCGTGGAGCTCCGGTGTCTGGATGAAGTACTTGAGCCAGCGGGGAGAGCGGAAGTTGGCGTGGTAGAAATACTCGGCGGTGGCGGCGAAGAAATTGTTCCAGAAGGCGCCGTCGAGCGACACGCCCGCGATCGGGTAGAGCACGCAGGCGGCGATGACCGAGTCGCTGAAGATCTCCACCGGGTGCTTGTAGAACGAGGTGGCGACCTCGATGCGCGCGGGCGAGTGGTGGAGCTGGTGGAAGACGAACCAGAAGCCCTTGTAGTGGCGGATACGGTGCCACCAGTAGAAGAAGAAGGTGCCCATCAGCCAGGCCAGGAAGCCCTCGAGCGCGGGCATGTGCAGGCGGTGCAGGGCGAGGAGCGAGTCGCCGCTCAGGTGGCGGTTGTAGACGCGGTTGAGCCCCAGGGTGATGACGAGCTGGCAGAGGTTGATGGCGAGGGCGCGCGCGTACCAGCCAGAGACGCGCGGCAGCGGGCGGCCCGGGCGCACGCGCTCGAGGACGAGGAAGAACAGGGTCGAGGCGACGGTGCAGAGGGTGGCGGGGTGCATGCGCAGGGGAGCGCAGCGTAGATCATCGAGGGCCGCGAGGGGAATGCCACGAAAATTTGGCGGTGCGCTTCGGGTGGCAACGTCTTCTCATCGAGCATGCGAAACGGCTCGCGATCGATCGTCGCGCGGGATGACCGCCCGGGCCGAGGGCGCACGACCCACCGGCCGTGCCGCGTGACGGGCGGACGCGAAGGCGAAGCCGAGGTTCGTTCCTCGAACGTGGTGCCTCCCGCAACGTGACGCGCACGGGCCCGCAGGATGGGGTAGGATACCGTCGAGGTCGGCATGAGCCTGGAAGCGTTCGGTGTGAAAAATTTGCGATGCTTGAGGGACACGGGCTTCGTCCCCCTCAAGCCGATCTCGCTGCTCGTAGGGCGGAACAGCTCGGGCAAGAGCACATTTTTGCGATCCTTCCCTCTGCTCCGTCAGAGCGTCGAGACCGCGCGGGAGAGCCCGATCCTCTGGTACGACCCCAAGTACGTCGACTTTGGTTCCCTCGACGAAGCTACGACCCACGGGGCGAAGGAGCCCTCGGTCACGTTCCGGTTCCGGGTGCGACTGAACGATCACATCTGGGTGATCGGGACGCCTACATTCGACGTCTCGGCAGGCTTCGCCGAGGGCGAGCGAGGGGCATACCTTTCCTCGTATGATATCCGCATCGAAGATCATACGATCCTTATGAAATTCGGCCCCGATCGAACGCTCATCAAATATGAAGTCGATTCGTTCGATGTCTTGCCGAAAGAGGACGGCTTGGTGAGTGGAGGGGACGTCATCTTCCTCCCCGTAGTTCAGCCTCGCGAGCAGGCTCACCTCGCTTTCATACCGGTAAGCCGCGCGCCCTTCGACGACATCGATATGTACGAGGACCAGACAGACATCGTTCTGCTCTGGAACGCAGCCGAGGAAGCCCTGGGTCAGCTCGTCTCTGCTCTGGCACCTGTGCCCGTGGCGTGGAGCCCGCCGGTAATCGGCTCTACATTGGAGATGGCCGCGCGACTGAACAATACCATACGTTACCACCAGGAGTCGAAGCCCAATACGGGACAGTTCACGGATCTTCCCCACGATCATCCGGACCTTCGTCGCGTCATGGCGCTCTGGGTGGCAGCGCTGATTCCATCCGTGCTCGACGCCACCGATCTCAGCGTGGCTCGCTGGCTCTCCCAGGTCACGTACCTGGCTCCCTTCCGGGTCAACGTATCGCGCAGTTACCGGATGCAGGAGATCTCCGTGGAGGAGGTCGACCCTCAGGGGCATAACCTCTCCATGTTCCTCCAGTCCCTCTCTCCACAGGAAGCGGACGACTTTGCAGCCTTCACCCGCACCTACCTCGATTTCGAGACCCGGGTGCGACGCGAACGTCTCAACGTCGAGATCCTGATCAAAGAGAGGGGCGCCGATCGCTTCGTCAACCTCGTCGATGTCGGCTTTGGCTACTCCGAGATCCTCCCGTTCGCGTTGACCCTCTGGGCGACCTGCGTGCGCCGCCCGCGGGGCGGCGATCGCCGCACCTCGATGCTCGCGATCGAGCAGCCGGAGCTCCACCTCCACCCTGCCCATCAAGCCCTGCTCGCCCGGATGATCGCCGGAGCCCTGCTCGAGAGCCGCAAGGCGGGGCACGAGGTCAAGCTGATGATCGAGACCCACAGCGAGGCGCTCATCAACGGGCTCGGCGACCTGATCGCCGAGGGGCAGCTCGCCGCAGACGATGCTCAGATCGTCCTCTTCGAGCAAGACTCACGGACCCGTCTGACCGAGGTGCGCCTTGCCGGCTACGACCACGAAGGGGCCCTGCTCGATTGGCCCTACGGCTTCTTTGCGCCGGTGAGAGACGAGCCCCTCGTCGAACCCCTGCCGCTCGCGGGCGAAGAGTGACGCTTGCTGATCCACCTCGACGCCTCGGCCGTTGCCTCTGTCCTCGAACAGCCCTCGCTGTCCGAACGCTCCCTCCTCTGCATCGAGAATCTGCTCCGCGCCCACCACGGGCTCAAGCATGTGGTCTCTCTTCGCCGTGACGACGCCCGAACGTTGCGGCGGCTCTCTTCCCGCCTGTCCGAGCCGGCGCGCGGCGCGCTCGACTCGATCACCGGAAAGCTGAGCGAGATCGACGGGCTGCGAAAGACGATCCCGTGGCACATGGAGGTCGGGATCGGTCCGTCGTTCGACGGCAGCGTCGCCACCCGGGCGGATCGCCGGGTGATCCGCGCAGACCTTCATCACTTCTCCGACTTCGAGCGCCTGGGCCGCACGATCCTCCTGGGCGAGAACCTGACCGATGCAGAGCTCTATGATGTCATGGGGCGCGCATTCATGGCTCATCGGGGTTTTCGTCATCGCCTCGCCTTCGAGCGCAGAGGGGGCGGAGGGAGCACCCTCGCGGCCGCCTTCCTCGAAGCTGCGAAGGACGGGCGCATCTTGCTGGCCGTCGCAGACAGCGATCGAACGCACCCGCAAGCGGGCGTCGGTGGCACGGCGCAGGGGCTGGACCTCGGCCCTATGCCGGCCTTCCAGCGCTCGCAGGTACTGCACGTTCGCTCGGCAGAAAATTTGCTGGCTTTCGAGGTCTACGAAGAGGCGCTCGGCCCCCATCGCGAGACGCCGTCTCTCCCGGAGCGGCTCATGGCCCTCGATCGACTCGTGCCCCGCACCGTATGCGACTGGCGCTCTTATGCCAATCTGAAGCACGGGCTTCGCTTGGCGGAGATCCAGCGAATGGACCATGGCGCTGGAGAAGGGTCCTTCTGGACCGAGGTCGGCCGCTGCGGTCAGCGCGATCGATGTGCTTCGAAGAGCCCCTGTCGAAACGAGGCGGAGTGCACATGCTTCGTTATCGATGCGCTCGGTCCCAGGGCCCTCGACCGCGCGGTCGCCTGGATGCGCTCCCAGCCGCCTGCCCGGCTCGCCAACCTGCTCGATTTTGCCCACGACACGATCCTCACCGATCTGTGCTCACAGATCGTCGCGTGGGGGATCGCACAAGCCGGGCGACCCATTTGACCGCTCGTTGAATTATCCTGTGAGGGCCAGAAAGCGAACGCAAGGTCAACGGT
>JAXLYT010000070.1:0-58715 GCA_046351295.1 Byssovorax sp.
GGAATCGGGAGCGGGAGCGGGAGGGGGGACGGAGCCGGGACAGGTTGCTCCTGCACCCTCGCCGCCCGCACCTCCTCGACATGCTCGACAAGCGCCGCCGCCTGAACCGGCACCGGCTCCTCCCAGATCGGCACCACCGGGACACGCACCGGCTCGGGCGCGCGAACGGGCTCGACCACCGGAAGACGAACCTCCGACACCGGCGCTGCGTACGTCCCTCGCCGGTCCGCCGCTTCCCTGCGCAGCGCGAACACTTCGCGCCGCTGCTCGGCGATGGCCGCTTCGGCGCGAACGAGGCGGTGCTGCACCTCCTCCAGGCTCTGGCGCAAGGCGAGGTGCTCCCCTTCGAGCGAAAGTACCCGCTTGCCCGGCCCGAAGGCTCCGGCGATCGCCGAGACGATCCAGCCGAAGAACGCTCCGATGCCGAGCAGCACGAGCAAGACCAAGATGACGACCCCTTCCATGGGCTTCCTTTCCCGAAGACAAGACGAGCGCGCGAGCAGGGCCGAGAGGGGCCCTTCTCTTCGCTGCGTGCGTTCTGCTGACGGGTGTTTGCAAAGGCCGCGCGCAGGGTGGCCAAGCAGGATCATGCCGCCGGCGGCAGAATTTCGTCATCCAGGGAGCGGAGGGACGATCCCCTGGGCCGCTCAGCCCGCGAAGACCTGCTTCCCCCGCACGAAGGTGCGCTCCACCTTCCCCGCGTCGCCGAACACGAGCTGACTCAATATCTGCTCCCGCTCCACCACGTAATCCGGCAGCCGTAGCGCGAGGAAATCGGCCTCTTTCCCGGGCTCCAGGCTCCCGGTCACCGCGTCGATCCCGAGCGCCGCGGCCCCGCCCAGCGTCGCCATCGTGAGCAGATCGTCCGGCGAGAGGCGCTCTCCCAGGCAAAGCGCGTTGTCGTACGCGTGGGCCATGGCCTTGCGCATCTCGAAGCTCCGGCCGGCGGCCACGTCGCTCCCGAGGCCGACGGCGATGCCGCGGCTCCGGGCCTCACCGAGGGGCATCCGGCCGCTCCCGAGGAAGAAGTTCGAATCGGGGCAGTGGGCGACGGCGGCGTGGTGGGTGGCGGCGCGGTCCCACTCGCGGGGCGAGAGGTGGATCGCATGGGCGAGCAGGGTGCGGCGCGCGAGCAGGCCGGCGTGCTCGTAGATGCCGAGGTAATCGCCGCCCCAGGGGTGGGCGGCGAGCACGGCCTCGCCCTCGGCCGGGTTCTCGGCGATGTGGGTCTGCACCAGCAGCTTGTGGGTGGAGGCGAGGTGGGCGGCGCCTTCGAGCAGGGGGCGGGAGCAGCTCAGGGCGAAGCGCGGGGTCACGGCGAAGGCGAGGCGGCCGCCGTCGTGGCCGTGCCAGCGATGGATGAGCTCCTCGCAGGCGGCGAGGGCCTCGCGGCTCGGCAGAGCGAGGGCGGGCGGGCATGCCTGGTCCATCAGCGTCAGACCGGCGAAGGCGCGCAGGCCGGCGCACGAGAGGGCCTCGAAGAGCACATCGGTCGCGGCCGGGCTCGAGCTCGAGAAGATGGAGCTCGTGGTGGTGCCGGCGGCGAGCAGGCGGCCACAGAACTCGGCGGCGACCTCGCGGGCGTAGGACACGTCGTTGAACTTCGTCTCCTCGGGGAACACGGTGTGCGAAAGCCAGTCGAGCAAGGGGCCGCTCGCGCTGCCGATCACGCGCGTCTGCGGGAAGTGCACGTGCGTGTCGATGAAGCCGGGCAGGAGCACGCAGGGGCGCAGGTCGCGCACGGCGCCGGGGAAGAGGCCGGGCGCGTAGCGGTCGACCGAGACGATGCGCCCGTCGTGCACCACGAGCAGGCCGTCGTCGAGGAAGCGGAGCGGGCCTCCTCCGCTCGCAGGCGTGAGGATGCGGCCCCGGTAGGCGCGCGGCGGCGCGATGACGATCGCGCTCATCGGAAGGCGATCTCGCTCTTCTTGGTCCAGCCCATCACCACACCGTCATCGCCGTCGTGCGCGACGAGCACCCAGTCGCCGAGCTCCTTGCCGATCATCACGAGATCGCCGGCGCGCACCTCGCCGAGGATCTCTCCGCCTCCGCCCGGGTCCGAGAAGAGCGCGAGCGCGCGGCGGGCCACGGCGGGACGCGCGCGCTTGCCGTCGCTCTTCTCGCCGGACCGGTCACGGGGCTCGGGCGCGGCGAGCGGGTCTTTGCCCGGGCCCGGCGCGGGGCCGAGCGGCAGGGCCCCGCCGTGCGGATTGACGAAGCGCGGGCCGGGGCCCTCGTCGTCGTCCTCGTCCGTTCCATGCGAGAAGATCGGGTGATCCGGCGCGCCCACCGGGGGCTCGGGCAGAGCCAGGTGACCGCCGTGGCGCACCTCCGCGTCGTCGCGCGGGAGCGTGCCGAGGCCGGCCGCGCGCAGCAGCGAGGGCGCCGCAGACAGGAGCACGCCGGCCGTGGCGACGAAGAGCAGGACGCCCGTCAGCGTATCGGTGAGGCGCCGGCGAGGCGCGGGCGCTGCGGCGGGCGACTTGGGATCGGGATCGCGGCGGGGCGCCGATCGAGGCCGTCCCGCGCTCGGCCGGGGAGGCTCGGCGGTGGGGCTCGGGACAACAGAAGCAGCGTCGCTCATGATCGGGAGGCAGGATACTTCGAGGCCGCCGGGAAGGCTCGCCCGAGTTGCGCGCCGGCCCGCGAGGCCCTCCGCGCCGGCGAGGGCCCGCCGGCGTGGAGGACGAAGCGCGGCGGCGATCAGAAGTTCGGGAACACGCAGACCCCGCCGGGGCACTTCAGATCGTGGAAGGCGGTGATCTGATCGAGGCACGCCTGGCCCTGGGCCACCGTCGTCTGCGTGTACGGCGTGTTGTCGAAGCTGTTCGGGTCGTTCAGGTCGATCACCCGGCAGCTCCCCGCCTGGGCGCCGATGCTGGCGGACACCATGAAATCGCCGAAGGCGCTCTCCGTGCTGATGATCTTGAACGTCGGCGTGTACAGGTTGGTCGAGATGAACGGCGCGGTGAAGGTCTGGTTCCACTTCGGATCGACGGCGCAGGGGCAGGTCACCTGCTCGCAGTTGACGCCCGAGGTGCCCGCGGGGCACTGGCAGGTGTAGCCGTTCGCGCTGTCGACGCAGGCGCCGCCGTTCTGACAGGGGTTCGGCGCGCAGTGGTTCGAGGGCGTGTAGCAGATGGAGAGCGCGGGGCGCAGCGCGGCGTCGGCGGACTCGCTGGTGGAGAAGGTGCTCGTCACGAGCTCGGAGCCGAGCGCGACGCCGTTGTTGGCGTAGACGCCGTTGACCCAGGCCTGCGCGAGGGCCGTTATGTCGAACGAATGCGCGCCGCCCGCCGAGATGAACGAGGCGATCTCGTCGGACGCCTGCGCGCCGGCCCAGCTGTTCCAGGTCACCGTGGCCTCGGCCCAGGGCGCCGTGACGCGCTTGACGCTCACGGGCGCGGCGCCGTTCGTCGCCTGCGTATCGAGGGTGACCGTCGCCGAGCTCACGGCGCTGCCCGCCGGGATGCCGGAGAGGTCGAATCGGAGCAGCATCTTGCGGGCGACGCCGGACACCGGCCGGCCGATCTCCGCGGTCGAGAGCGCGCCGAAATTGCTCTTGCCCTCCGCGTCGAGCACCGGAGAGACGCCGATGGTGCGGCTGATCTGGGCGTCGGCGACCGCGCCGAAGCTGCCCCTCTTGATGGTCACGCAAGTCAAGGCTTGTTGCGCCTCACCCAGCGTCTCCGATGGGCCCTGGAGGTCCTCCGGGGTGGGCTCTCCTCCGCAGGCGGCGCCCAGCGCGGCCAGCGAGACAAGACCCATCATGAGACTGACGCGGCGCACAAATGAGACCGGAAGAGACAAGGACATGATACCTCCCATGTAGGTGCTGGTCATACGGTTGCACCATGAGCAAAGCACGGTCGCAGAGCGGCTGAACCTCTCATGATGCAAAGAGGCGAGAGTGCCTTGTGCGCCTCTTCTCTGTCAACAGGCGATCCGCAAAACTACGAAAGAGCGCGAGCGGGATCACCTCGCCGGGGAAGCGCTGGGGAAGCGCTGGGGAAGCGAGGAGCCTCTCTGTGAGGACGGGCCCCCGAAATGGCACGCAGGTGACGTGTCGCCGGCGGACATCCGCTCAGGCGGGCGGAGGTGAGAGCGTGTCGGGGTCTCCCGCGCTCTCGTCCGGGCCGGACGCTTCCTTGTCCGTGTCGAGGAGGATCGCCACCAGCATGTCGCTCATCACGTTCACCGCGGAGCGGCAGCGCGCGATGATCCAGTCCACCGTCATGATCAAGGGCAAGGCCGCGGCGATGAGCGGCTCTGGCAAGCCCGCGCCGCCGAGCACGAGCGGCAGGACGATGAGACCCGCCTCGGGGATACCGGCCACGCCGGCCCCCGCCATGATCGCCTGGAGCACGATGGTGAGCTGCTTGCCGAGGCCGAGCTCGAAGCCCACGGCCTGCGCGAGGAAGAGCGCCGCCATCGCCTCGTAGAGGGTGATCCCGTCGTTGTTGAGGTTCGTCCCCACGCAGGCCGCCATCCGCGCCGAGCGCTTGGAGACGCCCATCCTGTCGAGGCACGCGAGCGTGATCGGCACCGTGGCCAGGCTGCTGTTGCACGAGAGGCCGGTGAGGATCGCGTCGGCGCCCTTGCCGAGGTAGACGCGCGGCGGCTTTCCCCCGGCGATCCAGGCGATCAGCGGGTAGTAGCCGAGCGCGTGGACGGCGAGGCCGAGGAGCATGGTGGCGAGGAAGACCCAGAGCACGCTGAAGACGCCGAGGCCTGCCCGGCCGACGACCTGCGCGACGACGCCGAAGACCGCGAAGGGGATGAGCTCGACCACCCAGTGGAGCATCTGCACGAGCACCTTGTAGGCGCCCTCGATCACATGCTCGAACGCGAGGATGTCGCCCCGCTCGGCCTCGGGCATCCCGTCCTTCACGCGGCGAAACGAGGCCCCGGCGAGCAGGGCCGCGAGCACCACGGCGATGACGTTGTTCTCCGAGAACGGGTCGACGAGGCTCTTCGGCACGTAGCTCGCGATGTTGTCGATCAGGTTGAGCGTGCCCTTGTGCGACTCGGCGAGCAGGCTCTCGGCCGTCGCCCCGCCGGCCGGCAAGGCGCTCAGCAGGCCGTCGAGGTGCCCCTTCCAGCGATCGCCGGGGCGGAGCAGGTTCATGATCAAGAGGCCGATGGTCATCGCCACCGACACGTTGAAGAGGCAGATGCCGATGAGCCTCGCCCCCTGCCGCGCCGTGAAGCGCGTCTTGACGAACGAGTCGAGGATCGACAGGAAAATGAGCGGGACGGCGAGCGCCTTGAGGAGCTTGATCACCAGCACGCCGAGCTGGCCGAGGTGCTCGTTCTTGAGCCCGAAGAGGTAGGGCTTCGCGCCGAAGACGACGCCGAGCAGCGCGCCGAGCACGACGGCGCCGACCACCCGGAGGTAGAGGGGGATGCGCCTTCTGTCGGCGGCGGGTGCCTCGGCGTCCATGGATCCCAGGACGCCTCAGCGCGACGTCGCGGGCGCAGGGGCCGGCTCGGCCTCCCGGGTGCACGTGGTGAAGGCCTCGGAGCTCAGCAGGGTGCCGCCCGAGCACGCGTAGACGGCATGCTTGCCACAGCCCTCGGCCCGGTACGCGTTGCCGGGCAGCTCCTGGATCTGCACCGACTCTTCCGGACACTGGAGGTCGACCGCGGCGCGCGCCTGCGCGACGTTGGCCTGGCAACCGAGCAGGGCGATCGGGAGCGAGAGCAGCGCGAGGGTTCTGCGTCCAGCGAGCACGGGCGATCCTCCTTGAAGGCCGGCCTCGAAGGCCGGCGCCGGCAAGGTTACTCGATCTCCCGGGGGAGCGGCGCGCGCGACCCGTCGTCCGCCGAGCTCTTGCGCACCGGGACGACGCCCGGGTCGGTGCAGCAGCGGATGCCCTGCTGGTAGAACATGTGGTTCTCGTCGTGCGAGCGGGTGGACGGCCGGCAGCGCGTGCGCACCGGGCCCCAGTAGCCGCCCTTGAGGATGCTCGGCCGCTCGCCTTCGCGCGAGGTGTGCGTCCACTCGTCGACGTTGCCGGTCATGTCGTAGACGCCGAAGGGGCTCTTGCAGCGGGGCATGGAGCCCGAGGGCACGCCCTGCCAGAGCCGGTCGAGCTCGACCTCGGCCGCGAGCCCGTCGCGCTGGCGGAGCGCGGACTCGTGGAAGGGGCGCCAGTTGCGGTCGATGACGCATGCCGTCGCGTCGCGGCTGTACCCGTACGGGTAGGGCGTCGCCTCTTCACCCTCGCAGGCGAACGTCCACTCTTGCTCGTTGCAGAGGCGCTTGCCCTCGTCGGCGCAGATGTCCACGGCCTCGTAGTAGCTGATGAGGATCCAGGGGTAGGCGCCCTTCTGGTTCGGGTACTCGAAGCGGTCGATGCAGAAGTGCATCGGTTTGGTGGGCAGCTCCTTCGAGATCGAGAGCCACTTGTCGCGGTTGAACTCGGCGCAGCGCTCGGGAAACTCTTTGGTGATCCACTTGGTGCAGGTGGTCTTCTGCATCTCCTCGACCGAGTTGTGGTCGAAGTAGGCGGTGGCCGAGGGGTCGAGCTTCATGTTGCCCTGGACCTCGATCATCCCGGGGCCGCAGGTGCCGCGGTTGCCCTCGGCGGCGTCGGTCGCCTCCTGGCTCTCGGAGGGGGACGACACGATCTGCCAGTGCTTGCTGTTCCGGAGGCGCCACTCGTGGCCGAGCACGGGGGTCTCGTCCATCGCGTGAGTCAGGCTGCCCGGGGGGGCCGGCGTGCGCGCAGCGTAGCCGGCGACGGCCCCCAGGGTGGACATCCCGGCGGTGAATCCGAGCCCGAGCAGGAGGTGTTGCATCACGGGACGAGATCGTGTCTGGTTTTGGGAGAAAGAGCCAAGATCGTTCATCGTCATCCTGCGGTAGCCCTCACCCTGAACGCTTATTTGGCCTCGAATTTCGCCCGCTCTCGGTCGAGCTTCTCGCGGTCTTCGGGGTGGGACGTGGAGAGGTCATCCTTCTCCTCCGGGTCCTTGGCGAGGTCGAAGAGCTGCGCCTTGCCATCGCCTTTCTTCTTCTCCATCACCATGAGCTTGAGGGGCCAATCGATCAAGGCCACCCGGCGCTGCGAACGCGCGTACACGGGCCCATGCGCGCGCTCCAGATCTCCCCGGACGATGGGCACGAGCGACACGCCCGAGAGCCCGTCCGCCTCCGCCCCCGCGAGATCGACCACGGTAGCCCCGAGATCGAGGGTGCTGACGGGCGCCTTGGCATAGCGGCCGGCCTTCCCATCGGGCGCGGCGATGACCAGCGGGACATGGAGGACCTCGTCGAAGAGCTCGCCGCCGTGGCCGTTGAAACCATGCTCTCCGAGGCCCTCGCCCTGCGAGCCGTGGACGATGAACGTGACCTTCGACGCGCGCGGCCCCTCGCTGATGGCCTTGACCAGCTCGCCGAGCTGCTGATCGACGAAGGCGACCTCGCCGTCGTACTGATCGGCCCGGGTTTTCCCGAAATGGATGCCCGGGTGCTCCAGGTACTTCTCGTGGGCGTCGAAGAGGTGGACCCAGAGGAAGATGGGGTGGCTGTCCCCCTCGAGCTCCTTCCAGATCGAGAGCGCCGCCTTGACGGCGAGCGGGCCCGTGACCTCCCGCTCGGGGTGGGCCTGGGTGAAGACGGGGCGCCAGTAGTCGAAACCCTGGGAAAAGCCGCGGATCTCGCTGAGCCAGGTGAACGAGGTGACCGCCCCGGTGCGGTAGCCGCCCCGCTTGAGCCGCTCGGCCAGGGTGTCGTTCTCCGCGGACATCGTGGGCCACTCGCGCTTGTCGTGCGGCGAGTCCGCGAGGCTCTTGCCGGTGAGCAGCGGCGCGAGGGCCCGCTGGGTGTCGCCCCCGCTCGCGTACGCATGCTCGAAGACCACGCCCCGCTTGGCGAGCGCGTCGAGGCTCGGCGTGGTCGGCTTGCCGTAGCCGTGGAGGGTGGTGTGATCGGCGCGCACGGTGTCGAGCGTGACGAGGACGATATCGGGCTTCGCTCCACTCGATGAAGCGGCCTGGGCCGACGCGCCCGATGCCGAGGCGCGGGGCGCGGCGGCGCTGCTCGACGCCGGGGCGATGGCCGAGAGCTCCGGGGTCGGGGCCGGCGGGTCGATGCCGTCGCAGTCCTGATCGATCCCGTCACCCGGGATCTCCGGGGCGCCCGGGTGGCGGGCGGGGTCGCCCTCGTCGCAGTCGTCGCCGCCGAAGCGCGCGCCGACTCCATCGCCGTCGCGATCGGTCCAGCGCTCCAGGGCGCCGAGCAGGGTCGCAGGGAGGCCGCCGCCGGCCTTGAACGCGCGGCCGAGCGCGGGCGAGCTCTCGATGCGCAGGCCCGCGCCGAGGAAGATCACCACCGCGAGCGGGAGCGCGACGCTCTGGGCAAAGCGGCCGAGCATGGCGCCGAGCTGCATGGAGGCCACGAGCGCGGTGGCGACGAGGACGATGGCCCCGTCGATGATCGCCGCGCGGACCTGGGGCGCGCTCTCCCCGCCGTCGTGCTGGCCGAGCGGAAGGGCCACCGCGAGGAGCGGCAAGACGCCGACCAGCGCGCCGATCGCCGAGGGGATCCAGGGCGCGAGGCCCTTCTCCACGAGGCGCTGGGCCCAGCCCACGAGGCGGTGCGCGACGAGGGCCGCCGCGATCGCGACGATCAGCCCGAGCACGCCGAAGGTGCCGCCGCCGAGGCCGCGGTGGTGGGTCGTCGCCTTGAGGCCGGCGCCGAGGACGATGAGGAGCGGGAGGGCGAGGCCGATCCACAGGGCGAGGCCGAGGACGGCGACGCGCGGCGACTCGGCCCCGACGAGCTGGCGGAAGCCGCGCCCCGAGGCCCGCGTGAGGACGAGGGCCAGGGTGACGACCGGGAGCAGCACGCCCGCGCCGACGAGGAGGCCGCCGAGGAAGCTGCCGCCCGCGCCCGCCGTGCGGAGCGCCGTGGGCACCGCGGCGAGGAAGGCCACGCCCAGCGCGCGCGTGCAGGCTTCTCCGAGCCGGGCGGGCCAGCCGGGCTCGTCCGGTGGCGTCGTCGCGGGGCCGGCGGGCATGCCGCGGGGCAGTAGCATCGACCGGCGGGGCGGGGAAGCCCGGGGTGACGCCCCGCGCTGCGAGGCGCTCGCGGTGGGGCTCAGCGCTCGGCGAGCGGCGCGCGGCGCTCGCGCCAGGGCATCGCGACCTCGAGCTGCCGCGCGACGGCGAGCACCGTCCCCTCGGCGAAGGGCCGGCCCGCGAGCTGCACGCCGATCGGCAGGCCCTCCGGGGAGAGCCCGGCCGGCACGCTCGCCGCGGGCTGCCCCGACACGTTGAAGAGCGCCGTGAACGCCCCGAGCTCGGCGGCGCGGCGGAAACCGTCCTCGGGATCGCCCCCGTAAAACGCCCCGATCTTCGGCGGGAGCAGGGCCACGGTCGGCATGACCCAGAGGTCGGCATCGCCGAACCAGGCGAGGATCCGCCGGGAGAGCTCGCGCTTCCGGGCCTCGATGTCCTCGATGCGGTGGTGCTTGCCTCCTTCGGCCAGCCAGCGGGTGATCGGCTGCACGAGCGACCAGCGGGGCACGGGCACGTCGGCGATCATCTTCTGCCAGATGGGCAGGAACTCGTCGAGCGAGCCCACCGGCTCCTCGCCCTCCTCGACCTCGTGGCCGAGCTCGGCGAGCAGGCGCCCCGTCCTCCGCGTGGCCTCGGCGACCGCGGGGTGCGGCGTGACGAGGGGCGAGCGCGTGAGGAGCTTGATCCGCAGCCTCGGCGGCGTCTCGCGCGCGAGCTTCGCGAAGGGGCGCGGGGGCCGCGGCGCCCAGTGCGCCTCGCCCATGGTGATCCCGGCCATCACGTCGAGCATGGCCGCGGCGTCGTCCACGGTGCGGGCCATCGGCCCCATGGTCGCGAGCGCCTCCTCGTCGGGGCGGCCGTACGGATCGGCGACCCGGCCGCGCGATGGTTTGAGCCCAAACAGATGGCAGAAGGCCGAGGGGATGCGGATCGAGCCCGCCCCGTCGCTGCCCTGCGCGATGGGCAAGAGCCCCGCCGCGACCGCCGCGCCCGACCCGCCGCTCGATCCGCCCGCGGAGACGTCGGTGTTCCAGGGGTTGCGCGTGGGCGCGTGGATCGCCGGCTCGGTGACGGGCATCGCGCCGATCTCCGAGGTCGCGAGCTTGCCGAGCACGACGAAGCCGCCGCGGCGGAGCTGGGCCGTGGTCTTGTCGTCGACGGGCGAGAACAGGTAGCGGAAGGCGCGCGATCCGAAGCGGGTGAAGGTGCCCCGCACGAAGTTGAGATCCTTGATCCCGGTGGGGACGCCGTGGAAGGGCGGGAGCTCGCGCGGATCGGCGCGCATCACCTGCGCGTCCTTGCGGCGCGCGGCGGCGAGGGCGCGGCGGCCGATGACCTCGACGAAGGCCTGGACGGCCGGGTTGTGGCGGCCGATGCGGTCGAGGTAGAGACGGCAGAGCTCCTCGGCGCTCAGCGCGCGCTCGCGGATCAGGCGGGCTTGCTCGAGGGCCGAGGCGAGGAGGGGATCGGCAGGGGGCACGATTGCTCTTCGTATCCTGTCCGGCCCGGCGCGGCGACAAGGACCGCGCCCGCGCTCACCACCCCGGGCAGCTCACCAGGTGGATCGACGCCCCCTGCCCTTCGCTCGTCGTCAGGAACCCCTCCCCCGTCGACAGCCAGCCGATCGCCTCGCCCTGCGGCTCCACCGCGAGCGGCACCGGGCATGCCGGGCCGAGCAGCGCGTCGGCCACGCTGGCGCCCGCGCCGATCGGGAACACGTACGCGTTCGCGTAGGTGCGGAGGAGCGCCCCTTTCCCGTCGGCCCGCACATCGCCGCCCGTCACCAGCGCCGGCTCGATGGGCAGGACGATCTCACCCCGCTTCTCCGCCACGATCGCCTTGCCCGGGCTGGCGAGCGCAGGCAGCTCGAACACCGCCGAGGCGCCCAGCGTCTTCGTCACGAGCGTCACCACCCCGGTCTCGGGGTGCACGAAGAGCGCCTCGCAATCGTGCGCGCCGTCCGGGTAGATGAAGGGGAACGCCTCGGCGGTCACTTCGGCGTCGGCGATGTCGATCGGCTCGGGGACGCGGTAGATCGTGTACGAAACGCGCTGCTTCAGGTTGTCGCCGGTGTCGGCGAGGTAGACGCAGCGCCCGCCCGGGCAAGGCCCGATCGCGATGTCCTCCCAGTCGACCGCCTCGGTGCCCGCCGGCAGATCGAAGGTCGCGAGCAGCTTGCCGTTCGAGCTGATGGCGAAGAAGCGCGCCTTGTCGCCCGAGTCGTTGTGGACGAAGAACACGCCCGGCGTCGTCCGGCTCGCCGCGATCCCGGAGACCTCGGTGAGCTTGTCGCTCTTGAGCGTGCCCACCTCCACGGGCTCGCCGCATGCCGGGCAGCCGCCTCCGCTGCCTCCCGCGCCTCCGCTCCCGCTGCCGCCCGCGCCTCCGGATCCGCTGCTCGTCGCGGCGCTGCTCGTCGTGGCGCTGCTCGTCGTGGCGCCGCTCGTCCCGGTGGAGGAGGCCGGAGGAGCGCTTTGCCCGCATCCGAGGATCATCGCGAGGACCGGCAGGACAGCAACTTTCATCGACACGGCCATCCACTATCCCCCGAACGATCTCGGAAGACCAGCGGGGCCCACCGGTGGCACGATGGGCCGCGATGCGCTCCCTTCGATCCCCTGTTCGATCCCCCTTCCCGGCCGCCGCGATCTCCCTCTCCATGCTGCTCCTCGCATGCGGGAGCGACTCCACGCCGAGCGGCGCGGGCACCACCTCCGCGGGCACGACGACCACGAGCGGATCGACGGGAACGGGCGGCGCCGCGGGCACGGGCGGAGCGGGCGGATCAGGCGGGATGAGCCCTACGCCGGGCAAGGACGCGACCGTCACGGCCTTCGACAAGACGCACATCTACTTCACCGGCGACGACAACCAACGCACCGTGGACGCCGACACCGATTTCCCGGCGGAGGGCGCCTATTCGTCGATCATCCTCCACCTCGCGCTCAGCTGCCCGGCGGGCGGCTGCGATCCGTGGGATCGCTTCGGCGCGCTCAGCGTCGTGACCGAGAAGGGGATGAACGGCGCGCCCGACACGGAGATCGAGATCGCCCGGTTCATCACGCCCTACCATGTCGGGGGGAGCTGGGATCTCGACGTGACCGATCTGCGCCCGCTCCTCTCCGGCAAGCTCACGATGCGCGCCTTCATCGACACCTGGGTCGGCCCCGGCAGCAACTTCGGCGCCGGCTGGGCGCTCTCGGCGAGCTTCGAGATGAAGGGCGGCGTGCCCGAAAAAGAGCCGATCGCGGTCGTGCCGATCTGGACGCGGCGCAGCGTCGTCTACGGCGATCCGGCGAAGCCCATCGTGATGGCCGCGCCCCCGGCGATGGTGAGCCTGCCCCAGGCGTCGTCGTACGCGATGCGCACCTTCATCACCGGCCACGGCCAGGGCAACGC
The DNA here is from genome assembly GCA_046351295.1 of Byssovorax sp. Taxonomy (GTDB): domain Bacteria; phylum Myxococcota_A; class Polyangia; order Polyangiales; family Polyangiaceae; genus JAXLYT01. The sequence continues at coordinate 12,427 of JAXLYT010000070.1, forward strand.
CTCGAACTGCGCGGAGTTCTGCGGGAAGAAGCACACGCTCACCGCCGGGAACACGCCGCACACCGAGAAGGTGTGGCGCGCCGACTGCGCCACGACCGCCGTGCCGAACCAGCAGGGGACGTGGAAGTTCTCGCGCGCGGGGTGGTGCCCGGGCGCGGACGTGAAGCCGTGGGTGATCGACGTGACGGCGGACGTGGCCGGATCGAGCACCGCGAGCTTCATCTACGACGTCGAGGCGTACGAGAACACCTGCCGCCCCGACGCGATGCCGTGCAAGGGCTGCACGCTCGGCGCGAGCTGCGACTACGACGGCGGCACCCACACCGAGCCGAATTACCAGGTCTCGTCGCTGCTCATCGCCTATCGCTAGCGTGTCGCGGGCGCGCGCCGTGGTAGGGTGCCGCCCATGACCTCCCCCGTCCACTACGCCCTCGAAGGCAGCACCGCCGTCGTCAAGATGGATGACGGCAAGGCCAACGCCCTCTCCGACGCGATGATCGGCGGCCTGCTCGAGGCCCTCGATCGCGCCGAGAAGGAGGCGAGCGCCGTCGTCCTCACCGGGCGCGCCGATCGCTTCTCGGCCGGCTTCGATCTGCGCGCGATGATGGCCAGCGCCGAGTCGGCCACGACCCTGCTCAAGCAGGGCTCGAACCTCCTGATGCGCTTCTACGGCACGCCGCTGCCCCTCGTCATCGCATGCACGGGCCACGCGGTCGCGGGCGGCGCGCTGCTCCTGCTCACCGGCGATCTGCGCCTCGTGGGCGACGGGGCCTACAAGATCGGCTTGAACGAGGTGTCGATCGGCCTGCCCGTGCCGATCCTCGCGATGGAGCTCGCCCGCGATCGGCTGACCGCGGCCGAGCTCCCGCGCGCCACGCTGACGGCCCAGATCTACGCGCCGGAGGAGGCGCAGAGGGCCGGCTACGCCGACCGGGTGGTGCCCCAGGGCGAGCTGATGGAGGTCGCGATGAAAGAGGCGGGCCGCCTCGGGATGCTGCCCCGCAGCGCGTACGGCGCCACCAAGGAGCGGCTGCGCGGCGCGACGATCCGCCACATCGTCTCGACGCTGGAGGACGACCTCCAGAAGCTCTTGCCGCCCGCGAAGTGAGCCTCCCCCACGCTGTCGCCGCCCGGCTCGATCACGGATGCTCCAGGCCGCCCCGAGAGGCCTGAAAGAGCAGCGCCACGAGCTGCGATCCCATCCCGCTCGCGACGAACGAGAGCCTCCGGTTCTGGGCGAGCTTGCCCACCCAGTCGAAGGCGCCGCCGTCGATGAGCGGGACCTCGTCGCCGGAGGGGCTCTGCACGCTGATCATGAAGCGAAGCCCGTCGTAGTAGGCATGCTCGAGCGGGGCGCGGACGACCGGCGCGCCACGGACGGCGGCGGCGACGCGATCACCGAGCCCCGCGCGCGCCGCGGTAGCGAGCACCTTCACGCTCCTGCCGGGGAAGGCGTAGCCGTGGTGCTCGAGGCGGTCGAGCGCGGCGAGCTGCGTCGTGATGTGCTCGACGAGCGCGTCGACGAGGAAGGCGTGATCCTTCCGCTCCCGGCCCGCCGTCACCAGGCAGAAGATCCGGAAGTGTGGCGCGAAGCCCGGCTTCTTCGGGATCTCCTGCGCCCGCACGCAGCGATGACAGGTGGCGAGCCGGACCTCACGGCCCGGATCCTCGCGCAGCCGCCGCGCGCACTCGAGGGCGAGGACGTTGGTGGGATCGGAGACGACCTCGGTGCCCCGCAGCGCAGAGACGACCTTGTTCTGGCTCGCGAGCCCGACGGCCGAGCACACGCCGAGCGGCGCCAGCGGAGAGAGCTCGATGGCCTCGAAGGCCGAGGCCGCGGCGAGGAGGTGTCCGTCGAGGGCGACCAGCGTTCGCTGATCGATGTAGGCGGGGCGAGTGAAGCCATCGCGCTCCCACTGGCGGAGGAGATCCGGAGGGGTACGCGCGCCGGCACGCCGCGCGAGGACATCGAGGAGCAACGACCAGAGCTCCGACGCCGCGAGCCCCTCGGCGAGGGCGGTATACGCAGCGTCGCCGAGGGAGGCCTTGATCCAGGAACGATCCGCGCCGTTCACGGGCCATTCTTAGCATGTCGGGCCTCCTGATCGATGCGCGGGGTCACGGGCTGGGGGACACGACACGTCGATCCGTCTCCATCGCCCTCGCGCCGAGGATCCGGGGCGCTCGCGAGGCGAGACCGGACAGGCGCGATCAGATCGCGGAGCGCGCCGCCGCGGAGGCTTCCTTGCCAGGGGCGGAGTCGACCGCGTCGTCGTCGCCGGCCCGGCGGCTGAGGGACCAGCCGCCCTTGAGCCCGACCACGAACCACACCATCGCGACCACGCCGACGCCGAAGACCAGATCGCCCGGCCCGCGCATCCAGCGGAGGGTGCTCATCAGCGGCGTCTGGAGGAAGTCCGCGCTCCGCGCCCACCAGGTGCCGCGCTCGATCGCCGCGATGCTCTGGAGGATGCCAATCGGCAGGACCGAGAGGAGCACCATCATGGCGAGGCCGCCGTTGAGCGACCAGAAGGCGATGCGGAGCGGGCGCTCGCGCCAGACATCGGCGGGGCGGAGGGCGCGCAGGCAGAAGAGCATCAGGCCGATGCCGAGCATGCCATAGACTCCGAACAGGGCCGTGTGACCGTGGACGGGGGTGAGGTTCAAGCCCTGCACGTAATAGAGGGAGATCGGGGGGTTGATCAGGAAGCCGAAGAGGCCGGCGCCGACCAGGTTCCAGAAGGAGACGGCCACGAAGAAGTAGAGTGGCCAGCGATAGCGCGAGAGCCAGGGGCGCTCGTGAACGACGCGCAGGTTCTGCCAGACCTCGAATCCGACGAGCGTGAGGGGCACGACCTCGAGGGCGCTGAACGACGCGCCGAGGGCCAGCGCCGAGGAGGGGGTGCCCGTGAAGTAGAGGTGATGAAGCGTGCCGACGATGCCGCCCGCGAGGAAGATGGTGGTGGCGAAGATCACCTGCGGAGTCACGGTGCGGGCGCGGAGGATACCGAGCTTGACCAGGAGGAAGGAGACAGCCACCGTCGCGAAGACCTCGAAGAAGCCCTCGACCCAGAGGTGGACGACCCACCAGCGCCAGTACTCGACGGAGCCGAGGTGGCTCTTCTGCCCGTACATGAGGCCTGCGCCATAGAACATGGCGATGGCGGCGCTCGCGATCACGAAGAGCACGAGCAGCGGGCGAGACTCGTCCTTGCGGCGGAGCGCCGGGAGCAAGGCGCGCAGCATCAGACCGAGCCAGACGAAGAGCCCGACGAAGAGGAAGATCTGATAGAACCGGCCGAGATCGACGTACTCGTAGCCTTGATGGCCGAACCAGTACCAGAGATCGCCGCCGAGGCGCTGCTGGACGCTGAGCCACTGACCGGCAAGGGAGCCGACGACGATGACCAGCAGACACGAGAAGAGGAAGTTGACGCCCGCGCGCTGGTAACGAGGCTCGGCGCCGCCGATGGCGGGGGCCAGATAAAGGCCGGTGGCGAGCCAGGTGGTCGCGATCCAGAAGATACCGAGCTGGGTGTGCCAGCTCCGGGTGACGGCATACGGCAGCCACTTGCCGATCGGGATGCCATAGAAGGCCTGTCCCTCGACGCCGTAATGGGCCGTCACCATGCCGAGGCCAACCTGGGTGAGCATCAGCGCGGCGGCGACGGCAAAGTACTTGTAGGTGGCGCGCTGGCTCGGCGTGGCGGTGCTCCCGCCGAGGGGATCGACGCGGGGGATCTCGGGCCCGGCTTCTTCCTTCTCGCCGGTGCGGTAGGTGACGAGCACGCCGATGCCCGCGAGCAGGAGGATCACCGAGGCGACGCTCCAGAGGACGCTGCCCGAGGTGGGGGTGTTGGCGACCAGCGGCTCATGGGGCCAGTTCTGGGTGTACGTCACGCCCTCTCCAGGGCGGTTGGTGGAGGCGACCCAGCTCGTCCAGAAGAAGAACGAGGCCATGTCGCTCATCCGCGCCTCGTCGGTGAGGGTGCCTTGCGGGATGGCATATTCGGAGCGGCCGGCAGAAAAGACGTTGGCGTAGTGCGCGGCGACCTCGGTATAGGCCTGCGCGCGGACCGGGGCGAGGGTGAGGGTGCCTGTCGCCGGGTCGTAGGAGCTCTCGCGCACCAGCGCCTGCAAGCGGGCCTGGAGCGCGGCGCGGCGCTCGGCCGGGAGCAGCTCGAAGGAGGTTTGGCCTTCGGCGCGGGCCCAGGTGTCGAGGATGAACACGCTCTCGCGATGGAGCCAGTCGGCCGTCCAGTCGGGGGCGACGTAGGCGCCGTGGCCCCAGATCGAGCCCATCTCCTGGCCGCCCAGGGATTGCCAGACGTTCTGGCCGCGCTGGATGGATCCGTGATCGGCGAGGACCCTACCCGAGACCTCGACGATGCGATCCGGGATGGGGGGGAGATCGCGGTGGAGCTTGATCCCCTGCGAAATGAGGATGACGAACGACGCGACGATGACGGCGGCCAGGGCCATCCAGCGTGACTTGTATCTCATACGGACCCGAACGAGCGCAGAGGAGGACCGCGCGGGCAGCCTTCGGCCCACGAAAAAAAGGAGATCTCGGGGAGGCGCCTGACCGCGGCGCTCGACGCGCGAGGGCGGCCACCCGATTGTTTGAGCTCCAAGCAACGGTCACGCCAGGGAGCGAACCCCCCGAAAATGACGGTAGGGAAGCCGCGAACGCGCGTGCTTTGCAGGGCCGAACGCAAACGCTGCATGTCTCGCGGGAGCGGCGCCGTGGCCTCGTTCACCGCGGCGCAGCGAGCAGCGCGCGCGCCAATCCAGGCTTTCCGTCAGGGACGCCGCGCTCGTGAGCTCGGGTGCACGGCGCCTGCTCCATCGCCCGATGCGTCGCAGACGGAGGCGGGATCGGCGGCCGATCGTGGCTGGCTTTCGCTTGACTTCCCGCGCCGAGGCAGGCTCTTTACGCCCCTCCTCCGCGTCCACGCTTCGTCCAGGGAGTGTGCCTCATGAAAATCGACGACACGATCGACCTCTCGGTCCCTTGCTCCCACGTGACCGCCGAGACGCCGCGCCACGCGACGCGACCGACGCCCGGCTGCCAGGAGTGCCTCGAGACCGGCGGGCGCTGGGTGCACCTCCGGATCTGCCTTGCTTGCGGGCACGTGGGCTGCTGCGACAGCTCGCCCGGCAAGCATGCGACCAAGCACAACCGCGCGACGCATCACCCGTTGATCACCTCGGGAGAGCCGGGCGAGACCTGGGCGTATTGTTATCCGCACGCGCAGTTTCTCTCGCGCGGGTAGGCTCACCGGAGAGGCGCCGATCGCGCCCCCCACGACGCGCAGACGGATCGCTCAGAAGGCCACTGCGAAGGCCAGCCGGCCCACCGGCCCCGCAGGCCGGAAATCAGGCAGCTTCAGCGTGCCGTAGTGCTTCGGATCTTCGGCGTCTTCCGTGGGGGCGAACACCATCTCCGAGGTCCCGGCGAAGCCGTAGCCCATCTCCCCGGTGAAGAAGAACCTCGCCTTCGGCGCCTGCTTCGTCCCGACGCGGGCGAACATGAACGAGGCGCCGCCGGTCGCGTCGAGCGAGTACGTCCATGTCCGCGACACGAGCGGCCGCTCCGAGCCCGGATCCTCGATCGTCGCGCGCAGGTGGTAAGCGCCGGGCGCGAGCTTCACGAACAGGCCGAGACGGTCGATGAGCTGGTAGCGGGACTCGAGGGACACGGCGAGGCGATGGAGGGTGATGCGCGACGCGTCGCCGCGGGCGGTGGCGCGCGATGAGCCCACGTCCCACTCGGCGATCGTCGCGAGCGAGAATTTCCCGCTCCTGTAGACCGTCGGCCCGGCCGCGAGCATGAGCTGCCCCACGAAATCGTTCTCGCCGTAGGGGTCGAAGCCGGCGTTCGGGTAGCCGGCCCCGCGGAAGCCGAAGGCCAGGTTGATCTCGACGCCGCGCGCGCTCGCCTTCTCGGCGGGGGCGGGTGCGTCGGCGGCGACGACGGCGCTCGGCGGCGGCAAAGCCGCCTCGGCGCCGGCAGGCGGGGGCGCGGGAGGCGCCGCGACCGGCGCGGGCTCCTCGGCGAACGAGGCGCGGCTCAGGCCGGAGATCGCGGCGAGCGCGGCCGCGGAGAGCAAGAGAGAGCGGTTCATCGCAGGTTCCCCAGGAGCACGCCGTGGTACTCCACGGCGGACTCGAGCGAAGGGTTCAGGGCATCGAGGACGGTCAGGCCGAGGTCGCCCTCCGGGTGGACGGCGATCACCGCGCGTCCCCCGTCGCGGCGACGCACATCGAAGGCCGCGCTGAGGCCGCCGCCGAGCACGAGGTTCTTCGGGTGCAGCGAGCCGAGGTCGAGCGAGGCGAGGTTCGCGTAGCCGGGCGCGAAGAGCCACGCGCGCTGCCCGTCGGGCGAGAGGGTGACGTTCACCCCGTAGCCGTTCGAGAGGATGGGCGCGGCGGTGCGCGCCACGAGGTCGAGGACGAAGAAGCTCTGTCCGTCGGCGGCGGCGAGGATCTTCAGCCGATCGTTGGGCTTGGGGACGTCGAGCACGGCCGCGATCGGCTGCTCGAGCTCGAGCTTCTCGACGCTCTTGTAGGGCTTGCCCACCGTGGAGCCGAGGGCCACGAAGCCGATGTACGGGCTCTGCCGCGACCAGAGGAGCGCCACGTCCGCGCCCGACTCGGTGCTCCCGACGATGCCCGTCACCAGCGAGAGCTGATCGAAGGGCACGCCGAGCGCGACCTCGGAGGAGATGCCCGTCGCCGGATCGATGAGCGAGAGGCTGCTCTTCGCGGGGACGAGCGCGGCGAGGCGCAGGCCGCCGTCGGTGTTGACGAAGGTGATGTCGCTCGGCACGCCCGAGGCGAGCACCACGTTGGGCGTCGGGTGGAAGTCGTGCGCCGAGGTCGCCGCCTCGTTCTCCGGTGTCGCCGGCAGATCGACGAGGATCACGCTGGGGTCATTGGCGATCCGGATCGCGAGCCGCGCGTCGTCGCTCCGGGCCGGGTCGCCGTCGCTCACCACCACCTGCGCGGGGGTGACCTTCTGACCGGTCGAGCTCAAACGAACGGTGATGTCGCCGAGCTCGGGGTGGCTGAGATCGATGATCCCCGCGTCCCGGTCCGTGAGCACCACGAGCAGCCGCCGCGCGCCGCCCGGCAAGGCCAGCGTGGGGCTGAAGAGCAGGCCCTCCGGCCGCCCGCCGAAGCTCCGCAGCGTGAGCGGCACGGGGTTGTCGGCCGCGGCGCCCCGGTCGAGATCGATGATCGACAGCTCGTTGGGGTTGGCGACGAAAGAGTCGTCCGAGGCCGACGGGTAGACCACGGCGAAGTGGCCCTCGGGATCGGTGGCGAGGCCGGAGAGCGGATCGGAGAGGTCGTAGCTGCGCACCGAGCGCGGCGTGTCGGCGGCGTCGAAGAGCTCGAGGCTCGGGCCCTGGGCGTCCGCCTTGTTGCGCGGGACGTCGCCGTGGGCGAGCACGAGCAGGCCGTTGCCGTCGCGCGTCGGCGACGACATGGCGAAGCCCCGGCGGATGGGGAGCGACGACGGCGAGAGCGTGAGGTCGCCCTCGACGGGCAGGAAGAGCAGGCGCTCGGCGGCGCTGTCGACGAACACGGCGGCGCTGTCGAGCCCGTGGGAGACGGGCGTGCCGCTGACGGCATCCCAGACCGCTTCGCGATCGCCGCAGCCGATCGCGAGGAGGGCCGCGCCGAGCAGCGCGAGCGAGGTGAACGATCGAAGCGATCGGAGCGTGGAGGGGGCGCGCATGAAGGACCTCATTTCGACCCGTCCACGACCTGGGTGGTCAGCTCGAAGCCGGTGATGGTGCGGGCCTCGCCGGTCACGAGGTCCACGAAGGTGATCCGCCCGTCGGGGTGCTTCTGGGCGACGAAGCCGCGCTTGGCGAGCGGGACGATGCCCGCCGCGATCGGCAGGCTCGCGAGGGGGTATTTCTCGACCTTGAGCGACGGCATGGAGGCCATGGCGAGCTGGTAGACGCCGCTCGTCTCGTCGCCCCCGGCGATGATCGCGCGGTCGCCTTTGGGCGCGATCGCGAGCGAGATCACCGGCGCGTCGAGCCCGATGATCTTGGCCGGCAGATCGAGGGCCACCGGCACGAGGCTCACCGCCGCCGGGTAGTGCGATCCGGGCACGTCGAGGGCGTGGTGGAGCACCAGCGCGTACGACGCGTCGAGCGTGGGGAAGACGGCCTCGATCGGCGCGCGGAGCAGGATCGTCCGCGCCGTCTTGGGGCTCACCGAGGTGTCCATCACCCCGAGCAGCTCGCTCGGCGTGGCGTTGGTGTAGAAGAACGCGACGGGGCTCTCCGCGGCGAGCGCGGTCGACCCCACGGTGGCGTCGATGGAGACGATCTCGAGGCCCGCGGGATCGGCGAGGATGTCGGGCACCTTGGCGATCGCGATCTGGCTCGTCTCGCGGAGCACGGCGATCGCGGTCTGGCCGTCGACCGAGAGGTCGAGGTCGGTGGGCAGCGCGGGCAAGGGGATGTCGGTGCGCGTGCCGTCGGCGAGCGAGAAGATGGAGATGCTCTGCTCGCCGTCGCGCCGAACGAGGGCGTAGGCGCCGTCGGGCGTGATCGAGACATCCTGCGTGCCGGCGGGCGAGGGCTTGTCGCCGAGGGCGACGTTCTTGGTGACCATGGGCCCGTCGCCGTCGAGCGAGACCACGCTGATCCCGTCCTGCGTCACCGCGAAGGCGCGGTCGGCGGCGGCGTCGAAGGCGATCGCCACGGGGCGGTAGCCCACCGAGAGCGGGACGGATTTCTCGGCGCCCTTCGAGAGATCGAGCACCGTGATATCCTGGTAGCCCTCGATCGGGTCGGGCATCTTGACCCGCCGCGCGTCGGTCCACGCGATCGCCCAGCGCCCGTCGGCCGAGACGGCCCACGCGTTGCCGGACGAGGGCACCGCGAGCGAGAGCGCGCTCAGATCGGCGCCCGAGGCGCGGAGCACGGTGGCGTCGAGCGAGGCCACGTTGAGGACGATCGCCACGTCGTCCTTCGGGTCCGGGATGGGCGCGATGAAGGTCGGCCCGTTGCCCGCGTCGACGAGCTTGATCTGGAGCGTCGTCGCGTCGATGTACGCGACGCGGCCGCTCGCCGGGTTGGCGATCCACACGTACTTGCCGGTGGCGACGGGCGCCCCGTAGCTCGACTCGACCTCGTGCTCGGGAGGGGGCGGCATGCTCCCCCCGCCGCCGCCCACGCCCCCGCTCGATCCGGTCGACGAGCTGGAGGTGCCCGACGACTCCCCGCCGGGCGCGCCGCTGTCGGAGGCGCCGCATGCGGCGATGCTCGCGCTGAGGAGGCCGAGGGCGCCGAAGACGCCGCCGAGGTGGATGGCGCGCAGGCGGAAGGGGCCTCGCCGCACGCGTTGCGCGCCGCGCACGGCTTGCCGGGTCGCGGAGAACGCCCGGTCACGATGTTGAACGTTGGGATCCATCGATGCTCCACATGGGCCCGCGCGGGGCCCGGGGGGTGCCGGAAGGCCGCGTGCCGGGGCCGAGAGCGCCGGCACATCCTGACCGACGAGGAGCAAGAGCACGCGCCGTGCCGACTCCGTTCGGGGCATCGGCCCGCACCGCGCGAACGGTGGCGGCGCAGCGCTCCGCGATGCCTGACAATCTTGTCGCGTCCTCGGGCGCTGCCTTGGGGTTCGAGCGCCTGGTTGCCCTCGCGCGGTCATGCTTGCCGGCACCTCGCTTGCCGCGCTCCTCGAGGCCCTCCTCGACGCTGCCCTCGCGTGCCGGTTTGCTCCCCAAGGAGCGCGACTTCCCGGCGCCGGTGAGCGGCGCAGGCGGCGCGCGCCGACCACGACCGCAAGCTCGGGCACGACGGCCACGACCGGCAGCACCGGCGGAGGAGGCGGCCCTAGCTGCCGTGCAAGGAGGCATCGGACTGCCCCGCAAGGAGACCAGTACCAGACGCGCACCTGCGAGAGCGGCTTCGGCGTCTCGTTCGCCGCGGCGGGCAAGGCGATCGCCGCGCAGGTCCCAGGCGACTGCCACGAGGTCGTGTGCGACGGCGCGGGCGACCTCGTCGACAGAACGCCGACGGCGACGATCACCCGAGGACAGCAACCCTGCACCGGCGCATGCGCGATGGGCGTCCTCGAACAAGCCGGTGCCGTACCTCGGCAGCACGCTCGATGCGACAGCAACGGCCAGGTGCGCCGACCTGCACGAGAGCCTGGCAAGTACCCAGCATGGACACGACTGCCAGCAGCGGAGCTGCAGGGCGGCGTCTGCGGCTTCCTCTTCACGCAGGCCGGCGCAGCCGTCCCCAGCAGACGGCGGCGGACTGCAAGAAGAACGTGTGCAGCGGCACGGGCAAGGTGGTATCGTCTTCGATCCGAGCGACATCGAGGACGACAGCAACGCCTGCACCCTCGACGGCTGCTCGAACGACCGCCCACCACGTGAACCTCGCCGCGGGCGCCGCCGTGCTCCGCGGGGCACGGTGTGCAACGGCAACGTGGACTGCCTGATCGCCGACACCTGCCCGGCAAGGACACCGAGTGCGCAAGCGCGTCTGCGCCGACGGCAACTGCGCCATGTCGCCCACGCCCGCGGGCGCATCGTGCAGGTGCAGTCGCCCGGCGACTACCAGGAGAACGTGTGCGACGGCGGCGGCGTCCGCATCAATTCCCGACGACAGCGACGCTTGCGTGCAGGACGACGGCAACCAGTGCACGGTCGACGGTGCAGCGGCGGCATGGGCACCCACAACCCCGTCGCCGCGGGCACGAGCTGCGGCCCCCAGCAGAGCTGCAACGCCGACGGCGCTTGCGTTGGTTGTCTCACGAACGCCGACTGCCCCGGGCCGGACACGGAGTGCCAGACCCGCGCATGCCTCGGCGGCGTCTGCGGCTTCAACTACGCGCCGGCCGGCACCCTGGTCGCGGCGCAGCAGGCCGGGGACTGCAAGAAGAACGTGTGCAACGGCGCGGGCGCGGTGGCGGTGGCCGCGGACGACAGCGACGTGCAGGACGACGGCAACGACTGCACCGACGATCTGTGCAACGGTGGATCACCCTCGCACCCGGCGAAGGCCGCCGGCGCCGACTGTGCACAGGGTGGAACGGTGTGCAACGGCGCCGGGAGCTGCGGGGCATGCGTGCCCGGCGACTCGCAGTACTGCTGCGGGGTCAAGACCTCGTTCTGCTGCAACAACCCGGCGGCGCAGGCGCCCAAGCCTCCGTCCGGGCCGCCCAACGTGCTCTGCTGCTGCGGAGGCAGCATCGACTGCGACGCCTCGGGCCACTGGGGCCCCTGCCAGTGATGGATGACCCGCGAGGACCTGCCCGATGAGCCACCTCTGGACCTACGAGAAGACCTTCGCCTACCGGCTCTTCGCCAAGCGCTTCATCGCCGGCTACGCCGGGCAGATCGACTGCGCCGACCTGGCGCTCACCACGCTGGTCGAGTTCGCGTACGACAACGCCCTGCCCCTCCGGCTCAAGTACTACGACCACGGCTGGAAGACGTACGACTCGGTCGCCCAGAAATCGCGGGACGCTTACCGCCGCCTCGTCACGCTGAACATGGGCGCGCTCAACGTGATCGACAACACCCACGCGATCCGGCTCGAGGACGCGGGGCCGGGCGATCTCATCATGACGCAGTGGGATTCGCACCTCGGGCACACGCGGATCATCTACGAGATGCAGAAGGCCCCCGCGGCGGGCGGGGCGATCGACTACGACGTGGTCTGGTACCAGGGGAACCTCCCCCCGGTCGTCCCCCAGCGGCGCCAGGCCCTCTTCTCGACGATCGGGCATGTGTACGGGAGCAAGCCGCGGCGCTGGAACTTCGACGCTTTCGAGCGCTGATCGCGAGGTGCGGGTGGAACGAGCGCGGAAAACGGGGTAGCTCTGCGTAGATGAGCGGACGCCTCCTTTCTGCCCATCTCCGGCGCGGACCCTTCGCTGCCATCCTCGGCCTCGCTTGCCTCGCCTGCCTCGCCGCCTGCGGGCAGGAGGGCACCACGGCGACGAGCACCGGATCGGGCACGACGACGAGCGGGAGCGGGGGCGCGGGGGGAGGCACCGGGGGAGAGGGGGGATCGCTGCCGCCTCCGGTGCCCGTCACCATCGTCGACTGGAACACCCACAACTTCTTCGACACCATCAACGACAACCCGAACGGGGATGTCCTCACCAAGACCCAGTACGTCAAGAAGCGGCAGACGATCGGCGCCGTGCTCGCCGAGCTCAACGCGGACGTGGTGGTGCTCGCCGAGGTCGAGACCAAGAACATCCTCGTCGACCTCAACAAGAACGAGCTGTCGAGCGACTACGGCACCGTCGAGCTCATCGACGGCAACGACGCGCGCGGGATCGACATCGGCCTGCTCTCGAAGATCAAGCCCGACGCGATCATCAGCCACAAGGACGAGTTCTTCCAGAGCAGCGAGACGAAGGCCTCGTACCAGTACTCGCGCGACTGCCTCGAGGTGCACCTCACGGTCAACGGGCGCAAGCTCGTCCTGCTCGGCTCGCACCTCAAGGCCAAGGAGCCGACGGACAACCCGGACAAGCGCTTCGCCGAGGCCGAGCACACGCGGGCCATCGCCGACGCGATCACCAAGAAGGACCCGGCGACGGCCGTGCTGATCCTCGGCGATCTCAACGATGTCCCGGGGTCGCCGCCGCTCAAGGCCATCGCGGGCAAGGCCCCGTCGCTCTACGTGGACGCCGCCGACGCCGCCCCGGCCGATCAGCGCTACAGCTTCGTCTACCAGGGGACGAAGGAGCTCATCGACCACCAGATGCAGAGCCCGCTCCTCGCGAAGATGCTCGACCCCGCGAGCGTGCTGATCAAGCACGGCCCGGGCGTCGACGATTCGAGCGCCGCGGCCAGCGATCACGCGCCGATCCGGGCGACGTACCTCGTGCGCTGAAAATCAACCCCGATCGGGTCGGGATCCGCTCGATTTTCGGGCGGAATCCGGACGGCGACCAATACGTCGCCAGGGCGTATCGGATCGTCGCGTTCCGGCGTATGTTGGCTCACCCAACCAGGGCGAGCCGACGCAGATGGAACCCCTACGAGCCCTCAGGCGCACGATCGAGCGGGCGCTTCTCCTCCTCTTCACGACGGGCCTCGGCGCATGCCACACCGATGTCCTGCCCCCCGTCCCGCAGGCCCCTCTCTCCGCGTGCCTGAGCTTCCTGGTGACCGAGGACGGCATCGTCCAGAACCGCTACGACCGCGATGTCCAGAAGGCGGTGCGCATCGCGCTCGAGACGGCGATGGTCGGCGCGGGGTTCAACGTCCTCGACAACCCGGGCCTGCCGCACGACCTCACGGTGCGCGTCGTGACCCTGCCCGGATCGCGCGTGGAGACGGACGCCAAGGTGCGCGTCACGTTGAGCCTGGAGCACGAGGGCAAGGCGATCGATCAGATCAACGCCGACGCCCCGGCCGAGAGCCGCGACTACGCGGGCGTGCTCGCCGATCAGCTCATCGACGCGCTCTTCCGCTCCGGCCCGCTCGCCGGCTACACGCGCGATCTGCGCAAGGCCGACGCCAAGAAGCACCTCGCCGCGAGCGCGCTCCGGCAGGCCATGGCCTCGGGCTCGGCCGTGCCCGTCTGCGCGCAGGCGCCCGCACCGCCGCCCTCGTCGAGCGTGTCGAGCCCGCCTCCGCCGCCGACCGCGCCTCCGGCCCCTCCCCCCGCGGCCGGCGAGCCGATGATCGCCACGCCGCAGCCCGACGCCTACGCCTTCATCGTGGGCGTGGAGGACTACCGCACCGCGCCGGCGGCCCGCGGGGCCCGCGCGGACGCCGAGCGCTTCGCCGCGTGGGTGCGCCGGTCGCTCGGCGTGCCCGAGCCCCACATCAAGGTGGTGCTCAACGACAAGGCCGACCGGCTCGCCTTCGATCTGACCGTCGAGTGGATGAAGCTCAACGTCGGCAAAGAAGGGCGGATCTACTTCTATTTCAGCGGCCGCGGCAGCTACCGGCGGGCGTCTTACCTCCTGCCCTACGACGCCGATCCCAAGGCCGCCGACAAGACGGGCGTGTCGCTCTCGAGCTTTCTGCAAGACCTCGCCAAGACCCAGGCCCGGGAGATCCTCGCCTTCGTCGACACGAGCTACGCGGGCAGCGGCGATCGCTCGTTCCTCCCGGCGGACGCGCCCGTCCCCCGGTCGATCGGGGACATCGATCTCGGCCCTCGGGTGGGGCTCGTCTCCGCGGTCACCGGCGCCGAGACGGCGAGCGTGGGACCCACCGGCGGAGGCCTCTTCACGCGCTTTTTGCTGGAGGCCCTCGGCAACGGCAAGGGCGACATCGACGGCGACGGGCAGGTGACGCTCCAGGAGATCGTCTCCTGGGCCGGGCCGCGCGTGAGCCGCGAGGCGCGCAAGGCCGGCCACACGCAGACGCCGAGCGTGGTCGTGGGGCCCGCGGTGGGCTCGCCGGCCGGCGTGGTGGTGGCCGCGGGCCTGCCGACGCAGTGAGGTGGGGGGCGGGGCCGGGGCACGTCTTCGGCGTGACACGATCCGCCGGTGACGCGGCCTCGCGGCCGAACCCGTACTAAGCTCCGGGGATGCCGCCGTTGATGAGGAAGCGCGCCGCGCGCCCGGAGGCCCCGCCGCGGGACTTCGGGCACCTCATCGCCCTCCTGCTGTGCATCCTCTTCGCGGTGGTCGGCGCGGTGCCCCTCGGCGTCGGGCTGCTCCTCCGCACCGATCCGGTGCGCCGCTGGGCCGCCGCGGAGACGGCGCGCCTGCTCCGCGACGAGCTCGGCCTCACGGCGCGCTACGAGGTCGCGGTGCAGGCCTGGCCGATGCGCGTCGACCTCGACAATTTGATCGTCGACGCGACCGACGGCGGGGGCCCCTTCCTCACGGTGGAGCGGGTCGCGGTGCGCCCCCGGCCCTTCTCGCTCCTCGCCGGCAAGCTCGACGCCGGCGACGTGGAGATCATCGGGCCCCGGCTGCGCCTCGTCGTCGATCACGGCGCGATCGCGAACCTGAAGCTCACGTTGCCGGAGAGCAAGGCCGACGAAGGGCCGGTGCGCCCGCCGCTCGCGTCGGTGGCCGTCACCGACGCCCGGATCGACGCGACGATCGACGGCGCGCACCTCGACACGCGCGAGGTCGACGCCGACGTGACGGTCGAGGAGGGGCAGGCCTTCGAGATCGCCCTCCACGCCGGGACCACGGCGGTCACCCGCGTCCACGGTGTCCCCGGCCGGGAGACGACGGAGGACGCCGTGGACGAGGACGTGCTCTGCCGCCTGGACGCGCGCGTGCGGCTCTCGGGGCGGAGCGTGCTCGTGCGCCGGCTCGATCTGCAAGGCTCGGTCGACTTTGATCCCGACCCGGGCACGCGCCCCTCCTGCGCGCTCGATCCCGGGGACTGGCGGGCGCTCTCGCTGCGGCTCGGCGCGCTCCGCCTGACGGTGCCGGAGAAGGGCCCCGTGCAGGTCGGCGGGCGCCTCCACGCCCAGGTGCCGGCCTCGCTCGTGCACCGCTTCCTCGACATCCCGCATGTCACCGGCTCGCTCGTCCTCGATCTCGAGGGCTCCTTTGACGGCGTGTCCAGGCTGCCCTCGATCTCGGGACATGTGGCCGCCGATCTGCCGGGCTTCGACGGCAAGGTCTTCGCCGAGCACCTCGACCTCGACCTCGGCACCGAGAACGCGCCGCCCTCCGCCGACCCGGCCGACGACCAGAGCGAGGTGGTGGTGAGCAAGCTCAAGGCCCACTGGGGCGGCGGCGTCGTGTCGATCGGCCGCGTGGGCCTCAAGCCCTTCGCCCGCGGCATCCCCCTGGAGAGCGGGCCGATCACCGTGGAGGGCGTCGAGCTGCCCGATCTGCTCCGCGACCTCGGCGTGCACCCGCGCGCGCACGTGGCGTGGACGCTCGACAAGGGGCACTTCGAGCACCTCAAGGGCACCCTCGATCCGCCGCTCCTCGAAGGCCCGCTCGCGATGAGCACCCACGGCTTCGAGATCTTCAACAGGCCGACGATCGACCCGCAGCGCGGGCACATGATGGCCGTGCGCGAGGCGAACCTCCGCGGCACCTTCGTCATCAACGGGCAGGCGCGCTCCCGCCTCTACAAGTTCCCGGGGGTGGTCTTCTCGAACTTCAGCGTCGACACGCCGGGGTCGTCGGTGCGCGCCACGGTCTCGATCGGCTTCGCCGAGTCCATCGACATCCAGGTCGGCGAGGGCTCGGAGATCAACCTCGCCGAGCTGTCGCCGCTGCTCGACATCCCGCTCTCGGGCGTCGCCACGGTGAAGGCGAGCGGCGGCGGGCCCATCGATCACCCGCGGATCACGGGCGATCTCTCGATCAAGGACTTCGTCTTCGGCGGCTTCCCGGTGGGCGACCTCGAGTCGAGCCACGTCACCTTCGAGCCGCTGTGGGCGACGCTCACCGACGCGCACCTCCGCCACGGCAAGAGCCGGGCGCGCTCGCCGCTGATGAAGATCGCCTTCGACGAGGGGCCCGACGTGCTGATCGACGGCGAGATCGACAGCCGGGAGGCGCCATTTTTGGAGCTGCGCGATCTCTTCGAGGTCTTCCACTTCGACAAGGATCCGCGCTGGGCCGACTACGCGGGCCTGCTCGCGGGCAAGGCGCGGGTCCACTACGCCGTCGGCGGGCCCGAGGATCACTGCGGGGGCGGCGTGCTCGGCGTCACGGGGCGGATGGACCTCAAGGACATGACCATCCTCGCGGAGAAATACGAGTCGGGGACGGCCGACTTCGATCTGCTCTGGGACGATCAGGCCGCGGGCGCCGACGGGATGGTGATCGATCTGCGCTCGGCCACGCTGCGCAAGGGGAGCGGCAGCGCGCTCGCGACGGCCACCGTGCGCCACGGGGGCGTGGTGCGCGGGAGCGTGATCGGCAGCGCGATCCCCGTCGATCACGTGGACGCCTTCGGCTCCTTCGGCAAGCTCTTCGACGGCTCGTTCTCCTTCGTCGCCGACATCGACGGCACCCTCGGCGACTTCGGATCGTCGATCGATCTCGGCGTCTCGCGGCTCCGGATCGGCCCGCAGAGCCTCCCCCCGTCGCACCTGTCGATCGCGATCGAGCAGAGCCACAAGCCCCCGAAGGACTACGGCAAGACGAGCTGCAAGAACCCGCGCGCCGGCGTCTTCGACCCCGCGGAGTACGACAAAGACCTCTCCGCGGGCCTGTTCCGCGTGAACGGCAGCCTCTTCGAGGGGCAGATCGTCCTCGGCGACGTGGAGCTCAGCCGGCAGCGCCGCAAGGTGCTGGAGAAGGGCACGATCGTCGCCGACAAGCTCGACCTCGGCACGCTGTCGAACCTCGTCCCGGGCGTGGCGTTCGCGCGCGCCGCGCCGCAGGGCACGCTGAGCGCGACGCTCAAGGTCAAGGATCTGCCGCTCGACAAGCCCGATCGCGGCGAGCTCGCCCTCACGCTCCAGAAGCTCTCGCTCGCGCGCGAAGGCAACGCGCTCGAGCTCGCCCCCTCGACCGCGCCCATCGCCCTCCGCGGCAACGAGCTCTCCGTGCCCGAGCTGCGCGCCGCCGTGGAGACGAAGGAGGGGCTCAAGGCGGGCTTCGTCGTGAGCGGCAAGGTGCACCGCGCGCTCACCGCGCCGGATCTCGATCTGAGCGCGAAGATCGACCCCATCGATCTGGCGAGGCTGAGCGCGGGCATCAAGGGCGTCGAGCGGGCGGCGGGCAAGGTCGACGGCGAGGTGAAGCTCCTCGGCGCGCTCGACGCGCTGCGCACGAGCGGGTCGGCGCACCTCCGCAAGGGCGAGCTCAAGCTCGCGGCGCTGCCGGTGCCGCTCTCGGACATCAACCTCGACGTCGAGATCGGCAGCAGCGATCTGCGGCTCAAGAACGCCCGGGCCCGCGTGGGCGGCGGGACGATCGAGATCGGCGGGCGCATGCCGTTCCGCGGCGCCGACGCGGGGGCCGCCTCCGGCAACCTGATCGCGCGCGGGGTGAAGGTGCCCGTCGCCGAGGGCGTCGACGTGACCGCCGACGCCGACCTCGAGATGACCTACCAGCCGTCGAGCGATCCCTCCGTGCGCAGCCTGCCCGACGTGAAGGGGAACGTCTCGCTCACCTCGTTCCAGTACACGCGCCCGATCGGCCTGAGCCTGAGCCTGAACCAGCTCGGCAACAGCCAGCGCACCAGCGTGGAGACGTACGACCCGGCCGACGACGTGGTGAAGTTCGCCATCACCGTCGGCGCGCCCCACCCGCTCCACTTCACCAACAACCTCGTCGAGATGGACCTCTCGGTGACCGAGCCGGGCCTCGTGCTCTCCGGCACGAACCAGCGCTTCGGGGCGCGCGGGCAGCTCCAGATCATGCCCGACTCGAAGCTCCAGCTCCGCAACAACGAGTTCCTCGTGCGGGAGGGCACGGTGCGCTTCGACGACCCGTACCGGATCGCCCCCAAGGTCGACGTGCGCGCCCAGACGGAGTACCGCCGCTACACGAGCAGCACGGTCGATCAGGCGAGCGCCGGGGCCGCGACCGCCTCGTCCGGCACCTCCACGGGCGCGGGCGGCCTGTGGAGGATCACCCTGCGCGCGCAGGGCGACGCGAACGACCTCAAGGTGACGTTGACCAGCGATCCCGGGCTCAGCCAGGAGGACATCGTCCTGCTCCTGACGATCGGGATGACCCGCGCCGAGCTCGATCGCGGCTCGGCCTCTTCGCTCGGCGAGACGGTGGGCCTCGAGGCGCTCTCGGCGCTGACGGGCGCCGACAAGGCGGTCAAAACCATCGTCCCGCTCATCGACGAGTTCCGCTTCGGGAACATGTACTCGTCGAAGACAGGCCGCACCGAGCCGACGGTCACCGTCGGCAAGCGGATCACCGAGGACATCCGCGCGACGGTCACCACCGGCATCACCGAGAACCGGGAGGTGCGGAGCAACGTCGAGTGGCGGCTCAACCGGGGGATGAGCGTGCAGGGATCGTACGACAACGTCAACGATGTGTCCGGCTTCCCCGGCGGCAACATCGGCGCCGACCTGCGCTTCCGTCTCGAGTTCGAGTGAGCTGGGCTCAAACCTCGGCTCTCACGCGCCCTCTGCCCCTCTCCCGTTCCCTCTCCCGCTCCCGCGGCCCTCTCCCGAGTCCCGATCCGGCAGGGGGCATCGGGAGGGGATATCGGGAGCGGGAGCGGGAGCGGGAAGTTGGGCTGACCCTTTATGGGTGGCGCGGGCCCGCGCCCTTGCGGGTGACGCGGAGGAGCGAGGTGCGCGTCGAGGGCGCGAGATCGAGGCCGTCGACCTCACCGCGCGCGAGGCGGAGCGCGCCGGCGTAGGCGATCATCGCCGCGTTGTCCGTGCAGCTCGCGAAGGGCGGCACGAAGAGCGACAGGCCCTTCTTCTCGCAGGCCGCGCGCATCCGATCGCGCAGGCCGCGGTTGGCCGCCACGCCGCCCGCGACGACGACCCGCGGCACGCCCTCGATCTCGGCGGCGCGCACCGTCTTCTTCACGAGGGTCTCGACGACCGCGCCCTGGAAGGCGGCGCAGAGGTCTCGCACTTCTTCCTCGCCGAGCGGCGACGGGCGGTTCGCCACGTGGCGGGCGATCGCCGTCTTGATGCCCGAGAAGCTGAACTCCAGCGAGTCGCGGCGGACCATCGCCTGGGGCACGGCTTCCCGCGCGCGGGAGGCGTCGCCGAGGGCGGCGAGGCGATCGACCCGCGGGCCGCCGGGGTAGCCGAGGCCGAGGAGCTTGCCCACCTTGTCGAAGGCCTCGCCGGCGGCGTCGTCGCGTGTGGCGCCGAGCTCGCGGATCTCGGCGAGCGAAGGGCCGTCGACGCGGTAGAGCGCGGTGTGCCCGCCCGAGACGAGCAGGCCGATGAAGGGGTACGAGGGCGGCGTCTCGGCGTCGCGCCGCAGGAAGACGGCGAGCAGGTGGCCGACCAGGTGATCGACGCCGATGAGCGGCTTGCGCGCGGCCCACGCCATGCCCTTCGCGACCTGCAGGCCGACGAGGAGCGCGCCCGAGAGGCCGGGGCGCGAGGTGACGGCGATCCCGTCCACGGCCGCGAGCGGCACCTCGGCGCGCGCGAGCGCCTCCTCGATCACCGGCACGATGGCGCGCGCGTGATCGCGCGAGGCGAGCTCGGGCACCACGCCGCCGTAGCGCGCGTGGAGCGCGACCTGGCTCTTCACCACGTCGGAGAGCACGCGGCCTTCGTCGGTCACGACCGCGGCGGCCGTCTCGTCGCAGGAGCTCTCGATGCCTAGAACCCGCACAGGCCCACCTGTCGCGCGAGAGGGAACACCCCGAAGAGCGTGCGCTCGCCCTCCGAGACGGGCTCGTCGCCGCTCTGGGGCGGCCCCGGGCGGAGCAGGCGCACCTCGATCCGATCGTCGGAGAGGAACGAGAGGACGACCAGGATCGACGCGGCCTTCTCGGCGCCGGGGAGGCTGCGCTCGTTGGGCGTCACGCCGAAGATCGCGCTGCGGATGCGGCCCTCGCCGAGGTCGAGCTGCGAGAGCGGATCGTTCTCCAGGGCGGGGATGCGCTGGAGGGGCGCCTCGTGGAGCAGGCGGCGCGGGGGGCGATCGCCGTCGCGCGCCTCGAAGGTCGAGAGCGTGCCCGGCGATCCCGGCCCCGTGAGCTGGGAGGCGTCGAGGCGCAGGCGCATCTGCACCCGGGGGCTCAGGCCGGTGCGGAAGGTGCTGCCGAGGGTGATCGCGCCGCAGTACGCGTCTCCGGGGCCGTTCGAGAAGTGGTCGAGATCACCGCACGAGAGGGACAAGAGCGCGATCGCGGCGAGCGGGAAGAGGTTTCCCCGGGGCATGGGTCCATCCTGGCCGGGCTTCGGCGGGCCGTCCAGCAGCGCGGCGAGCGCATGGGACTCGGCGCGAAACTGGGTTACGGTAGGACGGAGCCGGAGCGATGCCGACGAAGGACGACAACGAGAAGGTCGCGAACCGCTACGGCGCCGCGCCGCGCGTGTTCGTGCCGGGCGCGGGCCTCTCTCCACGACCGAACGCCGCGGGCCCTTCGTCCGAGAAGACACCCGGACGCACCACCGCGCCCGCGGGCACGCCGCTCCAGAAGAGCGCGGGCGGGCCGGTCCGCGCCGCGACCCCTGCGTCGGACAGGCCTCCTCCCGGCGCGCAGAACACCACCACCCCGGCGCGCACCGTCGGCGGGCGGACGGCGCGGCTGAAGACACCGGAGACCGGCGAGATCGAGGTCGAGGCCGCGTCCCCGCCGCCCAAGGTCCCCGCGGCCCCGCGGCCCGCTCCGCCACCCCCGCGCCCCAAGCAGCCTTCGCCGATCGGCCGCGCGGGGACGATCAAGATGGACGCCGCGGGCGGGCCCCCGCCGGGGCGGCTCCCGGGCCCCGCGCCCCTCCCGCGCGAGGCCGGGCGCCCCCAGGAGCCGAACCTCGTCGCCATGCTCGACGATCCCGGCGAGCCGGAGCCGCGCCCGACGCCGACGGCCCGCGCGGTCCCGTCGGCGCTCGCCGCGGCCGAGGCCGAGCGCGCGCTGCGCGAGGCACGCATGCGCGATCAGCTCATCGAGGAGGAGCGAAAGGCGAAGGAGCGCCGCGACGAGGAGCGCCGCGCGGAGGAGCGCCTCGGCGAGAAGATCCGCGAGCAGGAGCGCCGCGAGGATGCGCGCCGGCAGCAGGAGCGCGTCGAGGAGGAGCGGCGCTTCCGCGACGAGGAGCAGCGCTTTCGCGATGAAGAGCGGCGCTTCCGCGACGAGGAGCGCCGCCGCCGCGAGGAAGAGGCGAACAGGGCTCGACCGAAGTCCGCCGATCGCGCGCCCCCCGCGATGGAGGTGCCGGCGCCGCCGCTCTATCCGAGCGGGATCGGCGCGCCGAGCGACGCGGGCGAGTCCCGCTGGTGGCTGGCCGCGGCCGTGGGCTTCCTGTCCCTCGGCGTCGGCGCGCTGCTCCCGCTGCCCTTCCGCGCGCACCTGGTGCAGGGCCACCCGGAGGTCGAAGGCAGCGCCGTACCCGCGGGATCCGCGCCTCCTCCGGCCTCCACGAGCGCGCCCGCCGCGACCGCCTCGGCGAGCGTCCGGGCCGTGGTGCGCGCGCCCGCCCCGTCCACCGCCGCCGCGCCCGGCGATACGCCGGCAGCCACCGGTCCCCACCTGGTCGCGCCCACCGCGACCGCCCGCGCCGCCACGACCGTCAAGCCCAACATCGTCCCCAAGAAACAGGGCGGTCCGCCGGGCGACATTTTCTGACATCATCGTCCGCGTGAGCCCCGGCATGCACCTTCGTCGATGGAAGCTCTTCGGCAGCGCGCTCCTCCTGTGCACGGTGATCGGCCGGGCCGCGCTGGGCTCCGACACACCCGCGAACGACCCGGGCAAGCTCGCCGAGAAGCACTACGCGCTCGGCAAGGAGCAGATGAAGGCGGGCAACCTGCGCGAGGCCTACACGGAGTACAAGGCGGCCTTCGCGCTCAAGCAGAGCTACGACATCGCGGCCAACCTGGGGAACGTGGAGCTCGAGCTCGGCATGCCCCGCGACGCGGCCGAGCACCTCTCCTTCGCGCTGAAGAGCGCCGCGGTGGGCGTCTCGCAGGACCGGCTCGACAAGCTGAAGGCGCGCCTCGGAGAGGCCAAGAACCTCGTCGGCACCGCGAAGGTGCAGACCAACCTGGACGGCGCCGAGGTGTTCATCGACGGCCGCTCCGTGGGGCGCTCGCCCATCACGGACGAGCTCTACGTCGACCCGGGTCCCTGCGTCGTCGAGGCCAGGCTCGCGGGGCACGACACCGCGCGCGAGCAGGTCGATTTCAAGCGCGCGACGACGCGCAACGTGCTCCTGACGCTGAAGCTCACCGGGAGCGCCGTGGGGGTGCCGACGGCCCCGCCGACGGCGAGCGGCACCGCGCCTCCACCCCCGCCGCACGCCAAGAGCAAGATCCCGATCTTCGTGGGGGTCGCCGGGGGCCTCGCCGGCCTGGGCATGGGCGTGGCCGGCTTCGCGCTCGCCAACGCGAAGGACGGCGAGATCGACACGCTCAAGAACACCCTCGACGCGCTCGACACCCAGAAGAACCACAGCGTGTGCGGGAAGAGCCCCGCCCCCACCGCGTGCGGCGCCCTGGACGACGCGTACCGCGCCAAGGGGTCGCTCACCAACCTGGGCATCACGGGCTTCGTGATCACCGGCGTCGCCGCCGCGGGGACGCTTGGCTACCTTTTCCTCTACCCGAGCCCCCAGGCCGAGGGCCGGAACGAGGTGCGGGCCAGCGTCAACGTGGGGCCGGGGACCGCGACCGTCGGGCTATCCGGTCGGTTTTGAGCGCGAGCAAAGCACGCTGGGCTACCATGGCGATCGCTCCGCCCCCCGGGCGAGGGTACCGCCGCGCCGCCTCGTGGGGCCGGCCACAGGAGGATCCGTTCGGATGCGCACCACGCATGGCTTGATCGCAGCGCTGGGGTCGGTGCTCGCAGCGGCCGCAGGGACTGGCCTCGGGTGTGGCGCCCTACCCGCGGATTGCCCCGATCGATACCGCTGCCCCGACAGCACGACGCTCACGTCCGGCACGGGAGGCTCGACCACGACCACCGGCACCGGCGGAACCGGAGGAACGGGCGGCGATGGAGGCGCTCCGGTGGCCTGCATCCCGAGCGAGGCCGAGGGCCCGGTCGACGCGAGCTGCGGGGTGTTCGTGGCGGCGAGCGTCGGGGTCGACGACAAGGACCACGGCGCGAAGGACAAACCGCTCAAGACGCTGGGCGCGGCGATCAAGGCGGCGATCGCCGCGAAGAAGCCCGTCTATGCATGCGCGGAGACCTTCGTCGAGGCGCTCACCCTCGACGCCGGGGTGACGGTGTACGGCGGGCTCGACTGCCAGAAGAGCTGGGCCTACGTGGGCCCGACGAAGAAATCGACGCTCTCGGCCAGCGCCGATCAGGTCCCGCTCACGATGAGCGCGACCGCCTCCGGGGTGAAGCTCTTCGACCTCAAGATCAAGGCCGCCGACGCCGCGAGCCAGGACCCGATGGCGGGCTCGTCGATCGCCGTCATCGCCGATCAGGCGACCGCCGCCTTCACCCGCTGCGACATCGAGGCCGGGAACGCGATGAGCGGCCTCGCCGGCGAGACGCCGATGGTCGACGTGGGGCCGATGGACCCGATGGATTTCTCCATCGTCGGGAACAGCGGGACGAAGGCCTGCCTGAGCGCCAGCACCACCGCGGGCGGAGCGGCCAAGGTGAACATGTTCTGCATGGGCGATAGCCCGATCGGCGGCGGCGGCGGCGTGGGATCGATCGGGACCGGCGGCGACGGCGAGGCCAACCCGGCCAACGCGCTCACCGCGACCGGCGGCAAAGGCCAGCCCAACGCCGACCCCACCTGGGGCTGCCAGGTCGGCCAGGGTGCGCTCGGTCTGCCAGGCGCCCCCGGCGATGCCGGTGACGGCGCGAAGGGAAACCCATCCCTCGGCGCCATCGGCGTCACGGGGTACACCGGCGTCGACGGCATGCCCGGCGGCGCCGGCAAGCACGGCCAGGGCGGAGGAGGAGGCGGCGGCGCGAAGGGCAAGGCCGGCCCCACCTGCTGCAGCGCGAGCGGCGGAGGAGGCGGCGTCGGGGGCTGCGGCGGGGCGGCACGGGCGGGCGCTTCGGCCGGATCGAGCATCGGCGTGATCGATCTCGACGCGTCGCACGACGCTTCGACATGGTGACGATCAAGGTCGGCGTCGCCGGCAACGGCGGCGACGGAGGCGACGGCGAGTTCGGCGGCGTGGGCGGCAACGGCGGCAACGGCGGCCTCGGCAGCGGGACGAGCCCGGCATGCAACGGGGGCAACGGCGGCAACGGCGGCCAGGGTGGCAAGGGCGGTGGAGGCCGCGGCGGCCACGCGGTTGGCATCGCCTACACCATGGGCAAGCCCGACGTGAAGAGCGTCACGTTCACGCCCGGCATGCCCGGCAAGGGCGGCGTGGGGCAGGACATGGCCCACAACGGCGACGACGGGATCGCCGCCGATCTGCAGGCGTTCTGAGGCGGGCGCGAAGGGGAGTGAAGGAGCGCGAAGGGCGGGGCGCGGGGGCGCCCCTGCCGCTACTTGGCCTTGGCCATCCCGGCGATCCACTGGCCGTAGGCGTAGATCCCGATCGCGGAGACGACGCCGATCCCGGCCATGATGTACCAGACCATCCCCACGCTGTGGGTCGTGTAGAGCTGGTGGGTCACCTCCCACTTGTCGAGGTGCGTGAGCTCGACCAGCTTGTCGAAGGCCTCACCCTCCTTGATCTTGTCGACCAGGTCCTTGGTCATGAGCCCGCGCTCGACGAGGGCGTCGCGCGAGAAGGCTTCCTTCGACGCGAAGTGGTCGTAGAGCACGGGGCCGATCTTGCCTTCGAGCGTCCAGCCGATGGCCAGCGGGATCTGCGAGAAGCCGAGGTACATGGCCTTCTTGTCGGCGGGGGCGAAGTTGCCGATGAACTCGCTGAACTTGGGGCTGGAGAGCATCTCGCCGACGCTGAAGACGGTGATGGCGCCGACGGAGAGCCAGCCGAGCGTGGAGCCGCCGGAGAGGACGAGCGAGAGGCTCGCGAGCAGGGTGCCGATCACCATGCTGGTGATGGCCTTCATCTTCCCGGAGAGCGCGGCGAAGAGGAAGCAGGTGATCATGATCAGGCCGGCATTGATGTTGAGCATGCCCTCGGGCTGGATCTCCTTGCCGTCCTTGGTCATGACGACGAAGAACTTCACGACCGCGTTGGTCGCGCCGCCGTCGCCGAAGAGCGTCTGGACGATGCCGCGCGTGTCGACCCACTCCTGGATGTGGTTCGGGAGCACGTCGAAGAGCGCGTTGAACATGAACCAGAAGCCCGAGAAGATGAGCAGGTAGACCCAGACATGGGGCTTGATGAGCTCCTTGATCGACTCGGCCGCGAGGCTCTGCTTGTGGACGTTGCTCTCCTTGTCGGCCTTGGCGCGCGCGAGCCGCTCGGCCTTGCCGGGCTCCTTGTAGGTGAGCAGGAAGATGAAGTTAATGCAGATGATCGCCGCGCAGGCGAGGAACACGTTGCGCCAGGCCATCTTGCGCATCAGGCCGGCGACGAGCGGGCCGATGAAGCCGCCGATGTTCACCGTCTGGTAGAAGATGCCCCACGCCATCGAGCTATTTTCGCGCGTGGTCGACTTGACGAGCGTGCCCTGGATGCCCGGCTTGAAGATCGCCGTCCCCGTGGCGAGCAGGAGCGCGCCGGCGAAGAAGCCCCAGTAGCTCGGGAAGAAGGCCATCACCAGGTAGCCCGAGATCTTCACCACTGTGGAGGCGAAGATGGTCTCCTTGTACCCGTAGCGATCCGAGAGGCCGCCGGTGAGCACCGGGACGAAGGACTGGAACAGCGCCCAGACCATGAGGATGTTGCCGAAGTCGGAGAGCGTGACGCCGAGGCCGCCCTTCGAGACGGGATCCTTCGCGTAGAGCGTCGCGACCGCCTTCACGCCGTAGTAGGCGAGGCGCTCGATCATCTCCATCCCGCCGACGATCCAGAAGACGTAGCTCAGGCTCGTGATGGCGGCGACCAGGCCGAGCTGCTTCACGTCGGCGAAGGCGCTCCCGTCGCTCTCCTTCGCGGCCTTGCCGGCTGCCTCGTCTCCGGCCACCGGAGCCACCTCGTCCGTCGTCGGGTTCGTCGCGCTCACAACCACCTGCTCTCGCCAAAGGGGCCGCAAAGCCCCGGTCCTGCCTTGCCTGCTCGATCGCCTCGATCGTGACTATCCTGCCCGCCCCCTTCCCCGCAAGCGCTTCAGCCGCCCTTGCCGATCAAGGATTTGACCTCGATGTCGAGGTTCTCGGCCTCGGCCACGTCGTCCATCGCCTTGCGCACCCGGGCGAGGCCCGTCGCCTGGGGGATGTCGATCCGCGCGGCCATGCGGAAGAGGGGCGAGCCGGTCACCGGCGCCTCGTACGCGGCGGTCTCCAGCGACACGATGTTGACGCCCACCGCGTGCAGCGCGCGCGAGACGGCGCGCACGATCCCCTCGTGATCGAGCGCTTCGGCCGTCACGAGGCAGGGGATCACGGCGGCGCGGCGGTGGTCCTCCGGGCTCTTGGTCCGCCGGGTGACGACGCCGAGGCCGGTCTTCTCGCCGAGGCCCGCGATCTCGCCTTCGATCCGGGCGATCTCGTCCGGCGTGCCGGACACGAGGAGGAGGATCCCGAACTCGGCGCCGAGGACGGCCATCCGGCTGTCCTCCACGTTGCCGCCGCGCTCGGTCAAAAACTCGGTCACCTCGGCCACGAGGCCCGGCCTGTCGGGGCCGAGGGCGGAGAGGACGAGGAAGGTCTCGGTGGTCATGCGGCGCATCCTACCCGCCGCGAGCCCGCCGTAAATGCTCTCGCGCTAGCTCATGCCCTCGGGCGCCTGAACTGACCGGAGGGCCGATCCGGCGGGCGCTGGCTGCGGAATTTCTCGTCCACGAAGCGGAGCACGTCGTCGCGGTGGGCCTTGACGTTGAGCTCGTGGTGGAAGACGGCCTCGATCAGCCGGTTCGGGCCGACCACGTAGGTGACGCGCTGGGCCACGCCGAGGACCGGCCAGAGCACGTCGTACGCGCGGCCGATCGCGCCGTCCGCGTCGCCGATCATCGGGAAGGGCGCGCTCGTCGAGCTCGCGAAATCGCACTGGGTCTTGAGGTCGTCGGTGCTCACGCCGACGAGGTTCGCCCCCGCGATCTCGAGCTCGATGAAGTTGTCCCGGAAGCGCTTGGTCTCGGCGGTGCAGCCGGGCGTGAAGGCCTTGGGGAAGAAGTAGAGGATGGTGCAGAGGCCGCGTTGCTTGGAGAGCACGAAGCGCGTGCCCTTGCTCGTCTCTGCGTCGATCTCCGGGGCGGTGTCGCCCACCTTGAGCATGCCTGCCTCCTGCCACGGCGGCGCCGGGACGCCCACCTTATCCCAGGACGGACCGATTTGCGAACGAAGGCGATGGGCCTCAACCGAACGCGAGCGCCACGCGCTTCGAGAGGACCGAGAAGGCGACGATCCCGATCACGTCGGCGAAGAAGTCGCTGTAGCTCGAGTCCCGCCGCGCCGAGAAGCGCTGCGCGTACTCCTCGAGCCCGGCCACCGCGATCACCAGGAGCGGCGCGAGCCGCGCCCAGGGCACGGGCCGAAGGAGCGGGCGATGATCGAGGACGCCATCGAGGAAGAACGCGAGCGGGCCGATGAGCACCGCGTGGCCCACGAGGTCGGCGTGGGGGAGACCCGGCAGCGTCGTCGGGAGGAAGCCGAGGTAGGCCCCGGTCGCGATGAGCACCACCAGGGAGAGCTGCGCCGCGAGGCCCAGCGCGAAGAAGGTCCGGAGCCGGGGCGCCGGGGCGGGGAGCGAGAGGTTCATGCGCCCCAGGGTGCGCGAACGATGCGGCGCCTTCGGGGAAGGTTTGTGGAGGAGATGAGGCGATCGTGCGTGCGATCGATCACGGGGCCGCGAGCAGCTCGGCGGCGGCCTTGCGCACGCGGGGCTCGCTGTCTTTCTCGGCCATCTCCTGGAGCAGCGGGCGGGCCGCGGCGCGATCGAGCGGGGCGATGGCGCGGGCGGTGGCCTCGCGCACGAGCGCGTAGCCGTCGGTCCGGGCCGCGGCGGCCAGGGTGTCGAGGACCGCGCGATCGGCGCCGCCGGCTCCGAGGCGGCCGAGGGCCTCGGCGGCGCGCACGCGCAGAGGCCAGCTCGGCGATTCGCGGAGCAGCTTCGACACCGCCGCGATCGTCGGCCCGTGCTTGACCGCGCCGAGCGCGGCCAGCGCGGCCCTGCGCACGCCCTCGTCCGGATCGCCGAGCGCGTCGATCACCGCGGCCTGCGCCTCGGCCTCGGGGCGGCGCGCGAGCAGCTCCACCGCGCGCGTCCGCACCTCGATCGCGGGGTGGCGACCGAGCGCGACGAAGCCCGGGATCACGGCCGAAGCGATCGACTCGATGGCGTCGCCGACCTGCTGTCCGAGCTTCTCGTCGAGCTTCGCGCGGCCATCGGTGAAGGGCACGAGGCCGAACGAGCCTTCACCCGAGAGCAGCGCGTCGGCCACGGCCCGGGCGCGATCGGGCGAGGTGGCGACCGCGGCCACGGCCGCCTTTTGCAGGGCAGGGCCGAGCGCGACCAGGGCCGCCGCGCGCTCCTGCTCGCTCGCCGCGTCGGGGGCGAGCCCGAGCAGCACCTCGCGCACGCTGAGCGCGCCGTCCGGCACGGGGAGCGCCTCGCGCGAGCGCCGGAAGCCGCGCGTGGAGAGCGCGACGGCCGCGGAGACCGCGGCGCTGCGGAGGCCCTCGTCGGGCGAGAACACGGCCGCGGCGATGGCCTCGGCCGGCCCGGTGGTGCGGCCCGCGTCGCCCTTGTCGCCGAGGCGGGCCATGGAGAGCAGCGCCGCCTGGCGGAGCAGCGGATCGGTCGCGTCGGCGAGCGAGAGGAAGAGCCCCTGCGGGAGCGAGGCCATGAAGGCCTTCGGGTCGCCGCCCTGACCGAGCTCGCCGAGCGCGTGGATCGCCGCGGCGCGCGCGGTGGGCCCGGCCTCGGGCGAGCGCGCGAGGGCGATCAGCGCGGGCGCATGCTTGCGATCGTGCGTGAGCCCGAGCCCGATCGCCGAGAGCGCACGGATCTCCGGTGCGGCCGAGCCGAGCAGGTGGAGGAGGAGCGGCTCGGCCTGCTTGCGCACCTTGGGATCCGAGGCGATCGCGTCGCCCATCCGCGCCACGCCCCAGGCCGCGGCGACCGAGATCGCGTCGTTCGGCAGGAGCGCGCTCGCCCCCTCCTTGGGCGCGAGCATCTGCTCGTAGCGGGCGAGCATGGCCGGATCGCGGAGCGCCCCGCAGGCGATCATCGCGCGGACGCGCAGGCCCTTGTCCGCCGGCCCGGTGGCGAAGTTGTAGAGCGCCGCCCCCGCGCTCTTGTTCTCCACGTACGCGAGCACCTCGATGGCGATCTTCTGCTGCGATTCCTTGTCGTCGGCGAGCGCGTCGAGCAGCGGCTTGACCGCACGCGCGCCGATCTTGCCGAGCTCGGCCCGGGCCTCGGCGGCCTTGGGTGAGCGGGGATCGGCATGCTTGACCTTCTGCACGAGGGGGAAGGTCATCGCCCCGTACACCTCGATCAGGAGGCGCCGGTAGATCGTCTTCTGCGGGTTGCCGACGGCCACCGGGAGCAGCTCGCGCTCGAGCTCCTGCAGGGTGCCGCGGCCGAGGTTCACCTGCATGCTCATCCGCGCCGCGCGCGCCACGAGCTCCTCGTCGGCCGAGGCGCGCACCACGCGCCGGAAGAGCCGATCGGCCTCGTCGAGCTGCCCCGCGGACAGCAGCAGCTCGGCCAGATCGAAGTACACCGGGAAGAGCCGATCGTTCTGGCTGATCGCGAGCCGGTACTCGGCGATGGCGTGGGGGATGTCCTGCCTTCGCCGGTACATGTCGCCGAGCTTCTCGTGCCCGCTCGAGTCGTTGGGCGACAGCTCCACCGCCCGGGCCGCGTACTTGATCGCGTCATCGTCGTGGTAGAGCTCGGCCGCGTACTGGGCCATGCGCTGGTAGAACTCGCGCGCCCGCTTGGGGTCGACGTCGACCAGCTTGGCGAGCACCTCGATCGCCCCCATCAGGTTCTGCTCCTGCACGAGCACCCGCTCCAGCGCCAGCAGCGACTCCTCGTCGCCGGGCGCGAGCGTCACCACCTTGCGCAGCGTGGCTTCGGCGTCCGGCAGCCGGTGGAGCTTGCGCTGCACCTCGGCGAGCAGCCGCCCTGCCTCGATGTCCGGCGGCGAGCCGGCGAAGCGCGCGCCGAGCGGCGCCACCTGCCCGGAGAGCTCGCGCGTGAGCCCCCACAGGCTGACGATGTGCGTGCGCGCCTCGCGGGCCAGCACCCTGTCGCTCGTCCCCGGCCCGGCGAGCATCTCCTCCCACAGCGCGCGGGCCTCGCCGTAGCGCACCTGCGGGCTCCCCATCGAGGTGGCCGTGCGCTCCAGCGCCATCGCGAGCGACTTCTTGTAGCGCACGTTGCCGGGCTCGAGCTGCGCCGCTTCGCGCAGCGCCGCGAGCGCCTCCACCGCCATGTCGTGATCGAGGTAGACCTCGCCCACCGTGGCCGCCGCCTTCGCCCGGTTCGGCACCACGGTCCTGATCCGCGCCCAGGTCTCCAGCGCCTTCTTCTTGTCGCCCGCCTGGAAGTACCGATCGCCGAGATCGATGAGGTGCGTCGGATCTCCCCCGCCCGACGCGGCGAGCTTCTGGAGCACCTTGAGCGCCCGGTCTTTCTCCTCCACGCGCTCGTAGAAATCGGCCACCGAGGCGAGGATCTCGTCGTCGTGCGCCCGCCCCTCGAGCTCGCTCAGGAGCTTGAGCGCCCGCGGCCGATCACCGCGCTGGATCAAGGTCTCGCAGAGCTCGAAGACGAAATCGGGGTTCCCCGGCGCCGCCTTGATCAGCGCCTCGTACTCCTTGATCGCCGTGTCGAGCTCGCCCGCCGTCTGGAGCAGGTGCACGAGCCGGAGGCGCGTGTCGATGTGCTTGCCGTCGATCCCGAGGGCCTTCCGGTAGGTGGCGATCGCCTTGTCGACGTCGCCCGTCTCCTCGTAGAGCGAGCCCATCAGCGCGAGCCGCTGGAAGTCTTGCCCTTTCTCCGCCTCGAGCAGCGTGATCAGCTCCGGCAGCTTGCTCTCGGCGCGGAAGGCGTCCGTCATGATCATCAGGATCTCGGAGCGCACGCCCGCCGCGCTCCCGGCCACCGCGAGCGCCCGCTTGAGCACCGCGAGGGCCTCGGCCATCTTCTTCTGGCGCGCGAGGGCCTGGCCGAGATCGCGCAGGGCCGGGGCGAGGGCGCGGTTGTCGCCCGAGGCGGCCTTCACCACCTCGCGGAACTCGTCCTCGGCCTTGTCGAAGTAGCCGCGCGAGAGCAGCTCCCGCCCGAGCTCGGCCTTGACGAAGAGCGAGCCCTGCGACGCCTTCACCAGCGACTCGTGGTGCTTCTTGGCAGCGTCGAAATCCTTGAGATCCAGGCAAAGCGCGAGCAAGGTCCGCGTCGTCTGCTCGATGTCGGCGCCGATCTTGAGCAGGGGCAGCGCCGCCTCGTAGTGGCCGCGCGCGCCGGCCTTGTCGCCGCGATCGGCCTCGAGCTGGGCGAGCGCGAGGATGGCCGAGGGCTCCTTGGGCTTCTCGGCGATGGCGGCGGTATAGGTCTTGATCGCGTCGTCGAAGCGGCCGTCCTGCTTGTAGATGCCGGCGAGCGCGACGCGCACCGCCCACCCGTCGGGACCGCCGTCCGCCGCCCGCTTCTCGAACTCCTCGACCAGCTTCTTCAGGTTCCCGTCGCGCTCGCGGTAGAGCTGGCTGAGGCGCTGGATCGGGAAGGGCTGGCTCGGCTGGCTCAGGACGATCGCCGTGTAGCGCGCGATCAGCGCCTCCGACCCGGGCCCGGCCTTGCTCTCGTCGTCGGGTTTGTCGCCCTTCGGCGGCCGCTTGACCACCTTCCCTCCCCCGCCGCCGCCCGGCTTGGGCGGCTTCTTCTTGCCGCGGCCGGTCGGATCGAAATCGCCGGCCGCCTGGGCCTCGCGGATCGGGTGGAGGGAGAGCGCCGTCGCGCCGAGGCACAGGCACGCGACCAGGAGGTGGGAGCGCAGGGAGGAGCGCACGGCCGGAGCGTATCGCGGCGAGGAGCGAGGGGCCATCCCCGGATCGACGCCCGAACGCGGAGGTCCGTTCCCGGGTGAGCCCCCTGCCCTGCGCCTCGGACCGGCTTTTCGGGCCCGATCAGGCGATCTCGACGATGATCTTGCCCCGCGTCCGCTTCGATTCGAGGCGCGCGAACGCCGCCTGGAGGTCGCCCAGCGCGAACCGCGCGTCGATGACCGTGCGGAGCTTTCCCTCGCGCAGCCAGCCTGCGAGCACCGCGAGATCGCGGCGCCGCGAGCGGACGATCACGAGCCGCTCCTGCTGCGCGTCGAGCCGGCTCGTCACCTCGCGCACGAGGCGCGACACGCTCGGGACGGTGCTGATGAAGCAGCCGCGGCGCGCGAGGAGCTCCCGCGAGGCCCGGAAGCGCAGGTTGCCGAAGACATCGAAGATCACGTCGAACGGGCCGCCGCGGCGAAAGGCGTCGTCCTCGTACGACCACGTGACCTCGGCGCCCAGCTCCTCGCAGAGCGCCCGGTTCGCCGCGCTCGTGACGGTGTGCACGCGCGCCCCGAGGAGGCGCGCGATCTGCACCGCGAGCGTCCCCACGCCGCCCGAGGCGCCGTTGACGAGCACGATCTCCCCGGGCTTCACGCGGGCGATGTCGCGCAGCGCCTGGAGCGCGGTGAGCCCGGCGAGCGCGGCGCCCGCGGCCGCGTCGTCGTCGACGCCGTCGGGGATCGGGCAGAGCTCGTCCTCCTCGAAGACCGTGTGCTCGGCGAGCGTGCCGCGCAGCGCGCGGAGCTCGTCGAGGCACCCGAAGACCCGCTCGCCGACGGAGAGGCGCGACGAGCGGCTCTCGACCACGACGCCCGCCGCGTCGAGGCCGCAGCGCTTGGGGAAGCTGCGCCCGCTGAGGACGCGGAACTTGCCCTTGCGGAAGAGCGCGTCCTTGGGGTTGAGCGCGGCGCGGCGGACGGCGATCCGCACCTGCCCGCGCCGGAGCGGCGGGTCGTCCACGTCGCTCCACGTGAGCACCGACGCGTCGCCGTAGGCCCTGTAGGTGATCGCTCTCATGCGCGGGCGAGTCTGCCACGAACGGCGAGGCGCGCGAGGGCCGAGGCCCGCCTCAGCGACGGAGCGCGGCCCAGACGATGTTCGGCGAATGCCCGCCCGCCCGCACCATGCGAACCCAGAGGAGGGTCATGTGCTCGAGGTGGAGCGCCTGCACGAGACCGCCCACATCGACGGGCTCGAAGCCGCAGTCGCCGATGAGCCGGCCGACGCTCTCCTTCGCCGCGCGATCGTCGCCGCAGTAGAGCATCGCGGGCTTCACGGGGTAGCCGGGGTACGCGGGGTCCTCGAAGTTCTCGAACCCGTAGATGGTGAACGCCTTCACCACCCGCGCCTTCGGCGCCATGCCCTGGATCTGCCCGCTCCCGGAGCGCTCGCTCCTGAGCCCGTGCGAGAGCCCGGGGCCGACGGGGTTGGTGCAGTCGACGAGCACCTTGCCGTCGAGGAGATCGGCGATCGGCCGGATCGCGGCCTCGTTCGCCGCGAAGGGCGTGGCCAGGAACACGACCTCCGCGCCGCGCACGGCGTCCTCGACCGGGAGGGCCGAGAGGCGCTTCGAGCGGGCGAGCGCGCCGGCGATGCTCGACGATCCCTCCTTCGCCTGGCCGAGGACGACCTCGTGGCCCGCCTCCGCGAGGTGCGCCGCGAGGGGCGCGCCGACCTTGCCTGCGCCGATGAACGCGATCTTCATGGGGTCTCCTTGTTCCTGGGCTCGTGGGCCGAACCGCCGCTCTCCGCGCCCGGCGGCCGAGCGCTCCGGGAGACTATCCGCCCGGCGAGACATGCGCACAACGCAACGACATCGAATTCATCCTTGCATATCGTGCAACTATCTCTTCTTCCGCCGCGGCCTCTTCCGGGCCTGCCCGGAGGTCGGGTCCGTGGCGTCGAGGCGCGTGCGCGCCGCCTCGTGGCGCTCTCCCGCGCCCGCGCGGGCCGCGCGCACGAACACGTCGCGCAGGAACCGGTGCGAGGCGTCGCCGTCCACCCGCGGGTGCCAGAGGAGGCTGAGCGCGTAGGGCCGGAGCTCGAGCGGGACCTCGAAGACCTGGAGCCGGAGGGCGCCCGCGAATCGCCTGGCGATCCGCTCGGAGATGACGAGCACGTAGTCGGTCTCGGCGACGAGCTGGAGCGCCGTCATGAAGTACGGGACCGCGCGGGCGACCCTGCGCGCGAGGCCGGACGCGCGGAGCACGTCGTCGATGTAGCCGCCCGGCTTGCCGCGCGGCGCGACCTGGATGTGGGGGAGGCTCGTGAGCTGATCGAGCGAGAGGCGCCGCTTGATCGCGGGGTGCCCCTCGCGGACGACGCAGACGAAGCGATCGGTGAGGAGCGGGCGGCTGCGCATCTCCTGGGGGAGCTCGCCGTAGATGCCGACAGCGAGGTCCGCGCCCTGGTCCCGGAGCAAGGCCGCGTCGTCGGGCGTGTTGGGGACGAAGCGGAGGCATGCGAGCGGCGCCTCCTCCCGGAGGATGCGATCCACCGTGGCGCCGAGGATCGTGAGGACGTAGTCGGTGGCATGCACGACGAAGGTGCGCGAGAGCTCGCGCGCGACGAAGGGCCGCTCCGGCGTGAGCGCGCGCCGGGCCTCGGCGACGACGTGATGCACCGGGTCCTTGAGGGCGAGCGCGCGCGGGGTGAGGAGCATGCCGCGCCCGGCGCGGACGAGGATGGGATCGGCGAGGCGCTCGCGGATCCGCGCCAGCGCGTGGCTCATGGCCGGGGTCGAGAGGCCGACCCGCCGGGCGGCGCCGGTGACGCTGCCCTCCTGGAGGAGCGCGTCGAGGGAGACGAGGATGCCGAGGTCGGTGGATTCCATGGGGTGCAACGATGTCGGCGAATCGTTGCATCGGTCAAGAGGTCAGCCGGACCGCGGGCTCGATCCGGTCCCGCTGCGTCGCCGATCGTCACGGGCCATGAGGAGCTTGAGCAGCGGGTTCGGGAACCGGCGCGAAAGGGTGATCGCGAAGAACGTCTCCTTGAGCTGCGGCAGCGGCACGAGCTCGACGAGCACGCGCGACGCGAGCTCGTCGCGGACCACGATGGACGGCACGATCGCCAGCCCGATCCGCTCGCGCGCGAGCAGGCGCAGCATGGCCATGTCGTCGACCTCGGCCGCGATGCGCGGCCGGACCCCGAGGCGGTCGACGAGCGCGTCGAAGCCGGCCCGGATGCTGCTCTCGGCGGCCGGCAGCACGAGCGGCTCGCTGCTCAAGAGCGCCTTCAGGTCCCGCGCGCGTCGCCCCTTCGTCGGGTGCCCCACCAGGCTGACGGGCTGCTCGGCGATCTCGTGCACGACCCACGGCGTGGCGGCGTCCCGGGGGGGCGCGGCGTTGGCGAGCACCACGTCGATCTGGTGGGCCCCGAGGACGCGGAGCAGCTCGGCGAACGCGCCCGAGCGGATGACGATCTCCACGTCGCGGTGCTCGAAGAGCGGCTTCAAGAAGCCGAGCTGGAAGTTCCGCGAGAGCGTCGCGAGCGAGCCCACCCGCAGCACGCGGCGCTGCTTGCCGCCGCCCCGGAGCGCGCTCTCGAGCTCGGCTCCCCGGGCGAAGATCGCGTCGGCGTGGTCGAGCGCGAGGCGGCCGGCCTCCGTGAGCAGCATCTGCTTGCCCCGCCGCTCGAAGAGCGCGTGCCCGAGGTCGGCCTCGAGCTTCTGGATCTGCATCGAGACCGCCGACTGCGAGACGTGGAGGCGCTGGGCGGCGCGCGTGAGGTTCTCCTCGTGCGCCACGGCCCAGAAGTAGTGCAGGTGGTGGAAGTTGAACATCGCCGGCGTGCTCGTTTGTTCTGAATTGAAGAACGATACATCAACTTCAATCTATTAGACGGAACAATCGATCACCCGTAGATGGGGGCACATGCACGCTCTCCTCGCGCTCGTTCCTCTGGTCGCGCCCCTCGGGCTGTCGATCGCCGCCTTCATCGCCCGGCGCGACGGGGGCGCTCGCCCCCGCCGGGCGCTCCGCGCCACCCGCGCGGCGGCGGCGCTCTCGTTGATCGTCGCCGCCCTCACCGCCGGCCTCACCGCGTTCGCCGCGCCGCTCGTCAGCCCGCTCTTCGGGCTCGGCGGGCTCGGCCTCTCGGTGCGGCTCGACGGGCTGAGCGCCGTGATGTTCGCGCTCGTGGCGATCCTCGGCGCGGTGGTCGTCCGGTTCAGCCGGCGCTACCTCGACGGCGACCCCCGGCAGGGCACCTTCCTCGGCGACCTCTCCCTGACGATCGCCTGCGTGATGGTCCTCGTCGTCTCCGGCAACCTCGTGCAGCTCCTCGCCGGCTGGATCACGACGAGCCTCTCGCTGCACCGCCTCCTCCTGTTCTACCGGGAGCGGCCCGGGGCGGTGATCGCGGCGCGCAAGAAGTTCATCGTGGCCCGCCTCGGGGACGCGTCCCTCGCCGTCGCGACCGCGCTGCTCGTCCACCAGTTCGGGTCCGCCGATCTCGGGGTCGTCGCGTCCGGCGCGGCGAGCCTCGCCGGCGCGCCCGAGCTGCCCCTCGCGGTCCACGTCGCCGCCGCGCTGATCGGCCTCACCGCGATCCTGAAGGCAGCGCAGTTCCCGACCCACGGCTGGTTGATCGAGATGCAGGAGACGCCCACGCCGGTGTCCGCGCTGCTCCACGCCGGCATCCTCAACGGCGGCACCTTCCTGGTGGTGCGCCTCGCGGGCGTCGTGCAGCTCTCTCCGCTCGCGCTCGGCGCGCTCGTCCTGGCCGGCGGCTTCACCGCGCTCTTCGCGTCGGTGGTGATGGTGACGGACAGCCGCGTCAAGGCCACGCTGGCCTGGTCGAGCGCCGCGCACATGGGCTTCATGCTGCTGCTCTGCGGGCTCGGGGCCTACTCCGTCGCCATCGCCCACCTCGTCGCCCACTCGTTCTACAAGGCGCACGCTTTTCTCTCGTCGGGCAGCGCGGTCGACGCGGCGCGCGCGGCCCGGGTGCCGGGCAAGGACGACCGGGCCCCGTTCGCGCGGGTGCTGCTCTCGACCATCGTGACCGCCCTCATCGTCTGGGCCGTGGCGACGCTCAACGGGGTCCCGGTGCTCGCGAGCCCCACGAGCGCGGCGCTCGCGCTCATCATGACGCTGGCGCTCTCTCACCTGATGGCGCGAGGGGCCGGCGGCGAGGCGAGCGCGCGGGTCATCGGGAGGACGGCGCTCGGCGTCACGGCGACGGCGCTCGCGTTCTACGCGCTCGAGCGCGCGGGCGCGGGCGTGCTCGCCCGGGCCGTCCCCGACGCGAACGAGCGCGGCCCCGTGCTGCTCGGCCTCATCGCCTCGGTGATCGCGGCCTTCGCGGCGGTCACCCTCCTCCAGCTCCGGCTCCCGGGGCGGCGCGGATCTTCGTGGTGGGCCGCGGCGTACGTGCAGGCGCGCAACGGCCTCTACGCCAACGCGTACTTCGATCGCGTCGTCGGCGCCCACCGCCTCCCCACCGCGCCGAGGGCGCCGGCGCCTCCCGCGGACGCGATGTCCGCGACCGCCGGCGTCCGAGGCCGCCCCGTCTCCCTCGACGCGCTGACGGCGGCGATCCAGCGCGCGACACGCGCCGTCGCGCCGGTCTGGCCCCTCTCGACCTTCGTGGCCGTCAACCCGTTCCTCGGGCTCGCCGATCGCCCGATCGCCGAGGCCGCCCGCACGCTGGCCCGCACCGCCGGCGCTCGCCTGACCATGCCGCGACGATTCTACGCCGAGGCCCTGGCGTCGGGTCGCATCGATCGCGCCCACCTCCACGCCGCGCTGATGGAAGCGCGCGCGCGGGGGGAGTCGAGCCTCCCCGCCGACGCAGCCGACCTCGAAGAGATGCTCCGCGCGGGCGCGGAGCCGCCGGCGCCGGCGCTCGTCCCCACGGTCGCGGACATCGTCTCGGCCAGGGCCGGGCGCGACTGGAATCGCATCGTCGTCGAGCGCCTCGGCGCGTGGGCCGCGGCCTATTTCGACGAAGGTCACGCGTCCTTTCGCTCTCCCTTTCGCGACCTCCCGCCCTACGCGGCGTTCCGCGCCGAGGCCTCGCTCGACAGGACGCCCGAGGTGTTCGGCGCCCGCGGGCTGCGCGCCGTCTTCGAGCGGCTCCCCGCCGACGCGACCGGCGCCGCGGCGCACGCGCTCAGCCGGCTCGGCGTCCCCGAGGCGGCGCTCGATCTGTACCTGCAGCGGCTGCTCGCCGGCATCGGCGGGTGGGCCGCCTACGCCCGCCACAAAGTCTGGAAGAGCGAGCTCGCCGGCCGCCCCGACGCGACGCTCGAAGAGCTGCTCGCGATCCGGCTCGCGTGGGAGGTCGCGCTGCTCGACGCGTTCGCGCCGCTCGGCGCAGAGCAGGCCTGGCGCGCGGCGCTGGCCACCATCGTCGCGACCGGCGACGCGTCGAGCCGCGATGTGGCGATCGGCATCGTGCTGCAAGCAGCGTACGAGAAGACATGGCAACAGGGCTTGCTCGACGAGCTCGCCGCCCGCGCCGATGAGCGCCCGCGCCGACCCACCGCGCGGCCCGCGGTCCAGGCGGCGTTCTGCATCGACGTACGCTCGGAGGTCTTCCGGCGAGCGCTCGAGGACGCCGATCCGCGCTGCGAGACCCTCGGCTTCGCCGGCTTCTTCGGCTTCCCCGTCGAGTACGTGCCGCTCGGGCTCGATCGAGGGGGCGCCCAGTGCCCGGTGCTGCTCGCGCCGAGGGGGGTGGTCGTCGAGTCGGTGGTGGGCTCCAGCGACGACGAGGCCGCGCGGGCCGCCGAGGCGCGCGTCATCGTGCGTCGCGCGCGAAACGCCTGGAAATCGTTCAAGACGAGCGCCGTCGCCTGCTTCGGGTTCGTCGGGCCGGTGGGCCTCGCGTACCTGCCGAAGCTCATCGGCGACGCGCTCGGATGGACGCGGACCGTGCCGCACCCGTCGCGCGACGGGGTGGACGGCCGCGCGCTGCTCGGGCCCGACATCTCCCCGCGCCCGCACCACGGCCGGAAGGTCGGCCTCGGCGAAGACGACAAGGTGGCGATGGCGGAGGGGCTGCTGCGCGGCATGTCGCTCACGTCCGGCTTCGCCCGCGTGGTGGCGCTGATCGGCCATGGCTCGACCACCGTGAACAACCCGCACGCCGCCGGCCTCGACTGCGGCGCGTGCGGCGGCCACACCGGCGAGGCCAACGCGCGGATCGCGGCGATGGTGCTCAACGATGCGTCGGTGCGCAGGGCGCTCTCCGGACGAGGTCTCCACCTGCCGGAGGACACCGTGTTCGTCGCCGGCCTGCACGACACCACGACCGACACGGTCACCCTCTTCGATCGGCACCTCGTCCCGTCCTCGCACGCGCCCGACCTCGCGCGGCTCGACGAGCGGCTCGCCGCCGCGGGCGCCTCGGCGCGGAGGGTGCGCGCCCCGCGCCTCGGCGAGGCCGCGACCGATCCCGCGATCGACCGGCGGATCATGCGGCGCAGCCGTGACTGGGCCGAGGTGCGGCCGGAGTGGGGGCTCGCGGGGTGCGCGAGCTTCATCGCCGCCCCGCGCCACCGCACGGCCGGCCTCGACCTCGACGGTCGCTCGTTCCTGCACTCCTACGACTGGAGGCAGGACGAGGCCGCCGGCTTCCCCGTGCTCGAGCTGCTCATGACCGCGCCGATGGTCGTGGCGAGCTGGATCAGCCTGCAATACTTCGCCTCCACCGTCGATAACCGCACCTACGGCTGCGGCAACAAGGTGCTGCACAACGTGGTCGGCACCGTCGGCGTCCTCGAAGGCAACGGCGGAGACCTCCGCGTCGGCCTGCCCTGGCAGTCGGTCCACGACGGCGAGCGGCTGGTGCACGAGCCGCTCCGCCTGAGCGTGCTCATCGAGGCGCCCGTCGAGGCGATGAGCGCCATCCTGGAGAAGCACGCGCCGATCCGGGCGCTCGCCGACAACGGCTGGCTCCACCTGTTCGCGATCGACGACACGGGGGCCGTGTCCCACCGCTACGCGGGCGGGCTCGCGTGGGAGCCCGCCCGGTCGGCGGAGGAGCAGCTGGCCGCGTGAGAGGCCCGGCTCGCCCCGGGGCGCGTCAGGCCCTCACCAGAAGGCCGGCC
Source organism: Byssovorax sp. (assembly GCA_046351295.1). Taxonomy (GTDB): domain Bacteria; phylum Myxococcota_A; class Polyangia; order Polyangiales; family Polyangiaceae; genus JAXLYT01. The sequence goes on from JAXLYT010000070.1 coordinate 53,101, forward strand.
GCTCCGGCATCGGCGCGCTGCACTCGCCACAGCTCCGGTGATCGTCGCTCACGTCCTCGAGCGAGCCGCACGACGGGCATCGCACCCAGATGCGGTTCACGCGGGTCGGCGTCCAGACGCTCGTCCACACCGACGCGACGAACCGCTCGCCGAAGAGCTCCTTCATCGCGACGGCGTGGTGCTTGCCGAGCGCCCGCTTCATCGCCGCCTCGTCCTCCCACGCCGTCACCGTGAAGCCGCGCAGGCCCGTGAACCCGGTGACGATCGAGATGAAGCCGGGCTCGGCGAGGAAATCCTGCACGTTCTGCCGCGAGTGCGCGCGGATGCGCTCGCGCTCGGCCGGGTCCTTCGCGGTGATCCAGGTCAGGGCGATCACGCCGGGCGGGCGCTTGCTGCCCGACGCCGCGCGCAGCGCGTAGCCGTACTGCGCCGTCGGGCTCTCGATCGGCGCGGCGAGCGCGAGCCCCACGAAGTCCTCGGGGGTGATCGGCCCGACGCGCGGCGCGTCGTACCAGGCGGGCTTCTGCTCCTCCCAGACGTTCTTGACGACCTTGCGCGGCAGCGCACGATCGAAGAGCCCGACCGAGACCATGATCCGCGATCCCTCGATCGGGCGCTTCGCGAGGCGGCTCCCGCAGCGCGCGCAGAAGCCGCGCTCGTTCTCGGGCGAGGAGCGGTACCAGGTGATGCTCTCCTCGCCCTCCCAGCGCACGGTCGCCCGGTCGGCCACGAGCATGGCGAAGAAGTTGCCGTGGAGCTTCTGGCAGTCGGCGCAGTGACAGGCGACGACGCCCGCGCTGCTCTCGGGCATGTGCACCCGCACATGGCCGCAGTGGCATGCGCCGGAGATCTCTCCGATCGTACGTGCTTCGCTCATGGTCCCCGTCCTCAGCGGCCGAGCGTCTCGATGACGAGGTTGGCCGTCTCCGTGCCCGAGAAGTTCTGCTGGCCGGTGATCAGGTTCCCGTCGCGCACGGCGAAGCCGCGCCACATCCCGGCCTGCACGAAGTTCGCGCCGAGCTTCCTGAGCTCGTCCTCGATGCGCCAGGGCATGAGGTGCTTGTCCTGCGGCAGCGCGCCCATGCTCCGGACGGCGCTGTCGGCGAAGTCCTCCTCGACGTTGGCGAACCCGGTCACGGTCTTGCCCTTCGCGAGCAGCTCGCCGTTCGAGAGCTTCGCGTAGCGGAGGAGGGCCACGCCGTGGCAGAGCGCCGCCGCGACCTTGCCGGCCTCGTAGAACTCGACGAACTTCGCGTGGAGCGCGGTCGCCTTCTCGAAGCTGAACATCGGCGCCTGCCCGCCGGCCACCACGATCGCGTCGAAGCGGGCGACGTTGATCTCCGAGACCGGCTTCGTCTTCTCCACCAGCGCGGCGAGGCTCGGGGTGCTGACGAAGCCCATGCTGATGAGATCGGAGGCGGAGTAGCCGCTCGCGTCACGCGGATCGCTCATCCCGTCGGCCTCGCACTTGCCGCCGTCGGGGCTGAAGACCTCGACCTCGTAGCCCGCCTCGTGGAACGCGTAGTACGGGTGCGTGAGCTCGGACCACCAGAAGCCGACGGGCCAGCCGGTGGTGCTGGAGGTGGCGGGGTTGGCGATGACGATGGCGACGCGCTTGGGGTTCTTCTTGTTCGACGGGTTCGGGTCCCTGAGGCTCATGTCGTTCGCTCCTTCGGATCGAGGACGGTTCGTCCTGCCGGGAGCGAATATCGGGCGCCCGCCCGTTGCACACAACGAAAGCTAACTGAAATGAATGTTGCATCCGATGCAACATCGATCGCGCGCCCCGCCACCGCACCTCGCCTCGGCGCTCCGTCAGTGCTCGCCCTTGATGACGAAGAACGAGCCGCGGATCGTCCCCGCGAGCTTCGACTACTGCCGCGCGAACTTGAAGCGCCCGAGCTCCGCGGGCACATCCATCCCCTCGCTCAGCTTGAAGCCCACGGCGCGCTTCTTCGCGTCGTCGACCGTGTACATGACGTTGATCGAGAGCCCGCTCTCGTAGAACACGTACGCCATCTTGATGTTCGCCACCCGGAAGCGCGTCGCCTCGATCGGGCGCGACGCGATGACGATCCCGCGCTCCTTCTGGAGGATGCCGTGGATCCAGGCGATCGTGTCCTGTGCCTCGGCGGCCGGGTGGACGACGAAGGTGTGGTCGTACTTGTTCTTGTAGTAGCGAGCCTCGTTGGCGCGCAGGCCGGCGAGCGCCGCCGCGACGGGCGAGGACTCGAAGCCCGCGGTGGAGACGGTCACGAAGTCGACCACCTGGCCGGCGCCGGGGCTCGCCGCGGCGGCCGGCGTGCTCGCGGGCCTGGCCGCCTTCGGCGCGGCGGGCGCGCTCTTCTTCGATGTGGCGGGAGCGCTCTTCTTCGGCGCAGCGGCGGCGGCTTTCTTCGGCGCAGCGGCGGCGGCTTTCTTCGGTGCAGCAGCGCGTTTCGCGGGCGGGCTCGTCTTCGGCATGGCGGGGATGATGGATGACCGTGACCGGCATTTCCAGCCGGAAGGAGGGGCGCGAGCCGCGCAGGGAGGGAGCGACGAGGGATCGACCCGGACGGCAAAGCGCGGGGCGAAATCGCGCGGCGATGCGTCGGAGATTGTTGACGCGTCGGAAAGTTCCGACATATATCCCCCTCATGCCCGAGGTCGATGTCTTCTCCGCGCTCGCCAACCCCGTGCGGCGGGAGATCTTGATGCAGCTCCGGCGCGGCCCGCGCGCCGTCACCGATCTCGCGAGCGGCTTCGCGATCGGCCGCCCGGCCGTGTCGGAGCACCTGCAAGTGCTCCGCCGCGCGCGCCTCGTCCGCGAGGAGCCGCGCGGCCGCGAGCGGTACTACCACCTCGATCCGCGCCCCCTCGGCGAGGTCGAGGTGTGGCTCGAAGCCTTCACGCGCTACTGGAAAAAGCGCCTCACCGCCCTGGAAGACGTGCTCAACGAGGAGACCAAGAAGTGACGAAGCCGAACGCCATCGAGCTCGACCATCTCTACGCCCACCCGCCCGCGGCGGTGTGGAAGGCGCTCACCGATCCGGCGCTGCACGCGCGCTGGTGGGCCGCCGGCGACATCCGCCCCATCGTGGGCCACCGCTTCGACCTCGACATGGGCAAGTGGGGGAAGCAACCCTGCGAGGTGGTCGAGGTCGAGCCCGAGCGGCTGCTCCGCTACCGGTTCGCGGTGGGCATGCTGGAGACGATGATCACCTTCAAGCTCGCCCCGGAGGGCGCGGGCACGCGCCTGACGTTGATCCAGGAGGGCTTCGATCTCGACTCGCCGATGGGCCGGCAAGCCTTCGAGGGGATGAAGGCGGGCTGGCCGAACGTGCTCGCGCGGCTCGACGGCGCGCTCGCGGGCTGACGCGAGCCGAGGGCGCGCGCCGTCGCGTCGGGCTCGATCGAGGGGCTCGACGCGCTGCTCGACCCGGACGCGGAGGGCGGAACCTACTTCGCGGCGCGCCGGCGATGCTTCTCGCGCGCCGCGAGCACCTTGGGTGTGTTCGTCGCGATCCACCGGCCGAGCGCGTCGAGGTGCTCCGCGAGCCCGCGGCCGAGAGGCGTCAGCGAGTACTCGACGCGCGGAGGCACCTCCCCGTAGTCACGCCGTGCGACGAAGCCGTCCTCCTCCAGCGTGCGGAGCGTCAGGGCGAGCATGCGCTCGCTGACGCCGCCGACGCGGCGCCGCAGCTCGGCGTAGCGGTAGGTGCGCTCGGCGAGCGCGAGCATGATGAGCATGCCCCACTTGGACACGACGTGGTCGAGCACGTCGCGCCCGGGGCAGTCGGGCGCGTAGGACTCTTCGAGAAGATCGCCGAGCTTCGCCATCCCCTGAGCACTAACATGAATGTGTGTACTATCAAAACGAGAGTGCGCGGTGCTAGGAGTCGGGCATGGCGGAGATCCTCATCATCGGCGGCAGCGGGCGGACGGGGCTGCACCTCCTCGAACAGGCCGCGCAGCGCGGGCACACGGTCCGTGCGCTCGTACGCAAGCCCGAGACGGTGAAGGCCCCGCCCGGCGTCGAGCTGGTGAAGGGCACTCCCGAGAAGCTCGAAGACCTGCGCGAGGCGATGAAGGGGACCCTTGCGGTCATCGTCGCCCACAACAACTCGCGCGCGTCCGACAGCCCCTGGGCGAAGCAGATCAACTCGCCGACGTTCATGACGGACACGGCGCGAAACATCCTCGCCGTGATGGGCGAGCAGCGCGTGAAGCGCGTCGTCTTCATCTCCGCGATCGGCGTCGGCGACTCGTGGCCGACCGTCTCGTGGGTCTTCCGGGCGTTCATCAAGCTGAGCAACATCAATCGGCTACGCCGACCACGATGGAGTCGACGCGCTCGCGCGCAAGAGCGACGCTGACTGGACGCTGGTGCGCGCCGTCGGCCTGAACGACAAACCCGCAGGCGCGCTCGGCCCGCTGCACACCACCGAGGTCGGGGGCTCGAAGCCCGGAACGCTGAACGTGACGCGCGCCGAGGTGGCGACCTTCTGCCTCGACTGCGTCGAGAAGAACGCGTGGGTCCACCGCGCGCCCATCATCTGGAACGGCAAGACGTGAACGTGGCGTTCGCCCACGACCGGCTGCTCGCCGGCCTCGCCGCCAAGGTCGGGCTCGACAGGGCGCGCGCGCAAGCGGCAAACGTGGCCCCTGCCCAGAGCGACGATCAACGCACCCGGGCGCCGCTGTCAGAGCGGACCAGTCTCCTCGCGGCGTGGCGCCCGCACAAGCGAGCCGCAGTCGAGGGCCTCGAAGCCGCAGTCGACAGTCCGCTGTCCGTCTCGGAAGAGACGAGCGGTGACACCGACCGTCGTTCGACGACCAGGCGGCCAGGCGGGTCACATGCGAAACGAAGGGTCGATCGTCTGAACCCGCTTCTGCAGCTTCCACACGCCGTTCTTCTTGAGGAGCTCGTCGGTGTAGTCGCCCGAGGCCACGATCGACGTGCCGTCCTTTGCGTTGACCACCCAGTAGGACGAGCGAGAGGTCGCGCGCTCCCCGGTCACGTCGATGCGCCACGCGCCGATCATGTGGCGCTTGCCGGCCGTGACGCCGCCCTGGTGCCACTGGTGGATGGTCGCGAGGATCTGCTCGCGGCCCGTCGCCGTGCCGAAGGGGCTCACGTACACGGCGTCGTCGTGGAAGTTGTCGGCGAACTGCACGTCGTCGTGCGTGTCGATCGACAGGATGTAGCGATTGAGCAATTCGAGGATGTCGAGCTTGTCGGCGTTCATGAGGCGTCTCCGAGGTTTGCGCGTGCTCGTCGAGATCGGCTTCTTCAGACCGCGCCGCGGGCGATGGCCTGCGCCACCGTCTCGGGTCGGATCTCCGGATAGAGGGCGTTGTGGCTCTCACCGAGCAGCGCCTGTCCGCCGAACGTTCCGCGCGCGTACATGAGCGGCAGCCACGCGAACATGTCGTGCGGCGAGCTCGCGAGGCGGCGTGCGGTTTCGGCGGCCAGATCGTCGAGCGAGCCGAGGCACCGCAGCGTCACGGGGCGACCGTGACCGGCCTCCCACGCCTTCGCGAACGCCAGCACGTCCAGCCGGTCGCCCGACACGAAGAGCCGCGACGGGACCTTGCGCTCGTCGAGCGCCGCCGCCGCGATGAAGCGCGCGGTG
>JAXLYT010000071.1:0-56524 GCA_046351295.1 Byssovorax sp.
AGCCGCTCGTGCCGCTGCCGGCGGCGCTCTACCGCGACGGGGTGCGGGTCATCACGGTGCACACGGTGCGCGCGGCCGACGCCACCGAGGGCGCCAAGGTGGGCAACTACCTGGCGAGCCTCCTCGCGCTGCGGCAGGCCAAGGCGGCCGGCGCGCACGAGGCGCTGATCACCGACGCGCTAGGGAGGATCATCGAGGGGACGACGTCGAACGTCTTCGTGGTGCGGGACGGGCAGGTGCTCACGCCGCCGGAGGAGCAAGGGCTCCTGCCCGGCATCACGCGGGCTCACCTCCTCGAGGTCGCCGCGGAGGAGAAGATCCCCGTGCGCCTCTCGCCGATCGGCGAGGACGACCGGGCCGCGGCGAGCGAGGCCTTCCTCTCGTCGAGCCTGCGCGAGGTGCTGCCGATCGTGGCGATCGACGATCAGGTGGTGGGGAGCGGGGCGCCGGGGCCGATCACGCGCAGGTTGCACGCGGCCTTCCGGCGGCGGGTCGGGGTGGGCGCCGAGCCCATGCCCTGGGAGGGCTGAGCGGCGCCCCGAGCAAGCGCAGCGAGCGAGCGCCGCAGATCGTTGGAGCTCAAACCTTCCAGCGCGCGGCGTGCTTCTGCGCGAAGGCGGGGAAGGGCGTCGCGTCGCGGCCGGTCACGGTCTTCACCGCGTCGGTGACGACCGCGGCGTAGCCGGCCTTGTCGATCGCGTGCAGCTCCATCATCCCGTCGACCATCCAGGCGGGCATGCCCATGCCGAGCATCGCCTGCCGGGCCGCGTCCTCCGGCACGTCGACGTAGCGGACGGCCCGGCCGCTCACCTCGCTGATGGTCCGCGCGGCGTCGCCGATGGTGAGCGCCGACGGCCCGGTCAGGGTGTAGGCCTTCCCCGCGTGGCCGTCTTTGGTCAGCGCCTCGGCGGCCACCGCGCCGATGTCCGCGCCCGCGACGAAGCTGCACGCGCCGTCGCCCCACGGCAGGTAGATGTTCCCGTCGGGGCCGGGCGGGTAGTAGTTGAGGAAGTTCTCCATGAAGTTGTTGGGGCGGAGGAACGTGTAGGCGAGGCCCGAGCCCTCGATGTATTTCTCGACCTCGCGGTGCCAGCGGCCGAGCTGGATCCCCGGCTCGAAATCGCAGCCGAAGGCCGAGAGCTTCACGATGTGCGTGGCGCCGGCGGCCTTCGCCGCGTCCGTGAGGGCCTTGCCGTAGCCCACCGCGCCCTGCACGAACGGGGTGAGCAAAAACACCCTGTCCACGCCGTCGAGCGCCGCGCGCACCGTCTCGGGGCGCTCGTAGTCGAAGTCGACCGGGGTGATGTTGGCGCGGCGGAGCGCGCCGCCCTTCTCGGCGCTGCGCACGCCCGCCCTCACCTCGACGCCGGCCTTGTTTTCGAGGGCGCTCAGCACCTCGCTCGCCACCGTCCCCGTCGCCCCGGTCACCAGAATCTTCGTCATGACTCGCATCTCCTCGTCGTTGGTGGAGAGACGATACGCACCCCCGGAGGAGCTTGCCAATTCATGTTATTCATCCGCGGTATGAGCGACGTTCATCTCGCGGACATCGACCTCAACCTCCTCGTGGTGCTGCGCGAGCTGCTCCGGACCCGCAGCACCACCACGGCCGCCAAGCGGCTCGGCCGCACGCAGTCGGCGGTGAGCCACGCCCTCGCCCGCCTGCGCCTGCTCTTCCGCGACCCGCTCCTGCTCCGTACCGGCGGCGCCCTCCGGCCCACCGAGCGGGCCGAGACCCTGGCCGAGCCGCTCGACCGGGCGCTCGCCGGGGTGGATCAGATCCTCCACCGGACGCCCGCGCGCTTCGACCCCTCGCGCGTCGAGCGCACGTTCGTGATCGCCACGACCGACTACGCGGAGATCCTCCTCCTTCCGGAGCTCGTCCCCGTCTTGCGCAAAGAAGCGCCCGGCGTCGATCTCGTGACGCGCTTCCTCGGCGACGAGATCGATCGCGCGGTGTCGATGCGCGAGGTGGACGTGGCGATCGGGACGGCCTTCCGGCCGCTCTCCGGCGTGATGGCGCTGCCGATCGGCCACCAGGACATGGTGCTCGTGGCCCGCCGCGGACACCCGGTCGCGCGGCGGGGGATCACGGCCGAGGCGTACGCGGCGCTCGATCACGCGCTCGTCGCGCCGCGCGGCTTCCAGGGCGGGGTGATCGACGCGGCGCTCGAGAAGATCGGGCTCTCGCGGCGGGTCGTCGTGCGCGTCCCGCACTTCTCGGCCGCGGCCTTCACGGTCGCGTCGACCGACCTCGTGGTGTCGCTCCCCGAGTGCTTCGCCCGGGCCATGGCGGCGGTGCTGCCGCTCGCGGTGCTGCCCGTGCCGCTCGCCCTCGACGGATTCACCTTCAACGCCGCCTTCAGCGCCGCGGCGCACGACGATCCGGCCCACGCCTGGCTGCGGCGGCGAGGTGGTGAGCGCGGGCAAGCGCGCCTTCGCGCGGTCCCCTCGCGGCGCGCCCGCTGATCGCGTTTGATCGCGTCCGATCGCGCGCCGCCCCTTCCCTCCGGCCGGCCCCGCACTATCCTCTCCGCATGGTCGACAAGCTCCGCCTCACCGAAGAACAGTGGCGCGCCCGCCTCTCCCCGATGGCCTTCGACGTGCTCCGCCGGCACGGGACGGAGCGCGCAGGGACGGGCTGCTTCGTGGGCACGCACGACCCCGGCGTCTACGTCTGCGCGGGCTGCCACAACCCGCTCTTCCCGGCCGGCGCGAAGTTCGAGTCGGGGACGGGGTGGCCCTCGTTCACGAAGCCGCTGTCGCCGGACGCGCTCACCAACATCGAGGACTACAGCTACGGGATGCACCGGACCGAGGTGCGCTGCGCGCGCTGCGACGGGCACCTCGGCCATGTGTTCCCGGACGGGCCGGCGCCCACCGGGCTGCGCTACTGCATGAACTCGGCGGCGATGCTCCACGTGCCGGAGGGCGAGACGCTCCCGCTCGTGACGGCGGACGACGCGGCCTCACCCGCGAAGTGACGCGCGCCGCGGCTACAGCGTGAACTCGAACGTCTTCTCCTCCGTGCCCTGCCCGGGGGAGAGCTCGACCGTCATCGCGAACGATCGCTGACCGACCCGCGCGCCGAGGCGGGCGCGCACCGGGGCCGTCGCCCCGTTGAGCTTGTCGAGGCGCACCACCACCTTGTACTTGCCGCGCCTGGGCTCGCCCTCGCTCAGGAACACGTTCTCCACGTTCTGGCCCTGGCAGTCGCTCGATCGCGGGCAGTCGCGATCTTTCAGGAGCCCGCCGGCGGTCGCCTCGCCGAGGCGGGCGAGCTCGCCGCCGGCGTCGTACACGTTCAGATCGACGTCGGCCTCGCTCGCCTCCCACGCGACGACGAACTGGAGGATGCCGGTGTGCAGGCCGCAGCCCTCGTCGATCACCCCGTTGCAGTTGTTGTCGCGCGCGTCGAAGCAGATCTCCACGCCCGTCGGCGTGCACGCGGCCTCGAGGCCCACGCCCTCGGAGACCTTGACGGACTTCACCTCGATCGCGGGCGCCGCGGCGGGCAGGTCGATGCAGCCCGCGGCGGTGAGGGTGACGAGGGCCGCGATCCCGGCGAGCGCCGCGCGTGTGGCACGGCGGGACACGGCGTGCAACGGCGTGGACACCTTCAGAACCGGCCCACGCAGGTGACGCCGAGGCCGCCGGCCGGACCGCAGTCGATCGAGGCGCTCGGCGGTGGTGAGGCGCGGTCGTGATCGCCGCTGGGCGCCGGCTTCGCGTGGGCCTTGGGGGCGGTGAGGATCAGCGCGGCGCCGCCTCCGCCGAGGACCACGGCGCCGACGAGGAGGCCGATGCTCGCGTTGCCGAGCGCGTCGGCCTGGTCGAGCTGGTGGTTGATCACCGCCGCGTCGTAGGCGCAGAGCTTGTAGTTGCTGCTCGGGCATGCGCCTTCGCCGTAGAAGCCCTTGTGCGTGTCGATGTCCTTGTCGGTCACGCTGTGCATCTGCGCCCAGCCGATCGTGGTCACGAGCGCGCCGAGGCCGAGGGCCACACCTCCCCCGGCGAGCCCGAAGCCGATGGCCTTCTGGTTGGGGAAGAGGCCCTTGCGCGGCGGAGGCGGAGGCGGCGGGGGGGGAGGCGGCGGAGGCGGCAGGGCCTTGGGCTTCTCCTTCGGATCGAGGGCCACGCCCACCGATTTACCGCCCTCGACTTGAAGGTCCTGCGAGGCGTCGAGGTGGTCCTTCGCGCGCACGACGATCTTGTGCTTGCCCTCGAGCAGGCGGATCGGCTTGTCGGGGATCGGGCCGAAGGCGCCGCCGTCGACGGAGTGCTCGGCGCCCGGCACGCGCGAGCTGAGGATCACCGTGCCGAGGTGCGCGAGGGCCTTGCCGAGCTGCTCCTGCACCTCCTTGCGCACGGCGTCGTCGAGCGGGGAGATCTTGGCGGTGAGCGACTCTTCGAGGAGCTCGGCGGCCTTCTCCCAGTGCTCGAGCGCGAGCTCGGAGTAGCCGTTCATCCGGACGATCTGCGCGCTCGGGTAGATGGCGCGAGCCTGGGCGAAGAGGCCGCGCGCCTTCTCGAACTCGTTGGCCTTGTAGGCGGTGAACGCCTCTCCGGCCATCTGCCGGGCGATCTTGATCTCCTCGGGCGACTGGGCCCGAGCGCTCGGCGCAGCGAGCGCGAGGGCGAGCGAGAGGCCCAGGCCGAGCACGGTGGAGGCCGCACCGCGGCGGAGCCCTCCGGACAGTTCGGTACGCATCAAAATTGGATGTTACCACCCACCTTCGGCGCCGTCTTGGTAGGCGTCTTGGGCGCGCTCGTCTTTGCGGGAGGCGCGCCCGTGGCAGGCGCTTTCGCCGCCACCGGCGTGCCCGCCGGCGGGGACTTGGCCGCGACCACGGCCGTCGGCTGCGCCGTGGGCTCGGCGGTCGCGACCGGCGGAGGCGCCGCGGTCGCGGTCGGCGGTGGCTCGACCGCGGCCGTCGCGGTCGGCGGTGGCTCCGGGGCGGCGGTCGTGCTCGGCGCGGCGCTCGCGGGGACATCCGTCGGCGCGGCCGTGCCAGCGGCGCTCGTCTCGCCTGTCCTGGGCTGCGCGGCCGCCACGGGCGCGGGCTTGCGGCCGACGACGAGGAAGCCCGCCGTCACCGCGCCCGCGATCAGCACGGCGATGAGCAGGCCCATCACGACCGGCATCAGGTTGCTCGATCGCTTGTCGGAAGGCACCGGCGGCTGCGTGGCCGTGAGCGGCGAGCCCGTCGATCCACCGGAGACCGGCGCCCCGGAGGCCGAGAGCGCGGCGAGCTGACCCGAGCTCGACAGCGAGGCCGCGGGCTGCTGGCCCGACGCGGACAGCGCCGCGGGTTGCTGGCCCGACGCCGAGAGCGCGGCAGGTTGCTGACCCGACGCGGAGAGCGCCGCGGGCTGCTGGCCCGACGCAGACAGGCCGGCCGCCTGCTGCGCCGAGGCCGCCGGAGCGAGGGGCAGCCCCGTCATCGAGTAGTTGGCCGGCATCCCCGGCGTCGAGAAGTGGCTGCCCGTCGGGTACGCGCCGCCCGGGAACTGCGAGGCGTCGAGCTGGCCGGTGAGCTGCGGCGCCATGGAGACGCCGAGCGCCTCGCCGAGGCGCATCACGAGCTCGGTCGCCGAGGCGAAGCGCTGGTCGATCTCGCGGTTGCACGCGCGCGCGAACCACTCGTCGAAGCGCGGCCCGAGGTGCGGGGCGAGCTGGCTCGGCGGCGGCATCGGGTCGTAGAGGATCTGCCCGATCAGCGCGGCCATGCCCTCGGCCGACCAGTAGTTCTGCCCGGTGAGCAGCCGGAACGCGATGAGCCCGAGCGCCCAGAGATCGGCCGAGGGGCCGACCTTCGACGCCTGGCCGCGCGCCTGCTCGGGCGACATGTACCAGGGCGTCCCGAAGATCGTCCCGTCCTGGGTCAGCTCGGCGCTGATGCCGTCGGTCAGCTTGGCGATCCCGAAGTCGAGGATCTTCACGAGCGGCGAGCCGTCGTCGCGCTGGGTCAAGTAGAGGTTGGCGGGCTTGAGATCGCGGTGGACGATGCCGATCGAGTGCGCCTTGTCGAGGGCCCGCGCGACCTGCCGGAGGTAGAGCACGACCTCGCCCGCGGGCAGCGCGCCGCGGCGCTTGAGCTCGTTGCCGAGATCGCCCCGGCCCTGCAGGCGCTCCATCACGAGGATGGGCACGTTGCCGAGCTCGACGGAGATGTCGGCGTCGATGATGCGCACCACGTGATCGGTCCCGATCCGCACCGGGGCGCGCGCCTCGGTGCGGAAGCGCTCGACGGCCTGGGTGTTGGACGCGAGGACCGGATGGAGCACCTTGAGCGCCAGCGCTTCCTCGGTGTTCACATGGTGGACGGCGTAGACGGCGCCCATGCCGCCGCGCCCGAGGATCTTCTCGATCTTGTAGCGGCCGCAGATGATCGTCCCCGGCGAGAGATCCTGGCTTCCGCTGGTCGCTGCGTCGGGCACGGCCGCAGGGCGCCCCGCGGCGGGCGCGGGCCTGGGCATCGGCTGCGTCGGCGCGTTGCGCGGCTGCGGCGGTTGCTGCGGAGGAGCCGCGTACGCAGGCTGCGGCGGGGGAGCAGGCGCGTACGCAGGCGCCGCGGGAGGCGCGTACGCAGGCGCAGCGGGGGGCGCGTACGCAGGCGCAGCGGCCGCGGGCGCAGCAGGCGGCGCATAGGCGGGCGCAGCGGGAGGCGCGTACGCAGGCGCAGCGGGAGGCGCGTACGCAGGCGCAGCGGCCGCGGGAGGCGCCGGGGCCACAGGCTGCGCGGACGGGTAAGGCGTGGGCGGCCGGGGCGCCACCGGCGGCGTGGGCGCGCGCGGCGGCGGCGCGGCCGGAGGCGCCGCGACCGCGGGCGGCGGGGGTGCAGGTGCTGCCGGCGCCGGTCGCCCCGCCGGCAGCGGCGGAGGCATCGGGCGTCGGGGCGGAGGCGGAGCAGGCACGATGTGAGCTTAGCGCCAAAGGGACAAGAGCGACAAGCCCGGGCAAACGGTTCGAGCCCGCCGCGCCGGCGCGCGGTGGTACGGTGCCGCCCGCATGGAGCCGACCTCGCGGCCTTCCTTCATCGACATCCGGCTCCTCGCGGCGATCGAGCGCGCGTTCGAGCACCACGGGGGCGGCCAGGCGGGCATCGACGTGGCGCACCTCCAGCAGGCGCTCGGGCTGCGGAGCGAGTACCTCGCGCGAAGGGTCCACGCGGCGTTCGATCAGGACGGCGACGGCGTGATCGCCAAGGACGAGTTCGTGCGCGGCGTGCGCAAGCTCATCTTCGGCAGCGACCGCGACAAGCTCCTCTTCGCCTTCCGCGTCCACGATCACAACGGCGACGGCTACCTCGATCAGCAGGAGATCACGCGGATGGTGGCGATCAGCCTGGCCGAGAGCGAGGTGGCCGAGAAGGCCAGCCAGCCGGCCGAGCGGCTCGCGGCCACGCTCTTCCTCGCCGCCGATCGCGACCGCGACGGGCGCGTGTCCTTCGAGGAGTTCGTGGAGGTCATCTCGCGCCGCCCCGCCTTGCTGCGCCGCATGACCCGGAGCGAGGCGCAGTGGATCCTCCCCAACGAGGACCTGCTCGCCTGGCTCGACGGGCCGAAGCCCGCGCGCCCCGGCAGGCTCCGCCGCTTCCTCGAGAACCGCTTCCTGCCCTCGCTCTTCGTGACGCTCTGGATCGCGGCGAACCTCGCCGTCTTCGGCGTCTCGCTCGGCAAGGGGCTCGCCCACGGGCAAGATCCGCTCACCCAGGTGGGCCGCGCCCTCGGCGCATGTCTCGATCTCAACGGCGCGCTGATCCTCGTGCCCGTGATGCGCCGGCTGCTCGGCTGGGTGCGCTCGACGAGGCTCCACCGCGTGGTGCCGATCGACGACGCGGTGACCTTCCACCGCATGGTGGGCCACTCCATGCTCTTCTTCGGCGTCGCGCACAGCGCGGTGATCGCCGCGGCCTACGGCGTCGGCCACCCGCGCTCGTCGCTCTCCGCGCTGCTCTTCGAGACGGCGCGCGGCCTCACCGGCCTGCTGTTGCTCGTGATCATCGCGATCATGTGGACCTTCTCGCTCCCCGTGATCCGGAGGTCGAGCCGCTTCGAGCTCTTCTACTTCACCCACCTGCTCTACCTCGCCTGGCTCGGCCTCTCGATCGCCCACGGGCCGCCCTTCCTCCTCTTCGCGGGCGTGCCCATCCTGGGCTTCCTCGTCGAGCAGATCCTGCGGCTCCGGCGGCGCGCCCTGCCGACGACGATCACGGCGGGCGAGGCGCTGCGCTCCGGGGTCACGCAGCTCTCGATCGCGCGCCCGAAGGGCTTCACCTTCAGCCCGGGCGACTACGTGTTCCTGCGCATCCCGGCGATCGCTCGCCACGAGTGGCACCCGTTCACGCTGAGCAGCGCCCCGGAGAGCGACGCGCTCACCGTGCACGTCCGCTCGCTCGGCAACTGGACCGCCGCCCTGCGCCGCTTCTTCGAGGACCGTCGCGAGCGCGGAGAGGCGGGCCCCGTCCCGGTGCACGTGGACGGGCCCTACGGCTCGCCGAGCGCGCATATCTTCGACTCGACCCACGCCGTCCTCATCGGCGCGGGCATCGGCGTGACGCCCTTCGCGAGCGTGCTCGGGAGCCTGGTGCTCCGCGCGCTGAGCGAGCGGCCGGCGGCCCTGCGCAAGGCCCACTTCTTCTGGCTGAACCGCGATCAGTACTCGTTCGAGTGGTTCGCCGCGCTCCTCCGGAGCATCGAGGAGCTCGACGACCGGCAGCTCCTCGACGTGCACCTCTGCATGACCAACGGGCGCGCCGGCATCACCGCCATGGGCCTCGAGCTCGCCCGCGAGCTGATGCACTCCGCGGGGCGCACCGACATCGTGACGGGCCTCCGGACGCACACGCACATGGGCCAGCCCGACTGGGAGGCGATGCTCGGGGCCATCGCCGCGAGGCACGTGCCCGAGCCGGTGGACGTGTACTTCTGCGGCCCGCCCGGCCTCGGGAAGAAGCTCGCCCCCCTCTGCGAGAAGCTCGGGATGCGCTTCCGGGAGGAACAATTTTGAGCTCCAACCATTTCCTCCGGCCCGCGTGGATCCCCGCGCTCCTCGGGCTCGCCGCGCTCCTCGGCGCGGCCTGCGGACCGGAGAAGGACGAGCCGGCCCGGAGCGACTGCGCGACGTGCCACCTGCCGGATTTCAAGTCGGCCTCGCACCACGAGGGGGTGCGCCCGCTCCGCTGCGAGGTCTGCCACACGAGCCACGCGTGGCACCCGACCGGGCTCCACCACGACACCTTCGAGCTGACGGGCGCGCACCTCGCGCTCGCCAAGAAGAAGTGCTTCGCATGCCACTGGGGCGAGCCGCCCCGCTTCGAGGGGACGCCGGACGCGTGCTGGGGCTGCCACAGCGACAAGTTCGAGAACAACCCGGTGCCGGGGCACAAGAACAACCCGATCACCTGCGATGACTGCCACGCGACGGACGCCTGGAAGCCCACGCTGCCCGGCGTGAAGAAGCCCACCGGCCCGGCCGCGCCCACCGCGACCGCCACCGCCACGGCTACAGCGCCCACCGCGACTGCTACCGCGCCCGCGCCGAAGCCGACGGTGACCGCGCCGAAGCCGCCTCCCACGACGATCACGCCCAAGCCTCCTCCCACGACGGTCACACCCAAGCCGCCGCCCACGACCAACCCGCCGATCGTGACGGGCGCGAGCCGGCGGAGGCGCTGAGCCGCGAGCCTCAGCGACGCGCCGTCTTGCCGGCCGCCGTCTCCTCCTCGGCGCGCGCCTCCTCCTCGGCCGCATGATCTCGCGCGCGCTCGTCATCGTCGATCGCGGGGCTCTCCGCGGCCATCTCCGCGGCGCGGAGCACCTCGGGGGCCACGGCGTCCATCCACCGCCGCAGATCGGCCTGCGTCTTCAGCTCCTCCTTCACGCGGGCGACCTCGCCCGCGCCGCATGCCTCGGGGCGCGCCGCCACGCGCACCGCGTCGGCGAGCAGCTCGTCGCGCGGATCGAGCGGGAGATCGAGCGCCTCTCGATCGACGAGCCGCGCCGCGCCGTCGAGGTCGCCGCGCTGGATCCGGTCGATGAGGCGCACCCGGAGGCGGGCACGGGAGAGGAAGGGGTAGGCGGGGCTCAGGCCCTCGAGCTCGGCGGCGGCCTCCTCGGATCGACCGCGAACAGCGAGAATGAAGGCGCGATCGGCGCACAGCTCGGGCAGGAGCAGATCCGACGCGGCGAGCCGCGAGGCGGCGCGCGAGAGGCGGCCGAGGCCCTTGTCGAGCTCGGCGAGCGCGGCATCGAGATCGCCGCGGCGGAGCGCGATCTGGCCCAGCGTCCGGTGGGCCTGGGCGGCGATCAGATCGTAGCCGCGCACGGAGAGCGCCCGGAGGTCGGCGAGCGCGGCCTCGTCGCCCCGCAGCGCGCGCGGGACGTCCGCGAGCAGGCGGCGGTTCTGCCGCCGGGCCTGGACCATCATCGCCACGAAGACGGCGAGGCCGGAGAGGATGATCGCCCCGCCGATCTGCTGCACCAGCGCGAACATGTCGAGCGCGCGCGCGGGCTCCACCTCGTCGAGATCGTGCGGGTCGACGGTGCGCGCATAGTCGAGCGTGGCGAGCAGCGCGCCCACGAGGATCGCGCCCGCGCCGAGCATGCCGAGCCTCCGGGCCGCGCTCTGCCGGAAGGCCTTGCGCCCCTCGCGCTCCGCCTCGGACCGCGCCCGCTTCACGGCCGCGCGGGCCTCGGCGCTCGGGGCGCCGAGCGCGGGGACGGCCTCCTGATCGCGGCGCGGCGCGGGGGCGCGCACGAAGGGCGCGGCCGCCGGCGCGAGCTTCGCCACCCAGTCGGCGATCGGGGGCTCCTCGCCCTCGCCGCGCGGCGGATCGCGAGGCGGCGCCTGCCGGTAAACGGTGTCCTTCGGCGCGTTGAGCATGCGCTGGTAGGCGCGGACGATCGCGCGCTCGCGCGGGCTCGTCCCTTCGAGGAGCGCGGCGCGCTCGCGGGCGAGGTGCGCGCGCAGCCCCGCCCGATCGCCTCCGGCTTCGAGGAGGATGGCCTCGGCCAGCGCGGCCCGGCCGAGCGCCTGGATCGGCGCCTGCTCGTCGGCCCGCACCACCGCGATGTCCTTGCGCGCCCCGTCGCGATCGCCGCGCGAAGCCCGGAGGAAGGCCCGGAGCCCCACCGCGCTCTGGCGCTGCACCCGATCCACCGCGGCGGCGAGCTTGCTCGGCGGGGCCTCGATCGCGAGGTCCGCGTGGCGGATCGCGTCGTCGATCTCCCCGCGCCGCAGGGCGATCATCGCCCGCTGGATCCGGATCGCGCGCAGGTTGGGCCCGCGCTTGACCTGCCCCTCGGCCTCGGCGAGCAGGGCCTCGGCCTCGGCGAGCTTGCCCTGCCCGATCCGGTCGAGCGACATGTTGATCCGCTGCACGCCGACCCCCACGCCGCGCCCGTACACGCCGAGGAACGCGAAGAGCCCGCCGAAGAGCAGGCACCCCACGCCGACCACGAGCTGCCCGAGGGCGAGCTGCAGGCCCCCGACCAGCAGCACGAGCAGCCCCGCCGCGAGGTAGATCGTGAAGAGCTTGCGGGAGGCATGCGGCGCCTGCTCGGGCCGGCGCTGCTTCGTGCCCATGGGTCTACCGTCCATGCGAGGCCCCAGGGTAGCCCGACCCCGACCGCGCGTCTGCTCCCCGGTCGGGGGCGCGCCAATCGTTGGAGGTCAAACCATCTCCGCGGGCGCTACTTGCAGGTGCCCTTCTCGCCGAGCTTCGGCGCCGGGCCCTTGTGCTCGCAGACGCCGCTCTGGCACTGATCGGCCCCGCCGCACGCCGCGCCGGAGGCCCCCTTCGGCCGGCAGGTGCCGACCACGTGCATCTTGTCGCCGGTGAATCCGTACGTCTTCTTGCGGAGGAAGTTGCCGTCCGGCCCGGGCTCCCCCGGGTCGCAGAACGAGCCCTTGTGGCAGGCCGTCGCCGACTCGGCGAAGTTGCAGTCGCTGCCGTCCGCCTGGTCGGGCGGGACGGCCGAGCCGCAGCCGGCCACGCCGAGCACGAGGAAGAGCGCGGGGATCGAGAGGCCGAGGAGCTTCATGTGGCGACGATTAGCCCTGGATCTGCGGGCGAGCAAGCGCGGGGCTGCGCGCATCGATCAGTGGGGCATGCCCTGCGGGAGCTGCCCCGGCTTCGGCGGCCCTTGCAGCGACGGGATACCCCGCGCGCAGGTGCAGTTCGGACAGCCGTTTTCGTCGTGCCCCATCTCCAGGCAGCCGGGGGGCCTGGCGCATGCGATCGCGGGACAGGGGACCGGCGGCTTCTTCGCGGCCGAGGCGCTCGGCCTGGCCGCGGGGCCGGTCGCGCTCGACGGAGGCGTGACCGCGGGCGCCGTGACCGCGGGCGGCGTCACCTGGGTGGCCGTGACGACCGGCGTGATCGGCGGCTGCGCAGGAGGAGCGCTGGCCGTGCCCGGCGCGGTCGCCGTCGCGAGCCCGCTGGCAGCCGCTTTCTCTTCGCCTTGTCCCTGGCTGGCCGGCGCCTCGACCTTGCAGGCGGCGAGGATGCACGAGAGCGCGAGGAGGGAGGCACTCCATCCGAGGTGGCCGAGGCGCATCCCCGGAGAGTGCCCGAGATCGCACGACAGGAAAAGGGTTCGCGAGCCGGCGCTCGCCGGCATAGCCTCGCCCCGTGATCGAACGACGGGACCTCCTGGGGCGCGCGGCCCCTCTCCTCGCGATGCTCATCGCGTCCTGCGGCGGCGCGCCGGCCCCGGGGAGCGCGCCGAGCGCCACGACCGCGTCGAGCGCGCCGAACGCAACGGTGAGCGCGGCCGCGAGCAACGCGCCTGCGAGCAGCGCGCCGAGCGCATCGGCGAGCGCCGAGTCTCCGCCCGCTCCCTCCGCGTCCGCAGCGCCCGCAGCGAGCGCTGCGCCGCGCAAGCCCGCGGGCAAGCTGCCGAAGGGCGCCGTCACCAAGCCGCTCTCCCTCTCGGTGTCGGTCGAGCCCCTCTTCGGGCTGACGGTGACGCTCCTCGAACGGACGCACAAGGAGCTCGCCGGCCCGCCGCCGCTCGTGATCGGGGTGTGGACCGTGGAGATCAACCGCAACAAGAAGACCGTCACCACGGGGCTCAGCGGCGACACGCTCTACCTCGAAGGCAGCGGCCTCGCGGCGACGTGGATCATCGAGGGCCCTTACGATCGGGAGCAGATCACCGTCTGGCCCGGCGAGACGAAGCCGATCGACGGCGAGCAGGCGATCGCCCTCGCGCGCGCCGAGCTCGCCGCGAGCGGGCCGCTCGGCGAGCCCGCGCGGGTGCTCACCACCGAGGGCGGGGCTGCGCGGATCGCCTTCGGAAAAGGGCAGAAGGCGACGCGGGTGCGCGTCGGGCTCTACTCGAAGCGGGTGATGGTGCTCGGCCCCGACGAGTGAGCTCGCCGTCGCCGCGACGAGCAACGGCGCTCGCCCTCGGCCGGGCGCCGGCCGATCGCGCGCCCCTCAGCCCTCGCGCACCAGCACCGCGCGGGCGTAGAGCAGCGAAAAGCCGAGGCGCTGCACGTTCTGCTGCGATTTCGAGCCGGGCTGGGTGGTGATCACCGCCACGTCGCAGCCGGCCTCCCGGGCGGCGCGCAGGCGGGCGTGGAGCAGCGCCGATTGCACCCCCTTGCGCCGCTCGGTGGGCAAGGTCGCCGCGCCGGTGAGCAGGGCAACGCCCTCGAACAGCCGCATGCTGGCGGCGCCGGCGAGCGCGCCTCCGCGGCGCGCCGTGTAGCGCGTGAACCCCTCGGCGCGCACGAGGTCTTCCATCGCGCGCTCGATGACCTCGCGCGGAAAGGACTCGGTCGAGGGCACGCCCTGGAGATCGGGGGTGGCGAAGCCGGTCACCCGCACGTCGAGCCAGGCGTCGAGCTCGTCTGCGGGGCTCTCGGTCACGTCGGCGGCGAGGACCGGGCCCGCGTCGCCGACGCCGAGCGGCTTGCCGAGCACGTTCTCGAAGCCCAGCAATCGGTAGCCGCGGGACGTGAGGAGCGTGCCGATGGACGGGTCGGCGAGGGTCGAGAGCTCGACGCGCACCGCGCACCTTCGCTCGGCGAAGGCATGCTCCACCTCGACGAGGGCCGGCTCGGGCACGGGGCCTTCGAAGCCCAGCCCCGCCACCTTGTTGGTGGGCGCGTCCGGCCCGGTGAAGGCCGCGACGCCCCCCGCGAGCGGGATGGCCACGGCGCCTGCGGCGGCGTCGCGCTGGCGAGACGCGGTGACGCAATCGAGGAGCAGGCGGCGCTCGGCGCGCTCGATGCGCGCGGCCAGGGCGGTGTCGCAGAACAGCATGCCAGTCCGGGTACCATGTCCCCTCGCCGATCGCGAGCCCCTGGACAGACACATGGCCTCACCCTTCCTCACCTCTCTGTCGCGGCGATCGAGCGCGCGGCGCCGGGGTGACAGATTTTCTGGAGACCCTTCCGTTCGCGGGTGACCGCCGCTGCCAAAGCCGGCTCCCGCGCCCGGGGACGCGCCATGTTGTCAATCGCCCTCGGGAGCGGAACAAGGCCCCAGGGGGGCGGTTAACGGCGTCAACAGACCTCGGCCTCGCGCCATTTTCGGCGCAGAAAGGGCTCGCCATGATGCTCCGCTCGCGCGCTCTCCACCTCGCTTCGTCCCTCCTGTTCACCGCCTCGATCCTCGCCGCTCCCTCGCTCGCCTCCGCCGACTCCGGAGGGGCCATCGAGGGCAGCGGGCAAATCCTCCTCTCCGATCTGCTCGGCGTGCGCACGGGCGGGATGGGATATCTATCCATGCTCACGCCGGGGTATTTCTCCCCGGCCATGACGGGCCTCGTCGGGTATTCGCACCAGGAGCTCGGGAGCATGCAGAGCCCATTTCTGTGGCAGCAGAGGCGAGATACGGTGTCTGTCAATCCCTCGGTCGACGTGCTCGTGAGCAGGCGCCTCTCGCTCGGTGTCTCGATCGGCTACGGGCGGGTCGACGTGGACGACCAGGTGACCGCCCTCGACACCAAGCAGCAGTTCCCTTCGCACGAGCACGGAGAGCTCCTCGCCGTCGCGCCGCGCGTCGGGTACTCGTTCCCGCTCGGGCACGGCTTCTCGCTCTGGCCCCGTATCGGCGCGGCCTACTCGCGCTCGTTCAACGCCCTCCACCCCATCGGCTCGGAGCCCAGGGCGGAGGGCCGCCTCGTCGCCGAGCAGTGGGCGGGCGGCGCGGACATCGGCCTCGTGTACCGGCCGATCAGGCCCCTTTATTTCAGCGCGGGCCCGGAGCTGTCCGTCGCGTTCAGCCGGTTCCAGCAGCAGCAAGGCGACGTGCGGCTGGACCAGGTGAACACCTTCAACGTGCGCATCGCCGGCACCCTCTCGATGGGCGTCGTCCTCGGTCGGTGACAGGCGCGCGCCTCACCGCGCCGGCGAGCGCCGCCTGCGCGCGAAGGCCCACGCGATCATCCCGAGGAGCGCGGTCGCCCGAGGATCGCCGCCCTGGAACGCCACGGCGCACCCGCTGCCGCGCAGCTCGCCCGTCTCGCCGCCCTCACCGCCGCTGCCCCCGCCGCCGTCCGCCGCTGTGCCTCCGCTGCCCCCTTCGCCGCCTCCTCCGCTCGACGCGCCACCGCCCGCTCCACCGCCGCCGCTGCCCGCGCTGCTCGACGGCTCCGGCAGGCACTCGCCGGCGAAGCACAGCCCACCGTCACAGGGAGATCCATCGACCTTGTGCTTGCCCGCGCAGGCGCCCGCGCTGCACTGATCGGGCGCGGTGCAGGGCTGCCCGTCGTCGCAGGGCGTCCCCTCGGGCTTCGGCGTGATCACGCAGGCGCCCGTCGCCGGATCGCAGGCGCCGGCCAGGTTGCATGCGTCGGCGTCCGGGCAGGTGATCGGGTCCGCGCCCGCGCACACGCCGGCGCTGCATGTGTCCGTCTGGGTACAGGCGTTGCCATCGTTGCACGGTGTCCCGCTGAGCGCGGTGCATGTGCCGTCCATGGTCGCCCCGTGCGCGGCGTCGCAGGCGAAGCATGCGCCCGCGCATGCCTCATCGCAGCACACGCCGCCGGCGCATGCGTTCGACGCGCACCCGAGCGGGGCCTCGCAGGGGGCGCCGAGCGGGGCCTCGCAGGCGTCGCCGGTGCCGTCGCCGTCGGTGTCCTCCTGGCCTGGGTTGGCGGTGAAAGGGCAGTCGTCGCAGGCGTCGCCGAGGCCGTCGCCGTCGGTGTCGGCGTCGGTCGGGTCGGCCACGAGCGGGCAGGCGTCGCACACGTCGGGCACGCCGTCGCCGTCGCCGTCGGTGAGCGCGACGCCGGGCGAGCCGGTGGTCTCGGCGGTGTACTTCGCGGTGCCGCCGGCGGGCACGAGCACCGTCGACTGCACGATGGCGGCCGAGTCGCGGGAGATCGCCTCCGCGGCGAGGACGCCGTGGGTCGCGCAGTAGGGCTCGCTCCCGTCGCCGATGAAGATCCCGTCGAGCTCGGGCGCCTCGTAGCCGTACTGGGCCCAGGTCGTCGCGTGCACGGCCGCGGCGCCGGCGGCGTTCTGGAGGATCCTCCACCCGTCGAAGGTGCCGCCCTGGGCGCTGATCGTCATCGACGCCATCCCGCTGAGATCGAGGACCATCGCGCCGTCGGGCAGGGCGGGCGCGCCGCTGTTCGTGGTGAAGGGGCCGGTGTACTCGAGGTCGAGATCGGCGGCGCGGGTGAGGCGAAGCGGGACGTCCTTCGGGCCGCTGTTCGTGAAAGTGTATGTCTGGGTGAGCCGCGATCCGCAGGCGAGCTGGGTGAGGCTCACGGTGAGCTCGGGGAAGCTGTTGAGGGAGAACATCGTGGTACGACGCTTCGTCCCGTCAACGACGTCGGACATCACGTTGGCGGGGCCGAGGGTCACCTCCGTCGCCGGATCGCCGCCGCAGAGGTCGAAGTAGGGCCAGGCCGCGTCGAGCGGCTGCCGGCGCTTCGAGAGCGGGTCCATCGCGTAGGTCGCGGTGTGGCAGTTGGCGTTCTTCTCGGGGAACGGGCCGATCGGATCGAAGCGCGCGCCGGGCGCGTCCGGGCCGCCGCAGCCCTGGATGGCGCCGAACTCGTCGACGTTGAACGAGGCGAAGCCGTCGCCGCTGCCGCTCCACAGCACGACCTCGAGCGCGGAGGCGGGGACATGGATCGCGGTGATCGCGAGGATCGCCAGCGGGATCAGCGGCCGGGGGGCGGGCATCCTGGGAGTAGAGCCCATTTCGACGGCGGGCGGTACGGACATGGCGCGGCAATGGCGAAGCCATGGGTCGGAGGTCCGCGCGCCGCGGCGGCTCGCCATGCGCGTTTGCGCCCGCTAGGCTGCGATCATCATGCGGCCCGGCATGCTCGCGCTGTCCCTGGCCCTCGCTGCTGCGGCATGCGGGCCCGCGGACCCCAGGCTGCTCTACATGCCGCATCCGATCCCGCTCCCGCCGCACGACAAACCGCAGCTCACGGGGCGCGATCGCGACAGGCTGCTCATCGACGAGGTGACGGAGCTCCGCCGCCTGATGGACAATACGCGGCCGCGATCCGAGGCTCATGCGGCGATCGCGGAGCGCTACGCGATCGCGATGCTGGAGCTCTCCGATCGACGCCGGCACGCCGCCCTCGCGCTCGATCCGGCCGCGGCAGCCGCGCCTTTGCCGGTCGATATGACGCCCGCCAAGGACGCCGGCCGGGCCGAGAAACCTGCGCCGAGGCCCACCGTTGACCTGGAGGAGACGCCGGAGGATGCACCGGAGGAGCCGCCGGAGGATCTACCGCGCGAGCTGCCCGCGATGCTGGAGGGTTTCCTGGTGGTGCTGGCGCCGCAGCGGGATCAGGCCGCGCTCGGGCAGCTCCGGCCGGAGGCTCGAACGAAGCTGTTGCAGGCGGATCAACTGGCCGCGGAGGCGCTCGAGACGCTCGTGGTGCTCGATCGCTCCGGGCGCGCGCGGAAGGTCGTGCAGGATCGGATCCTCTTCGAGATCGGCACCGCCGCGGGCGATCTGGGGCAGATCTCGCTCGCCGAGGCGACGTACGCGCGCTTGCTCCGGACCTTCCCCGAGAGCCCGTATGCCGGGCCGGCGTGGCTCTCGCTCGGACACCGGCGCGCGGAGGAGAACAAGCCGGCGGAGGCCGCGGCGTGCTGGGAGCATGTGCTCGTGTCGCCGGAGTCGAAGGCACAGCCGATCGCGGCCCACCAGATCGCGCTCCGCTGGGCCTCGCAGAAGCGGGACGAGGATGCGCGGGCGATGCTCGGGCGCGCGGCGATACTCGCGCAAAAGCTCTTCCCCGCGGCGCTGCCGGCGATCTGCGGCGACGCGGCGCGGCTCTATCCGACCGCGTCGATCGAGGGTTGCGCCGGGCGCTGAAGGGCTTGTGCTCGCGCGCGAGAGCACGCTCGATTGACGCGGCAAAGCCCGGGAAGTAGCGCCCGTTCACCATGCCCAACCCCGCGCACCGCACCCCGATCTCGCTCTCCTCGCTCGGCCTCGTCGCCGCGCTCTCCGCCTGCTCGGGCAGCCCCGAGCACCCGGCCACGCCGGAGCCCGGCGCGACGGCGTCGGCCTCCGCGTCCGCCGCTCCGGCCGCTGCCGCGCCTCCCGCGGTGGAGAAGAACGACATGGCCAGGGGAGAGACGGACGCGCCCAGGCCTGCGCAGACCGCGGCGCCGGGCGACAGCGGCGCGGCGCAGGCGGGCCCGCGCACCGCGCGCTCGGCCGACACGTTGACCAAGCTCCCGAAGGGCGGCGCCATGTACTTCGCGTTCCGCGTCGCGGAGATCGCGCAAACCTCGGGGTCGCTCGGGGACGAGCTGCGGGCGGGCCTCGCGGAGATCAGCAGGGCGCTCGGCGGCGCAGAGCCGGACAAGGCGCTCGCGGCGATGGGCCTCGACACGTCGGGCAGCGTGGTGGGCGCGGTGCTCTCGCCCTCGGAGAAGAGCGCCCGCGCGGTCGTCGACGCAATGATCAAGGGCACCAAGGGGCCGGCGCTCGCCAAGCTCGAGGAGAAGCACATGAGCGACGCGATCCAGGCGCGGCTGCTCGTCCCGCTCAAGCAAGGCGCGGATGTCGGCAAGGTCGCGGGCAGCCTCGCGAAGATCTTGATCGGCGATCGCGGCGTGGCCGAGGGCTGTCCGGGCGCGAAGGCTTGCGCAGCGTTCGGCGCCGAGGCTCCGCTCTCCTGGGGGCGCAACAACGACTATGCGCTGGCCGTCTATGCCGATGGAAGCGATCTGCGGATCGATCTGTGGGCGCCCATTTACGGTAGCCCCGACGAGGCCGGCGGGACGGCCGGGCTCGTCGCCCTGCGCGCGCTGAAGGGCGGCTCGGGCGCGCGCTGCGCGCTGCTCGATCCCAACGCGACGCTCTCGGTCTGCGTGGATGGGCCCGTGGCCGGCGAGCTCGGCACGACCACCGGCTATGCGAAGGTCGTCGGCGCCCTCGCGGGCGAGGGCCTCGATCCGAAGCAGCGCATCGCCATCGCCAAGGTCGGCCAGGCCGAGGCCGCGCAGAACCTCGCGTTCGCCGCGCCGTCGCGCAAGATCGCCACCGACGGGACGTTCAACGCGCACCTGGCCGGGCCACACCCGGACGGGGTGATCAGCTGGGCGCTCGCCGACGCGGCGCGCCCGTCGATCGAGAAGGCCTTCTCCACCGAGCGCTGCGCCGCGGGGCAGGCCATCGTCGCGGACCTCTTGCCGGCGCTCACCAAGGCGGTCGGAGATCCGGGCAAGGATTTCTCGGACGAGAAGAAGACGTACGAGCACTTCAAGGAGGCCGGGTGGGGCGCGTGGCCCGTCCTCCTCTCCGGCACCTGGCTCAACCTCTTGCCGCTCACGGCCTCGCTCCAGACGAAGATGCGGGCCCCTGTGCCCGCAGCGCTGCAAGCATGCCTGCGCGCCCAGAACGGTCGGCTCGACCTCTCCGTGCGCGCCACGCCCTGAGCCGCCGGCCTTGATCCGCCGGGGCCTGCGCTCCTACCCTCGCTGGTGATGGTGAGTCCGGGCGCGCCGGAGAACCCGTTCGCAACGCACCGGCACCGGGCCGGCGCGCTGGCGTACCGGTTCGCGGAGGGGATCTCGATCGCGGCGCGCTTCGAGGCGCTGCTCGCCGGCGCCGGGCAAGCGCAGATCGTGGGCGCGGAGGGCACGGGCAAATCGACGCTGCTCGCGGCGCTCGCGCGGGAGGCGGAGCGGAGGGAGAAGAAGCCGCTCTTCTGGCTCGTGCCGCACGACGGGATGGTGCCCGGTCTCCACCCGGCGCAGGCGCCCGGCAGGGCGATCCTGTTCCTCGACGAGGCCGATCGGCTCTCGTGGCTGCGCCTCCAATGGCTGCGCTACACCTGCCGCCGCGCCGAGATCGCGCTCGTCGCCGCGACCCACCGCCCGCTCGGGATGCCGACGCTCTTCGAGACGCGGGTGGACGAGGCGCTGGCCTGCGCGATCGCCGCCGAGGTGCTCGATCGCAGCCCGGAGGCGCCGCGGCTCGTGCACGCCGAGGAGGCCGGCCCGCTGCTCGGCTCCCTCGGCGGGAACATGCGCGCGGTGCTGCTCGCGCTCTACGATCGCTACGAGGAGCGCTACGCGCTCGCCCACGGGCGAGCCTCGGAGCCGCCCGCCGCGTGAGCCGAGGCGCGGCGATCTGGCCTGGATCGAGCGGAGAACCCTGAGGCGACGCCCCGTCGCGCAACTCGGCTATCCTCGACGGGCGATGCCCGCGTACACCCACGTCGACCGAACCGTCTCCCCGCCTCGCGTGGAGATCCCCCGCGTCTACAACGCCGCCGTCGACCTGGTCGATCGGCACCTCGACGCGGGGCGCGGCGAGAAGGTCGCGTACATCGACGATCAGGGGCAGACGACGTACGCGGAGCTCGCCGCCGAGGTGAACCGGGCGGGCAACCTGCTGCGCGCGCTCGGGGTGGGGATGGAGCAGCGGGTGATGCTGCTCATGCTCGACACGACGCGCTTCGTCGCGATGTTCCTCGGGGCGATGAAGATCGGGGCGGTGCCGGTGCCGGTCAACACGCTGCTCACGGCAGCCGATTACGATGGGCTGCTGCGCGACAGCCGGGCGAGGGTGCTGATCGTCTCGGCCGCGCTCCACGAGAAGGTCGCGCCGGTGCTCGGGGGGCAGCCCTTCCTCGACAAAGTCCTCGTCGACGGGGCGGCGCCCGAGGGGACGGAGTCGCTCGGCGCGCTGCTCGCCGGGCAGAGCGCCTCGCTCGCGCCGGCGTCAACGACGTGCGACGACGTGGCCTTCTGGCTCTACACCTCGGGCTCGACCGGGAATTTCAAGGGGGCCGTGCACCTGCACGGCGATCTCGCGCAGACGGCCGAGCTCTACGCGGTGGGGGTGCTGGGGATCCGCGAGGACGATCGGGTGTTCTCCGCGGCCAAGCTCTTCTTCGCCTACGGGCTCGGCAACGCGATGACCTTCCCGCTCTGGGTGGGGGCGACGGCGATCCTCATGAGCGAGCGGCCGACACCGGCGGCGGTGATCCGGCGCCTCGTCGAGCAGGAGCCGACCATCTTCTGCGGGGTGCCCACGCTGTTCGCCTCGCTCATCGCCGATCCGAATTTCGCGACCGGCAAGGCGCTCCGTATCTGCACCTCCGCGGGCGAGGCGCTCCCGCGCGACCTCGGCGAGCGCTTCCGGGAGAAGACCGGGGTGGATATCCTCGATGGAATCGGGTCGACGGAGATGCTTCATATCTTCATCTCCAATCATCCAGGAGACGTGCGATATGGCACGACGGGCAAGGTCGTCCCCGGCTACGAGGTGAAGATCCTCGACGAGCACGGGCACATCGCGCCGCCTGGCACGGTGGGCGATCTCTGGGTCTCGGGGCCGTCGAGCGCGGTTGGTTACTGGAACAAGCGCGAGCTCTCCAGAGCGACGTTCCACGGGCCCTGGACGCGGACGGGCGATCATTACGTGTGTGACGAGGAGGGGGTTTACACCTACCAGGGGCGCTCGGACGACATGCTCAAGGTGGGTGGGATCTATGTGTCTCCGTTCGAGGTGGAGGCGGCGCTCATCTCCCACCACGCGGTGCTGGAGGCCGCGGTGGTGGCGCACCGGGACGAGCACGACCTCGTGAAGCCGAAGGCCCTCGTGGTGCTGAAGGAGCTCGGTCACGCGACGGAGGCGATGGCCGAGGAGCTGCGCGCGCACGTGAAAGCGAGGCTCGCGCCCTACAAGTACCCGCGCTGGGTGGAGTTCGTGCGAGAGCTGCCGAAGACGGCGACGGGGAAGATCCAGCGCTTCAAGCTGCGGAGCAAGAAGCCTTCGTGATCTTTACTTCGCGCACTTCTCCGACCAGCGGCTGACGAAGAAGCCCTTGCCGTCGTCCTGGTCCGGGCCGTCGAAGTAGCGGCCTTCGATCGTCCCGACGCGGGCCACGTCCTTGGTCTTCCAGAGGCCCTCGAAGGAGCCGTCGCCGTAGGTGCCGCCGAAGAGGGCGCGGAACTGGCCTTCGGCGTTGATGAACTTGCCGAAGAACACGTTCTTGTCGCGCTTCGGCGCGTGGCCCCAGAGGCCGCGCACATGGCCGAGCTCGTCGCCGACGCCGTCGATCACGCGGCCGCGGAGGTGCCCGAAGCCGGCGTGCTTCTTGACCCAGCGGCCGAAGACGAAGCCCTTGGCGCAGCCCTGGGGCTCGGCGTAGCCGGCGAAGGCAAGGGCGTTCTTGCCGTCGCCGACGGGCACGACGCCGCGGCCCTTGGCGTCGAGGTCGGCGAGGTCGATGTCGGTTTGCAGCGCGGCGGAGTCGAAGTGCAGGACCTTGGTCCCGTCCGCGGGGAGCGCGACATCGAGGAGCAGGCCGTCGACGGCCGGGAGGGTGTGCGAGACGAAGGAGACCTCGGCGGGCGAGGTGCGCGGATCGAGGTGATCCTTCGGGTCGAAGCGGAGCGTGCGCTTGACACCGATGGCGCCGGTGTCGACGGAGACGGTGCCCGTCCAGTCGATCGGCGAAGGCGTGACCTCGTCGTCGACCTGGTCGTGCGCGGCGGGGAGGTGGCCCCAGAGGAGCATGACGCGGTAGCGGGAGGCGCCGGGCTTCTGGACGATGTCGGTGGTTACGTCGCTCTGATCGGCGAAGGTGGCGTCGAGGCTCTCGGCGGAGGCCACGGCCTCGTCGCCGAAGGCGGGCTCTTCGTCCGCGGTGGTCATCCCGCCGTTGTCGAGCTCGAGGGCGGCCTCGTCGTCGGCGATGTTCTCGCCGCTGCCTGTGCTCCCGTTGCAGCCGATCACGCCGAGCGAGGCGGTGGTGGCGAGGGAGAGCACGAGGGAGAGCGAGAGAGCGCGGGGGCGAGCAAGCATGATCCTATCCTCCTGCGGCAGGTTCCAGGCCCTCACCTCGGGGTGGGGCGGTTGCCGTTCGTCGAGGGGTTAGAGCATCGGACGTGCCATGGAGCGGGCGTGGCGCTCGCGGTGAATGGCCGCTGAAAATGGCTGGATCTTCGCGGTATTTGCGATGGCGCGAGGAGGCTCGGCGTGGCGCCGGCGCTACGCCGTTGCGCGGGCGCTCCGCACGGGTGCGGACAGGTCTCGAAGACCTGCCCCGCGCGCCGTCACCCCTTCATGCTTTCCGCGCGGCGAGCTCGGCCCGGAGCCGCTCGATCTCGGCGAGCGCCTCGGCGCGTTCGTGCTCTGCACGCGCCTGCGCTTGCTCTGCACGGATGCGCGCCTGCGCCTCGCTCGCGCGCTCGTGCTCGGCCAAAAGGCGTGCGTGCTCCGCGTCGGCCCGGGCTTTTCGCTCGGCCGCGAGCTCCATTTCGAGCCGCAGGCGGTCTTCCTTCGCGGTGGGCAACAGATCTTGCCCTGCGGCGTCACGCGCGAGCCGCAGCATCGACCCATAGGCCGAGGGCGCGATCGCCCACCACAAGTCGAGCGTCACGCACTCGCGCAGGCGCTCTCCCTCGCCGGCCCGCTCGACGAGCTCACCGCCTACACGGTCCCAGACCCGGATGGGCTGCTCTCGATCGTCAGCGTCGAAGCGCACGAGCTCTCGGATGCCTGTCACTTGGTACCGGTCGAGCTTGGCGGACCACTCGGTGTCGCGCCGATCGGAGGCGCTCACGATCTCCACGGCGAGATCGGGCGCGCCGCGCTCCCAGATCTTCCACGTCTCGAACGGCTCGTCTTTGGCGCCGAGCTTGACGAACGCATCCGGCGACAGGGACTTTTTTGGATCGATCGCGTCCCAGTACACGAACTGGTCGGAGCCGACCGCCGCGCCGGCGAGCAGGTCCCTCAGCAAGAGGTAGAGCGTGGTGCGCGCTTCGAGGTGCCTCTTGGTCTCGGACACATGCTCCTCGGCCGGCTCTTCGGCGGGAAAGTCGATCGGCGTCGGCGCGCGGACGTAGAGATGTCGCTCGAACGACCATCGCGGCGAGGGCCGGGCGCCGGGGTTTTGCTGCATGGCTTTCTTGTAGCACGATCCTGGTGTGGCCTTCGCTCGCGATGGGGATCGCTCCGCCGGGCGCTCCGGCGCCGTCGAGAGTTACCGCAGGGAAGCGATCTTTTCCCGGCAAGCGCGCTCGATTCGACCGGCGAGATCGTGCACTCGCGCGCCGAGCTGCGAGAGCTCTTCTGCCGTGATGCGGTAGCTCTTGCTGTAGCGCGACTCGATGTAGGCGCGCTTGAGCAACTTGAAGAGGCGCTCATCCTCCTCCGTCGCCCGCGGGAGCGGCGCCGCGAGCAGGGGGTGGAGCGGTGCCACCATCGCGCTGAGCTTTTCGAGGTCGTGGAGCAGGGGCTTGGTCCCGGTGAAGACGAGGAGCACCGCGGAGAGGTAGCGCTCGGCGGCCTGGTGCAAGTCGAACGCTCCAACCGCGTTCCAGCCCTGGGACATTGCATGCTCGTACTGGCCGTAGAACTGTCCGGCGCTCGTGAACCAATGATCGAAGTACTCCTCGGCGAGCGCCCGGCGCTCCTCGGGTGTGGCCGCCTTGGGACGCGCGAGCGTGAAGCGCTTCTCGTCGAAGAGCACCACGCCCTGCGTCCACAGCTCGGTGAAGAAGAACTGGCCGCGCCGGATCTGCTGGTTCAGCTCGCGGAAGTCGTGGACGATCAGCGTGATCGAGGAAGGCTCGGCGATCGGGCGAACCGCAGCCTCGACCCGGGCCCAGAGCGAGGCGTCTTCGGCGACATCGGCGCCGTCGACGACCACGAGCAGGTCGTAGTCGCTGCGGTAACCCGTCTCCGGATCGTCCACCCAATCGCCGCGCGCGTGGCTGCCGAAGAGGACGATCATGGCCGCGGCTGGCGCTTCGGCGCGGATGGCCGCGACCATCGCCCCGAGCTTGTCGCGCTTTTTGTCCGGCAAGTGATCGAGCGAGGTGTGCATCGCTCGGCCCACCGTAGCGTGCCGCGGCGGGGCATCCCATGGGGAAGCGCGTGGTGCCGCTGGACCCGCCGCACCCCGGTCGATGCGCTGGGGCTCCGATGGCGCGCAGGACGACGGGGCTCTCCACCGGGCGGGAGGGGAGGCGGCGAGGACGGATGGGAAGGCGGGGTAGACGGCGACGGTGTCAGGGATGGTGACGATCGGGCCGGCCAGGGAAGGTGCCGAAGCGGTGAGGGTGGGCGGTGAGGGGGAAAAGATGCGGCGGGGTGGCCGCGGTGGCCGGAGGGGTGGCGACGAGGGTGGGCGGGAAGGCGGGGCGAAGCGCGACCGTGCCCGGATTGGAGAATTTGACGATGTCGGCGACGGTGAGGCCGCGGGGGCGGGGCGCGTGGTGGCGGCGGGGGATTCTGTGGGTGTACGCTTCTCGGGTCGCGGGTTCAGCAGGAAAGCGTGCGGAGGGCTCCAAGGAGGTCCGTGAGGGGCCCCTGAATGCCGTGCGTGCGAGCGGAGGTATGGCGTACGGGTGGGAAGAGTACCTGGGCATGTGATTTGCCCTGAGGATGTCGGATGCCGGGAGCTCGGGGAATTGCGGCCTAAAATGCATCTAGACAGCCACTGCATGACCCGCGTACGTTCGGGATTAGACAGCCGGTGGAGTTATGCAGCGGCGGGCGAACCAGTCGGAATATGGAGATAGAGCAGCGAGGAGGTGGTTGCGGCTGCTCCCCCGCGATGTTCAGCGGACTCCGGTGTTGGCGTTCCAAGAATCATTGCCTTATCTTGTCGCACATGGGCACGGCGTCTTGATGAGCACAGTGCGCCAGACGACGGGTGGCCAACTCCCGCGGCAGAACTGCCGGGGGTAGTGGCACATTTTCGGGTTCCGTCCTACCCCCATCGCCTTGCACGGCAGCGGGCATCGGTGCAGCATGCGGCCCATGAAGACGTACGCGCTCGGTGAACTCAATGCGACGAAGCTCCGAGAGATCGCCTCGGTTCACTATGAGAGCCCAGACCCCGGCGTATGGGAAGAGCTCGCCCGCCGGGGAATCGGCGAGCGCGAGCGCACCGCGCTCGCGCCCATCCTGGCCAAGATCCGCGACCTTCGGCTTCATCTTGCGAACGAGGCCACCATCTGGGCGCGGGCCATCTACCCTCTCCTCGCGCTTGCGGAGCGTAAGGGCATCTTCGCGTTCGCGGGGGTACCGCTTGCGGCGAAGATCGACGACGTGGAGCTTTGTGGAGAGGCCGATGGGGCGCTGGCGTCGAGCGTGAACATGGCGCCTGAGACGCCGTACCTCGTCGTCGTCGAGGCCAAGCGAGGGGTCGAGGCGACCGAGCCGGTCTCGCAGCTCCTCGGGGCCATGCTCTGTGCTGCATGGCGCAACGAGCGCGACAGCAAGCCGGCCCAGGAGATCTACGGCGTGTACACCGTCGCCGACGTCTGGACCTTCGTGCGCGGCCGAATCGACTGGACCGAGCCCAAACCCATGATGAACGTGCTGCCCTCCGGTGAGTACGGGGAGAAGCTCGAGGCCGAGACGATCCTCGCGATCCTGGAGTCGATCGTGGACAAGTACGAGCCGGCCTGAACTGCCGCATCCTTGGTAGAGCAGATGAGATGCGCCGTGGAGAAAAGGACGAGGTACCGCTGAACAAGCGGCTGCTGCCGACCTCGCTTCGCTCGGCGGCAGATCCGCAGGCGTTCTGCACCGGGTGAAGTGCCGGCAAAACCGACCCCGGCAGCCACACGCCCGCTTGTCTATCTACCCGAGCTTGGTATTCTCGCGCCACGCCAGTGAACGATCATCTCGTCTACGTCGACGACAGCCTTCACGGCGAGCTTCACCTCACCCTGGAGTGTCGCCGCGCGGGTGCGGCGTCGTCTCATGATGTAGACCCGGCCGCCTGCGCGGCGGAGCTCGGCGCATGGCTCGATGCTCGGGCCGGACGCCCGTGTGGAGCGGTCCTCGTCACCACGTCACGCATCCACCATGGTGACATGGGGCCGGTGCTCGATGCGCTGGTCACCCGTCGCCCGGAGCTCGGGCGCCTCGCCCTCGAAGCGATCACCTTTCCTGAATTCGATCGCGGCGACAACGTGCCTGACGATCGCGACCGAGATGGATCATCGTGGCGGCTGTCGGTCCCCGGGGTGGACCGCTTGCTCAACGCGGTACCCGCTCTCGAGGATCTCGTCATTCAGGCGAGGTGGGCTTCTGCGCTGCGACCGCGGGCCACGACGTTGAACGCGTTGCAAAAGCAGAAGCCCGCTTCTATTCTACGTCCATGAAGCGCCATCCGGCTGCAGGCCAGCAACTGTCGTTCCGGGCGAAGCTCGAAAATTGGGCCGAAGGAATGGACTATTGCGCGGTCTCCGTCCCTGCGAGCATCACCCGGGCTCTCGGGACGACGGGGCCCGTCCTGGTCATGGCGCAGGTGAACGACTCCGAGCCTTTCAAGGTGAGCCTCTTTCCGGTCGGGGGCGGGAAGCATTACATTCGCATCAAGGCCAAGGTCCGTAAAGAAACGGCAACGAAGACCGGCGATCGTGTTCGGATTCAAATCACCGTCCTCGATCGCGCGAACGTGGTGATCCCCGACGATCTGCTGCGGGCGCTCAGGGCGGAGGGTGTGGTGGGAGATTTCGAGTCGCTGCCGCCCGGCAAACAGAATTTCATCGTCCGGCGGATCGACGACGCGGCCAGGCCGGAGACGCGCGACAAGAGAATTCGGGAGGCCGTGGAAGCGGCGCACCGGCGACGAGAAGAGCGGCTCGATCGGTCCGAGTGAAACAGCTTCGAGACTGTCGGCGGCTACCTGCCCGGGTCGAGCAGCGCGGCGAGCGCGCCCGGCTCGGCGAGATCGCGAACGGTGACCGTCGCGCCGTGCGGCAGGAGGGCCTCGACCGTGAAGCCGCCGGTGGCGACGGCGATGCACTCGGCGCCGATGGCCCGCGCGGCGGCGATGTCCTTCGGGGTGTCGCCCACCACCACGACGCGACAGGCGGCGCGCGGGTGGCCGAGCAGAGCGGCGCCGCGATCGGCGCCGGCGGCGAGGAGGGTCGGCCGGTCTTCGTGGTCGGAGCCGAAGCCGCCGAAGGAGAAGCGCTGATCGAGGTCGACGCGGCGTAGCTTGATGCGGGCGCCGGGCTCGACGTTGCCGGTGCCAAGGCCGAGGGCGAAGCGGGGCTCGGCGGCGATCGCGTCGAGGGCCGGGAGGATGCCGGCGGGGACCGCGCAGTCGGCGGCGCGGGCCATCTCGTCTTCGAGGATGGTGAGGTAGAGCGGCAGGAGCGCGTCGATGGCCTCTTCACTCGGTGGAACGCCGATGGCGCTGAGGCCGCCGCGGAAGATGGCCCGATCGGTCATGCCACCGAAGGAGATGTGATCGCAGGCGTCGGGGCGCGCGTAGCGCTCGGCGAAGGCGCGATTGACGGCGCGCCGGCCGGCGCCGCCTGTGTTGATCAGCGTGCCGTCGATGTCGAACAGGAAGACGGTGGGGCGCATCGACACCATTCAGAACGACCCTCCGATTCCCAGCCCACCCGGGCTCGGCACCACAGTGAACGAGAACGATCGTCCAGGAGAGAACGGGCGAGCAACAGGCTTCGATGACGGGTTATCGAGCGCGCGGTAGTCGGCCAGATCGTGGATGGCGGCGGTGGGCTGGGTGAAGATCTGCGCCTCGTTGAGCACCACCCCGCCGAGGAGCTGGAAGAGCCCGGAGAAGAGCGGGCGCTTGTAGGCGAGCACCACCGTGAGGCATGCGGCGAGCGAGGCAGCGCCGCCGGCGGCGTGGGGGAGGAAGGAGCGGCCGAGGGTCTCGTCCTCGGCGCTCTTTTCGAGCAGGTGCTCGGCGCGGGCGAGCTTGATCCGCCGGGCCTCCGGGGTGCTCTCGGGCAGGGCGCGGAGCGCGGCGGCGGCATGGAGCGGGGTGAACGAGAAGAGGCCGAAGGGGAGCACGCCGAGGGAGGAGAAGGCGGCGCCGACGGCGGCGTCCTTGCGCAGACCGGCGTCGCTCACGCCGAACGCCATGCCGGCCTGGATCAAGGTGAGCGCGGTCCAGCCGCCGTACCAGCCGTACCACCAGCGCGTGGCCGCGGGCGTCGCGCGCATGAGGCGATCGTTCAGGAACGCCAGGCGCTTCTCGACCTCGGCGTCGGAGCGGGCGGCAGGCGCGGGGCGAGGCGGCTCGGCGCGGGCCGGCGCGGCGGCGAGCGACGGTGCGAGGAGCGCGGCGGCGAGCCATGGTCCGAGGAGCGCGGCGCGACGGGGGCGATCGAGGGGGAGCACCGCGGCATGGTATCCCTTCCCCGAGCCCGGGAGCGGGCGGGATCACGCGCCGGTCTCCTGGCCGTAGACAGAGCGGCGCGGCCTCGCCGAACATGGCTCCGCCGTCCTCCAAACCTGCGCGCCTCGAGGTCACCTCTCCATGGACCGTTACGACCAGCTCCACGTCGTGTCCGACCTTCATTTCGGCGGCCAGAAGGGCCGACAGATCTTCAACCAGGGCCCGGCGCTCGCGGCGGTGATCGACTACCTCGCGGGGCTCGACGCGAAGCTCTCGGTGGGGCTCCTGCTCAACGGGGACATCGTGGACTTCCTCGCGGACGCGGCCGAGGGGCAGTACCTCGATCCGCTCCGCGCCGTCGCCAAGCTCGACGACGTGATGCGCGATCCGGCGTTCTCACCGGTGTTCGAGGCGCTCGGGCGCTTCGTGCGCGCGGAGGGGCGCGCGCTCGTCCTCGCGATGGGCAACCACGACGTGGAGCTCGGGCTGCGCGACGTGGAGGCGAGGATGATCGAGGCGCTCAGCGGCGGGATCCCGGCGGCGCGGGCGCGGATCCGCTACGTGATGGACGGGGCGGGGTACCTCTGCCAGGTCGGAGACGACAAGGTCTTCGCCACGCACGGCAACGAGACGGACGCGTGGAACCCCGTGGATCACGAGGCGCTCCGGCGGGTGATCCTCGCGATGAACCAGGGGATCTTCCCCGATCGGTGGACGCCCAACGCGGGGACGCGGCTCGTGGTCGACGTGATGAACGGGATCAAGAAGCGCTACCCGTTCGTGGATCTGCTCAAGCCGGAGACGATCGCCGTCCCGCAGCTCTTGCTGGCGCTGCCCACGGACTACAAGACGTCGCTCTACGGCTTCGCGAGGAGCGTCGGGCGCGAGGTGTTCGACGACGGGCGCATGCACTTCAAGCTGCTCTCGGGCGGCGAGGACGACGGGCGCAAGGCGCTCGACGCGCTGGTGAGCAAGGGGCCGCTCCCCGTGGCGGCGAGGAGCGCGCCGGCGGTCGTGGACGATCCGCTGGCGGCCGCGGCGGGGCACCTCGGGGCGGGCACGCGGCCGGTCGATCTGCTCGGGGACACCGAGGGCAAGGAGATGCTGGGGATCGGCGGGCTCCTGCTCGATCGGCTCTTCGGGCGCGATCCGCGGGAGAACCTGCGCCGCGCGCTCGCGACGTACATGGGCGACGACGAGACGTTCGCGCTCGGGGGCAAGGACGAGATCTTCGACAGCCTCGACAAGACGGTGGCGAGCGACATCCGCTTCATCACGGCGGGGCACACGCACCTCGAGCGGCGGCGGATCCGGTCGGGCGGGCGCGGCGTGTACTACAACAGCGGGACGTGGATCCGGCTGATCCGGCTGACGGAGGCGATGCTCGAGAGCCAGGAGAGCTTCGCGCCCTTCTACGAGGCGCTGATCTCCGAGGACATGGAGGCGCTCGATCGGGCGAGGAGCGCGACCGGGAAGGAGCAGCTCGTGCTCCAGCGTGGCACGGTGGTGTCCATCGAGTCCACCGGGCACGGCGCGCGGGGCGAGCTGCGCCACGCGGGGCTCGCGCCCGGAGAGGCGCTGCCGGCGGCGCCGCTGCCGCCGTGGCAGAGCGTGCCGGACAGCCAGTTTCCCTGATCGAGGATCAAGCAGGCGATGAAGACGCACACGATCACGCTGGAGCTGCTCCGGCAGGGGCCCGCATACAACCAGCTCCTCTCGAAGGAGACGCCGTACCTCGCGCTCTGCGGCAACCACGACGCGGAGACGGTGCGCGTGGGCATCGAGCAGGCGGCGGCGAACCGGCGGCTGCGCGGGATGCGCTACGAGGACGGGATGCGGGTGGCGGCGATGGCGCGGGTGGAGGTGGCCGAGACGGTGAGCGCGCTCCTCGGCGACATCCGGTCGCTGCTCGCCGAGCTGTCGGCGGCGATCCACCGCGATCAGGGGCTCGTGCACCTCCGGCTCGTGCTCTCGGCGTCGGAGCTGTCGATGCTGCCCTTCGAGCTCGTCACGTCGCCGCCCGGGTTCCCCGGGCAAGGGCAGCCGCTCCTGCTCCAGACGATCGCGCCCGTGGTGCTGACGCGGGAGGTGCGGCGCACGGGGGCGACGGCGCTGTCGTGGCCGGTGCGGCCGAGGATCTTGATCGTGGTGGCGAGCCCGCCGCAGGTGAGCGAGGTGCCGATGGCGGCGCATGTCGCGGCGATCAGCGAGGCGCTCCTGCCGTGGCTCGTGACGCGCGATCGGGACGGGCTCGCGCAGTACATCACGGTGATCCCGCGGGCCACGGTGGCCAAGGTGCGGGCGGCATGCGCGGAGACGGCGTTCACGCATGTGCACATCCTCGCGCACGGGTACGCGGCGACCGATCTGGCCGACCGGGAGCTCTTCTACGGGCTCGCGTTCCACGCGGAGGGCAACGACGCCGAGCTCGACGTGGTGAGCGGGCTGCGGCTCGCCTCGGCGCTGCGCAGCCACCCGGCCGAGGGCGGCGAGGGGCTGTCGTGTCCGGCGGTGGTGACGGTGGCGAGCTGCGACAGCAGCAACATCGGCTCGGTGGTGACGCCGGGAGCCGATGTTGCACACGCGCTGCACGAGGCGGGCATCCCGCTGGTTCTGGCGTCGCAGTACCCGCTCTCGCAGCGCGGGAGCGTGGTGATGACGCAGGCGATCTACCCGCGGCTCTTGCGCGGGGAGGACCCGCGGGTGGTGGTCCACGCGATGCGGCAGGCGCTCCAGGTGGACTGCCCGGAGGGGCATGACTGGGCGAGCGTGACGGTGTACGCGGCGCTGCCCGACGACGTGGACGGGGCGGTGCAGCGGGCGCGCTTCGAGAGCGTGAAGCGGATGGTGGACGCGGCGCTGGCGCGGCTCGACAAGACGGAGGAGGCGATCGACGCGCGGCGGGCGGCGGACCAGGCGGCGGGCGCGGCCGCGGTGGAGCTCACCGACGCGGAGCGGGCGCAGAAGGCCGACAACCAGCGGGCGCTCGGGGCGATGATCGACGAGCTCGAGCGGGTGGCGCCGCCGGACGACGGGCAGGCGGGGCAGATCCGCAAGGCCGGCGTGCTGGGCGTCGCGAAGAAGCGGTACGCCCATCTGTTCTACCGGGGGCCGATCTATCCGGTGCTCGGGGCGACGCGCGGGCCGAACGGGGAGGCGCCGAGCGACGGCGACATCGAGGCGCAGCGCAAGGCGCGCGCGGAGCTCGAGGAGGCGCGCGATCACTACAAGGCGGCGTTCCAGATCAACGGGAGCCAGGCCTGGACGCTGGTGCAACACCTGGCGCTGTGGTCGGCGCTCGATCCGCCGGACGCGGAGGGCGCCGATCCGGAGCGGGCCGAGGACTACCTCGCCTACTGGACGACGGCGCACACGATCGCCAAGGACAACCTGAGCTCGTCCGATCCGCAGCAGGTGAGCTGGGCGCACGGGGCGCTGATGGAGCTCGCGGTGCTCGGGCAGCTGTTGCCGCAGGGGCACCCGGCGCAGGTGAGCGCGCGCGCACAGGCGTTCAGCCACATGGAAGGGCTGCTCTCGACGCAGCAGAGCCGCCAGGAGGCCTACTCGATGCGGCGGCAGCTCCAGCGCTACGCCGACTGGTGGTGGAGCGGGCGGCCGGAGGCGCTGCGGGCGTTGCCCCGGGATCTGTCGGCCAAGATGCTGGCCTACGGGGTGCCGAAGACCCTGAACGCGACGTGATCTTCCGGATTGGACCGGGCCTTTACCTTTGAACTTGGCCCCGGGCCGCGCCCGCTGATAATGCCCGCCCTATGCGCTCGTCCCTGCGCACCGGAGCCCTGATGTTCGTGACCGCGTTCGCGGCCACGGGCCTGCTCCTGTTCTTTCCGCGCGGGACCGATCGGCCGGCGAACGCGATCCCCGCGACCGAGAACAAGGCGCCCCTGCCGAGCGCGGCCCCCGTGCGCGCGCCCGCGGCTCCGCCGCCCGCGCAGAGCGCGCCCGCCGCGCCGAGCGTCACGGCCGCGCCTGAGGCGCCGGAGAGCAAGCCCGCGTCGAGCCCCGCAGACAAGCCGCGATCGCGATCGCCGGCGGCGGCGCTGACGGCGCCCCTGCCCTACCGGACGACGGGCGACAGCGATCCGGGCGACCTCGACACGCTGCCCCCGGAGCTCGCCGACGAGGGGCCGGAAGAGGCCGTCGTCGAGGAGCCGAGCACGCCGAAGCCCGATCCGAAGGCGAGAGAGGTCGACGAGCTCGCGAGCATCTCGCGCGAGACCTGGGTGTTCGCCGAGCCGAACTGGAAGAGCCGCAAGCTCGGCTACCTGCGCGCCGGAGCGATCGTGCCGCGGGCCGCGACGCCGGCCGTGAAGAACGCGGGCTGCCCCGACGGCTGGTACTGGATCGAGCCGCGCGGCTACGTGTGCGTGGGCACGACGGCGACGCTCAACATCTTCGATCCCGTGGTGGAGACGTCGAAGCGGCGGCCGAAGATGGACGGGCTGCCGTACACGTACGTGATGTCGCGCTTCCCGCCGCCGACGTTCTACTCGCGATTGCCGAGCCGATCCGAGTCGGGGATCGTCGAGACCGACATCCTGAACCACCTGCAGAAAGCGGCGCAGTTCGTGAAAGATCCGGACTACGTCGAGCCCCCGCCGGCCGAGCCGGTGCCCGGGGTGCTGCTCTACAACCAGCAGGTGCCGGGGCTGAACCGGCTGGTACACGCGCCCGCGTCGTTGCAGGTCGGGACGGCGAAGACGCACTCGGGCTTCGCGCTGCTCTCGACGTTCGACTACGAGGGGCGGCGCTTCGGGCTCACCACCGATCTGATGGTGATCCCGATCGACCGGACGCGCGTGATCAAGGAGTCGACGTTCGCGGGGATCTCGCTCGACGACGAGGTGACGTTGCCCGTGGCGTTCGTGAAGGTGAAGCACGCGACGCGCTACACGCTGGAGGGAACGGGCGCGCTCAAGGCGGGCGCGGCGCTCGGTTATCGCGAGGCGGTGCCGATCAACGCGGCGGAGAAGCGAATCGGCGGGACGGCGTACTTCGAGGCGAAGGACGGGAGCCTCATCCGCGTGGATCAGGCGGTGAAGATCGATCGGCTGAAGCGCGCGCCGGCGTGGGCGACGGGCAGCCGCAAGTGGGTCGACGTGTCGATCCTGAAGCAGAGCCTGGTGGCGTACGAGGGGAAGAAGCCGGTGTACGTGACGCTGGTGTCGACCGGCGTGGACGGGCTCGGCGATCCGCGCAAGAGCCACTCGACGATCCTCGGCGCGTTCTTGATCCACACGAAGCACGTGTCGGTGACGATGGACGACGACAAGAAGGGCGATGTCTTCGACTTCCGCGACGTGCCCTACGTGCAGTACTTCACCGAGGGCTTCGCGCTGCACGCGGCCTACTGGCACGACGAGTTCGGGACGCCCTACAGCCACGGGTGCGTGAACCTGTCGCCGCGCGACGCCGCGAAGATCTTCTCGTGGACGGGGCCCGAGGTGCCGCCGGGGTGGCATGCGGCGCTCTCGGCGCGCAAGGGGACGCTGGTCTACACGCACCCCTGAGCGGCGCGCGTGCCGCGCGTGA
The DNA here is from genome assembly GCA_046351295.1 of Byssovorax sp. Classification (GTDB taxonomy): domain Bacteria; phylum Myxococcota_A; class Polyangia; order Polyangiales; family Polyangiaceae; genus JAXLYT01. The sequence goes on from JAXLYT010000071.1 coordinate 35,140, forward strand.
CGCTGGGGAACGCCGCCGTCGGGCTTCCCGGCGCGGCCGAGGCGCGCTAGAGCGGGCTCATGCCTCAGGAGCCGCTCTCGCTCGACGATCTGATGAACATCGACCCGCTCTACACGGACGAGGAGCGGATGATCCGCGACAGCGTGCGGCGCTTCGTGCGCGAGCGCTACCTGCCGCGCGCGGCGGACCTCTTCGCCAAGGAAGAGTTCCCGATGGATCTGATCCCGGCGATCGCCGAGATGGGCATCCTCGGCGGCTCGCTCACCGGCTACGGGTGCGCAGGGATGGGCTCGGTGGCCTACGGGCTCGCGCTGCAGGAGCTCGAGTACGGCGACAGCGGTCTCCGGAGCTTCGTGAGCGTGCAGGGGTCGCTCGCGATGTGGCCGATCTGGAAGTATGGCTCGGCGGAGCAGAAGCAGCGCTACCTGCCGAAGATGGCGGCGGCAGAGCTCGTCGGCTGCTTCGGGCTGACCGAGCCGGACAGCGGCTCCGACCCGGGCTCGATGAAGACGCGGGCGCGCACGGACGGCGACTCGTTCGTGCTGACGGGGACGAAGATGTGGATCACGAGCTCGCCGATCGCGGACCTCGCGGTGGTGTGGGCCAAGGTGGACGACGGCGACGCGGGGTCGATCCGCGGGTTCATCGTGGAGCGGGGGATGAAGGGGTTCGAGACGCCCACCGTGCACGGGAAGATGAGCCTCCGCGCGAGCGTGACCGGGGAGATCGTGCTGAACGAGGTGCGGGTGCCGAAGGAGAACATGCTGCCGAACGTGGTGGGATTGAAGGGCCCGCTCGGCTGCCTGACCCAGGCGCGCTTCGGGATCGCCTTCGGCGCGCTCGGGGCGGCGCGCGCTTGCTACGACACGGCGGTGTCGTACGCGCGCGAGCGGGTGCAGTTCGACCGGCCGATCGCGTCGAAGCAGCTCGTGCAGGAGCAGCTCGTGGAGATGGCGATGGAGATCGCCAAGGGGCAGATGCTGGTGCTCCACTACGGGCGCATGAAGGACGACAAGGGCATCAGCCCGGTGCAGGTGTCGTTCTGCAAGAAGAACAACGTGGGCTGGGCGCTGAAGATCGCCCGGACGGCGCGCTCGATCCTCGGCGGGAACGGGATCTTGCTCGACTACCCGGTGATCCGGCACATGCTGAACCTGGAGAGCGTCTACACCTACGAGGGCACCAACGAGGTGCACACGCTGATCCTGGGCAACGCGCTCACGGGGCACAACGCGTTCTGAGGCGCCCCGCGGGCGCTTTCCGACCCGGCGAAGAAAAAAATCGAGGGCCGGTCAGGAAGCCCGAGGGGCGGCCGTCTCACCCCCAACACCATCTCCCGGTCCTTCGCGGCCGGGCCGCCAGGGATTCGTCATGTCGCTCTCCTTCTTCCAATCGCTGACCGCCGCCGCGCTGCTCGACGCAGCGAGGGCCGGCGCGCGCGCCTGGAAAAAGGAAGCGGCCTCGTGTCTCCGCGGTACCTTCGCCCATCAGCCCGGCTTCTCGGCCTGCACGCAGATCGCGCGCAAGCTCGGGAACCCGGTCGATAGCGAGGGAGGCGGCTAGCGCTCTCGTCACCAGCGTGACGATCGCGAAGGCCGCCCCCGGGAGATCCCCTGAGGCGGCCTTCGGCGTTTCTGGGCCGCGCAACATCGACTTGGACCTGTCGCTCAACGGTCGAGCAGCTGCCTCTTAAGCAGCGATGAGAGGGTTCGACTCCCTCCAGGTCCTCCCTGCGCCCTTTTCGAGGGGGCGCGCGGACTCGTAGCTCAATGGCAGAGCTGCCGCCTTTTAAGCGGCGTCGTGGAGGTTCGACTCCTCTCGAGTCCACGCAGCGTAATACAGCACCTATTCCGGGATCGTCCAACTGGCAAGGACGGCGGGCTCTGACCCCGCTGATGCAGGTTCGAACCCTGCTCTCGGAGCCACACGGTGGCACGAAAGGCCCGCGCCCTCTCACGAGGACAGAGGCCTCTCGCGCCCCCGCGCGACCGGCCCTCCCAAAGGGCCACCGGTCTCTGACAATCGATTTCGCGAAGAGGAGCTCGCATGAGCTCCAAGGAAGGGGCGCTACGTAGCGCCCCTCGTTCCGGCGTAGCCAAATTGGTAAAGCACTCGCCTGTTAAGCGAGCCATGTGGAGGTTCGAGCCCTCCCGCCGGAGCCTTTTTGCCCCCAAAGCTCACCAGGAAGAGCGCCTGTTTCGTACTCAGGAGGTCTCGGTTCGATTCCGGGTGGGGGCTCCACGAAGGCCCGTTCGTCTAGAGGTCAGGATCCTGGTCTTTCACACCAGGTGGAGGGGTTCGAGTCCCCTACGGGTCACCGGAGAAAGGTCCTCCCGCCGCGCGGGACGGGCTCTTCTCCCCCTGGGTCGTGAGCAAGTCTGGTGATTGCGCGGGCCTGAAAACCCCGAGAACTCGGTTCGATCCCGAGGCGACCCACCCCGATCTGCGCCCTCTCGCCGAAAGGCAGGAGGGCGCGCTTTTTCTCCGGGACGAGGCCCAGCGGAAGGGCGCCTCACTTGGGCTGAGGAGATCGCCGGTTCGACTCCGGCCGTCCCGACCGATCACGTATCATGCATCGAATCATGTGGGCGTTACTCATCTGGTGAAGAGGGCAGACTGTGACCCTGCGACAGGCGGGTTCGATTCCCGTACGCCCACCCACAGCCCGGCGAATGGTTCGCCGGCGCATGTCCGCGCTCGCCCGCTTCCTGCGGGCCGAAAGGAGCCTCCCATGAGCAACTACGCCTCGCACTTCGCCTCTCGCACGACGCCTCAGCACGAGAAGGCGCGCTCCGATCAGGAGCGGAACAGCGCGGGTGGCTTCGCCTTCACGCTCGACGCGTGGGGGCAGCTCGACCGGTGGCTCGTGCTCGGCGCGGACGGCGGGACGTACTACGCCTCCGAGCGCGCGCTCACGCGGGACAACGCCAAGGCGGTGCTCGCATGCCTCGCCGAGGACGGCCCCCGCGCGGTCGCTCGCATCGTGAGCATGAGCGAGTCCGGCCGCGCGCCCAGGAGCGCTCCTGCCATCTTCGCCCTGGCCATGGCCGCGGGCGACGAGAAGCTCGAGACGCGGCGCGCGGCGCTGTCGGCCCTGCCGCGGGTCTGCCGGACTGGCACCGATCTCTTCCACTTCGCGCGCGACGTCGAGGCCTTCCGCAAGTGGGGCCGCGGCCTGCGCACGGCGATCGCCGCCTGGTACAACGATAAGCCCACCGACAAGCTGGCTTACCAGGTGACGAAGTACCAGCAGCGCGACGGGTGGAGCCACCGGGATTTGCTCCGGCTCTCCCACCCCATCGCGCCGAGCCCCGCGCACGACGCGCTCTACCGCTGGATCGTCTCCGGGATGGAAGGTCTCGACAAGGAGAGTGGCAAGGGCAAGAGCATCGCGCCCGAGCAGCTCCCCGAGAGCGTGCGCGCTTTCGAGGCCTTGAAGGCGAGCGCGGACAAGCGCGAGGTGATCGCGCTCATCCGCGAGCACCGCTTCACCCACGAGATGCTGCCCACCACCTGGAAGAACGACCGGGAGGTGTGGGAGGCGCTCCTCGCGGACATGCCGCAGACGGCGCTCATCCGCAACCTGGGCAAGATGACCCAGGTCGGACTGCTCACACCGATGAGCGAGGCGAGCCGCAAGGTCGCTTTGCAGCTCACCGATCGCGAGCGACTCAGGAAGGCGCGCGTCCACCCGATCACCCTGCTCTCGGCCCTCCGGGTCTACGAGCAGGGGCACGGCGAGCGCGCCCGTATGCGGGGTAACGCGCTCTCGTGGAGCCCTGTCGGCGAGATCGTCGACGCGCTGAATGAGGCCTTCTACCTGGCGTTCGAGAGCATCGAGGCCGCCGGGAACAAGCACCTGCTCGCGCTCGATGTCTCGGGCTCGATGACCTGCGGATTGATCGCCGGCACTCCCGGCCTCAGCCCGCGCGTGGCGAGCTCGGCGATGGCGATGGCCACTGCGCGGGTCGAGAAGAACTTCGCGGTGGTCGGGTTCACCTCCGGTGAGAGCGGGCTCCTGCCTCTGCCGATCACGGCGAAGCAGCGGCTCGACGACGTGCTCCGCACGGTGGATAACCTGCCGTTCGGCAGCACCGACTGCGCGCTGCCAATGCTGTGGGCGAGGAAGAACAAGGTGGCAGTCGACACCTTCGTGATCTACACCGACAGCGAGACCTGGTCCGGGAAGGTTCACCCCTTCCAGGCGCTCCGGGACTACCGGGAGAAGATGGGCCGGCCGGCGAGGCTCATCGTCGTCGGGATGACGGCGACGAAGTTCACCATCGCCGACCCGAACGACCCGGGGATGCTCGATGTCGTCGGATTCGACTCGACCGCTCCACGGCTGATGGCGGATTTCAGCCGGGGCCTGCGCCGAGAAGAAAAGTGAGATTGACTGTCAGACGGGCCCCGCCGGTCCGTCGGTGAGAAACGCGACGATGAGGAGCCCGCGCCCGCGAGCTCCCCGCGCGAAGCGAGGGGGTCGGGTCCTCCGGCCCCACCTCGCGGGATGCTGCCAAGCTGGTTGGCTCTCCGTTCTTCCCTCCTCGCCCGATCCGGGCCGCCAGAGAACGGTTATCGGTTCGATTCCTGCATCCCGCTCCTTTACCCTCGAACCCGAAATGGATCAGGGACCGGTCTCCTAAGCCGGGAATCGTGGGTTCGACTCCCACCGAGGGTACGAAAAACGCCGCCGTAGCTCAGCCTGGCAGAGCGCCTAAACGCCGTCTTCACAAAATTGCCCGACACGGGCCGGCCGAGGATGGTTATCGCCTATCAAGCGGGTGGTCGCGGGTTCGAATCCCGTCGGTGGCACCATCTCAGAAAAGAAAAATACAGGGTGTAGGTCATGGTGACCGCGGAGCCTCCAAAACTCCTGGAGAAGGTTCGATTCCTTCACGCCCTGCCGGGAGAGCTCTCTCCCGAACATTGCGCCTGCCCTCGTATGCTTCTGGTGAGGCAACCTGACTGTCGATCAGGTGAGGGGAGTTCGATCCTCCTCGGGGGCGCCCCTCGGTTCGAGTTTCGGGATGATAGTTCAACCGGGAGAACACTACCCTCGCACGGTAGGGATCGGGGTTCGAGTCCCCGTCGTTCCACAAACGCGCTCGCTCGACGCGCGCGGGGCCTTCTGTCCTCGCGCAAGGCGGGCGAGCGCGTCTGAAGTACGCCGCCGAGGCGGATCGCCTCCACGAGCCGGTGCCGAGCCGGCCCGCGGGAGGGGAGGTGGTCCGCCTCACCCTGGGATCGTAGCTCAACTGGGAGAGCGCCTGCATGGCATGCAGGAGGTAGCCGGTTCGACCCCGGCCGGTTCCACGAATGTGCTGTCGAGGCCTAGAGAGCGAGGCGCCTGCTTGGTACGCAGGAGATGGCGAGTGCGATTCTCGCCGGCAGCTCCGGGAGCGATCTCGCTCTCGAACGACATCACGCGAGTATCGTCCAAGGGCAGGGCCTCGGTCTTCCAAACCGACGATGCGGGTTCGATTCCCGCTGCTCGCTCCACAGAACACATGCGGTGGTAGCTCAATGGTAGAGTGCGAGCGTGCCAAGCTCGCGACGGGAGTTCGATTCTCCTCCGCCGCTCCAATCTCGAGAAGGTGTTCCATGGGCGTCGCGAGCAGGACGGGGCTAGGGAGGGACCGCGAGTCGTACAGTGGTACGTCGAGCGGCTCCGACCGACGCGCCGGCCTGCGCAGCAGCGCAGGGAACACTCTTCGAGCCGGATCTCTGGGTAGAAACGCTGGTCTGCAAAACCGGGTTGCCGGGTTCGATTCCCGGCCGGCTCTCCACATACACGCCTTTGCCCTCGGTGCCCAACGGACAGGGCGGCCGTCTTCTAAACGGCACGGAGCGGGTTCGACTCCCGCCGAGGGCTCCCACTGTCCCCATCTGCTAGCTGGCCCAGGCAACCGGTCTCTCATGCCGGGAACGCGGGTTCGACTCCCGCTGGGGACGCCACGCTCTTCTCTTCTCATGTTCCCATCGACTATCTGGTGTGGTCACCTGGCTCTCAACCAGGAGGTGCGGGTTCGATTCCCGCTGGGAACGCCGGGCCGACGCGTCGGACCGTGATCCCTCGCAGGAGGGCCCGCGGATCCGACCCGAGCCCACCAACCTTCCCCCTGTCCCGGCGGCCGGGCACCATGCTACGAACGTGGCTGTCGAGGTTCAACTCCTCGCTGGGGGACCAACGGTCATGCCTGCCTCTGTCCTGGTGGTCTTCCAGGAGCGAGCCTCCGAAGCTCGATGGCCAGGTTCGATTCCTGGCAGAGGCGCCGCAGCGCAGGTATTGGATATTTTCGGGGTGAGCGATGGAACGCAAGCAGGTCTGTAAAACCAGCGCCCTCGTGGCTACATGGGTTCAATTCCCAGGCACCCCACCGATCGAGCACTCGATCTCTCATCATCGCAGGGAGGGACGGCCCCTCCCGAGGCTCATACCATCGGCTTCGTAGGTTCGACTCCTACCCCTGCAACCGCGGCGCCTCACGGTGAGCGGCGGCTCTCATAAGGCCGGCCGGGAGGGTTCGACTCCCTCCGTCGCGACCATCTGGGTGTGGCTCAACCTGGTAGAGCATCGGCTTCGGGAGCCGAGGACTGGGGGTTCGAATCCCCCCACTCAGACCAAACTCTTCACGTATCATGACGAGAATAAAGCAGTATCATCTGGGTGTGGCTCAATCTGGTAGAGCGCCGGCTCGGGGTGCCGGAGACCGGGGGTTCGAATCCCCCCACTCAGACCACGCGGGACGAGCGAGCTGGAGAACGCGGCGGTCTCACACACCGCTCTCGCAGGGTTCGATCCCCTGGTCCCGTACGCCGGCGTAGCCCAACTGGCAGGAGGCAGCCGCCTTAGAAGCGGCTCAGCGTGGGTTCGAATCCCTCCGCCGGCACCATGACATCCCTCGACCGCGCGCGGCCTGGTCGGCCAAGGAGGTCTTATAAGCATCCGTCGAGGGTTCGATCCCCTCCGCGCGGACCAACGATTTCGGGGCAGGACGGTACGGTGACCTGGACTCTCTGATAAGGAGCCCGTTCCGTGTTCGACTCACGGCTGCCCCACCAGCCCCCGCGGGGCTCGCTCTCTGGCGAGAGCACCGGCGCGACGAGCCGGCCCAGGTGAGTTCGATCCTCACGCCCCGCACCATTTTTCGATCGCATGTCCACGTGGCGAAACTGGCAAACGCAGCGGCCTCAGAAGCCGTGCCCTCGGGCGTTGTGGGTTCGATTCCCACCGTGGATACCATGTCACCGTGACGGAACAGGCATACGTGCCAGGCTGAGAACCTGGGCCCTCCGGGGTATGTGGGTTCGACTCCCACCGGTGACACCAACTTGACAGCGCCCAGGTGACGAAACTGGCAAACGTGGCCGGCTCAAACCCGGTCTCTTGAGGGTTCGACTCCCTCTCTGGGCACCGATCCTCTCCCCCTCGATGGTCGACGGGGGCGGGGCTCGAATCTCCTTGCGGGGCATATCGCCCTGGAGAGACACCATGAAGAAGAGAAGGCCCTAGCGCCCCATGAGCCCGGCCCGCCCCACCAGGGAGGCCCGGCTCGCGAGGCGCGAAAGACACCGGGAAGGTGAGCCATGACCGCGCAGACGCTGCTATTGACCCCGTGGATGATGCCCCACAAGATCATCTCCTGGCAGGTCGCCCTGACGATGAGCTTCCTCGGCAAGGTCGAGGTCATCGAGGAGTACGACGAGGAGATCCGCTCCCCGAGCTTCACCGTCAAGGCCCCCGCCGTGGTCCGCCTCAAGCGGCCCATCGCAGGGATGAAGCGAGGGGTGAAGTTCTCCCGCATCAACGTCTTTTCCCGCGACGAGTTCCGCTGCCAGTACTGCGGCAGCCGCAAGCCCGCGCGCGACCTGAACTACGACCACGTGGTCCCCCGCGTGCAGGGTGGAAAGACCGTCTGGGAGAACATCGTGACCTCCTGCTACGACTGCAACAGCAAGAAGCGCGGCCGCACCCCCGAGCAGGCCGGCATGAAGCTGCTCCGCGCCCCGGTCAAGCCCAAGTCCCTGCCGATGACCGCGATCATCCCCAGGGAGGGCAGCCACCCGGAGGCGTGGATGCACTACTGCGCGGCGCTCGGCCCCGGCGCCTGAGCCCATCTCCCCGGGCGCCCGCACATGCCTCGTGCATGCGCGGGCGCCCGGGGATTCTGAACCACCACGGAAGGAGATCTGGCGAGGCGCCAGGCCTGTCTGGAACACAGCGCGCACCCGCGAGGGTGTGGGGATCGAGACCTCCTCCTTCCGCCGATGTCGATGTACATGGAAGCTGAACTGGCAATGGTGTCAGGCCCGGCCGCTACCCGGTGCGTACCTCGAAAGGGGTATGGTGTTCGATTCATCCAGCTTCCGCCGACGGGCCGCTCTGGCCGGGTTATCGGTAAGGCGCTGCCTCGCGAGGGGCAGCGCAGAGGTTCAAATCCTCGGCCCCGACCACCCCCTTTGCCCGCCTCTTCGATCTTGGGGTGATACTTCAACGGCAGAATCCTGCTCTTGCACAGCAGGGATCGGGGTTCGAGTCCCCGTCACTCCACCATGGCGCGTCGCGGAGAGCATCCCGGGTGTGGACCCGGCGCCGCCTTGAACACGGAAGGCACCTCCGGGTGCGGGGTTCGACTCCTCTGCTCTCCTCCCCATCTCGAAAGCTCCTCTCTCTTCGCGATCTCGATTGTCCATGGAAGGCGAATTGGCCCGGGGCCAAGCCTGCTTCGAACACAGTGCGCGCCTCCGGGCGTGGGGTTCGACTCCTCCGTCTTCCGCCATTTGCCGCCGGGGCCCACGGAAGGGCAACCTGCCTTGTAAGCAGGGAGGCTCCGGTTCGATTCCGGACGGCGGCTCCGCTCTTCGCTCGATGGCCGCTGGCTGGATCGGGCGCGGGGCTCTTTTCACGACGAAGGGTGACAAAAAAACCGTCGCGAGCAGCCCGAAGCTAGGGAGGGCGACCGAGGAATCCTCGGCGATTTTGAGGGAGCCCGACCGACGAATCGGGCTGCGTAGCAGGTTTTTTGTCACCCCTTCATTCGGGGCTGGTCCAAGGGTCAGGATGGAGGTCTTTGAAACCTCAGGTCGTGGTTCGAGTCCACGTCCCCGAACCACAGGTCGCGCTCAGGGCAGGGCTGGGCGCGCGAAGGCGACGTGCGCGGTCCCGTCGGTGTTGACCACGAAGCTCGTGTAGAGGCGCCCTGCGCGCGTTGCGACGCCCACGTAGTCGCCGAGCCAGCGGGCGTCGTTGCGCGCCTGCAGGAAGGTGACCGGCGACTCCACCACCACGCTCGGGGCGAAGCCCGCGGCCGGATCGACCATCCGCGCGCGGCGGTAGGTGCCGCTATCGTCCTCGTCCATCGTCCCCGCGTAGTACACGACGTCGAGCGCGCCCGACTCCTCGCGCGCGAGGCCGGGGAGCAGGAAGAAGGGCGCCGCCTTCGGGTCGCCCGCCTCGAGGCGCAGGTCGAAGGACTTGCCGAGATCGCTCGATCGCACAGCGCGGATGCTCGTGAGGCGCGGCGTGTCGGCCTCGTTCTCGCCGAGCGGTTCGTCGGTCAGCCCGTAGGTCACCCACACCTCGTTGCCCTCGGCGACGCAGCTCGGATCGGTGAAGGCCACGAGCTCGCCGTCGAGGCTCACCGTGACGTTCTGCACGAGGGGCAGCCAGGTCGCGCCCTGATCGTCGCTGTAGGTCAGGCTCGCCTTCACGTCGTTGGTGAGCGTCAGGTACGTCGCGTACACGCGCGAGCCGTTCTTCGGCGCGCAGGGGTAGGCCAGGTTGTAGAAGGCCGACGCGCTCTCCAGCATCGTCGACTGCTGCCAGCTCTGGCCGTCCTGGCTCCGGGCCACCACGAGCTTCGAGCTCACGTTGGTGAACACCGCGTAGGTGACGAGGATCGTCCCCGCGTTGGTGATCGTGATCCACGGCTTGTCGAGGAAGTCCATGCCGCTCGGCGCGCTCACCTCGATCGGATCGCCGAAGGTCGTCGCGCCCGCGGGCGCCTTCGACACGTAGATGTGCATGTCGCTCGGCATCCCTGCGCCGTCGATGAAGTAGCCGACCCAGCAGACATAGAAGCTCCCCGCCGCGTCCACCGCGATCACCGGATCGCTGGCCAGGCGCCCGCCGGGCGAGCTCACGGCCGAGGGCACGGGGAAGCTTTTGCCGTCGTCGGCCGAGATCGCGTAGCCGATGGCCGAGCCGCCGCCTGCCTGGATGTCGATCCACGCGACGGCCACGAAGCCGTTCGGCGCGACCGCGGTGCTCGTCTCGGACTGGAGGAACGAGTCGGCGCCCTCGGAGACCACCGGGTTTTGCACGACGGTTCCGCCGGTGCCCCCGGTGCCTCCGGTGCCTCCGGTGCCGCCCGTGCTGATGACGCCGCCGTCGCCGCCGGTGCCGGTCATGCCGCCGGTGCCGGTCATACCGCCGGTCCCTCCGGACCCGCCGGTGCCGGTGGTCGACGTCGTGCCCTTCGTCACCTTCTCCGGGATGGGCGTGCGCGCGCCGCATGCCGCGGCACAGAGCCCCATCCCCAGCGCGATGCCTGCCGTCCGCCCGAGAAGCTTTGCGATCATCGGCTCGACCTAGCCGAGTTTGCGCGGCGCGCGAAGGGGCGACCCGGACGGCGGGCTCACGTGGGCGCGGGCGGAGGCGCCTTCTTCGCGAGGCCCACCAGGAACACCTCGAAGCTCACGCTCCGCGTCCCCTCCGGCCGGATCACGCGCACCTCGCCGTAGGCCTTGCGCAGGGCCGCGCGCGCCTGCTCGAAGTCCTCGCCCATGAAGATCTTCCCGACGAACGCGCTCCCCGGCGCCCCCAGGGCGACGGCGACCTCGACCGCGCGCATGAACAGCTCGAAGCTCCGCGCTTGATCGGCGAGCTTGTTCCCCGTGGTCGAGGGGGCCATGTCGGAGAGCACGACGTCGTAAGGCGCGTGGAGCGCGAGGGCCTCGTTGGCGAGCGAGAGCGCGTCGCCTTGCGAGGCGGTGGCGTTCGGGCCGAGCGCGACCTGGATGGGGCTGAGATCGACCGCGAGGAGCTTGCCGCCGGCGCCGATCTTCTGGGCGGCGTACATCGACCAGGAGCCGGGCGCGGCGCCGAGGTCCAGCACGCGCTGGCCCTGACGGAAGAGCCGCGTCCGGCGATCGATCTCCTCGAGCTTGAAGACGCTGCGGGCGGGGTAGCCTTGCGCCTTGGCCGCCTTGGTGAAGGCGTCGGGCCGCCGGTAGGGATTCTTCCCTCGATTGCTCACGGCAGCCTCTTGGCCGAGCGAGCTGCTCAGGCCTTCTTGCCGGCGTTCTTCTTCTTGATCGCGCCGCGGATCAGCACGATCCCGTTCTTCGCGCCGGGGACCGCGCCCTCGATCAGCACGAGGTCGTCCTCGGGGATGAGCTTGGCGATCTTGAGGTTGAGCGCGCTCACCGTCTCGGCGCCGTAGTGACCCGGCATCTTGAGGCCGGGCAGGGTGCGACCGGGGGTCATGTTCGTACCGATCGAGCCGCCGTGGCGGAAGTACTCGTGCGTGCCGTGCGAGTTCACGCCGCCGGCGAAGCTCCAGCGCCGCATGACGCCGGTGAAGCCGCGGCCGCGGCTCTGCCCCTGCGCGTCGACGAACTGGCCGACCTCGAACACCTGGTCGATCGCCACCTTCTGCCCCACCTCGAAGCCCGCGACGTACGCGGCCGAGCCGCGCAGCTCGCGGACGACGGCCATCGGCGCCTTGTCGATCTTCTTGTAGGCGCCGGCGAGCGGCTTGCTCGTGCGCGAGGCCTTGCGGGCGCCGAAGCCGAGGACGAGGGCGTTGTAGCCGTCCTTCTCCTCGGTGCGCTTGCCGAGGACGACGCAGCCCGCCTGCACGACGGAGCAGCGGATGACCTCGCCCTTGTCGTCGAAGATCTGCGTCATGCCGATCTTCTTGCCGAGGATGCCGGGGTTCTGGTTCATGGAATTCGTGAGCCTCTTCGCTCCGTGATGCGTTGGAGATAACTTCCGCAGGGCGCGGCCCGCGTCGCCTCCGGGGGCCGGTTCGGAGCGAGGAACCGGGGCGGACGAGCCGCCAGGCGAGTTGGGGGGCGGCAGTGTACCCAGGGGGAGACAAAGGGAAAGACAAAGATCGCCGAAAAGCTTTCGGGTTGCCTCCCGGGACAGGCGACCAACGTTGGCCGTGCCCGAAGTCCCGCTCGAAGGGCGTCAAAAGTCCGATAAATTGAAAAATCAGCAATGAAAAATGCAGAACAGAACCGGGAGGGCGCACGCGGTCCTCTCACCATCGAGCCCTCTCGCTCATCTCTCCAAGGCGATCGATCATGAACGCGACCTCCGCTCCAGCGCCGAGCCCCTCCCCCACCCGCCGGCCCCGGGAGCATGACCCCATCTGCGGCATGGCCGTCGACCCGGCCACGGCCGAGGCCAGCAGCGAATTCGACGGGAAAACCTATTATTTCTGCTGCGGCGGCTGCAAGGAGACCTTCGACGCCGATCCGGCCAAGGCGGCCCAGAACCCCGCGCCGGCCTTCGATTTCGATCCGGAGCCCGAGCCGGCTGCCGCACCCGCGCCCGCGGCTCCGCCCATGATGGAGGCCGCGCCGAAGGCTGCCGAGGTCAAGCCGGTGGAGGTGCCCGGGGCGCCCGCCGAGGAGCCCGTCATCGACCCCGTGTGCGGGATGAAGGTCATCCCGTCGAAGGCGCGGGGCGGGCACCACACGCACGAGGGCGTGACCTATTCGTTCTGCAATCCGCGGTGCAACGAGCGCTTCCGCGCCGATCCGGCCCGCTACCTCGCGCCTGCGCAAGCGCCCGCCGCGATGCCCGCGGAGCCGGCCGCGCCGCTGCCGAAGGGCACGGAGTACATCTGCCCGATGGACCCGGAGGTGCTCTCCGATCACCCCGGCCCCTGCCCCATCTGCGGCATGGCCCTCGAGCCGCGCGCGCCCTCCGCCGATCAGGCCGAGAGCCCCGAGCTCGCGTCGATGCGGACCCGCTTCTACGTGAGCCTCGCGCTCACCGTGCCGCTGCTCGCGCTGGCCATGGGGGAGATGCTCCTGCCCGCGGGCACACGGCACGCGATCGCCCCGTACTCGCCTTGGATCCAGCTCGCGCTCAGCGCGCCGGTGGTGCTCTGGGGCGGCTATCCGTTCTTCGAGCGCGGGGCCGTGTCCATCCGGAACCGTCGTTTCAACATGTTCACGTTGATATCCATCGGCACCGGGGCCGCCTTCGCGTTCAGCGTGCTCTCGCTCTTCCTGCCGTCGCTCGTGCCCGCGGCGATGCGGGGCGAGCACGGGCCGCCGGTGTACTTCGAGTCCGCGGCCGTCATCACCACGCTGGTGCTGCTCGGCCAGGTGCTCGAGCTCCGCGCGCGGGCGCGCACGGGCGCGGCCATCCAGGCGCTCCTCGGCCTGGCCCCGAAGACGGCGCGGCGCCTCTTCGACGGCGCGGAGAGCGACGTGCCGATCGAGAGCGTCGTGGCCGGCGATACGCTGCGGATCCGGCCCGGCGAGAAGGTCCCGGTCGATGGAAAGGTCATCGAAGGGCAGAGCGCGGTCGACGAGTCGATGGTGAGCGGCGAGCCCTTGCCCGTGGAGAAGCACCCGGGCGATCGCGTGTTCGGCGGCACCGTCAACGGCACGGGCGCGCTGCTCATGAAGGCCGAGCGCGTCGGCGCGGGCACGCTGCTCGCGCAGATCGTCGCGCTCGTGACGCAGGCGCAGCGCAGCCGCGCCCCGATCCAGCGCCTGGCCGATCGCGTCTCCGGCTGGTTCGTTCCGGCCGTGGTGCTGACCTCGGTGCTCACCTTCGCCGTGTGGTGGTGGCAGAGCCCCGCGCTCGCCCTCGTCAACGCGATCGCCGTGCTGATCATCGCATGCCCCTGCGCGCTCGGCCTGGCGACGCCGATGTCGATCATGGTCGGCACCGGCCGGGGCGCCGCGGCCGGCGTGCTCATCAAGGACGCCGAGGCCCTCGAGTCCCTCGCCGCGGTCGACACGCTGGTGATCGACAAGACCGGCACGCTCACCGAGGGCAAGCCGCGCGTGACGGAGATCGTCGCGATCCACGGCACCGAGCGCGATCTGCTCCGCCTCGCGGCGAGCCTGGAGCAGGGGAGCGAGCACCCGCTCGCGGGCGCGATCGTGGCCCGCGCGAAGCAAGACGGCCTCTCGCTCGGCGCAGCGAGCAGCTTCAAGTCGCGCCCGGGCGAGGGCGTGACCGGCGTGGTGGACGGCGAATCGATCGCGATCGGCAACGCGCGGCTGCTCACCGATCGAGGCGTCGCGCCCGGCGATCTCGAGGCACGCGCCGAGCGCTTGCGCGACGAGGGCGCGACCGTGGTGATGGTGGCGAAGGGCAGCCAGGCGCTCGGCCTGATCGCCGTGGCCGATCCGATCAAGGCGACCGCGGCCGAGGCCATCGCGCAGCTTCGCGACGAGGGCATCGAGGTGGTGATGCTGACCGGCGATCACCGGAGCGGAGCCGCGGCCGTGGCGAAGAAGCTCGGCCTCGCGCGCTTCGAGGCCGAGGTGATGCCGGCCGACAAGAGCGCCTTCGTCGAGAAGCTGGAGAAGGAAGGCCGCGCCGTGGCGATGGCCGGCGACGGGATCAACGACGCGCCCGCCCTCGCCCGCGCGCGCGTCGGCATCGCGATGGGCACCGGCACCGACGTGGCGATGGAGAGCGCAGGCGTGACGCTCCTCCGCGGCGATCTGATGGGGATCGTGCGCGCGCGTCGATTGAGCCGCGCGACGCTGCGCAACATCCGGCAAAACCTGTTCTTCGCGTTCGTCTACAACGGCGTTGGCGTGCCGCTGGCCGCGGGGATCCTCTATCCATTCTTCGGGTTGCTTTTGAGCCCGATGATCGCGAGCGCGGCGATGAGCCTCAGCTCGGTGTCGGTGATCGGCAATGCGCTGCGGCTGAGGAGCGTGCGGCTCTGAGATCCATTCGTTACCGGTCATCGGTTACCGGTCGAGTTACCCTCCCCAGGTAACAGCGTCCCGGACGCAGCGGCGTCCATCGGGCTGATTCGAGCAGTTTCCCCTTCAGTCCAGCCTGGCCCACCTCGTGCTCGAAGGGGCGTCATGCTCAGCCTCCGCTCCCTTCTGGTTACCACCTCGTCCACCCTCACCTTCCTTGCCCTGAACGCCTGCGGCTCGGTCGTCACCTCACCGCCCGGCACCACCGGCGATCCCTCCCCGAGCGATCCCTCTGCCGCCGAGTCGCTCACCGATCGCCCGCTCGGCGCGGCATGCGCGTTCGACAGCCAGTGCAAGAGCGCCCGGTGCACGGCCGATCCCGAGGCCGGCACCTGCGGCCAGTGCGTCGATCCGCAGCCGCTCGGCGCCTTCTGCGCGGGCGCGCTCCAGGGTTGCTCGATCACGGCCGTCTGCAAGGACGGCGTCTGCCAGACGACCCACAAGGGGCCGGGCGAGACCTGCTCGATGGGGCCCAAGGGCGAGGATCTGAACGAGTGCGATCAGGACCTCTACTGCGCGCACGACGAGAACGACTGGACCCATGGCACCTGCGCCGCGCGCGTGCCCGTGGGCGGCGCGTGCGACAGCTTTCCGGCCAACTGCGTGATGGGTGCGTACTGCGATCAGAACGGCCATTGTGTCCTGCCGGTACCGGGCTCCTGCCTGGGCACGTGGCGCTGCGACGATGGCCGGTACTGCGCGGCCGATTTCGCGTGCCGGACGCCGACGCTCGCCGAGGGTGACGCTTGCGGCCTCGTCGACGGCAGCTTCGTCGACAACGACTGCGCGGACGGCCTCGTGTGCGGCAGCATCACCGTCCCGAACGGTGTCGATGGACCGGACTCGAAGACCACCTGCGTCGCGCTCCCGCTCGCCGGCGAGCACTGCCAGCGCGACCGCTGCGCGCCGGGCCTGTTCTGCGTGCGGCCTCCCGACGACGGGAGCGATCTGCCGCGCTGCGCGCCGAAGAAGGGCGAGGGCGATGCGTGCGACAACGGCAGCTATTACCCGGTCACCTGCGCGGAGGGCCTCGAGTGCCGCGACTCCATCTGCCAGCCGGCGTGCCGGTAGGCGCGCTGCATGCGAATTCTTTGCGTATCGCTCAACCATGGCTCGCAGGCGCCGTGATCATCCACAGGTGGAGCGCCGAATCGCGATCTGTGACACTCTTCGCTGGAAGCTCCTCGACGCCACCCCATCCACGAGGTCGAGACCGTGCATCCAGACGTGGCCGATCCCCCGCCGACGCCCGCCGATCCGGACGCCCCATCTCCGGCGGGGGACGCCGCGCGCGACGCGAACGCGCACCTCCGCGCCGTGCTCCGCGCGCTCCGGGCGCTGCACATGCTCATCGCCCGCGAGCAAGATCCGGTCGCGCTCATCGAGCGCGCGGCCAGGCTGCTCGTCGACGAGCGCGGGTTCCTCGCGTGCGCGATCGCCCTCTTCGCGCCGGGGACGAGGACGATCGAGCGCTTCTCCCTCGCCGGCAAGGCCTTGCAGAGCACCCCCTTCGCGAGCCTCCTCGACGGGGGCGAGCTCACGCCCTGCCTGAAGCGGGCGAGCGAGGGCGCCGCGTTCATCCGCGAGCGGTGCAACCAGGTCTGCGAGAGCTGTCCCGTCGAGAAGGCGTGGAGCGAGCCGCGCGACTCGGTCGCCGTGCCCCTCCAGGTCGACGGCCACGCGCTCGGCGCGCTCCTGCTCACCCAGCCCCCCGGCACCAACGCCGATCCGGACGAGATCGCGCTGGTGCAGGAGGTGGCCGAGAGCCTCAGCCATGCCCTCTTCGCGCTCCAGCAGCAGCGCGCCCTGCACGAGCGCGAGGCGCAGTACCGCCGCCTGATCGAGGACGTCTTCGACGTGGTGTGGCTGGTCGACCTGAGCACGATGCGCCCGCTGCACATCAGCCCCACGGTCGAGAAGCTGCGCGGGTTCTCCGTCGAGGAGACGCTGCGGCAAGACCTGTCGGCGTTCCTCACCCCGGCCTCTGCGTCGTACGTGGGCGAGGTGCTCCCGGGGCGCGTCGCCGAGTTCGAGCGGGGCGTCCGGCGCACCTATGTCGACGAGATCGCGCTTCCGCACAAGGACGGCTCCACGGTGTGGACGGAGACGGCGATGCGCTTCGAGCGCAACCCCTCCACGGGCAAGATCGAGCTCTACGGCATCTCCCGCGACATCAGCGCCCGCCGGAGCGCCCAGGACGCGCTGACGGAGAGCGAGGAGCACTACCGCGCGCTCATCGACAACCTCGGCGAGGTGGTCTTCTCGACCAGCGTCGAGGGCCGAATCACCTACGCGAGCCCGGCGGTGGCGAGCTTCGGGTACACGCCCGCCGACCTCCTCGGCAAGCCCCTCTCGGCGGTCGTCTACCCCGACGATCTGGCCCATGTCGAGGCCACGCGCCCGCTGGCCTTCGCCGGCCCGTCCGAGCCCATCGATTTCAGGATCCTCGACAAGGGCGGCCGCGTCCGCCATGTGCGCACCTCACGCCGCGCCATCCATCGGCACGGGAAGCTCATCGGCCTCACGGGCGTGCTGATCGATCTCACCAACCAGCACGAGGCCGAGGAGCGCTTCCGGGCCGCGCAGAAGATGGAGGCCATCGGGCGGCTGGCCGGCGGGATCGCGCACGACTTCAACAACCTGCTCACGGTCATCTCGTCCTACACGGAGTTCGTGTCCTCCTCGCTGCCCGACAGCGACCCGCTCCTCGCCGACCTGGCCGAGGTGAGCAAGGCCAGCCTCCGCGCGCAGGCCCTCACCCGCCAGCTCCTCGCCTTCAGCCGCAAGCAGATGCTCAAGCCCCAGATCGTCGACCTCAACAGCCTGGTCGCGGGCGTCGAGAAGATGCTGGGCCGCCTCATCGGGGAG
Source organism: Byssovorax sp. (assembly GCA_046351295.1). Lineage (GTDB taxonomy): Bacteria > Myxococcota_A > Polyangia > Polyangiales > Polyangiaceae > JAXLYT01. The sequence continues at coordinate 52,987 of JAXLYT010000071.1, forward strand.
GACATCACCCTCGCCGTCACCCCGGGCGCGAACCTCGGGCTGGTCAAGGTCGACCCGGGCCAGATGGAGCAGGTGCTGATGAACCTGGCCGTCAACGCCCGCGACGCCATGCCCCAGGGCGGCACGGTCGCCATCGCCACCGAGAACGTCGAGGCCGGCGAGACGGGCCCAGCCGCGCTCGGCGGGCCGGCCGTGAAGATCACGTTCACCGACACCGGATGCGGGATGGACGAGGCCACCCTGAACCGCATCTTCGAGCCCTTCTTCACCACGAAGAGCCCGCACAAGGGCACGGGCCTCGGCCTCTCCACGGTGTACGGCATCATCGAGCAGAGCGGGGGCCGCATCACCGCGCAGAGCCGGCCCGGCCTCGGCACGCGCTTCGAGATCCGCCTGCCTCGCACCGACGCGACCCGCTCGGCCCCGCCTGCGCCCGAGGCCGCGGAGCACCCGCCGGCAGCGGGCAGCGAGACCTTGCTGGTGGTGGAGGACGAGCCGGGCGTGCGCGAGCTGGCCTGCCGGATCCTCACCTCGGCCGGCTACAAGGTGGTCTCGGCGGCCAACGGGGAAGAGGCGCTGCGCCAGCTCGATCAGCTCGAGGAAGAGCCGGCGCTCGTGCTGACCGACGTAGTGATGCCCGGGATGAGCGGGCGCGAGCTGGCCGACCGGGTCACCGCGAGGCGACCGGGCCTGAAGGTGCTCTACATGTCGGGCTACACGGACGACGCGATCCTGCGGCAGGGCGGGCTCGAAGGACGCCAGCTCGTCAACAAGCCCTTCGACGCCCGCACCCTGACCCGCATGGTGCGCGAGGTCCTCGACAAGGCCCCCGGCTCCGGCGCGTAGCGCCCCAACAAGCACAAGCGCTCCCGAACCGCGCGCGTGAGCGAGCGGACAGGAGCGCGATCCTGATCCCCTCCCTGACGGTCGGGGTTCGGGAACGGTGGGGGGCGGGAATTGGTCGGGGGCGGGAGCTGGGTCAGCCGCCGGTGACGTTGATGGTGCCCTTCACCATCGCCATCCCGCACTGGAAGCCGACCTTCCCTTCCTTGTCGAGCTTGACGGGGATCTCGACGGCCGTGTTGAGCGGGAGGTCCTTCTTGATCTTCAGGTCGGGGATCACCACCTCGGCGAGGCACTCGCTCTTGGTGGTCCGGGTGAAGCGGAGCACGACCTCCTCCCCCTTCTTCACGTCGACGGTGGCGGGCGAGTAGCCCTCGGAGGTGGCGGTGATGTCGATGCGCCGGCCATTCGAGGCGACGGTCTGCGCGGCGCCCGTCTGCCCGGGGGCCGCCTGCGCGGAGGGCTCCGCGGATTTGCTGCATGCCTCGCCCACGGTGAGGGCGCTCGCGACGGCGAGCACCACGAGGGCGGAAATCGAACGAGGTTTGGTTGGAGGCTTCATGTGCTGGCGTTCTTTAACCAGGCCCCCGGCCGCGTCAAGTCTCGGGCTGTAAGCGTTCTTACATGCGATCCGCGCTCTTTCCCCATTTCCCGCGAGAAGGTAGAGCAACCCTGATGCAGCAGAGCCTCTGGATGTTCTCGGTGGCCGCGCTGATGGCGTGCTCGCCCGTGATCGCAGGGTGCTCGCAGGACGCCGCCGGAGAGCCCCTGCCCCCGAGGGCGGAGAGCGCGGCGGTGGTGGCGGTCACGGCAGTCCCGACGATGCCTTCTGCGGCGGCGGTGCCGCCTGGGCCTTCTGCGGGCGGGGTCCGCTCCCTCACGGTCGCGGTGCCGTCGCCCCGCGCGGTGGTGCCGCTCGCCTCGCCGGCGCGCTGCGTACCGGGCACGGACCTGAGCCTCTTCGTCGCGCCGCGCGCGCCCCGCGCGGGCCGGCCGCTGCGCGTGCTCGCCCATGGGGACAAGGCCCTCGCGGGCGCGCTCGTGCTGCGCGATCCCGCGGGCGCGGTGGTGCAGGTGAGCGACGAGCGGCACGGCGGGCCGCCGTATTTCTGGGCCGCGGAGATCCCGTCCGCCGCGCGCGGCACCTACAGGGCCGTGGTGCAGCAGCGGAGCGCCGCGGGCGATCGCGACGAGATCACGGCCTGCCTCGACATCGCCGTGGAGGACGATCCGCCGGTCGACTCGACCCGCCTCTGGGGCGTCGTCTGGGGCAACCAGCGGGCCTGGGATCGGGGGATGGAGAACCTCTACTCGGCCTGGATCGAACGGCTCTTCGACGCCCCGCTCGGCGAGCAGCTCTCCTTCGGCGCGCTGCACGAGGTGCTCCGCGATCCGAAGCGCAACCTGCTCCACGACTACCTCGGGACGGGCGAGGACGACGGCGGCCGAGGCGCGGCCCCCATCGATCCGGACTGCGCCGATCTGCCCTATTTTCTCCGCGCCTACTTCTCGTTCAAGCTGGGCCTACCCTTCGGTTTTTCGAGCTGCACCCGGGGCGGCGGCGGGCTCGGGCCGACGTGTCTCGACTTCCGCTCGAACCTGTACCCCGCGCCGCAGCGCAAGAACGCGTTCGATACGTTCACCGACTTCCTCCGCGGCAAGCTCGCCGACACGGTGCACTCGGGCACCGGGCGCGCCCCGGCCGACAAGGACGGCGGCGACTACTACCCGGTGCCGCTCGACCTCAAGAGCCTGCGTCCCGGGGCGATCTACGCCGATCCGTACGGCCACATCCTCGTGGTGGTGAAGCGCATCCCGCAGACGGAGACGGCGGGTGGCATCCTGCTCGCGGTCGACGGACAGCCGGACGCGACCGTGAGCCGCAAGCGCTTCTGGCGGGGCAGCTTCCTCTTCGCGCTCGGGCCGGAGATGGGCAGCCCGGGCTTCAAGCGCTTCCGCCCGGTGCGGCAAGACGCGCGCGGCGTCCGCGGGCTCACGAACAAGGAGATCCTCGCCGATCCTGACTACGGCGACTACGCGCTCGACCAGTATTCGCTCGACATCGACGGCTTCTACGACCGGATGGACGACGTGCTCTCCCCCTCTCCGCTCGACCCCGCGCGCGCGATGCTGGAGACGATCGCCGCGCTCGAGGAGCAGGTGAAGACGCGCGTCGTGTCGGTGAAGAACGCCGAGAAATTCTTCGTCACCGCCGGCCGCCGCGTCGAGATGCCCAAGGGCCCGACGATCTTCGAGACCACCGGCCCCTGGGAGGACTTCTCCACGCCCTCGCGCGACATGCGCCTGCTCATCGCCATCGACGTGGTGAGCGGCTTCCCGGCCCGCGTGGCGCGCCGCCCGGAGCGCTACGCGATCGCGCCCGGGAAGGACATCGCGGCGCTGCGCGGCGAGCTCGACGCGCTGCTCGCGAAGGAGCTCTCGTCGCGCACGATCCAGTACGAGCGCAGCGACGGCTCGCCCTTCACGCTCTCGCTCGCCGACGTGGTGAGCCGCGCCCCGTCGTACGAGATGGCCTACAACCCGAACGACTGCGCCGAGGTGCGCTGGGGCGCGCCGCCCGGGAGCGACGAGGCCTCGACCTGTCGCAGGCACACCGGGCCTTCGCAGCTCGCGGCGATGGGGCGCTACCGCCGCTGGTTCCACGAGCGGAAGCGGCCGGCGCGGAAGTAGCGCG
>JAXLYT010000072.1:0-56271 GCA_046351295.1 Byssovorax sp.
GCCGCCGCCGGGCTGGATGCGCGCGATCTCGCCGCTGATCCGCGAGCGGTTGCGGGCCGGCTGCATCTTCACGTAGCGCACGGGCGAGGAGTCGAAGGCGATCACCTCCACGAGATCGTCGGAGGAGAGCACGCCCACCGTGGCCTTGGCGGCGGCCTTGGCCATCTCGAGCGGCAGGCCCGTCATCGAGCCCGAGCGGTCGATGACGACGCTCATCGCGACGCTGGGCATCTCCTTCTTGCGCTCGTTGTCCATGCGCACGGGGAGGATCCGCTCCATCGTGGTGTGGTACCAGCCGCCGAGCCCGTAGCCCGACTCGCCGCCCGCGAAGAGAAAGCCGCCGCCGAGCTCGCGCACGTAGCTCTCGATGAGCTCCTGGGCCTGGAGCGAGACGGCCTCCTTCGGCGTGTCGCTCATGATCACGAAGTCGAAGCGCTCCATCTCCTTGAGCGAGCCGGGGAAGCCGGCGGGCGGGCGCATGTCGACGTCGAGCTGCTGGGCGGTGAGCGCGCTGGAGAGCGGCTGGCCGTGCTGCGGCGTGCCCTCGATGTAGAGCACCGCGGGGCGGCCCGGCACGTCGATGGTCGTCGCGTAGCGGTTGTTCTCCTTGAACTTGTCCTCGGCGATGCCGTCGAGCTCGAGCGCGTAGGTCACCTGCCCCGCGAAGCGCACCACGCTCTTCCACACCACGTCGTTCGGCCCGGCCTTGAGATCCAGGTCCTTCAGGCCTTCGAGCCCGTTCAGCGCCTCGCCCTGGAAGAGCTTGGCCTTCGCCGTGGTGGCGCGGCTCGCATAGATGTCGGCGTGGATCTCGAAGGTCTCGCCCACCTTCACGTGCTCCGGCATGCGCAGCTCGCGCACGGCGACCTCGGGCGGCGCCGGGCGGCGGTAGGGCTGCGTGAAGAGCTTGATCCCGAAGTCCTTGGCGCGGTTCGCCTCGGCGAGTACGTCGCCGTCGGTCTGCACGCCGTCGGAGAGCAGCACGGCCCGCTTGAGGTACCCGTTGGGGTACAGGCCATAGGCGAGCTGCAAAGCAGCCTGGAGGTTCGACCCTGCGCCGAGCTCGCCCCGCTCGCCCTTCTCGTTCACGTGCCGGACGACGCGCGGGGCCTTGTCGGGCTCCTTCTCGCTCGGCTCGATCACCCGCGGGCGGCGCGCGAAGGTGATGAGGCGGACGAGGCCCTCCTTGGGCTTCTCGGCCCACGCGCGATCGACCGCGGCCTGCGCGTCGCCGAGGGACTCGTCGGTCACCGAGTCGGAGACGTCGACCAGGTAGATGGTGCATGCCTTCTCGGTGGTGGCCGTGCGCGACAGGCGTGAGAGGCCCAAGGCGACGAGCGCGACGAACGTGATCCGCAGGAGCACCGAGAGGATGCGCTGCGGCCAGGGCAGGTCGGCGAGCGACTGCGAGAGCACACCGATGAACCAGGGCGCGACCAGGATCGCCCCGAGCATCTTGGGGTTGAGCAGCTCGTAGGTGATGCCGTTCCGGACCCAGGAGAGCGTCGGATCAGGGTGCAGGAGGACGTAGCGGCGGTAGGCCCAGAAGAGGATGCCGAGCAGGGCCAGGCACGAGATGCTCCACGCGAGCAGGCGGAGGCGGCGGTCGGAGAGCGCGCTCATACGGTCACCCGCCGGTGGTAGGTGAGCCACTCGAAGGTGGTGATGATCAGCACGGCGATGAGCAGGTAGACCCAGATCTCCCGGCGCACGCCGATCTTGAACTCGCCCACGGCGCCGGCCTCTTTCCCGTCGACGGTGAGCTTCTCGGCGGGGGCGATGGTGCTCTCGGCGACGTCGGAGAGGTTGGCGGCGAACATGGAGCGCTCCTCGGCGCCCTGGCCGGTGGAGATGGTGTAGAAGCCCGCCTGCTGGCCGAGGAAGACGGCGCGCCCGTCCTTGATCGGCAGCTCGTGCTTCGTGCCGTCGGGCAGCTCGAGCGTCGCGGTCTCGGCGGCCGAGGAGACGGGGATGCTCCACACCGTCCCGGTGCGGAAGGACGAGATGTAGCTCACGTCCTCCTCCACGAAGTCGTTGATCGTGTTGAGGAGGAAGAGCGGCCACGCGACGCGGAGCGGGAAATCGGACTCGCGGATGTCGAAGCCGAGCGCGACGAACTTCACCCCCGCGCGCCGGCCCTGGAGGAGGAGCGGGCCCTTGTAGCTCTGGGCGACAACCTTGTCCTCCTTCGTCCCCGTGAGGACATGGGCGCGACCGATGTTGACGTCGGACAACGCCGTGTAACGGAGGAGCGGGCTCTTGTCGTCGAGCTCGTCGAAGCCGAGCCGGTAGTTGGGATCGTTGTCCTCGATGAGCTTGCCCACCTCGAAGGGCGTGTTCGGGCCCGGCGGGTTCAGGTAGAGCAGGCTGCCGCTCCCGGGCGCGACGACGGGCGAGACGCCGTCGAAGATGGTCACGTCGAAGTTGCCCTTGGCCGGGTATTTCCCCGGGTCGATGCCCGTCACGTCGAGGTACTCGTCGAGGAGCAGCGCCGCCTCGAGGTACATGTTGCCGGGCGTGACCACCTGCACCCGCGCGCGCCTCCGCTCGGGCAGGAGCGCGTACGCGTGATCGTCGGCGGGCAGGTCGTCGTGCGCCCCGTCGGCGAGGGCGAGCTTGGCTTCGAGGGTCTTCGAGGCGCCGGAGAGGTTCGGGTAGAAGCGCGGGAGCTTCTCGTGCGGGCCGAGCTTGAGGCGCGTCAGATCGGTGAGCTGCCCGTCGCCGAGGAGCGAGAGCTCGATGTCCATCGGCTCTTCGCTGGTGTTGGTGACCTCGAGCATCACCTCGTAGCGGCTCTTGTCGAGCGGGTACCTGCGCACGGAAAATCCGGTGATCGCCGCGTTCTTCGAGCGCTCGCCGAGCTTCTCGTAGGAGAGCTTGATGCCGCCGAGGTGGACGGGGCCCGCCGCGTCGGCCGCCTCGCCGAGCACGCCGTCCGAGACGACGATGATCTCGGGCGACGAGAGGCCGCGGAGCGTGTCGGCCGCGAAGCGCAGGCCGTGGGCGAAATCGGCGGACGCGTCCGCCGGCTTGACCGCCGCGAGGCCCGCCTCGAGCTCGGCGATCTCCGAGGTCATCGTGGTGAGCGGCGTGACCGCGGCGTCCATCTGGGCGATCAGCATCCGATCGCTCCCGGAGAGGCCGCGGACCATCGTCCGCACCTTCTCCTTGGCCGCGTCGATCCGGCTCGGACCCACGTCGGTCGCCTTCATGCTGGCCGAGGCGTCGACGAGGATCACGATGTTCCGGCTCTCGACGAGGTTCGCCACCGTGCGCGGATCGCCCAGGGCGAGCAGGAGCAGCGCGAGCAGCGCGAGCTGGAGCAGGAGCGAGAGCAGGCGCTTGAGCTGGGAGAAGAGGCTCGTCGCCTCCTTGTCGCGGAGGATGCGCTGCCAGATCTTCGAGAAGGGGACGGCCACCGGGCGGCGCCGGAGCTTCAGGATGTAGAAGACCACGACCGCCGCGGCGGCGAGGGCGCCTACCTGGATCAGGGTCTCGAGCGGGACGCCGGTGAAGTGGAGCATGGCTAGCGGAGGAAGCCGCCGCGGCGAAAGACCCGCAGGATCAGCTCGTCGAAGGGGACGTTCACGTCGGCGCGGAAGTACGAGACCTGCCGGGAGGTGCAGAAGCGCTTGGCCTCCTCGAGGTACTCTTCGTAGGCCTGCCCGTAGCGCTCGAGCACCTTGGCCGTCACCGTCACCTCGCGCTCCTCGCCCGTCTCGCAGTCGTAGACGCGCACGTCGCCGCGCAGATCGGGCTTCGCCTCGGTCGGGTCGACGATGTGGAGCACGAAGGGCTCGAACTTGTTGTAGCGCAGGACGTTGATGCCCTTCTCGAAGCCGGCCGGGTCGTAGAGGTCGGTGATGAGCACGGCGAGGCCCTTGCGCTTGTGCTGGGCCACGAAGGTCTTGAGCGCCTCGCCGAGGTCGGTGTGCCCCTCGGCCTTCACCCCGCGCAGGAAGCGGAAGATGCGGAAGATGCGCGCCTTGCCGCGGGTCGATTGCATCCGCCCGCTGATCTCGTCGGTGGCGGTGACGATCGCGATCCGGTCGAGGTTCGCGAGGCCGACGTAGGCGAGCGCGGCGCAGAGGCGCTTGGCCTGGCGGAGCTTCTCGCCGTCGCCGAAGGCCATCGACGAGGAGGTGTCGAGGATGAAGTAGATCGAGAGGTCTTCTTCCTCCTCGTAGAGGCGGATCAGGAGCCTGTCGAAGCGCTGGTAGGCGCTCCAGTCGAGGTAGCGGAAATCGTCGCCCGACGCGTAGTCCCGGTGATCGGCGAACTCGACGCCCGAGCCCGTCTTCTTGGTGCGCCGCTCGGCCCGCATCGCGCCGGAGAAGACGCGCCGGCTGACCATCGCCAGGTAGTCGAGCTTGCGCTGGAACTCGTCGTCGAAGAGATCTTCGTCCGCGCCGACGAGCGCGCGCCGCCGGGAGAACGGCGCGGCTGCTTTCTTGAAGAGATCGAGCACGCCCATCGAGGACCGGCCTATTTCACCGTCTCGGGCAGGTGCTTCAGGATGTCCTGGATCACGTCGTCCGTCTTGATGCCCTCGGCCTCGCCCTCGAAGTTGAGCAGCACGCGGTGCCGGAGCGCCGGGAGCGCGACGGCGCGGATGTCGTCGATCGAGGCGGCGAAGCGGCCCTGGAAGAGCGCGCGGATCTTCGCGGCGAGGAGGAGCGCCTGCGCGCCGCGGGGCGAGGAGCCGAACTTGACGAAGCGCTTCACCCCGTCGAGCGCGCCCTTGTCCGTCGGGTGCGTGGCCTGGAGCAGCCGCACCGCGTAGTCCTGCACGTGCTTGGCGATCGGCACCTCGCGCACGAGCTTCTGCATGCCGAGGATGCGCTCCTTGCTCATCACCGCGCGCACCTTGGGCGTCACGGTGCCCGTCGTCCGCTCGAGGATCTCGTTCAGCTCGTCGCGGCTCGGGAAGGGCACGTGCAGCTTGAAGAAGAAGCGATCGAGCTGCGCCTCGGGCAAGGGGTACGTGCCCTCACTCTCCAGCGGGTTCTGCGTCGCGAGCACGAAGAAGGGCTCGTCGAGCGTGTACGTCTGCTTGGCGACGGTGACCCGGTGCTCCTGCATCGCCTCGAGCAGCGCGCTCTGCGTCTTCGGCGTCGCGCGGTTGATCTCGTCGGCGAGGATGATGTTCGCGAAGATCGGCCCCTTGCGGAACGAGAACGACTTGTGCCCGCCGCCCGCGCTCTCGTCGATCACCGTGGTGCCGATGATGTCGGCCGGCATCATGTCGGGCGTGAACTGGATGCGCGAAAACTGGAGCTCCAGCGCCTCGGCCATCGTCCGGACGAGGATCGTCTTGCCGAGGCCGGGCACGCCTTCGAGCAGCGCATGCGAGCCGGCGAGCATGCAGGTGACCACCCCGTCGACGACGTCGCGGTTGCCCACGACCATCTTGCCGACCTCTTCCCGCAGCTCGCCGATGCTCTTCTGGAAGTCCGCCACGTCGGCGCGGGCCGCGTCCTTGTTCTTCTCTGCCATGATCGGAATGCTCTCCGTTTTGCCGGGGAAAAGGCCTGCGATCGCTCAGTCGCGCGGCCGGATGAGCTGGAAGTAGCGGTGCACGTAGAAGCGGTAACCGTCCGGCACCTGGTCCTTGTTGATCTGCTGCTCGGCCACGGTGTGGTACTTCGTGAACACCTTCTTGTAGCCGGATCCCTTGAAGCCGCGCTCCGCGGCGCTGAGGATGATCTCGCTGTTCGACGGCCCCTGCTGCGTGTCGAGCCCCTGCTCCTGCACGTCGGTGGTGCCGCCCTTCATGTCGGTGCGCTTGCCGGCGACGTTCGCGTCGTGGCTCGTGCCGATGCCCTTGCCGGGCGGCCCGCCGGGGCTGTCCTGCCCCTGCCCGCTCTGGCCGCCGCCGGGGCTGTCTCCGGGGCTGTCGCCGCCGCCGGGCATGTTCCCCTGCCCGCCCCCGGGGATGAGGATCTTCTTGCCGCCGGGCCCGATCACCAGGTCGCCCTTGCCGCCGGGCTGCTTGCCGTTCTGGCCGTCCTGCCCGTCCTGACCGTCTTGCCCATCCTGACCGTCTTGACCGTCTTGCCCGTCTTGACCGTCTTGATCTTTGCCCTGGCCGTCTTGCCCCTGGCCCTGCTGGCCCTTCTTCCCCCCGCCGCCGCGCGCCTTCTTGCCGAACTTGAGCATGCGCTGCATCCGCTGCTTGCCGCCCTGCCCTTGCTGGCGGAGCAGCTCGCGCAGCTCTTCGAGGCGCTGGCGCAGCTCTTCCTTCTCCTTGTCGGTCATCTGCTCTTCCTGGAGCCGGTTGATGTCCTCCATCGCCTGCTCCAGATCCTGCGCGGAGAGCCCGAGATCCTTCATCAGATCCTCGGCCGCCTTGGCGAGCTCGCGGTCGAGCCGATCGAGCTGCCGGCCCGCGCGCTCCTGCGCCTCGGCTTCGCGATCGAGCCGCTCGAGCTCCCGCTCCTTCTTCTTGAGCAGGCGCTCCTCGTCCGGATCGTTCTTCGGCCCCGCGTCCGGGTCGTCCTTCTTCTGGTTCTTCTTGGCGAGGAGCTGCTCCTTGATCTCGTTGCGCTTCTCGTTGATCGCCGCGAGCGCCTCTTTCTGCTTGGCCGCCGCCTTCGCGAGCGCCTTCTGCAGGCGGTCGAGCGCGGCCTTGTCGGGCTTCTTCTTCGCGTCGCGGAGCTGATCCGCCAGGGCCTTCAGGTCCTTCTTCGCCTTGTCGAGGTCCTTCTTCTCGAGGCTCTCGCCGAGCGGCTTCGCCAGATCGTTCTTCTTCAGCTCCTCGGCCATCGCCTTCATCGCCTCGTCGAACGACTTGGCGTCGGCCTCGGCCCCCTTCAGCAGCTCGCGCTCGATGGCCTCCATCTTCCGGAAGGCCTCCGTCCGGTCGAGCCGCTTGTTCGCGATGTCCTCGATGAGCTGGTTGAACCGCTCGACCGCGGCCTTCATCTCCGGGCTCTGATCAGGCCTGTCGTACTGCTTCGCGGCGTCGCGGAAGAGCTCGACGTCGTCGGGCGACATGGTGAGCGCGTCGATCGTCTTGATCGCGGGCGGAGGAGGCGGCGGCTTCGGCACGTAGAGCAGCGCGATCGCCGCGACGCCCGCGCCCACGGCGAGCGAGCCCAGGAGGTCGGCCGGGAGCGGCAGCGGCGCCGCCTTGCTCGGCTTGAGTCCCTCCGCGTGCTCGCACGCGTCGTCGATCGCCACCTCCATCAGCGCCGATCGATCCTTCGGGGCGATCTCCTCGAAGGCCAGGGCGTTCGTCAGCCGGTCGTGCAGGCGGTGGTGCTTGTCGAGGGCGATGGTCCCCGCACGTGGAGCCAGGCGGCGGAGCACCGAGACGAGCACCGTCAACGCCACGAGGAGGCCCGCGCCGATCAAGATCTGCCGCGTCCGCGCGTCGCTCAGGTGGTCCGGGAGCGTCTTGCGGATCGCCAGGGCGGCGGCGGCCACCACGAGGGCGATGGTGAGCGCGGTCGGGAGCGCGTGGAGCGCCCGCGCGAGGCGCATGCGGAGCTCCACCATCAGGGCCGCGCGGCGAATCCTCCCGAGCTTGGTTCTACGTGGTTCGCTCACAGGTCGCTTCGGTTCTCCGGTGGAGGGCATTGTAGCTGTTGACGGGTCCGATGCTCGAAAGTTCCTTCCAGGCTAGATCGAGCGTGGATCTCCGCCGGCGTCGCGCCGCACCTCAGCCGAACGGCCGCCGCACCGAGGAGCTTACGCCGCGGGCCGGCGGTTCATTCCCGTCGGCCGCCGCGCGCGCTGATCAGCGTCCGCTTCCCCCTCCGACACCCGACGCGGCCGCGCCGTGGGTCTACTTCTTCTTCGCGGGAGCCTTCTTCGCCGCAGCCTTCTTGGCGGGCGCTTTCTTCGCCGCGGGCTTCTTCGCCGCGGGCTTCTTCGCGGCGGCCTTCTTCGGCGCGGCCTTCTTCGCGGCGGCCTTCTTCGGCGCAGCCTTCTTCGCGGCCGGCTTCTTCGCGGCGGCCTTCTTCGCGGCCGGCTTCTTCGCCGCAGCCTTCTTCTTCGCGGCCGGCTTCTTCGCGGGCACATGCGGCCCGTCGATCTCTTCTTCCTCGGCGGCCTCGGCCTCCTGCTCGGCCTCGCTCGCCTCGTGCGCGAAATCGACCGGCAGCTCGTGGCCGTACTTGGCGAGGATTTCCCGGATCTTCGCGTCGAGCTCGGTGAACTCGAAGGGCTTGTTCAGCCACGCGTCGGCCGCGAAGAGCGGCGAGGTCATCTCGTTCAGGTTCTCGCCGATCCCGGTCAGCATGATCACGCCGGTCCGCGTGAAATCCTTGCCGGTCACGGGCCCTTTGACCCGCTTGCACACCTCCCACCCGCTCATGCCCGGCATCATCACGTCGAGCAGGATCAGGTCGGGGTGGTGCTTCTGGGCGAGCTCCCAGGCGCGATCGCCGTCGGACGCCTCGATCACCACGGCGCCCAGGTTGCGGATATGCCGTCCGACGAGGCTGAGCATCGCGGGCTCGTCTTCGGCGACCAGGACCGTCAGGGGCTTCGTGCTCTCCGCTGTCATCGGGCGGATGAGAGTACGAGCCGGCGAGTCGGTCAAGAGGAGTTACGCCTGAGCCGCTCCCGGGCGGCGATCCACGGCGCCGCGGTGCCCCTCCCGCCTCCGTCCGACTTCCCTCTTTCCCCGGGCCCGGAGCCATGCTGTATCCGGGCCCATGATCGCCGCCGTCAGCGGGGCCTCGGGGTTCATCGGCTCGGCCGTCGTCCGGAAGCTGCTCGCCGCGGGCCGCCCCGTGCGGGCCCTCGTGGAGCCGGGCGCGTCCACGATCAACCTGGACGACCTGCCCCGGGGTCAGGTCGAGCGGATCACCGTCGACGTCTGCGACCAGAAGGCCATGACCCGCGCCCTCGAAGGGTGCTCGGCCTACTACCACCTGGCCGCGATCTACCGGACCTGGCTGCCCGATCCGAGCGTGATCTACCGGGTGAACATCGAGGGCACGACGGCGAGCCTGCTCGCCGCCCAGGCCGCGAAGGTGCAGAAGGTCGTCTACACCTCGTCGATCGCCGCGGTCGGCCTGCGCGACGACGGCTCGCCTTCGGACGAGACCGATGCCTTCAACCTGTACGGCATCGCCAACGAGTACCTGCTCACGAAGATGCTCTCCGAGCGCATCGCCCTGCGCTTCGCCGAGGTGATGCCCGTCGTCGTGGTCAACCCCGCCTTCCCCTTCGGCCCGCGCGACATCGGCCCGACGCCGACCGGGAAGATCATCCTCGCCATCCTGCGCGGCGAGGTGCCCGGCGTGAGCAAGGGCGGCTTCTGCGCGGTCGACGTGGACGACGTGGCCGAGGGGCACGTCGCCGCGGAGACGAAGGGCCGCGTCGGCGAGCGGTACATCCTCGGCGACCACAACGTCTCCTTCGGCGACTTCTGCGCGCTCGTGGCGAAGATCGGCGGCGTGCGCGCGCCGACGCTCCCGCTGCCGGCCTGGCTGGGCAAGGGCGTCGCGCTCGGGATGGAGCTGTGGAGCGACCTCGTGACCCACGCGGAGCCGGTGGCCACGTACAAGGCGGTCGCGTACATGCAGCGCTCGGCGTTCTTCGATTGCAGCAAGGCGCGGCGCGAGCTCGGTCTCGGGAGCACGCCGCTCGAAGCCTCGATCGAGCGCGCGGTGCGCTACTTCCGCGATCACCGGATGGTCTGAGCCGCCCCGCGCGCCTGCGCGCTGCGACGCCGTTCCGCCGCAAATTGGACCATTTCGCGCCCTCGTGCGAAGGCTCTCGGGCATGTGCCGCCTGATCGGCGCCTGCTCCGCCGGCGACGCCGGATACGCTTTCTGCCTGCAAGGAGCGCCGCGCAGCCTCGCCGCGCTCTCGCCCGAGCACCCCCATGGATGGGGCCTCGCCGTGCACGACGGCGCGGAGGGCTGGTCGCTCGTGAGGAGCCCCGCCTGCGCCCGCGACGATCAGGGCTTCTCCGGCGCCGCCGAGCGCGCCCGCGGCCCCATCCTCATCGCCCATATCCGCAAGCGCACCGTCGGCCCCGTCCGCGTCGAGAACACCCACCCCTTCCGCCGCGGGCGCTGGGTCTTCGCGCACAACGGCACCGTCACCGACCTCGACTTCCTCACGCGCCGGACCTCCCCCGCGCGCCTCGCCGAGATCGAGGGCGACACCGACAGCGAGCGCCTCTTCGCTTTCCTCCTCACCGCGCTCGACGAGGCCGCGTCAACGATGGAATCCATTGGCAACGCCCTGGCCCGCGCGCTCCGGTCGGCCATTTTGCGCCCCGATTTCGGCACCGCCAACCTCCTCCTCAGCGACGGCCGATCCCTCTTCACCTTCCGCGCCGGCCGGAGCCTCTACCTCCTCGATCGCAAGCGCGCCCCGGCCTCGCCCGTGGCCGACGCGCACCGCCGCCGCCCCGCCGTCCTCGTCGCATCCGAGCGCCTCACCGACGAGCCATGGGACGAGATCCCCGAGGGCGCGCTCCTCCGCATCGACGGCGGCGAGGCCCCCCGCGTCGCCCGCGTCGCGTAGCCCTGCGGCGCGCTCAGCGCCCCGAGAACGCGGCCGCGTTGTCCTCGATGTCGAGGCCGAAGAAGTGCCGCACGGTCGACAGGATCTTCACCCGTTCGTCCGCGATCCGCCGCGCCTTGCTCTCGGCGTCGAGGTGCCCCTTCACCGCCTCGAGCTCGATCTTCCGCGTCGCCAGGATCGACGAGATCTCCGCGGCGATCTCGGGCCGCTCGCTCAAGATCTGGTGGAACGCCTCCTTGTCGAGCCGGTAGCACTCCACCTCGCCCACCGCGATCACCGTGGCCGTGCGCGGCGCGCCCGTCATCAGGCCCATCTCGCCGAAGAAGCCCGGCGCGGAGAGCTTGGCCACGTCCTTCTCGACGCCGTCGACGTTCACCCGCACCTGGGCCGTCCCGTCGATCAGGATGTAGAGCCAGTGCGCCACCGCGCCCTGCTTGGTGATCGGCTCGCCGGGCGCGAAGGGCGCGAAGCGCAGCCGCGCGGCCGTCGCCTCGATCTCGGCCGGCGTGAGCGGCTTCAAGATCTCCACGCTCCCGAGCGCCCGGAGGCGCCGCTCGTGCTCGCGCCGCTCCTTGCGCTCCTTGGCCGCCGCGTCGTCCTGCTCGATCCAGAGGTGCGCCGCCGGCACCGCCAGCGGGATGCACGCGCGCTTGAGCGCTGCATAGACGCGCTCGCGCACCTTGGAGCTCGTCGGATCGTCGCGCGCCAGATCGGTCAGCCAGTAGCGCACGGCGTAGTAGGCGAAGCTGTCGCGGTTGTCCTTGGCGAAGTCGAGGCACACCACGTTGGGCGGCGGATCGGCGGCCACGCCCTCGATCGGCGCCGCGGTGAGCGCGTTCTGCACGGCGGCGATCACGTCCACCGGGGAAAACCGGAAGTCGACGTTGAAGTAGACCCACATCCGGTGCTGGATCGGCTTGTTCTCCCGCTTGCCGAGGATCAGGATCGTCCCCGAGAGCAGCGTCGCGTTGGGCACGATCATCGTGTCCCAGTCGCGCGTCTCGATGACCGTGTAGCGCCAGCGGATCTCCCGCACCCGCCCCTGCTTGCCGTTCTCGAGCTGCACCCAGTCGCCCACCTTGATCGAGTCGTCGACCTGGAGCGCCACCCCGCCGACCACGTTGCTGAGCGTGCCTTGCAGCGAGAACGCGGTGATCGTGGTCAGGAGCGCGCTCGTGGCGAGCAAGCCCGAGAAATCGAAGCCCGCGCGGTGCATCGTCACGAGCGTCGCGACGATGTAGCCGAGCCCCACGACCACGTCGGTGACGATGGCCGCCACCTCGACGCCGATCACCGTGAAGCCGAGATCGAGCACGGCGAGCACGCCGAGGCTCACGAGGCAGAGCACGCCGAGCAGCTCGGCCGCCTCCCGCGCCATCTGCGCCGGACCTTCCATGTGGAAGAAGCCGAGCGCGCGGTACGCCGCGAACGACCCGAGGTAGAGCAGGCCGAGGATCACCGTGCGCCGGATGTCGCGCCGCTTCTTCGACGCGAACCGGTTGACCAGGAAGGCCACCAGCACCACCGCCGCGGCCATGATCAGCGCGGCGAGGTCGGATGCGAGGTAGAACACCGGCGCGCTGATCGTGGCCGGGACCGCGGGCGCGGGCGCCCCGTCCGCGAGGGCCGAAACCGGCGCGAGGAGCAGCAGCGCGAGAGCAGGCACCGCGGGGAAGAGGCGTCGCACGAGGGAGCCCATCGAGGGCTACGCTATCACGCTGTCACCGTCGTGAAACCGCGCTGACACCGGGATGTCACGGCGCCGTGCTGGACACCTCGCGAGGGCGCGCCGCTCAGCGGGAGGGCTTGGTCTTCGCCGCCGAGACCGCCGGCGCGGGGCTCGACGCGGACGGCCTGGCGGCGCCCTTCGCCGAGATCGCGGCCTTGGCGGGCGGCTTGCCCGTCGAGAGGTCGAGCAGCCGCGGATCGACGAGGTAAGCGACGAGCGCGGCGATGCCGCCGAGCACGAGGAGCAGCGCGATCGCGCCGCCGGCGATGGCCACGAAGGACGAGCCCGCGGTGCGCACCGAGCTCGGCTTCCCCTGCGCGAGCGAGGGCCGCGTGTAGGTCGGCGCGGAGCCGACCAGCGAGGGCGTGTCGGAGCCGCCGAGCGAGCTATCGGGGATGGTGGGGCCGGGACGACGTTGCACCGCCCCCTATCCTACCCGTCAAGCCGCCTGGGCCAGGCCTATCTTTTCGGCCTGGCTCGCGCCGTAGAAGCGGCGCAAGGCGGCGCGCATCTGATCGAAGCGCCCGTGGCGCGCGAAGCGGCGCTCCAGGCTGCGGGCGAAGCGCGCGGCGAGGTCGTTGGCCATCCGGTAGCGATCGCCGCGCTCCGTCCCGGCCGGGTGCAGGTAGGTGATCCGCTCGAAGAGGCGCTCCCGCAGGAGGGCAGTGCGCCTCGGCTCGAAGCGGCGCGGGGCCTCCGCGGGCCCGTGCGCGAGCAGGAGGTACTTGTCCACCTCGGCCTGCAGCTCCAGCTCGAGCTCGGTCGCGGGCAGCTCGCGCCGCGCCCGCTCCGCCACGTAGAGGAAGTGGCTCACGCCCTCGATCACCTGGCAGACGAGATCGAAGCTCGGCCTCGCCGAGGCCTTGATCGCCGCGCGGGGGAGGCGCAGCGAGATCGCGATCTCCCCGCCCTGATCGTGGATCACGAGGGCCTCGCGGGCCTCGTCGGACGCCTCGATGAAGGGATCGACCGCGGGCGTGTCGTCGATGCCGTAGTACTGGCAGAGGCGCGCCTGGATGCGGGCCGGGAGGCTCCGGCCCTCGGTCCCACCGTCTTCAGGGTCCATCAGTTCAGCCCACCGGCGCCCCGGCTGGGGATGATCCCGCGCGCCCCGAGCTCCTCCGCGAGCCGCGCCGATCCGGTCTTGAGCCAGCGCTCGTAGAGCTTGATCACCGAGCGCTGATCGCGCGCCCCCGAGGCCAGCGTCCCCTCCGCCACGTCGCGCAGCACGAGGGCGAAGCGATCGAACTTGATCGCCAGCTCGCTCATCACGTTCGGCCCCTTCTCGTTGAGCTTCGCCTTCATCCGCAGCATCGCCGCCGCATGCTGGTAGGCGCTCTGCCCCACCGTCACCACGTAGCCCCGATCGATCCCCTTGCACTCCAGGTGGTCGCCGAAGAAGCCGAGCGCGTAGAGCACGTGATCGCCGAGCGTGCGCAGCCGCTTGAAGCGCTCGGGGCCGCTCGCCTCCATGGCGTCGCGGAGCTGGAAGGTCAGGGGCGTCTTGAAGGTCGACCCGGCGGTCTCGTCCGGGTGGGCGTAGTCGCAGAGCAGGCTGACGAGGTAGCTCGCGGCTTCCTCGGTGGCCTCGACCTGCTGCACGCGGATGGCGTCGGTGAGGACCTCCTGGAAGAAGTCCGACATGGTCGATGCGAGGGAGATCGAAGGGTGGGTCACGGGGGCACCTCTCGGCGCGGGCCCCTCGATCGATGGCCTCGGGGTGCCGCGCGCAGTGGGGGGACGCCGGAGCGGCCCGCTGGTTCCAGGGTGGCCTCGGAGGAGGCCCCGGGAGACGCCGGCCCGAGGGCAGACATCGCCCAGACTCTCAACGCCTAGCGAACCCCGCCCGGCCCGTCCACTTTGTTGCAGGCGCTTCCTCAACGAATTCGCAGACTTACGCGCGACCTTTCAGCCACTACCAGCCCTGAGTGCCAGGCCCGGGAACGCCTTGAGATCACGCCTTGACACCCCGGCGCCCGTGACTATCTTGCCGCCCGCTCGCTAGCACTCACACCAAACGAGTGCTAGCAAAGCGCCGCCGCAGCGAAGGAAGCGCCGCCATGCACCGCGGCGCGCACCGCCCCGACGGGAAGGCGTCGTGCGCTCCTTCGCCGGGGGACTCGTTTTTGACGGGTGGCCAGGGCCACCCCTCGGAGGAAGCCGAAATGAAGATCCGACCGCTCCAGGACCGCGTGATCGTTCGTCGCGTGAAGGAAGAAGAGAAGACCAAGGGTGGGCTCTACATCCCCGACACGGCCAAGGAGAAGCCGGTCGAGGCGACCGTGATCGCCGTCGGCAACGGCAAGCTCCTCGAGGACGGGACCGTCCGGAAGCTCGACGTGAAGGAGGGCGACCGCGTCCTCTTCGGCAAGTACTCGGGCACCGAGGTGAAGATCGAGGGCGAGGAGCACCTCATCCTCCGCGAGGACGACATCCTCGGCGTCATCGAGAGCTGATCGCGGGCCCCCGAAAACTCAAGAGAAGAGCAGGAGCATTACGAACATGGCAGCCAAGGAAATCATCTATCACGAGTCGGCCCGCAACATGATCCTCGCGGGCGTCAACGCCCTCGCGGACGCGGTGAAGGTCACCCTCGGCCCCAAGGGCCGCAACGTGGTGATCGAGAAGAGCTTCGGCTCCCCCACGGTCACCAAGGACGGCGTGACCGTCGCCAAGGAGATCGAGCTCGAGGACCGCTTCGAGAACATGGGCGCCCAGATGGTGCGCGAGGTCGCCTCGAAGACCAGCGACATCGCCGGCGACGGGACCACCACCGCCACCGTGCTCGCCCAGGCGATCTACCGCGAGGGAAGCAAGCTCGTGGCCGCCGGCCACAACCCGATGGAGATCAAGCGCGGCATCGACAAGGCCGTCGACGCCATCGTCACCCACCTCAAGGGCGCCGCGAAGTCGACCCAGGACGCGAAGGAGATCGCGCAGGTCGGCACCATCAGCGCCAACGGCGACCAGACCATCGGCAAGCTCCTCGCCGACGCGATGGAGAAGGTCGGCAAGGAGGGCGTGATCACCGTCGAGGAGGCGAAGAGCGCCGACACGACGCTCGACGTGGTCGAGGGCATGCAGTTCGACCGCGGCTACCTCTCGCCCTACTTCGTGACCGACCCCGAGGGCATGAAGGTGAACATGGAGGATGCCTTCATCCTCATCTCGGAGAAGAAGATCTCCAACATGAAGGACCTGCTCCCCGTGCTCGAGGCGATCGCCAAGAGCCAGAAGCAGCTCCTCATCATCGCCGAGGACGTGGAGGGCGAGGCCCTCGCCACCCTCGTCGTGAACAAGCTCCGCGGCACGCTCCACTGCGCCGCCGTCAAGGCCCCCGGCTTCGGTGACCGCCGCAAGGAGATGCTCAAGGACATCGCCGTGCTGACCGACGGCCAGGTGATCGCCGAGGAGCTCGGCCTCAAGCTCGAGAACGTGACGATCAGCGACCTCGGCCGCGCCAAGACCGTCATCATCGACAAGGACAACACCACGATCGTCGGCGGCCAGGGCAAGAAGGACAAGATCAAGGCCCGCCTCGCCGAGATCCGCGCCCAGATCGAGAACACCACCAGCGACTACGATCGCGAGAAGCTCCAGGAGCGCCTCGCCAAGCTCGTGGGCGGCGTGGCGGTGGTCAAGGTCGGCGCCGCCACCGAGACCGAGATGAAGGAGAAGAAGGCCCGCGTCGAGGACGCTCTCCACGCGACCCGCGCGGCCGTCGAGGAGGGCATCGTCCCCGGCGGCGGCGTGGCCCTCATCCGCGCCCAGGCCTCGCTCGAAGGCCTCGAGGTGAGCGACGAGCAGCGCTTCGGCGTGAACATCGTGCGCCGCTCGATCGAGGAGCCCCTCCGCCAGATCGCCGGCAACGCCGGTGAAGAGGGCTCGATCGTCGTCCAGAAGGTGCGCGAGGGCTCGGGCTCCTTCGGCTACAACGCCGCGACCAACACCTACGGCGACCTCATCGCCATGGGCGTGATCGACCCGGCCAAGGTGGTGCGCTCGGCCCTCCAGAACGCGGCCAGCGTCGCGAGCCTGATGCTGACCACCGAGGCGCTCATCGCCGAGCGTCCGAAGGAGGAGAAGGCGTCGGCCGGCGGCGGCCACGCGGGCCACGGGCACGGCGACTTCTGATCGGCCGCGCAGCGTAGGCTGAGGTGAGGGCCGCTTCCCGCGAGGGGGGCGGCCCTCGCTGCTTTCATGGCGCCATCCTATAGCGGGATTGCGCGTTCCCAACCATGTCGATAGCGTGCGGCGTCGCGTTCGAGCAAAAACCACCGCCGGCGTCGCGCCGGCTCGACCCCTCAGGAACACGAGCCCATGAAGATCCTCGCTCTCCCGGCTCTTCGCGCCTTGCCCCTCCTCTGCCTCACCGGAGCGCTCACCGCGTGCGCGGGCTGGACGCAGGCCCATCGCGACAACGCCATGGCCGAGTTCAAGAAGACGACGATGGCCAAGGCCGCCTTCTCCCTCGACTGCGCGGAGGCCCAGATCGAGGTCAAGCTCGTCCCGGAAGACAAGCCGTTCCCGACGACCGCCCTGGTGAGCGGCTGCGGCAAGAAGGCCACGTACGTCAAGGTCAACGGCGACTGGCTGATGGAATCAGGTCCGGGGAAATAGCGCGCCGAGGATCGCGATCGCGACGGGAGCGCGGCAGGCTCGTCGCCACGTAAGATCCACCGACATGAGCACCGCTCCTCCGATGACGCTGCGCACCCTCGAGACGCCCTGCCTCGTCCTCGAGCGCGGGCGCCTCGACCGCAACATCGCCCGCATGCGCGCGCACACGGACCGGCTCGGGGTCGCGCTCCGGCCGCATGTCAAGACCGCCAAGTGCCATGAAGTCACGCGCCTCGCGCTGGGCGGGAGGCCCGGCGGGATCACCGTCTCCACGCTCAAGGAGGCGGAGCAGTCCCTCGCGCAGGGCATCACCGACATCCTCTATGCGGTCGGCATCACCCCCAACAAGATCGAGCATGTCGCCGCCCTGCGCAGGGCCGGCGCCGACCTCACCGTCCTCGTGGACAACCTCGACGCCGCGCGCATGCTCGCCGGGCGCGCGGCGGATCTCGGCGTCGAAATCCCGGCCTTGATCGAGATCGACAG
Organism: Byssovorax sp.; assembly: GCA_046351295.1. Lineage (GTDB taxonomy): Bacteria > Myxococcota_A > Polyangia > Polyangiales > Polyangiaceae > JAXLYT01. The sequence continues at coordinate 17,327 of JAXLYT010000072.1, forward strand.
CGACGGCCACCGCGCGGGTGTCCACCCTGATTCTGCGCTGATCCTCGACCTCGGACGCGCGCTGCACGAAGGGCCCGGGACGCGCCTTCGGGGCGTCATGACCCACGCGGGCGGCTCCTACGACTGCCGGACGACCGACGAGATCCGCGCGATGGCGAGGCGCGAGCGCGACGCCGTGGTGCGCAGCGCGGCGCGCCTCCGCGCGGAGGGGCTCCCTTGCCCCGTCGTGAGCGTCGGGTCCACGCCGACGGCGACGTTCAGCGAGGACCTCGCGGGCGTCACCGAGGTGCGCGCCGGCGTCTACATGTTCTTCGATCTGGTCATGGCGGGGCTCGGCGTCTGCGAACAGCGCGATATCGCCGTCTCGGTGCTGGCGACGGTTTTGGGGCATCAGCCCGACAAGGGGTGGATCATCACCGACGCGGGCTGGATGGCGCTCTCGCGCGATCGTGGCACCGCAGGCCAGCGCGTCGATCAGGGCTATGGCGTGGTGTGTGACATCGCCGGTCAACCGATCGACGACATGGTGGTTGTCTCCACCAACCAGGAGCACGGCATCCTCGGCAGGCGCGAAGGTAATGCGGTGGATCTCTCCCGCTTCCCGGTCGGAGCGACGCTGCGCATCTTGCCCAACCACGCTTGCGCGACTGCCGCGCAGCACGATCGATATCACATCGTCGATGGCGGAGAACGTATCGAAGCCATCTGGCCCCGATTCAACGGCTGGTGAGCCGGCCCATCACGACCGCAGAGGCGATGCGCCGAAGTGTGGTCGACTGTGTGCGCGAGTGGTTCCGCAGCGGAACCGGAGGGAGCTCGGCCGGCGGCGCGAAGGGCGGAGCGGGATCGAACGACTTCACAGCGAGCGCGCGCGATCGCCTCGCGCCGACCACACCTCGACCGTGATTGATCCACGGCCTACCGGTGATACGCTCCACGCATGGCTCGACCGGCGGCGCCCGCGCGAAAGTTCCTCGGGCAGAGCGCGGCTCTCGTGGCCCCTTACCTTGGAGCCCACGCATGAACGCCCGCGCCGCGCTCGCCGGTTCTTCCTTCGTGCTGTCGATCGCGATCATGGCGGCCTGCGGCGGCAACGTCGTCGTCGACGGGCTGGGCGGCGCGAGCCCGACGACCACCACCACGGGGGCGGGCGGCGCCCCGTCGACATCCAGCAGCTCGTCGAGCAGCAGCTCCTCCAGCAGCAGCTCGTCGAGCTCCTCCAGCAGCTCGTCGAGCTCCTCCAGCAGCAGCTCGTCCAGCAGCTCGTCGAGCTCCTCCAGCAGCTCCTCATCGAGCTCGTCGAGCTCCTCCAGCAGCTCGTCGAGCGGCGTCGGGGGCGGCCCGCTCTACGACTGCGACAACCTCCCTCAGGGCCCGTTGCCCTACTCCGTCGTGCTCGGTCACAAGGCCACGGAGGACATGGCCTTCGACGACCAGGGCAACCTCATCGGCGCCGAGAACGGCAACATCTTCAAGACCAATTTCGCCGGCCAGGCGCAGCTCTGGGTCCTCGGAGCGGGCGATTTCATCGCCGGCCTGCGCCCGAGCTCCAAGGGCGTCTTCGTCTACGCCAACGTCACCGCCAACGCGCTCTACAAGATCGTCCCGCCCGCCAACAAGGTGCCTATCCTCGGCGGGCTCTCGTACCCGAACGGCATGGAGGCGGACGACCTCGGGCGCATCGTCATCAGCGAGCAGAACGCGAGCCAGGTGCGGCGCGTCGTCCCGGAGACGGGCGAGTTCGACATCCTCGGCAAGAACCTCATGGGCGCCAACGGGCTGAGCTACAGCCCCGACTACAAGACGCTCTACGTCGGGAGCTTCGGCGGGAACACCATTTACCGCATCAAGCTCGACGCCACCGGCAAGCCGGCCTCTCAAGACATCTTCATCCAGAACTTCACCCAGAATGGCACGCTCGACGGCATGGGCGTGGACGCCTGTGGCAACGTGTACGTGTGCGAGTACATCGCCGCCAAGGTGTGGCGTATCCCGCCGGACGGGCAAAACCCCCATGTCATCGCCGACCTCAGCGCACAGACCTCGTGGATCCCCAACATGGGCTGGGGCTCCGGCTACGGCGGCTGGGATCCGATGACCCTCTACGTGCGCGACATCTCGAGCGGAAAGATGTACGCCGTCCCTGTCGGTGTGCCCAGCAAGCCTCGGAAATACCCCTGACGAAGGCTATCTCGGCTCGCTCACCTCGCTCACCTTGGAGGAGGAGATCATGCAACCACTGTCCTCGACTTCCGGCCCGCGCGCCCGCCCAGGGTTAAAACCCTGGGCTACACTTGGGAAGCCCGCCTTCGCGGGCTTGCGTGGGGGCTCCTGTTTGCGGAGAGAACGCAGGCTCGATGCACTGCGAACAGCGATGGCCTTGCTTTCCCTCTCGCTCTGCACCTTGCTCGGGCTCGGCGCATGCGGGTCCGACGCACCCCCCGGGCCGCCCGGGCCCACCAGCGCCTGCGCGATCCCCGCGGGCGAGGCGCCCGACTACGCGAGCAAGCTCGGCTGCCAGGCCGATTTCGAGGCGCTCGGCGCCCGCCCGCTCGACGCGAGCATCCCCGGCGCGCGCTCGGCCAAGACGGTGATCGACCAGGCCGACGGGAGCGCTCTCTATTTCACCAACAGCAACAAGTACCCCATCCACTACGATTTCGCGAGCAAGCACCTCTCCGGCCACGGCCTCCCGCCGATCGGCGAGCTGTCGCTCTTCAACGCCACCGAGTATTACAGCCCGAGCCGCCGGTTCTTGCTCGGCGCCGTCACCCGCTACGACAACCCCGGCGTCTGGGTCTACGAGATCGCCCCGTACGACACCTCCACCGCGGCCATGGTCGCGGATGCGTACGGCCGTATCCGGGACGCCTCCTTCTTCGGCAAAGACCTCTATTTCCACCCCACCTCCTCGTCCGTGGAGGCGCTCGTCCCCGACCTGCCCCCCGAGGTGAAGGTGATGACCTCGGATCAGCTCTTCGCCGGGATAAGCTATCAGCCCTTGAACCTCGGCGAGGCGCTCGGCCAGCTCCGCTTCTACGAGGCGGCGAAGCTCGGCACCACCTACGTCGGCCCGCGGGACATCGCCGTGCTCGACCATGTGCCCAACGACATCGCGGTCGTCTCCGGCCTCATCACCGAGGAGATCCAGACGCCCCTCTCCCACGTCAACGTGCTCTCGCAGAACCGCGGCACACCCAACATGTCGCTGAAGGGCGCCTTCACCGATCCAGCCCTCCGGAAGCTCGAAAATAGCTGGGTGCGCCTCGTGGTCTCTGCCTTCGACTACAAGGTCGAGCCGGTGACCAAGGCCGAGGCCGACGCCTACTGGGAGGCCCACAAGCCCCCGCCCATCAAGGTGCCTCCGCTCGACCTCAGCGTCAAAGACCTGCGCGACTGCACGGACATCCGCCTCACCGACATCCCCGCCTTCGGCGGCAAGGCCAGCCACTACGGTGAATTGACGCGCATCGGTGAGCTCGTGCCCATGCAGGACGCCTTCGCCGTCCCCGTGTTCTATTACAAGCAGTTCGTCGAGCAGAACGGCTTCGACGCCCAGATCGCGGCGCTCCTCGCCGACGAGAAGTTCGCGAGCGACCCCTTCTACCGGGACGCGAAGCTCGCCACGCTGCGCCTTTCGATGACCCTCGCCCCCGTCGACCCGGCCTTCCTCGCCGACCTCGAGGCCAAGATCGCCGCGAAATTCCCCGGCCAGCCCATCCGCTTCCGCTCCAGCACCAACTCGGAGGACCTGAACGGCTTCACCGGCGCGGGGCTCTACACCTCGAAATCCGGCGAGCCGGGTAACCCCAAGAAATCCTTCGCCGAGGCGATCCGCAAAGTGTGGGCGAGCCTCTGGAACTTCCGCGCCTTCGAGGAGCGCACCTACCGCGGCATCCCCCACGAGGACGTGGCCATGGCGCTGCTCGTCCACCCCTCGTTCCCCACCGAGGATGCCAACGGCGTGGCGCTCACCGCCAACATGTTCGACGACAGCCAGCCCGCCTTCTACATCAACGCGCAGAAGGGAGACGCCTCGGTGGTGCTGCCCGACCCGGGCGTGACGGCCGACTCGTTCCTCTACTATTATTACTACGCCGGACAGCCCATCACCTTCTTCTCGCACTCGAGCCTCATCCCGGCTGGCCAGACGGTGCTCACCAACGCCGAGACCTACCGCCTCGGCCAGGCCCTCGAGGCCATCCACGGCTATTTCGCCCAGTATTACCAGACGGGCGACAGCTTCTACGCCATGGACGTCGAGTTCAAGTTCGACGGCAAGGACCCGAAGGGCAACGCCCAGCTCTGGATCAAGCAGGCCCGCCCGCACTACGGCTGGAACGAGCAGTAGCGCAGAGCCCGCACAAGCTCACAGGCAGGTGCCCGTCTTGAGATCGCACATCTTGCCCATCGGGCAAGGGTGGGTGGGATCGCAGGGCGTGTGATCGGCCACCTGCAAGTCTCCGAGCACATGGGAGAACACCTCGAAGCTCACGCAGCCCGTCCCCACCTGGGTGGAGTCGACGGTGTGGCGCGAGACATGGCCCGCCGGAAAGCCCGTGACGCCGAAGCCGATGAGCTGATCGAGGAGCGAGGAGGGCACGGTCTTCTCGCCCGTGTCGTCCACCTCGCAGACCAGCTCGACCGGGGAGTTACCGTGCTGATCGATGTTCAGGCGCAGCTTGACGCGCGCGAGAGGAGATGAATTGTCCGGGGTCCAGTGGATCGTGAGCGGCTCACCCTTCTTGATGGTCCACGTCTCCTTGGGAATGACGATGGGGGCAAAGCCCTGTCCGTGGAGGGTGAAGCCCGGATCGGCCGCCCCCTCGGCGACGAGCTCGATGAGGGAGCCCGGGTTGAAGGCCGGGTGTGGCATCATCGTATCGTAGTATTCGAGGGCCTTCATCGAGACCGGCTTGGTGAGGCCCGTGATCGTCACCGCGCCGACGCTCTTCGGCGCCGGGAACGGGATGCACTTGGCGTCCTGCCCGCAGGTCTGCCCCGCGTTGCACGGAGGATCGCAGAACGGGTTGGTTCGCCGCCAGAGGATGCAATCCCCCTCTTCACCCACGTTTTGCAGGATCTTCGAGGGCAGCACGCCGTCGAGGACCTCGCCGTTCACGGCCGAGTAGTCGATCTCGTGCTGGACGACGAAGGTGCCGATCTGCTCGGTCGAGGCACAGTTGCCGTGCAGGACCGGACCGCCGCCCGTGCCGCTGCTGCTGCTGCTGGTGGTGCTGCTGCTACTGCTGCTGCTGGCGCCGGTGCCGACCTCCCCGCCGCATGCGGCGAAGGCGAGCGCGAGGGCCGGAACGAAGAGGGGCAAGAAGGAAGATCGTCGCACGGGGAGCTCCTCACCCGAGGATAGCGGCTCTGCGCTCCGCCGCACCACGGAAGACGACGGAGCGACGACCACGGAGGCGCACCCGGTCGCGGGCTCACACCTCGATCGAAGAAAGCCACCCGCGCGAAGACAAGGGCCGTATGCTGGCCGAACATGCGCTCCTCTGCACGCCCGCGCTCCCCTCGCTCGACCCTGGATCATCGAGGGCTCTCCCTCTCGCTGCTGATCGGCCTGATCGGCCTGATCGGCGTGACCGGGTGTGGGAGCGCTCCTCCCCCCCCGCCGCCGGCGCCGGCCCCCGAGACCACGGCCGTGGTCGAGCAGCCCGCGGTGACCACGGCGCCCACCGTTGCGCCGAGCGCCAAGGCGAGCGCGGCGCCCGAACCGCCGGTGATCCACCGGTCGGAGATCTACGGCTCGGTGGGAGCTCGCAAGGGCAAGGTGCTGGACTTGCTCGCGCTGGTGATGACGAGCACGACGACGCCTCCGATCGGGACGAAGGCGATGCTCTTCCGCAAGGCGGGGAAGAAGGAGAGCGGTGAATGGATCCAGCTCGGCGAGGTGACGCTCAAGAAATTCGGGGACGAGGGCAAGATCGAGGCGGAGCTCAGCGACGAGCCGGTAAGCGGCAAGGGGGATGTCTTCAAGAAGGGACTGTCGATCAAGATCCAGATCGATCAGTGACCGGCGAGATCGCGCGGCCTCGACAACCTCGCCGAGGCGTGACACGGAAGCTTCGATGACGGAGAAAGCGCCGCCCACCCCCGACGATCGCGCCATCACCCCGCGCGCCGTGATCCACGAGGCCCTCCTCGGCGGCGCGAAGACCGCGCGCGAGCTCTCGGTGCGCGCCTCGATCCGCGAGAAGGACGTGGAGGACCACCTCGAGCACCTCGAGCGCTCGGCGCGCGCGAAGGGCGAGCGGCTGGTGATCAAGCCGGCCTCGTGCCTCGCATGCGGGCTCGTCTTCTCCGAGCGGCGCAGGTTCACCACGCCCGGGAGCTGCCCGCGCTGCCAGAGCGAGCGGATCACCCCGGCAGCGTTCAGGATCGAGGCATCGAGCGCGGGCAAGCAGCCCCGCGATCGAGGGCGCTCCCGCGATCGCGACGAGGACGACGACGACGATGACGATGAGTGAGCCGCGCGCCGGAGCCGACCCTCACGCCACGGTCGGGTAGAGCCGCGCCGTCAACATCGTCAACACCACCAGCACCGCGAGCAGCACCCCGAAGTCCACGGCGAGCCCGTGGGCGCTCGCCGCGCCGTGGATCATCATCGCGCGCAGCGCGTCGACGAGGAACGAGAGCGGGTTGCCCGCGGCGATGACGCGCAGCCAGGGCGGCATCATGTCGACCGGGTAGATCGCGTTGCTCGCGAAGAAGAGCGGCATCGTCAACACCTGCCCGATGCCCATGAAGCGCTCGCGCGTCTTCACGATGCACGCGATGAGCAGCGAGAAGGTCGAGAACACCGCCGCGCCGAGCGCCACGATCGCGGCCACGCCGAGCACCGAGCCCGGCCCGAGCCGGAGCGGGATGCGCATCAGCAGCGCCAGGAGGTAGACGATCAGCGCCTGCGAGAGCCCGCGCACGCCGGCGGACACGCCCTTGCCGAGCACGAGCGCGCTCCGGTAGGCGGGGCTCACGAGCAGCTTCTGGAGCACGCCGAGGTCGCGCTCCCAGATGACACCGATCCCGTAGAAGATCGCGGTGAAGAGCACGCTCTGGGCGAGGATGCCGGGCGTCATGAACTCGAGGTAGCTCATGCTCCCGGTAGGGATGCCGCGGATCCGGGAGAACACCTGCCCGAAGACGAGCAGCCAGAGCGTCGGCTGCACGGCCCGGGTGAGCAGCTCGGTGTAGTCGCGGCGCAGCTTGCGCACCTCGATCTCGGCGATGGCGAGCGTCTGCTGCACGAACGAGACGATGCCGGGCGGCGATCGCAGCGGCGAGCGCTGCGGTGATCGCAGGGGAGCGCGCGGCGCCGAGCGATCCGGGCGATCAGGAGAGCCGTCGGGCGGTGCGGCGGGTCGCTGCGACATCGCGGTAGTTGCCTCCTTCGGCGAGCGCGCCGCCGGTCGTCTGGACGAAGACGTCATCGAGCGTCGCCTCGGGCCCCACGGCCTGCTTGAGCGCCTCGGGCGACCCTTCCGTCGCGAGCTTGCCCTTGTGCATCAGCCCGATCGTGTCGCAGAGCGCGTCGGCCTCTTCCATGTCGTGCGTGGTGAGCAGGATGGTCGTCCCGAAGCGCCCGCGCAGCTCGCGGAGGCGTTCCCACACGGCGTGGCGCGCGACCGGATCGAGGCCCACCGTCGGCTCGTCGAGGAAGAGCACCGCGGGCTCGTGCAGCATGGCCTGCGCGACCTCGAGCCGCCGGATCATCCCGCCGGAGTAGCCGCGCACGAGCTTCCGGGCCGCGGCGCCGAGGTCCATGAAATCGAGCGCCGCGGCGATGCGCGCTTCCCGCTCGGCGCGGGGGATCCCGTGCAGCTTGGCGGACAGCAGGAGGTTCTCGTAGCCGCTCAGACCGCCGTCCGACGAGACGAGCTGCGGCACGTAGCCGATGCGCCGGCGCACCTCGCGCGCCGCATGCGCCACGTCGAAGCCGGCCACCCGGGCGCTCCCCTCGCTCGGCGGCGTGAGCGTCGTCAGCATCCGGATGGTGGTCGTCTTCCCGGCCCCGTTCGAGCCGAGCAGCCCGTACACGACCCCGGCGTCGATCCGCAGATCGAGGTGATCCACGGCGGTGAGCTCGCCGAAGCGCCGCGTCAGCCCGCGCGCCTCGATCGCCGCGTCGGATCCGGCTGGGTCGACCATGATCAGGGCGCCTCCCGCGGCGCCCCGATCATCGCCGTTCGCCGTGGCCCGCAGATCATTTCTTCCCTTCCTTGATCCGCTGCGCCGCGCTCTTCACGAAGAACTCCGGGTCGTTCTCGAAGCGGGCGGCGAACTTCTTCGCGTCCGGATCGTTCTCCCCGATGACCCGCAGCGCGTCGCCCCGCGCCATCTTGTCGTTGCTCGCCGTCTCCACGACCGTCCTCGCCACCGCGAGCGCCCGCTTCTTCTGCGCGTCCGTGGCCTTGCTCTGCTTCTGCAGCCAGCCGAGCGCGCTCGTCATGAAGCTCGACTTGACCTTGCCCGCCTTGGCGCGTTTGTCGATCACGCCGAGCAAGGCGTCCCACTGCCCGATGCAGCCGCCCCCGGCCGACCACCACGACGCGTGGTAGGCCGAGTGCCCGGCCAGATCGTCGTCGTCGGCGTCGCTGAGCTCGAGCCACAGCTTGCACGTATCGTCGTGCCGGTCCGAGCCGCCCGTCCAGAACGCGGCGGCCGCCGCCTGCCGCACCGTCTTGTCCTTCTCGGTGCGGGCCATCTTCGCGAGCAGATCGTAGAACCCGCCCTCGGTGCGGTTGGTAAAGAGGATCCCGTCCACGATCCCGTTCCGCAGCGCCGTCATCCCGTCCGTGATGAGGATCCTCGTGATGTCGTCGCCCGTGCCCGTCTTCTTCACGTCGATCCGCCCGATCGCGTCGCCGAGCTTGCGCTGCACCGTCGGGTCCTTCTCGCCTTTGCCCGCAGCGATCACCTTCTTCGCCATGGCCGCGTCCTGCTTGTACGTCTGCCCGGCGTTGTAGAGCCCGTAGGCGCCGAGCCAGCGCACCTCCTTCTGCGCGTCGCCGAGGAAGTTGATGAGCGTCGCGTCCGCCTTGCCCCCCTTGATCGCCTCGGCCTTGTTCCACGCGTCGAGGGCGGGGCATCCGCTCTTCAGGCCCCACGTGTCCTGGAAGCCGCATTTCAGCGCCTCCTTGGCGAGCTCGACCACGGCCTTGTCGTTGGCCGGGTCGCCGAGCCCCGCGCCCGCCGGCGCCGCCGCGCCCCCCGTGGCGCCCGCTTGCCCCTGATCATCCGCGGGTTTCTTGCAGCCCTCGGCGGCGAGGGCGATCGCGAGGACGAGGAGTGCACGGCTCGTTCGGGTCATCGTCGGCTTCCTTTCGAGGGCGCATCCTCTCGTCTCCCGTCACGCCGTGCAAGAGTGGAGGCCTTCCAGGATCTCCGCGCTCCAGCGCGGCCGCTCGCCCCTCCCGGTCACGAGATCGTCAAGGATCCGCGTCCGGGACGACGCATCCGGCCATTTGCGCTATCCTTCGCCCGGCTTCTTCCGACGGCTTCCATGGTCTCACCGCCCGCTCGACCGGCCGACCCGGCCATCTCCCGCGCTGACGCAGCCGAAGCTCGCCTCGGCCGCGTGGCTCGCCTGCGAACCCTCTCCCGCGTGCGCCGGCGCGCCGGGCCCTTCCTGCTCGCGCTGCCCATCCTCCTCGTCTTCCTCGTCGACGCCGAGATCCGCGGCGACCGGCTCGTTGGTTTGAGCCCCAAGTATCTCGCCAGCTACGGCGCCTCGCTGCTCGAGAGCGGCCTCGTCTGGGGCCTGCTCCTGCTCGCCGCCTCGGCCCGCCGCGGCCCCTTCCGGTGGATCGCCGGGGTCCTCTTCGTGGCCTTCTCCACCGTCGCGGTCGGCGTGCAGATCTACTTCCACCGGCAGTACTCGGTGTACCTGAACCTCGACGCCACGCTCTTCGGCACCTCGCTCTCGTCGAGCGTCTTCGGCCAGCTCAAGGCCGACGGGATGAACTTCGTCACGTCGATCGCGCCGCCGCTGCTCCTGTCGATCGGCCTCATCTGGCTCGGTCGCCGCCTGCTCCGCCCGACCCGCACCTGGAAGATGCGGGTGGCGCAGCCCCTCGGCCCGCTCGCCGTCATCCTCGTCCTGTTCTTCATCCCGTGCTCGTACCGCACCGTCCAGGCCTCGACCCCGGACGTGATCTACCTCCACGCCATCGGCGGCCTCGTCAAGGAGCTCACCGGCGTGCGCACCACCGCCCAGGTGCGCCCCGGCCTGCGCACGCCGCCTAAGCTCCCGGCCGTCCCGCGCGCGCCCACGCCGAAGCGCAACGTGATCCTCATCCTCACCGAGAGCGTCCGCGCCGACGTGAGCTGTTCCGCGCCCGCGGACGACTGCCCCGCCTCGCCGACCGTCAACCGCGCCGTCCCGAACCGCATGCCGTTGCTCCAGATGCGCAGCAACGCCTCCACCACGGCCATCGAGCTCGCGGTGCTCTGGTCGGGGCTCGAGCCCAACTCCTCGCGCGAGGCGCTCCACACCGCGCCCCTGCTCTTCGATTACGCGCGCGCCGCGGGCGTCGACAACGCCTACTGGACGAGCCACCACATGCTCTTCGCGAACTCGCGCCTCTACGTGCAGGACTTGCCGACCAGCAAGCGCTGCGGCGCGACCGACCTCGACTCGGCCGCCGACATCGACCTCGGCGCGCGGGACGAGCTCGTGACCGCGCGGGCGAAGGACGAGATCGTCACGCTGAAAGAGCCGTTCTTCTCGGTGGTCCACTACGGCAACACCCATGTCCCCTACCGGGTCGACCCGAACAAGTCGCCCTTCCAGCCCTCGTACGTGTCCAAGTCGCCGAGCGAGAGCGAGGCCTACCTCAACTACTACAAGAACGCCGTTTACCTGCAGGACGAGGCCATCGGCGACTTCATCCGCTTCATCCGGCAGAGCCCCCTCGGCGATCACACCGTCCTCCTCTTCACCTCCGACCACGGCGAGGCCTTCCACGAGCACGGGCAGGTGGGCCACACCGGGGCCATCCTCGACGAGGAGATCCACGTGCCCTTCTGGATCGACGCCCCGCCTGGCACGTTGACCGAGGCCGAGCAGAAGAACCTCGCCGCCATGCGCGAGGGCCTCGCCTTCCACACCGATGTCACCCCGACCATCCTCGACCTGATGGGCGTGCTCGACGCCCCCGAGCTCGCCCCGTACAAGAAGACCATGGTCGGATCGAGCCTGCTCCGCCCCCGCCCCGCGCCGCCCACGCTCTACCTCACGAACTGCTCGGGCATCTGGGGCTGCGCCTTCCGCAACTGGGGCATGATGCGCGGCTCGCGCAAGCTCGAGGCCCGCGAGTGGGACGACCACTGGCACTGCTACGACGTGCTCGACGACCCGAAGGAGCAGCACGACCTCGGCGCGGCGGCCTGCGGCGACCTTTCCACGCTGGCCGAGAAGGCGTATGGGGGTCTGCCGAGCGCCCGGTGACGCGCGGCCCGGGCGAGCGCCCCGGCCCCCACCGAGCACCCCGACCCCGCACGACACCGTTCATCGCCCGTGGAATCCGCCGAGACCCAGCCCACCGAGCCCACCGAAGAGCCCGACGACGCGCGCGATGAACAGCGCGACGGCGCGACCGGCGAGGCGCTCCCCGCCGTCCGCGCATACACCGGCCTCGTGGCGGACGCGCGCAAGCGAGCCCGGAGGCAGCGCGTCCTCCTCGGCCTCGCCGTCCTCTTCGCCCCCACGGCCTGGGTGGTGGGCACCGACATGGCCCGCCGCGGGTCGCTCATCGCCAGGTTCGATCGCCCGCACGCCCTCGGCTACGCCGGCTCCGTCGCCGAGTCGCTGATCTTCTGGGGCGTGCTCCTCTACGTCGCCTCGCGACGGCGCGGCCCGCTCCGCACGGTGGTGGGCGTCCTCTTCGTCGTCCTCTTCACCCTGGCCGCCGGCGTGGAGGGCGCGTTTCACGCCTTCTACAACATCTATCTCTCGATGGATGGACAGGTGCACTCGAAATCGATCCCCTGGTCGATCCTCGGCACTTTGCCCATCACCCGGCCCATCATCCTCGGCCATATCGCCCTCGCCGCGCTCCTCGCCGCCTCGCTCGTCTACGTGGGCCGCCGCTATGTCCGCCCCCGCCGCTGGCCCTTCCGCGCCGCGGTGCTGCTCGTCCCGCTGGCGCTCTACGCGGTCTTCCGCATCCCGGTCAGCTATCGAACGCTCCAGTCCACGCCCTACGACATGATCTATTTCCACGGCATCGCCGCCGTGGTCAAAGAGCACCTCGGCATCACCCACGACTCACCCGATCTGCGCGTGCAGCGCCGCTCGCCCGAGCCCGTCCCCCCGCTCACGCCGAGGCCCGCGCGCCCGCGCAACGTGCTCTTGATCCTCCAGGAGAGCCAGCGCGCCGACGTGACGTGCATCGAATACGACCCCGACTGCCAGCTCGCGACGCGCTTCTCCAACAAGGCCCTCCCGAACCGGATGCCGCTCACCCAGCTCCGATCGAACGCCTCCACGACCGCCATCTCCATCTCCAACATCTGGTCCGGCGTCCGCCCCACCGAGCGCCGCGACACCCTGCACTCCGTGCCCCTCATGTGGGATTACGCGCGGGCCGCCGGCTACGACACCGCCTACTGGACGAGCCAGAACCTGATGTTCGGCAACGCCCGGCTCTACGTGCAAGACATCCCCGTCTCCCACCGCTGCGTCGCGACCGACCTCGACACGCAGGCCGACCTCGACACCGGCGCCTACGACTCCCTCGTCACCGACCGCGCCATCGCCGAGTGGGGCGAGCTGAAGGAGCCCTTCTTCGCCGTCGTCCACTACTCCAACGTGCACTTTCCCTACGTGTACGACGAGGACTATGCCCCCTTCCAGCCGGCCGACATGGATAAATCGGCCGAGAAGAACGAGGAGTTCAAGAACTACTACAAGGACGTGGTCTACTTCTCCGACATGGCCGTGGGGAGGCTCATCCACCATATCCGGAGCACCGAGAGCGGCAAGCGCACGGTGATGCTCTACACCTCCGATCACGGCGAGTCGTTCCGCGAGCACTGGCAGCTCGGCCACACGAGCTCGATCTACGATGAAGAGATCCACGTGCCGGGGTGGATCGACGCGCCCCCCGGCACGCTCTCCCCGGAGGAAGAGGCCAACATCAAGGCCGCCAAGGACGAGCTCGTCTGGCACATCGACCTCGGCCCCACCTTCCTCGACCTGATGGGTCTCTGGGACGACCCGGCCCTCACCCCCTTCCGCGCACGGATGATGGGCCACCCGCTCACCCGGCGAGAGCGCACCCTGGAGCCCGTGCCGATCACCAACTGCACCTGGCTCTGGGAGTGCTCCTTCCGCAACTGGGGCTTCATGCAAGGTCCGATGAAGCTCGAGGCCCGGGAGTGGGACGGCGAATACCACTGCTTCAACGTGCTCGAAGACCCGGAGGAGCACCACAACCTGGGCGAGCAAGCCTGCGCCCCCCTGCCCGACCTGGCCCGCGCCACCTACCACGTGATGCCCGACGTGACACCGCCCGGCAGGCCGCAGAGCGACTGGGGAAAGAAGTGACCCTCGCTCCGCTCCTCCTCCCCGCCCTCGCCACCGCCCACTCCCACGCCTTTCAACGGGCCTTGCGCGGCGACACCCAGCGCCCCGGCCCGGCGGGCACCGATGATTTCTGGTCCTGGCGAACAGCCATGTACCGCCTCGCCGACTCGCTCACGCCGGCCACGATTCATCACATCTCCCTGGTGGCCTATCGCGAACTCTACCAGGCCGGCGTGCGCACCGTGGGTGAGTTCCACTATGTCCACCACCAGCCCGGCGGACAGCCTTACGACGATCGCTGTCTGCTCGCCGACGCGGTGATCAGCGCCGCCAGGGACGCCGGCCTGCGCATCGCCCTCCTGCGGGTCATCTACCACCGCGCCGGCCCCGGCCGCCCGCCCGAGGGCGCACAACAGCGCTTCTCCGATCCAAGCCTCGATCGCGCCCTCTGCGACATCGACACCCTGCGCTCCCGCTACGCCGGCGATCCTTCCGTGCGCATCGGCGTCGCGCCCCACAGCGTGCGCGCCGTGCCCCCGGACTGGCTCCCGGAGATCGCTGCTTATGCTGAAGCGCATGCGCTGCCCGTGCACATGCACGTGGCCGAGCAGCCGGGAGAGATCGAGACCTGCCTCGGCGAGACCGGCAAGCGCCCCGTGGAGCTCTGCGCCGACAAGGGCCTGCTCTCGCCCCGCTTCGTGGCCGTGCACGCGACGCACCTCGCCCCGCACGAGCCGGCCTTGCTCGGCCAGACGAGATCCTTCGCATGCCTCTGCCCCACCACCGAGCGCGACCTCGGCGACGGCCTGCCCGACGTGGGCGCCTTGCAGCGCGCGGGCGTGCGCCTGTGCCGGGGATCGACAGCCACGTGATCACCCACCCCTCGAAGACCTGCGCGCCATCGATCTCGACGAGCGTCTGCGCACGGGCAAGCGCGTCGCGCTCGTCACGCACGAGGAGCGCACGCCCGCGGAGGAGCTCTGGCACATCGGCTCGATCGAGGGCGCCGCCGCCTGCGGTTTCACCGACCCGGGAGGCTTCGTCGCGCTCGACCGGGGCGCGCCGGAGCTCCAGCTCTGCGCGGAGGAGCACCTGCTCGACGCGGCGGTCTACAGCGGGAGCGCGCGGGTGGTGATGCCGGCCCCCGTCTCACCGAAGAGCTCCTCTTGAAGAGAAGAGCCGGCGCGGTCTGCCTGCGGTGCGCCCGCTGCGATGAGCGCTGCCGTCCTCGTTCACGGACCTTCAGTGCGCAGAGCAGTTGTCGTACTGGTTGAAGCAGGGCGTCGAGAAGATGCAGTTGATGCAGTCGGAGCTGAAACCTTGGCCCGGCGCCTGGCAGAAGTTGTCGGCGCACTCGGCGATGCAGCTCATCTGGCAGAGGCAGGTCTTGAGCGCGTCCAGGGCCTGCTTCGCGGGGCCGCAGAGCGCCGCAGGATCGGCGTTGCCTTGGAGCAACTGCTCGCAGGTGGGGCCGCCGTCCGGGCAATCCCAGCAGACACTGTCGGAGCAGAGCTTGCCCCCGCAGCAGTCCGCGCTGCTGTTGCATGCCTTGCCGGTGAGCTGGCACTGCTGGCACGTGCCCTGGTAGCAAGGGAGGGCGTTGCAGCACTTCATGTTCGCGCTGCAGCTCTGGCCGAGATCCTGGCACCCGGGGACCTCGCTGCATTTTCCGTTGAGGCAAGGCTGGAGATCGCAGCAGTCCTGGGTCGAGCCGCAGCTCGCGCCGAGGGGCTTGCACGGCGGTTGATCACTGCACGCCCCGTTCACGCAGTTGCCGGAGCAACACTCCCCGTTCGACGCGCAGGCGGTGGGCGCCGCCTTGCAGCACTTGCCGTTCATGCATTTGTCCCCGTCGCAGCACTGCGCATTGCCGGCGCAAGGCTCGAACACGCCCTGACAATGGGCGCAGACCCCTTGCTTGCAGATGTTCGAGCAGCACTGTCCGGCGAGCGTGCACGGGGCCCCGTCGTCGTCGCACTTGCTGCACGTCTCGTTGTAACAGGTGAGCGACGCGCAGCATCCGTCGGGGGTGCAGCTCTTGCCCTCGCCGCCGCACGCGGCGCAAACCTGCTTGGCGCACTCGCCGCTGCAGCACTCGTCGAAGGTCTGGCACGCGCTGCCGCCGGGCTTGCAGCCGCCCCCGGTCGTGCTCGACGAGCTGGCGTCGCCGCCCGCGCCCCCCGCGCCGCTCCCGGAGGTGACCCCCGTCCCACCAGGCTGCCCGCTGCTGCTGCTGGTGAGTGGGTTCACCGGAGGGCTGGAGCCGCACGCGGCGGCGAGGACACCGGAGAGCGCGAGGACGGCGACGAACAAGGCAAGACGTTTCACGGGCACCTCTGCTCGGTGGGAGAACACCGCGACGAGCTCCCACGGCTGGATCGCGAGGAGCGAATCGACCCGGCCCTCGGGGGCCGCAGGCTTCCAGACTACCCGGTCCTGCGTTGGCCAACAACGCTCGCTTCTCTACGGCGAAGCCGGGCGCTCGTGCCGATCGCGGCGTTTGCCCCGGCTGCATGCGTCGCCGACTCGCTCACGCCCACCACCCTCCACCGCCTGCCTCTGCCCTGACACCGAGCGCGACCGTCGGCGACGGCCTGCCCGGCGTAGGGGCCTTGCAGCGCGCGTGCGTGCGCCTGTATGCGGTCATTGTCCAGACGGCCACCCTCGGCCTGTTGCCATGAGGCACGATGATTCGGGCACAGTGTGCGCAGAAGGCACGCCGCCGCCCTGCGCGCTGGCGACCGCTGCGCCGGATCCGCGGCCGCGGCCGCGCGGCTTCCAATGGACGCGTTCTTGATAGGACGCGCTCTTCGAAGCCTTCGCGCGGAGGATGGAGCCATGTCGTCCCGGAGATTCTTTCTTGGGCTGGTCGTCGCGGCGGCGCTCGTCGGGTGCAAGGGATCTCGTGAAGACCCCTGCTACGACGCCGCGGAGGAGCTGCACGTGTGCGGCTTCGGAGAGATGCCCAGCAGGCAATCCCTGGACGAGTGCAGGAGCGACGAGGACTCCCGCTGCGCCAGCGAGTGCCTCGCGGATGCGAGCTGCGAGGAGCTGCAATCGTTCTTCTCGGAGCTCGCGTCGGAGGGGTACTGGCAGTGCTTCGACAGCAAGATCAGCTCGTGCTTCGAGGACTGCGTGGGCCCGCAAGCGTGCAATACGCCGCTCGTGCTCTCCTTCGACGGGGCGAACGTCCGCTTCGAGGCGAGCGATCGAGCCTTCGATTTCGGGATCGCGATGAGCGTCCAGACCGACTGGCCGGGGGCCGAGACTCCATGGCTCGCGATCGATCGGAACGGCAATGGCGCGATCGACGACGCCACGGAGCTGTTCGGGTCGAGCTCGCCGCTCGCGGTCGGCGGCCGGGCCGAGAACGGCTTCGTCGCGCTGCGCGAGCTCGACTCGAACGGCGACGGGTGGATCACCCCCGCGGACGCAGCCTGGTGCGATTTGCTCGTGTGGAGCGATCGGGACCGCGATCGCGTCTCGTCGCCGGGCGAGCTCACGCCGCTCGGGGCCGCGGGGGTCGCCGCGATCGATCTGGCATTTTCGAGCATCCCCCGCTGCGATGCCCGCGGAAACTGCGAGGTCGAGCGCGCTCGCTTCGTCTACCGTGACGCCGAGCTCGGCCTGCGACGCGGGGACGTCGTGGATGTCCACCTCCGGCACCAGCGGGAGTGAAACGGCGTGGCAGGGCGACCATGCCCGCGAGCGCCGCGGCCCTCGCTGCCCGCTCTCCGACCAACGGGGGGCGCTCCCGCGCTCGCCGCCGGGTGCCGCTCCTGGGGCGGGGCTCCGCCTCGACACATACGACCGTATGCATTACGCTCGTGTGCATGAACGTCGATCGCCTCTCCGTGACCATGGAGCCCCGCCTCGGCGCGGCCATACGCAAGGCGGCGAAGCGTGCAAAGCTGAGCGTGTCCGCGTGGATCGCCGAGGCCGCGGCTGACCGCGTCCGCAACGAGCTGCTCGGCGAAGCGCTCGACGCATGGGAAGCCGAGGGCGGCCCGTTCGACGAGGCGGAGCTCGGCGCGGCCGCGCGCTCTCTCGGGCTTGGTCGGCGGCGGAGGTCCAGGCGAGCATGAAGGTCGTCCTCGACGCCGGCGCCCTCGTCGCGATCGACAAGCACGATCGCCGCGTCGGAGCGATGCTGCGTGTGCTGCAGGAACAGGGCATCCCCGTGTGGACCAGCGCGGCCGTCGTCGCGCAGGTGTGGCGCCACGGGGCGCGCCAGGCGCGGCTCGCCAAGGTCCTTGCGGGCATAGGCGTCCTCGCGCTGGGGCCGACCGATGGTAGGCGCGCCGGCGAGCTCCAGGACCTCGCTCGCACGGATGACATCGTCGACGCCCATGTCGCGCTCCTGCTCGACGACGGCGATCGTGTCTTGACGAGCGATCCCCACGACATCGCCCACCTGCTCGAGGTGCGCGGCGTCGAGGCGGTCATCGTCCAGACCTGAGCGCGCCGCCACCGTCGACTCGACGAGCTGGGCCTCGGACGACCAGCGATCGGCGACGCTGCATCCGGGCCGGGCGCTCGACCGTAGGGGCACGGGCGCGCGATCCCTGTACCGGCGTGAACGATGGAACCGCCGGCAGGGGACGCCCGTAGCACGCTCGCCTAGCTTCGTGTTACGAACCCGCCCCCAGACGCCGTATGCGCCGACGCCTCGCCCTTGCCTTCAGCTTGCTCGCCTTCGCGGCGACCCGCCCGGCCCTCGCCCACACCCCCGAGGAAGAGGCCGCCGAGGAGGCCGAGCGCCAGAAGGAAGAGGCCGCGCGCGCCAGCAAGGCCGCGCACGAGCACGACGATGTGGTCGAGGTGACGATCCAGGCCGAGAAGCCGGGGAGCGAGGCCGCTTCTCGGACCGTGGTCGGCCGACGCGAGCTCGAGCTGCGGCCTCGCCTCCGCCCCGGGGACATCGTCGAGGCGGTGCCGGGCCTCTTCGCCGTGCAGCACGCGGGCGGCGGCAAGGCCAACCAGTACTTCCTCCGCGGCTTCGACGCCGACCACGGGACGGACGTGGCCTTCTTCACCGATGGTGTCCCGGTCAACATGGTGAGCCACGGCCACGGCCAGGGCTTCACCGACATGCACTTTCTCATCCCCGAGCTCGTCACCTCGCTCGATGGATACAAGGGGCCTTATTACAGTAACCTCGGCGATTTCGCGACCGCCGGCGCCGTCGACC
Organism: Byssovorax sp.; assembly: GCA_046351295.1. Taxonomy (GTDB): domain Bacteria; phylum Myxococcota_A; class Polyangia; order Polyangiales; family Polyangiaceae; genus JAXLYT01. Next base: position 36,058 of record JAXLYT010000072.1, read on the forward strand.
TGCACCTCGCCGAGAAATTCGAGGAGAGCCTGGCCGAGTACAGCATCGGCCAGTACGGCGTCATGCGCGGCCTCGTCATCGAGTCTCCGGACCTCGGCGACGACGCCCGCGCCGTGATCGCCGCGGAGCTTTACAAGGACGACGGTCCCTTCAAGAACCCGGAGGATCTCAAGCGCTTCAACGTCTACGCCAAGGCGAGCCACGATTTCGGGCGGACGAGCAAGGTGCAGCTCACCCTCATGTCCTATGGCTCCACCTGGAACGGCTCGGGGCAGATCCCGGCCCGGGCGGTGTGCGGCGAGGGAGAGCCGCAGAATCCGGGGCCGGCGTCCTTCGGCGAGCCTTGCATCGACCGGTTCGGCAGCGTCGACCCGACCGAGGGCGGCTCGACCCAGCGGCACATGGGCGCGCTCACGTACACGACCGCCTTCCACGACGCCGACCTCTCGGTCATGGCCTATCTCGTCCGTTATCGCTTCTCGCTCTACTCGAACTTCACCTTCTTCGCCGAGGACCCGAAGAACGGAGATCAGATCGAGCAGACCGACGACCGGACCCTGGGCGGGGCCGACATCCGCTATCGCAGGCACGATCACCTGCTCGGCGGGCAGTTCACCACCACCTTCGGCGCCCAGGCGCGCGTGGACTCGATCGATAACGCGCTCTATCACGACGTGGCGCGCGAGCGGCTCGAAACGAGGGTCAAGGCGGGGATCAGCGAGAGCCAGATCGGTGTTTATGTGGAAGAAAACGCCCGGATCCGAAGGTACCTGCGCTTCGTGCTCGGCGCCCGGGCCGAGCGGATCGACGTGAACGTCGAGGACCGCCGCGATGTCCTCACCGGGGGCGATCAGAGCGGTACCCAGGGCGCGACACAGCTCTTGCCCAAGGCCATGGCCATCGTCTCGCCCATTCCCCAGCTCGATCTCTTCGCCGATTACGGGCGGGGCTTCCACTCGAACGATGCGCGCGGCGCCGTGCTGCGCAAGGGCGCGGCGACGCTCATGACCCCTGCAACCGGGTACGAGATCGGCGCGCGGGTGACGCCGATTCCACCGCTCTCCTTCACCGCGGCGGCCTATCTGCTCGACCTCCAGTCGGAGCTCGTGTGGAGCGGCGACGCCGGGACCACCGAGGCCTCGGGGCAGACGCGGCGTTACGGCCTGGAGATCGGCGGGCGCCTCCGGCTCGGCAACTGGCTCTTCGCCGATGTCGACGCGACCTTCAACCACGCCTCGTACCGCGCGAACGCGGGCAACGGGAACTCCGTGGCGCTCGCCCCGACGCGCACCATCACCGCGGGCGTCGGCGTGCGCAAGGAGATTGGCCCCTTCCTTCCCTCGGCCTCGGTGCGCGTCAAATCGCTCGGCCCCCGCCCGGCCAACGAGGATGGCTCGCTCACCGCCGAGGGCTTCACCGTGGTGGACGCCAACGCGGCTCTCCGCTGGAAGAACATCGAGCTCGGCGCCGACATCCAGAACCTCTTCAACGCCACCTGGCGCGAGGTGCAATTCGCCACCACGACCCGCCTCCGCTACGAGCCCGCGGCGGTCACCGGTATCCATTACTCGCCGGGCTGGCCTTTCACCGCGATCGGGCGCGCCACGCTGTACTGGAAGTGAGGGGGCTCGCCGCCTCGTGGTAGGCTCCGGGGATGCGCTTTTCCCGCCTCGCCGTCCTCTCATCGATCCTCTTCGCCACGAGCGGCGCCCTCGCCGAGCCCATCCTCCCGGGCCCCGGTGCCCCGGGGCACGACCCGGCGTTGCTCGGCCTGGCGAGCGCCTACCAGCGCCAGCAAGACGTGTTCGCGACCCTGGAGAACGGGCTCTCCCTCGACACCATCGTCAAGCCGGACGAGGTCGCCACGGTCCAAGGCTTCTTCGCGCAGGCGGCGACGGACGACTTCCAGCAGGTCTCCGGAAAGCACCCCTACGAGGTCGTGGCCGAGTTCGGCGAGCATGGCGACGAGGGGAATTTCGCCGGCATCGCGTCGGTGGGCGTGGCGGCGCGCCTCATCACCCTTCGGGCCCAGGGCGCGCCGTCCGCCGAGATCGCCAAGGCGCGCGCCGCGGCGGTGCGGGCGGCCCGGGCCTGGCATGTGTACGGGGCGATCGGCGGCCCGGGCGTCGTGGCGCGCGGGGTCCGCCGGGTGAGCCCGTGGGCTCCCACCGATCCTCCCTTCCCGGGGATGACGCCCGCGCTGACGCCGCTCGAGGATGGTGCCGGCAAACCCCTCCCGGAGCCCAAGAGCGGGGTGTGGCGCGCGCCGGTGGCGAGCGGGTTCGACGGGTGGATCTGGATGGATGACACGAGCAAGGATCAGGTCTCCGGGTACGCGCTCGCCGCGGCCTGGCTCTGGGACGCGCTGCACGACGACCCCGAGGCGCCGAGCGACGTGAGCGCGGCCCTCGCCGCCGATCTCGCCGCCTTCGCCAGGACCTTGATGAAGGTCGCGCCGGAGCTCGATATCGACCTCTGCATCCGCGACGGCGACGGTCGATTGACGAGCTTTCACGACCTCAACGCCCGGCAGGTCGTGCCCGACGCGGTCCTCCCGGAGGACAGCACCCTGCGCAACGGCTTCAACGCGGTGATGGCGCTCGGGATCGTGCGGGCTGCGTACCATGTGAGCGGCGACCCGGAGATCGGCAAATATTATTACGAGGATCTGGTCGGCAAGCGCGATTATCCGCGCCTCGCCGCGGAGAGCCCGGGGTTCATCTACGTCGGCGCGGCCACCAACTACTCGAACGTCAACATGCTGGCCATCTCGCTCGCCTTGCTCGGACGCTTCGAGACAGACCCGTACGTCCGGCAGCAATTCCTCGTTGCGCTGGAGAAGCAGTTCTGGGACGCCGGGAGCGAGCGCGACGCCTCTCATGTCAAGCAGGCGTGGTTCGACGCGATTTACGGCGCGTACGAGGGCGCGCCGGCCGCCGGCCTCCGCGCGAGGATCACCGAGAACCTCGGCGGTTTCCCGGCCCCCCCGGCCTTCGAGCGGGATCGCGTCAACTGCGATGAAGCCGAGCTCGCCGCGAAGAAGTGCCTGGCCATCGACGGGGTGACGACGATCGAGATCCTGTCCACGCCGGGGCACGGCGGGGGACCGGTCGCCAAGGACATCTTGCCCATGAGCATCCGCCCCGACTCCGACTTCCACTGGCGCAGCGATCCGCACCAGCCGAACGGCAACGCCAGCACGCTGATGGACCCGGGCGGCGATTTCCTGGCCGCGTACTGGCTCTCCCGGGCCTCGGAGCTCGGCGGCGCCGACAAGAACGTCTCCCCCTTCGCCCGCCCACCCGTGCCGTACACCCTCGGCGGCGCGGGAGGCGGGGATGGAACCGGCGGCGCCGGCGCGGGAGGCAGCGCGATGCAGCCCCCCGAGCCGGGCGGCTGCGATTCCTGTCAAAACCGGATCGGCGGGCGCTCGGCCCTCTCCTCGGCCGAGGGCACGGGCGCCCTCCTCGCCGTCGCGCTCCTTGCGGCTCGCCGGACGAGGAAAAAGCGTGCGATGATCCGCGCGCATGGCCAGAGCCCGCCTCGACCTTGAGAGCCTCCGCCGCTCCCCGACCTTCCGCTCCCTCTCGGACGCGGACGGGCAGGCGCTCATCCCCTGCTTCCGCGCCCGGCAATATCCCGCCGGCGCCACCCTCTTCGAGGAGGGTGACCCGGGCAACTCCCTCATCCTCATCGGCGAGGGCACGCTGATGGCGACGGGCAGGACGGCCAGCGGCAAGCTCAAGGCCTACGCCCGGATGGGGCCGGGCGAGCTCGCGGGCGAGATGGCCTTCCTCGATCCGACCCCCCGCGCGGCCACCGTGACCTGCGTGACCGACGCGGTCGTCTACGAGCTCGATCGCGACTCGATGGAGGTGCTGCGCAACAACGTCCCCGGCGCCGCGCAGGCCTTGCTCCTCGCGGCCGCGGCCAGCGTGGCCCGCCGCCTCCGCCGCCTGCAAGACCGCATCGATCACGAGCTCCACCGATGAGCAACCCACCTCGCCGCGAGAACCCCGACAAGCTCGGCCCGGGGAGCCGATTCGGCCGCTACGAGATCGTCAAGCGGCTCGGCCAGGGCGGGATGGCGACGGTCTACGAGGCCAAGCACATCGACCTCGACAAGCGGGTGGCGCTCAAGATGCTCCACCTCTGGCTCTCGCTGCGGCACGACATCGTGCAGCGCTTCGTGCGCGAAGCCCGCACCGCCGCGCGGATCCAGCACCCGCACGTGGTGGGCATCTCCGACATCGGCGTGGAGCACGACATCCCGTTCATGGCGATGGATCTGCTCGAAGGGGAGGAGCTCTCGACGCTGATCGATCGCGGGGTCGCGATCCCGCTCGAGCGCGTCGCCGACATCCTCCTGCCGGTGATCTCCGCCGTGGCGATGGCCCACGACCGCGACATCCTCCACCGCGATCTCAAGCCCGACAACATCTTCCTCGCCCGCCGCCCGCCGCGCGGCGAGCACCCGGTGCTGCTCGACTTCGGCATCTCCAAGATGCGGGACAGCTCGATCGCCGCGCTCACCGAGGCGGGCGAGGTGCTCGGCACGCCGCCCTACCTCTCGCCCGAGGTCGTCACCGGCGGCATGGACGACATCGACGCGCGCGCCGATCAGTATGCGCTCGGGGTCATCCTCTACGAGTGCGCGACCGGCAGGCTGCCCTACCCGGATCCAGGCTCGCTCAGCGGGCAAATGGAGGCGATCGCCAAGGGGGGCGCGCCGCCGCCCTCGGCGCTGCGGCCGGGGCTCCCCGCGGCCTTCGACGCGGTGGTGATGCGGGCGATGGCGGTCGAGCGCGACGCGCGCTTCCCCTCGGTGATCGAGCTCGGCCGGGCGCTCCTGCCCTTCGCGAGCCCGCTCGTGCAGGCCATCTGGTCGCCCGAGCTCAGGCAGACCGACGCGCCTCCCCCGGTGCCCTCGGTGCCGGCCGGCCAGCCGATCGCGCTCAAGCCCGAGGATGTGCGGGTGATCCCGTGCCTCGCCGAGTGCCCCGATCACGAGCTCGCCGAGCTCCTCTCGCTCGCGCCCGGGGTGCGCTTGCCGGCGGGGGCGCAGCTCTTCGTCCGCGGCGCGCCGGGCGACTCCTGCTTCCTCCTGCTCAAGGGCGAGGTCGAGGTGCAGCGCACCGACGAGACGCACAGCGTGCTCCCCGAGACGGTGGGCCCCGGGATGATGCTCGGGCAGGTGGCCCTGGTCGACGGCGGGCCGCGCTCCGTCTCCGCGAGCACCTCGATGATCTCCACCGTGATGGAGCTCCGGCGGGAGGTCTTCGACGCCCTCGGCGCGCGGTGCCCGGCCGTCGTCACCCACCTCGTCGAGGACTTCGCGCTGACCGGGATCCGCCGCCTGCGCGAGGCCACCTCCCGGCTCGACTACCTGCTCAAGAGCGAGCCGAGCACCCAGCTCGAGCTCGCCGCGCGCGATCAGGCGCTGGTCGAGCTCCGCGCGGCCATCGGCGAGTGGAGCCTCGCCGTCGAGCAGACGGCCTCGTTCAAGAAGCGGCGCTGAACGCGCTGTCCCCCGGCTCCGGCGGTTCATGCCCCCGCGGCGCCCGTGGTATGGGGCCCCATGCCCGCCGTCGTCTTCGTCGCCCCCTTCTTCTCGGAAAACGCCAAGCGCTTCCTCCAGACCACGGGCTCGCTGCCCGGCGTCGCCCTCGGCCTCGTCAGCCAGGATCCGATCGAATTCCTCCCGCCCGAGGTGCGCGCCGTGATCCGCGCCCATGTGCGGGTCGCCGACGCGCTCGACCCCGACACCATCGTCCGCGCCGCCCGGCAAATCGAGGCCGAGCTCGGCCCGCTCCACCGCATCCTCGGCGCGATCGAGCAGATCCAGGTCCCCCTCGCCGAGGCCCGCGAGCGGCTCGGCCTCGAAGGCCTCAGCGTCAAGGCCGCGACGCTCTTCCGCGACAAGAACCTGATGAAGGACGCCCTGCGCGCGGCGGGCATCCCGGTCGCGCGCCACCGCCTCGTCGACGGCACCGCCGAGGCCCACGCCTTCGCGGCGGAGGTCGGTTATCCGTTGGTGGTCAAACCACCTGCGGGCGCGGCCTCGCAGGCGACCTACCGAGCGGGGGACGGCGCATCGCTCGACGAGGCGCTCCACGGCGCGGGCCTCGGGCAGGGCTCGCCGGTGCTCCTCGAGGAGTTCGTCACCGGGCAGGAGTGCTCCTTCGAGGCCTTCCTCCAGGAGGGCAACGTGCGCTTCACCTCGGTGACCCGCTACCACCCGACGCCGCTCGAGGCGATGCAAAACCCCTGGATCCAGTGGGTGGTGGTGCTCCCCCGCGAGATCGACGACCCCGCGCTCGACGACATCCGAACGACCGGGCCGCGCGTGCTCGAGACGCTCGGCCTGCGCACCGGCATGTGCCACCTGGAGTGGTTCCGCCGCAAGGACGGGAGCCTCACCGTCTCCGAGGTCGCCGCCCGCCCGCCGGGCGCGCAGATCTGCACGATGCTCTCCCGCGCCCATGACGTCGACGCCGTCGCGGTCTGGGCGAAGCTGATGATCTTCGGCACCTTCGATCCCTTCCCGCCGCGCAAGTACGCATGCGGCGCGGCCTTCCTCCGCGGTCAGGGCAAGGGGCGGGTGCAGGCCGTGCACGGCGTCGACGTGATCGGCCGCGATCTCGGCCACATGGTGTGCGACGCGCGCATCCCCGAGCGCGGGCAGGAGAAGAGCTCGTCCTACGAGGGCGAGGGCTACATCCTCGTCCGCCACCCCGAGACGCGCGTCGTCGAGGACGCGCTCAAGCACATCATCTCGACGATCCGCGTGGAGATCGGATGAGCCGCGATCCGCACTCGTACGCGTGCCCCGACGAGGCCCGGGTCACGCACCTCGACCTCGACCTCGCGGTCGACTTCGACAAAAAGCGCATCGCGGGGCAAGTCGCGCTCGACGTGACGCTCGCCCCCGGCGCGCATGAGGTCGTGCTCGACACGCGCGATCTGGAGCTGTACGCCGTCACCGACGCCGAGGGCGCGCCCCTGCCCCACCGCCTCGGCGAGCGCGACCCGCTGCTCGGCACCTCGCTCACCGTCGACCTCTCGGGCGGCGCGCGGCGGATCGTGATCCGCTACACCACCGGCCCCGACGCCCCCGCCCTCGACTGGCTCTCTCCCGCGCAGACGGCCGGCGGCGAGCACCCGTTCCTCTTCACCCAGGGCCACGCGCTCCAGACGCGCAGCTACATCCCGACCCAGGACAGCCCGGCGATCCGGCAGACGTACGCGGCGCGCATCACGGTGCCTTCGCCGCTCGTCGCGCTGATGAGCGCCGAGCACCTCGGCGTCACGGACGCCCCCGGCGGCGCCGGCAAGACCTTCTCCTTCCGCATGCGCGAGCCCCTGCCGCCGTACCTGATCGCGCTCGCCGTGGGCGACCTCGGCTTCCGCGCGACGGGGCCGCGCACCGGCGTCTTCGCCGAGCCCTCGCTGCTCGATCGAGCCGCGCATGAATTTGCCGAGATCGAAAGGATGATCGACGTGGCCGAGGGCCTGCTCGGGCCCTACCGCTGGGGCCGCTTCGACGTCCTCGTGATGCCGCCGTCGTTCCCTTACGGGGGCATGGAGAACCCGCGGCTCACCTTCACCTCGGCGGGGCTGCTCGCCGGCGATCGCTCGCTCACCACGGTGGTCGCGCACGAGCTCGCGCATGCGTGGGCGGGCAACCTGGTGGTGAACGCCAACTGGGACGATTTCTGGCTCAACGAGGGCTTCACCGTCTACGTCGAGCTGCGCATGAACGAGCTGTTGTGGGGCAAGGAGCGGGTCGGGATGCTCGAGACCTACGGGTGGCGCGAGCTCTCCGCCGAGATCGAGCGGCTCGGGCCGACCTCGCCCGACACGCGCCTCTGCTACGAGATGAAGGGCCGCGATCCCGTGGTCGGCGTCACGGTCGTCCCGTACCTGAAGGGGATGAGCTTCCTCGCCGCGCTGGAGAAGGCCGTGGGCCGGCCGCGCTTCGACGCGTGGCTGCGCGGCTGGTTCGATCGCCACGCGTTCCAGTCGGTGACCACCGCCGATCTGGAGCAGGACCTCGGCGAGCACCTCTTCGGGGGCGGCCCCGCGCCGCTCGATCTCGATCGCTGGCTGCGCGCCCCCGGGCTGCTCCCCGAGGCCGCGCCCGCGCCCTCGCGCGCGCTCGCCGAGGTCGACGCACGAGCCGCCGATTTCCTCGCGGGCGCGCCCGCCGTCTCGCTCGGCGCGGGGGCGTGGTGCGCGCAGGAGTGGCGGCACTTCCTCGGCACCCTGCTCGGCAAGGCCACGAGCGAGCAGCTCGCCGCGCTCGACGATGTCTTCGGCCTCGCCGAGAGCGGCAACCACGAGGTGCGCTTCGCCTTCCTCCGCGCCGCCGCGAGGAGCCGCCACACGCCGGTTTTGCCCGCGATCGAGCGCTTCCTCGGCGAGAGCGGGCGCGGCAAGTTCGTCCGGCCGCTCTACAACGAGCTGCTCGGGAGCGACTGGGGCCGCGAGGTCGCGCACCGGGCCTACGCCGCCTCGCGCCCCCGCTACCACCGCCTGCTCCAGGGCGCGCTCGATCCGCTGTTTTCGAAGCCTTAGAGCGCGCTCACCGCACGGGGCGGGTCGCCACCATCCCGCACACGCCGATCACGATCAGGAGGCCGATCACCCCGGAGAAGACCGGCCCGTGGCGCTCGAAGAGCGCCTCGCCGACCACGAGCGCGGCGGTGGCGAGCAAGGTCAGGACCGTCCACACCCAGGTCGGGGCCCAGCGGAAGAGGACCCCGGCGGCCCCGAGCGGCGTCGCCGAGGGGCGCGAGCTCCGCGTCGCAGGGGAAGGACCGGAGGAGGCGATCGCGGCGACCTTCTCCTTCAGATCGCCCTGCGATGCCGGATCGAAGCGCGCCTTGCAGCTCCAGCAGATCGGCGCGTTCCGTTCGTTCAGGGTGTTGCACGCCACGCAACGTCGTCCACCCATGGTCGACGTCATCGGGTGGGCCGACCGAGGCGCGTCGGCCAGCTCGAAGTCCGGGCCGGATCGACGGGCCGGCGTCGGGGAGAGCCGCGTCCCGGAGGGCGGCTCGACGAGCTCCCCGCGACCGCTGCCCTCGCGTGCGCGCGGCCCGGCGGCGGTCGCGCGCGCGGACACCGGCTCGGCCCGCACCGGCACCGGCGCTTCCTTGCCGATGCGGCCGGGGCGCAGGCTGCGGGGCGCGGCCTGGGCCGGCGCGGGCGGCGGCTGCGCTACACGCGCCCCGCGCGACGAGGGCGGCGGCGGCTCGCTCGGCACCGGCAGCGGCGCGCGACCGGACGAGGGCGTGGAGGGCGGCGCGCGCCGGCTCGGCGGAGACGCTTCCTGGGCCGCGCGCTGCTGCCGCTGCGCGAGGATGAGCTCGGGCGTCCGCCGCGCCCCGCTCTCCGAGGGCGGCGGCCCGTCGAGCGTGGCCTCTTCTCCGACCCGAGCATCGGGAGGCGGCGCGGCTCGATCGTCGAGCACCGGGTCGTCGGCGAGGGTGGGATCGTCCGGCTCCGCCGGCGCCGACGGGGAGGTGCCGAAGGCGGCGGTCTCGTCCGCGGCGTCCCCCCGGGCGTCGATCGATCGCGCCGACATCGGTCCGGCGTCCAGCGCCTCGGAGGAAGAGGCCGGCCCCGGCGTGATCGAGTAAAACGTGGCGTTGTACGGCTGCGGCAGCGTGCGCGACGACGGCGGAGCTTCGTCCGCGGCGTCCGGATCGATCGCGACGCGCAGCGCATGCGCCACGTGCCGCGCCGAGGGGAACCGGTCCTTCGGGCGCTTCTCCAGGCAGCGCATCACCACCGCGCTCAGCGGCTCGGGGATGCCGGCGTCCGGCGCCCGCAGGTGAGGCGCGACCGGCACCGTCGTCAGGTGATCGCGCGCCATCGTGGCGGCGTTGCTGTCGCGGAAGAGGCCCTGCCCCGTGAGCAGCCGGTAGAGCACCCCGCCGAGCGCGTAGATGTCGGTGCGGGCGTCCACCGGCTCGTGGAGGATCTGCTCGGGCGCCATGTACCCGATGGTCCCCAGCGTCTCGCCGGCGCTCGTGAGCGCGCGGGCGCGATCGGCCGCGCGGGAGATGCCGAAGTCGATGAGCTTCACGAAGTCGCCCTGCCCCTCGCGCTCGATGAGCAGCACGTTCCCGAGCTTGAGATCGCGGTGCACGATGCCCGCCTTGTGGGCCGCGTGGAGCGCGTCGCAGACCTGCACCCCGATGTGCACCACCCTCGCCGCCGGCACGCGGCCCTCGGCCTTCACGAGCGACGCGAGCGAGAGGCCGTCGATGAGCTCCATCACGAAGAAGGGCTCGCCCGCGCTCGAGCGCCCGACGTCGAAGACCTGGATCACGTGCTCGTGCTGGATGCGCGCCGCGTTCTTCGCCTCGTAGAGGAAGCGCTGCGTGGCCGGGTGCTCTCCGCCGCCGGGCGTGGCCAGGAGCAGCTTCACCGCCACCGGCCGCTCCATCAGCGTGTCGATCGCCCGGAAGATCACCCCCATCCCCCCTCGGCCGATCTCCTGCTCCAGCTGGTAGCGATCGGCCAGCAGCCGCGCGCTCTCGAGCTGGGACGCAGAGTTCTTGGACATCGAAAGGGCGAAGCTCCGGACCTAGCAAATTACGGCATCTTGCCGACCCGTGGAAGGTACTTTCCTTCACGCTGTCACCTTCTTGCGGAGCAGGTCGCTCTTGAAACGATACATCAACAAAGATCGCATTCTGACCTATCGCAGCTTCTCGCAGATTTGCCTACATGCCCTTCTCCTGGAGGCTGAACAGGTGCTCGGCCGCTGCCCTCGCCCGCGCAAGCGTGAGCCGCGCTCGCGTGTAACGTGTTATCGTGCGCTCCGATGGAGCCGGCCCCCCCGCCCTCGCAGCCGATCAGCCTCGGTCTTCGACCGCGCATGCCGCGGATCTACTATGCGATCTTCATCCCGCTCGGCCTGCTGGGCTTCAGCGTCTCGTTCTGGCTGACCTACCGCAGCGGCGCGCCCCTGCCGATGCCGCCTCGTCCGCCCTTGCCGACGCTCACCTTCCCTGCCTCCACGGCCCCGCCGCACTTCGAGGAAGGCTCCGCGCCGGCCCCCGAGGCCGCGCCGGCGCTCCCGGCGTCGAGCCGCTGAGGCGCTCTCCCGGCGCGAATACCCCGCGAGCGCGGGGCGTTTCCGGTCCAGCATGACCGGGCGAGCGATGATGTCTGGCCTCCTGCTCGCGCTCGGCGCGTGCACGGCCGCCCCTCGCCCGGAGGGGACCTCGTCGGCGCCCGCGCCCGAGGCCTCCGACGCCCGGACCGCGCCTCCCTCGACGCCTCCAGCGGACCCACCGGCGCCGGCGCCGCCTCCCTCCTCGCCTCGCGGCGCCGCGGCCCCGGCCCGGCCCGGCGTCGCGATTCACACCTTCGACGAGGCCGCGGAGGGCGCCATTTTGCGCGAGGAGGTCCCCGGCGCGGTGATCCTCGTGATTCAGAGGGGCGAGGTGGTCCACCGCCGCGCCTATGGTCTGCGCCGCAAGGAGCCCTCGGCCACCCCCATGACGGTGGACACCGTCTTCGATCTGGCCTCCCTCACCAGCGATCTGCACCGGCCCTTCAATCATGCTCCTCGCCGAGCAGCACAAGCTCCATATCGGCGACCGCGTCTCGAAATACCTGCCTTCGCTCCGGGGAGGTGACCAAGAGGCCATTACCCTCGAACAGCTCCTCCTCCACACCTCGGGCCTCCCCGCCGACAATGCGTTGATCGATTACGACAAGGGCCCCGATCACGCCATCGACCGGATCGCCTCGATCGCGCTCGTCGCCGAGCCGGGCAGCCGCTTCGAGTACAGCGACCTCGGCTATATCCTCCTCGGCAAGGTGGTGGAGGCGGTCTCGGGGCAATCGCTCGACGCATTCGTGCAGGACCATTTCTTCGGCCCTCTCGGGATGAAGGACACCGCTTATCGTCCCGGCCCCGCCCTCGCGGCCCGGGCGGCGCCCACCGAGGAGCGCGAGGGCTCGGCCCTCACGGGCAAGGTCCACGATCCCCGCGCGGCGCGGCTCGGCGGCGTGGCCGGGCATGCGGGCCTCTTCTCCACCGCCGACGACCTCGGTCGCTTCGCGCGGATGCTCCTCGGCGGCGGCAAGCTCGGCGAGGCGCGCGTACTGGCGGAGTCACCGGGTGGCAGATGACGCGCCCGCGTCCGCTCCCCGGCGGAGGGAGCCGCGGCCTCGGCTGGGACGTCGACTCGCCGATGTCCGGCCAGCGCGGCGATTTCCGGAGCGGCTTCGGGCACACCGGCTTCACCGGCACGTCCATCTGGATCGATCCCTCCACCGGGAGCGCGGTGATCGTGCTGACGAGCCGCCTCTACCCCGATGGAAAAGGCGACGCCCGTCGCCTCCGCCGCGAGGTGGCGAGCCTCGCGGCCCACCTCGATCCGGCCTCCGCCGCGCCGCGAAACGCGCGGGTCCTCACGGGCCTCGACGTGCTCGAGCGCGAGGGGTTCGCCCGCCTCGCCGGCCGGACGATCGGCCTCGTCACGCATGCGGCCGCCGTCGATCGAGACGGCAAGAGCAGCGTGGATCGGCTGCTCGCGGCGCCCGGGGTGAAGGTGGCGGCGCTCTTCGCGCCCGAGCACGGCCTGCGGAGCGAGCAAGATCGACCGCTCGACGACGGGCGAGATCCGGCGAGCGGCCTGCCGATCTACAGCCTCTACGGCGAGCGGAAGCGGCCGAGCGACGCGTCGCTCGCGGGCCTCGACGCGCTCGTCGTCGACCTCCAGGACGCCGGCGCGCGCTTCTACACGTACGAGACCACGCTCGGCTACCTGCTGGAGACCGCGGCCGCGAAGAAGATCGCGCTGATGGTCCTCGATCGCCCGAACCCGCTCGGCGGCACGCGCGTCGAGGGGCCGCTGCTCGATCCGGATCGCCGCTCGTTCACGGGCTATCACCCCTTGCCCGTGCGCCACGGGATGACCCTGGGCGAGCTCGCCCGCCTCTTCAACGCCGAGCGATCGATCGGCGCCGCGCTCGCCGTGGTGCCCCTCGAAGGCTGGTCGCGCGCCGACGACTGGGCGCGCACCGGCCTCGCGTTCCATCCCCCGTCTCCCAACCTGCGCACGCCGGACGAGGTGACGCTCTACCCGGGGATCGCGGCCTCGAGGCTCACGAACTCAGCGTCGGCCGCGGCACCGCGCGGCCCTTCGAGCAGGTGGGCGCGCCCTTCATCGACGGCCCGGCGCTCGCCTCCGCGCTCGCCGCCGAGCACCTCCCGGGGCTCGCGATCCAGGCGATTTCGTTCACGCCGTCGAGCAGCACGTTCGCGGGGCAGCCCTGCCACGGCGTGGCGCTCGCGCTCACCGATCGCGCCCGCTTCGACCCCGTGCGCACCGGCCTCTCGATCGCGGCCGCGCTGCGCCGGCTCTACCCGACCGAGTGGCAGATCGACGGCCTCATGACCTTGCTCGGCAACCGCGCGGCCTTCGCGGCGATCGCGCAGGGGAAGAGCGCCGCCGAGGCCGAGGAGACATGGCGCGCCGCGCTCGCCGATTTCCGGTCCGTGCGGAGCAAGCACCTGCTCTACCGCTGAGCATGCCCCCATCGCGCAGATCGCCCAGGGCAAACGGCCTCGCTCCGCTCGAAGGTCTCGCCCGCCCCGCGCGTTCACGGTAAGCAGATCGGGCGCCGGATGCCTCCCCAAGGCCCCGCTCACCCTCCACGATCTCGACGCGATCCCCCGGGTCGGCTGGATCGACGCGCCCGCGCCGGTGACCGCCCTCCCCGCGCTCGCTGCGCGGCTCGGCCTCGACTACCTCGGCGTCAAGCGCGATGATCAGCAGGGCGCGCTCCACGGCGGGAGCAAGCCGCGCAAGCTCGACTACCTGCTCGCCGCCCCGCCCTTCGCCGAGGCCGAGGCGTGGGCCGCCGCCGCGGCGATCGGCTCGGGCAACCTCGTCGCGCTCACCGCCGCCGCGATCGCGCAGAAGCGCCGCTTCCTCGCCCATGTCTTCTGGACGCCCATCACCGCCGGCGTGCTCGACAACCTCGCCTTCATCGCCTCGGGCGCGACCTCGCTCCGCTTCTACCGATCGCGCGCGACGCTGGCCCTCCGGAGCCCGCGCCTCTTCCTCGGGCCGTCGAGCGGCGGCGTGCCGGTGATCCCGGTGGGCTCGACCTCGGGCCTCGCGATGATCGGCACCGTGCGCGCCGGGATCGAGCTCGGCGAGCAGGTGCGCCGCGGCGAGATCCCCGAGCCCGACCGCCTCTACGTGGCCTTCGGCTCCGGCGGGACAGCGGTGGGCCTGTGGCTCGGCCTGTCGCTCGCGGGCCTGAAAACGAAGGTGATCTCGGTGTCCGCCGTCGAGCGCCTGCTCTCGACCGCGAGCCGGAGGCGCTCCCTCCAGAGGGACCTCTTCGCCGCGCTGCGCGGCTTCGGGATCGACGCGCCCGAGCCCGCGTCCCCGCTCGTGATCGATCACACCCAGGTCGGCCGCGGCTACGCCGTGCCCACGCGCGCCTCGCTCGCCGCCGTGGACGAGCTCGCCGCCCACGGCCTGCGGATCGAGCCGAGCTACACGGGCAAGACCATGGCCGCGCTCCTCGCCGACGCCGCGCGGGGCGAGCGGGGCAAGGTGATCTTCTGGCACACGGCGCGCCGCGATCCCCTTCCTTTTCCGGACGGCTGGCGCGATCGCCTGCCGCCTCCGCTCGCCGCGCGGGTGCGCGCCCACGAGCGTGGAGACAGGCCCTCTCCTCGCCGCAAGGTGCTGCTCGGCCTCGGCGCCGCCGCGATCGCGATCACAACGGGCCTCCGCACCACCGGCTATCCACCGCTGCCAGGCTGGTCGGGCGCGGTGCTCTCCGCGTGGGAAGCGCAGGTGATCCGCGCGGCCGGCGAGGCGCTCCTCGGCCCCGACATCCAGCCCGCGGAGCTCGACGGGCTCGCCGCGCGCATCGATCGTTACCTCACGGCGATGCCCCCCGCGATGCAGCGGGACATCCACGGGATGATGGTGCTGATCGAGCACGGCTCGACCCCGCTCGGCGGCCACTACCACCGCTTCACACGGCTCTCGGTGGCCGATCGAGAGCGCTACCTCGCCGGCCTCGCGGCGCGCGGCGGGCTGCTCGCGCAGGCCTACGCGGGCATCCGCGATCTGTGCATGCTCGCCTATTACCAGCAGCCGTCGACGTTCGCGGCGATCGGCTACGAGGGGCCGCGCGTGCCGCTCGACTACGATCCAGCGGGCCCGGACAGGATGCGCATCGACGCCTACGACACGCTCGTGGCGCGGCCGGCGGACCGGCCGAAGGGGTGGACGTGGACGCCTTGAAACCGTGTACCCTGCGCCCATGAAGAAGCCCCTGCTCCCCGCCCTGGCCCTCTCCCTCGCAGGCGCCCTCTCCGCCGCGCCCGCCTCGGCCTTCTGTGGCTTCTACGTCAGCGGGGCGGACGCCTCGCTCTACAACAACGCCACCGAGGTCGTCCTCATGCGCGACGGCGTGCGCACCGTCCTCAGCATGGAGAACAACTACCAGGGTCCGCCGCAGGACTTCGCCCTGGTCGTCCCGGTGCCGGTCGTGCTCCAGAAAGAGAACGTCAAGACCTTGCCGGCCAAGGTCTTCGAGCGGGTGGACCACCTCGCCGCGCCCCGCCTGGTCGAGTACTGGGAGCAAGACCCCTGTCGCCCGCCGATGCCGATGGAGGTGATGGCCGCGGCGCCGACCGAGATGGTCGAGGGCGAGAGCGACTCCGCGCCGCCGCGTCACTACGGCGTCAAGATCGAGGCCAAGTTCAGCGTCGGCGAGTACGACATCCTGATCCTCAGCGCCTCCGACTCGATGGGGCTCGACGCCTTCCTCCGCCACGCAGGCTACAAGATCCCCGCGGGCGCCGAGCCGTATCTCAGGCCCTATGTCACGAATGGCAGCAAGTTCTTCGTGGCCAAGGTGAACGTCGGCAAGGTCCATTTCGAGAACGGGCAGGCCATGCTCTCGCCCCTCCGCTTCCACTACGACAGCGAGTCGTTCAGCCTCCCTGTCCGGCTCGGCCTGATCAACGCGGGCGGCGCGCAGGATCTCATCATCCACATCCTCGCCCGGGCGCGTCACGAGGTGGCCAATTACGCCAACATCGCCATCCCCACGAACCTCGATGTCGGGGAGTCCGTCAAGGGGAGCTTCGCCACCTTCTACGCGGCGCTCTTCGATCGGACGCTCGCCCTCCACCCCCACGCGGTCGTCACCGAGTATTCGTGGGATGCGGGCTCCTGCGACCCTTGCCCGGAGCCTCCCCTCGAGCCGTCGGAGCTCGCCACCCTCGGGGCAGACGCGCTCCCCGCCGTGCAGGACGCCGTGAGGAGCGGTGAGGTCCCGCCCGATTTCGCGAGCAACCTCACCCTGACGCGCCTCCATGTGCGCTATGGCAAGGACTCGCTCGGTGAAGATCTGGTGTTCCGGGCGGCGCCCCCCATCGAGGGTGGGCGCGGCGTCCCCGGGCCCAAGGGCGAATTGCCGCATGGAGTGCAGTCTACCGGGTCCAACAACTTCCAGGGTCGGTATGTGATTCGCCACCCGTGGACGGGGCCTGTCACCTGCGATCAACCGCAGCGCGGCATCTGGGGCGGCCCGCCCGAGCCCTCGACGGGCACGACCCTCAAGGTCGCCACGAACACCGCCTTTGCGCCGCGCGGCGCCAACCTGGCCTCGTTCCTGGCCGGCCCGGCGCCCGAGCTCGACGGGCCGGGCAACCCGCTCCCCGGCGGGCCGTTCCAGGCCCCGTCGTGGCCCGACATCCCGGTCACCCGCGGCGGCGGTTGTGCGGGCTGTTCGCTCGCCGATCCGGAGGGCGCCTTGCCCACAGGCATCCTCTCGCTCGCCGCGCTCGCCGCCGCGCTCGGGCGGAGGAGCCGCCGCGCCGCGAGCCGAAGGCGATGATCTTCGACGCCAACGACCTGCCCTCCGGCAGCCGGGTGAAGGCCGATCTGTGCGTGGTCGGCTCGGGCGCCGGGGGATCGATGGTGGCCATGGTCGCCGCCGAGGCGGGCCTGTCGGTGGTGGTGCTCGAAGCCGGGGAGTTTCTGACGCCTGCCGACATGGTGCAGCGGGAAGAGGTGATGTTGCCCCGCCTCTACTGGGACAGCGCCGGTCGCACCACCGCCGATCGCGCGGTGAAGATCCACCAGGGCCACGGCGTCGGCGGATCCACCTTGCACAACCTCAACCTCTGCAAGCGAATCCCCCGCGTCATCCAGGAGCAGTGGACGCGGGACCGCGGGCTCCAGCACCTCACGCCGGCCGACTGGGACGCGCTGTACGCCGAGGTCGAGTCGATGCTGTCCGTGAGCGCCGTCCCCGAGGACCGGTGGAATCGCCACAATCGCTTGCTCCAGGAGGGGTGCAAGGCCCTCGGCTGGGCCGGAGGGGGCCTGTCCCACAACCGCTCCGGCTGCGTGGGGAGCGGCTTTTGCGAGATCGGGTGCGCCTACGACGCCAAGAACAACGCGGCCAAGGTGCTCGTCCCGCGCGCGGTCGCGGCAGGCGCGGATGTCCTCACCCGCTGTCAGGCGATTCGCGTGCTCCACGACAAGGGGCGTGTCACCGGCGTCACCGCGGCGATCCTCGATCCGGAGACCCGGAGGCCACGTGGAGAGCTCACCATCCTCGCCGATCGCGTGTGCCTCTCCGGCTCGGCCACCGGCACGCCGGCCCTTCTCCTGCGCTCCGGGGTCCCCGATCCCGGCGGCGAGACAGGCAATCGCCTTCGCATCCACCCGGCCGTGGTGGCCGCCGGCGATTTCGACGAGCCCGTCCGCGCCTGGCAAGGAATCCCGCAGACCTTCGAGTGCACCGAGCACCTGGATTTCGAGCACGAGAACGGTCATCGCGCCTGGATCGTCCCGGCCTTCGCCCACCCCGCCGGCACCGCGGCCACGCTGCCTGGACACGGCCCCTCGCACCGGAGCCTGATGCGCCGCTACGATCACCTCGCCGTGCTCACCGCGATGGTCCATGACCGCACCGCCGGCCGCGTGCGCCCGGACGGCGATCTCAGCCTGCGCATCGATTACTGGCCGGACGAGGGCGATCGAAGAGAGCTGATTTATGGCCTCTGGGCCTGCGCCAGGCTCCTCTTCGCTGCCGGCGCGAAGCGCGTGCTCCTGCCGACACGGCCGATCCAGATCTTGAGCCCCGGCGACCCGCTCGATCCGATCCTGAACATCGAGCTCACGCGCGGCAGCATGGATATCACCGCCGTGCACCCGATGGCCTCGGTGCCCATGGGCGACGATCCGAAGGTCGCCGCGGTGAGCAGCGAGGGCAAGCACCACCACCTCGGAGGCCTGTGGATCGCGGATGGATCGCTCTTCGCCACCTCGATCGGCGGCCCGCCCCAGCTCTCCATCTACGCGCTCGGCCTCCACGTCGGCAGGGCCATCGCCCGCGATCGGCGCGCCTGAAGTGGGGTATGGTGCCGCCATGCGCCTCGCCCCCTTCGCTCCCCTCGCCCTCGCGTTCGCCGCATGCGGCCCCACGCCGCACAAGCCCCCGGTCGACCCCGAGCCCGCGACCACCGCCACCACGGTGGCTGTGTCCGACCCGCCCGCGCGCAAGGCCGAGGAGATCGTCACCCTCGAAGCGGCGCCGGCGAGCCGCTTCGTCAAGGCCGATCAGCGGGGCGATCTCGTCGTGCGCTTCGAGCTCGGGGCCAACCCGGCGAAGGACCAGAAGCGCCCGCCCATCAACATCAGCCTGGTGGTGGACACCTCGGGCTCGATGGAGGGCGACGCGATCAAGGACGCCCGCGCCGCCTCGCTCGCCCTCGTCGACGCGCTGGCCGAGGGCGACCGGCTCTCGGTCGTCTCGTTCAACTCCGACACCGAGCTCCTCGTCCCCTCGACGCTGCTCGACAAGGACTCGATCGCCACGGTGAAGTCGCGCATCGAGGCGATGAAGGCCCGCGGCACGACCGATCTGGCCGGCGGCCTGCGCGCCGGGCTCACCGAGGTGCAGAAGGGCTTCCAGCAGAGCGGGGTCAACCGCGTGGTGCTCCTCGGCGACGGCGTGCCGAACGATCCAGGCCCGATCCCGGCCCTCGCGCAGGAGGCGGCGCAGCGCCGCATCCCCGTGACGGTGATGGGGCTCGGCCTCGACTACAACGAGACGTTGATGAACACGATCGCCCAGACCTCGGGCGGTCACTACCACTTCATCAAGGAGTCCTCGAAGGTCGCCTCGGTGTTCACCGACGAGGTGCTCCGGCTCAAGCGCGTGGTGGCGCGCAACACCGTCTTCCGCGTGACACCGGGGCCGGGGGTGACCATCAAGGAGGTGATCGGCCTGCCCACCTCCGCGAGCGGGACGAGCCAGGTGGTGATGCTCGGCGATCTCGGCGAGAACGAGCATCGAAACGTGCTCGTGCGCCTCGACGTGAGCGGGCACCGGGCCGGCGCCACGGTCGAGCTGCTCGACGCCGAGCTGTCCTTCGAGGACGCGACCCGCGGCGCCGCGCGTCTCTCCGAGAAGAGCTTCCTCGGGGTGCGCGCGTCGGCCGACGCGGCGGAGATCACCGGCGGGCGCAACGCCGAGGTGGAGAAGGCGGCCACGCGCGCGACCCTGGCCGCGCGGATCGTCCAGGCGATCGCGCTCGCGCGGAGCGGGCAGCTCCCGCAGGCGCAGAGCCTGCTCGATCAGAGCGAAAAAGAGGCGAAGGCCGCCGTCAAGACGCTCGGCATCACCGACCTCGACGAGAAGCTGAAGGGCATCCCCGCGCTGCGCAAATCGCTGGCCTCGATGGCGCCGCCCCCGATGCCGCCCATGCCCGCCGGAGGCCCGGGCGGCATGCCGAGGCCGGCGGCCCCGCCCGCGCCGTACGCCCCGGCGGACAAGGCCTCCGCCGCGGTGGTGATGGACGCCCAGGCCGCCGCGGTGCGCGCGATCGAAGATCGCTGAGCGCCGCGAGGCAGGCTCACTCGAGATCCCAGAAGAACTTCTCGCCCGGGGGCTCTGCCTCCGGCGCCGCGGGAGATATGCCGTCGTCGCGGCGGACGATCTCGAGCAGCTCCTCGAGGTCGCGCGTCTGCTCGTCCCAGTAGGCCTCCGTGCCGAAGTGGACGAAGGTCCGCGGGAAGATGGGATCGTGGAAGCGGCGAGCGATCCAGGCCGCGTAGTGCACGAGGCGCAGCCCGCGCAGCGGCTCGACGAGGCGGAGGCTCGCGTGATCGAACTCGCGCAGCTCCTCGTACG
>JAXLYT010000073.1:0-56043 GCA_046351295.1 Byssovorax sp.
GCGCTGACGGGCAAGGCGATGCTCACGCTCAAGGTGGGCGGCACGCTCACGCTCAACGGGGCGCCGGTCACGTTCAAGTGCGGCGGCGCGAAGATCGTCGCGGGCGCCGGGGGCGTGGTGCTGAGCGCGCCCACCATCACCATCAACGGGAGCTCGAGCCAGAGCGGCTCGCTGACGCATCGCTGATGCTCTCCGTCTTCGGCCTCGGGATGGTCTCCGCCGCCGGCCCCACGGCGCGGCACCAGGTCTTCGTCCCGCGCGCGGAGGGCCCTCCGCCCTCGGCCTCGCCGTTCGTCGGCCTCGACGACAGGCGGATCGATCTGCGCTCCTGCCCGTGGGTGGGCGGGATCGACGCGCCCGTCCAGCGGATGCTCGCCCTCGCGCAGGGCGCGATCGGCGAGGCGATCACGCGCTTGCCCGAGGCCTTCGCCGCCTCGCTCCCCCGCTTCGTGGTGCTCCCCTCGCCGCGCCCGGGCCTCGGCGAGGCCGAGCTCGACGCGCTGGCGAAGGCGATCGGCGGCCCTCGCGCGCAGCGCTTCTCCGGCGCGGCGGCGGCGTTCGCGGCGCTCGCCCAGATCGCCGAGAAGAGCAGGACGGGCGCGGTGCTGATCGCGGTCGACTCGCTCGCGAGCGTGGAGGCGCTCTCCGAGCGGGTCGCGCGCCCGCCGAGCCCGTGGACGCTCGATCGCCCCTTCCCCGCGGAGGGCGCGGCGGCCCTGCTCGTGGCCGCGGCCGATCAAGGGACGCGGATCGGCCTCCCGAGCCTCGGCGAGATCGAGGCGAGCCTCGCCGCGATGGGGCAAGCGAGCGACGACGACGATCTGCCCGTCGACGGCGCCGCGATGACGGGCCTGCTCCGCCGTTTGCCGTTCAAGGAGCCGATCCGCACCGTGTTCGGACAGTCGACGGTGGGCCTGCTCCGGCTGCGCGACTTCCAGTACGCGAGCGCGCGGTGCGTCGATCGCTTCTCGCCCGAGGTCACCGACGAGAGCCCCGAGTGGCGCACCGGCGACCTCGGCGCCGCGGCCGGGGCCTATCATCTCGCCCTTGGTTTTGCGGTCTTTCATCACGGCGCCGGGCCCGTCCCGGCGCCCGCGCCCTTCCTCGCCTGGGCCATGTCCCGCGATGGTCTGCGCGGCGTCGCGATCGGCCGCGCCGCGCCCTCGCCGGCCTCCGCGCTCCGACCGCTCGCTTCGATGATCACCGCGCGCACGGTGGATCGCGTGGCGTTCGCGCCCGCCGCGCCCGCGGCCGAGGAGGACGACCCGTGGGAGAGCTTTGCCGGCGACGAGCAAGCCTTGCTCGCAGCCCTCGGCGGCGACGCCGACAACGATCGTTTCCCCGCCTTCCCGAGCCTCCCGGAGACGATCGCGCCGGTGCCCCTCGTCCGGCTCGATCCCGAGCGCGCCGCGCCCATCTCCCGCGCCGATTTCGAGCGCTCGGTGGTCGACCACGCGGCCGAGCTCGCCGCTGCGCTGGGGCGGGATCGCTTCGAGGGTCCGTTCCGCCGCCGCGCCGAGACCGAGGCGCGCCTCTTCCGCCAGCTCGACGCGATCGTCGCGTCGGGGCCGCGCGCGGTGCTCGATCTGCTCGCCTTCTGGGAGCGCGCGCCCGCCGATCCCTGGGTCGGCTTCGCCGCGGCGCTCGGCCTCGCGTGCTTCGCGGGCGGGGACGCGATGGAGGCGATCGCGCACGGGCTCGATCTCGTCCCGCCCGACGCCATCGATCCCGCCGTGACCATCCCCGAGGCGCTCGCGCTCCCGGATCACCCGGGCCTCGCCGATCTCGGCCGCTCGCTCTCCGCCGCGGCGTCTCCCGTCGTGCGCGCCGTCGGCCTCGGTCTTCGCTCGGCCCGCGGAGACTTGCCGCTCGCCGCGATCACGGCCGCCCTCGCCGATCCGGCGGAGGCGGTGGCCCGCGCGGCGATCTGGGCCGCCGAGCACCTCGCCGCGGGTGATCAGGCCGCCGTGATCCCCCTGCTTCGCGCGCGCCTCGGCGCACAGGCGCCGTCCGCGCCGGCGCCCTCCGCGTCCCCGGCCCTCCTCTGGTCGGCCGCGCGCCTGCTCGTCCTGTGGGGCGACCTCGAGGTGTGGAAGGAAGGGACGGCCGGATCGCTCGCCGATCGGCTCGGCGCGTCCGCCGCCGAGCTCTTCGTGCTCCGCAGCGCGCCCGCCGAATGGCCCCGCCTCGAAGCGCTGCTCGGCCGTCACAAGGCGAGCCGCGCGCTCCTCTCGTCGGTCGCCCGCTTCGGCCACCCGGCCTCGATCCCCTGGCTGCTCCAGCACCTCGGGGACGAGGCGCTCGCCGAGCATGCGGCGGCGGGCCTCGCGACGATGCTCGGGCCGATCGTTGCACCTCAAACGATGCTCGATCGGGCCGCCTGGCAGCGGGCGATCGCCGCGCTCTCCCTGGACCCGACGCAGCGCCACCGCCGCGGGCGCCCGTGGTCGGCCGCGACGGTGGCGGCGGAGTGTCGCGCGGGAGAGCTGTCGCGGGTCGAGCTCGGCAAGCGGCTCGACGAGCTGTCGGCGCGCACCGGCCAGGGAGAGCGGCCGGATCTCGGCGGCCTGCTCGGCCAGGTCGAGCCCGCGCTCTTTGCGTTCCTCGACGCGGCGGCGCGCCGCGGCTGATCTCGACGGGAGCAGACGATGTCGACCATCAACGTCAAGGCCATCGCCACCACCGGGACCGCCCACTTCGCCCCCGGTCCGCCCGCGGTCAGCAACGCGCCCCCGACGCCGCCGGCCGGGCCCGTCCCCGCGCCCTTCTTGTACATCGCCCGCTCCTCGACGGGCGGGAGCACCAAGGACCAGCTCCGGATCGGCGGCAGCCCCGTGCTCGTGCGGGGCAGCACCATGCACATCCAGGCGCCGGGCAACATCCCTTGCCAGGCGACGGGCGGCGACATCGTGACCGCGCAGGTCGACAACGCCGCCAACGTGCTCACGGGGTCGATGAAGGTGCTCGCCGGCGGGGTCGAGGTCACGTGCACGGGCGATCTCGCGCACCTCAACACGCCGCCCAACGCCCAGGCGCCCGCGCAGGTCGACGGGCCGCTGCTGATGGCGATGACGATCATGATGGCCACCACCAGCGGCGGCAGCGTCGCCGTCGTCGTGGTGCTCGACCCGGTCTCGGTGGCCTCGGGCGACGTCATCGACAGGAACGTGGACCTGGAGATCCCCGGGCTCGTCCCGGTGCGCTTCGAGCGCCTCTACAGCACCGCCCGCCGCGGCGAGCCCTCCCCGCTCGGGCGCAGCGGCTTCACGCACAGCTACCACCAGTGGATCGAGATCGACGGCGACACCCTGCGGCTGCGGGAGGCCGATGGCTCGACCGTCACGCTCCCGGCGGGCGCCGCCGGCGATCCGCTCTTCCACCGGGGCCGCCGGCTGTCCATCCAGCGCGACAAGCAGGGCGGCGCGCGGGTGACCTCGCTCGACGATCGGCTCACCCGCGTCTTCTCGCCCGGCGGCAGCGGCCGGGCCCTCCTGCGTTCCATCGAGGACGAGTCGGGCCACCGGATCACGCTGGAGCACGAGGGTGACCGCCTGGTCCGGATGGTCGACACCGGGCAACGCTCGATCGTCCTGTCGTACGGCGCCGAGGGGCACCTCGCCCGGATCGAGGTCTTCCCGCCCGGAGAGGGCCAGCCGAGCGCGTGCACGATCACGTACGCCTACACGGGCGACGGCGATCTCGCCGAGGCGCGCGATCCGCTCGGGAACGCCGAGTCCTTCGCGTACGACGCCGAGCGGCGCCTCGTGAAGAAGACGCTCCCGAACGGGCTGTCGTTCCACTACCGCTACGATCCGGAGACGGGCCGCTGCGTCCGCTCCTGGGGTGACGGGAACATCCACCAGGGCGATCTCGAGTACGACCTCGAGGGCGGCGTCACGAGGCTCACTGGCAACCCGGCGCCGAAGGTCTTCGCGTACCGGCCCGACGGGACGGTGACGAAGATCGCCTCGGCCGACGGCGCGATCGCCACCGTGTCTGCCTTCGACGGCGACGGCCTGCTCGTCGAGGAGAAGAACGCCGCGGGCGACACCATCACCTTCGCGCGTGACGAGCGGGGCAACCTGACGACGCTGACGTCGCCGGCGGGCACGACCATCGAGCGCACCTACGAGGACGATCGGCTCGTCGCGCGGCTCGGCTACGGGCAGCTCACGCGCTACGGCCACGACGGGCTCGGCCGGCTCTCGCAGGTGGTGTACTCGACCGGCGCGGGGCTCGCGATCGACTACGACGCGAAGGGGCGGCTCTCGGCGATCCACGGGCCCGATGGGCTGCGCGGCGCCTTCGCCTACGACGAGCAGAACAACGTGGTGGAGGAGCGGACGCCGCGCGGCGGGGTGAGGCGCTTCCGCTACGACGCGCTGGGGAGGCCCGTGGCCTTCGCCGACGCGATGGGCCACACGCTCACGCGCGAGCTCGACGCCGCAGGGAGAGTCCGCTCGTTCCGCGCGCCCGACGGGAGCGGCCACCGCTACGAGCACGACGCGCTCGGCCGGATGATCCGCTGCACCGACGCGCTCGGCCGGGTGGAGAGCTTCCGCTACGCCGGGCTGCGATCGCCGGTGGAGATCACCACGCCCGACGGGCAGGCCTGGTCGCTCGCCTACGACTGCAACGAGCGGCTCCAGGAGATCAAGAACCCCCGCGGGGAGACCTGCGAGCTGCGCTACGACCGGGCCGGCAACGTGCGGGAGCTGCGCTCCTTCGACGGGAGGCTCACCCGGGCGAGCTACGGGCGCGACGGGCAGCTCTCGCGCCTCGATCACGCCGACGGGACGTTTCGCGCGCTGCGCTACGACGCCGACGGGCGGGTGGTCGCCGACGAGACGCCGCATGGATCGATCAAGGTCGAGCGAGAGGGGCGGATCACCTCGTTCGTGTACGACGATCCGGCGGGCAAGTCGGTGGTGACGATGGAGACCGACGTGTTCGATCGGGTCATCGCCGAGACCCAGAACGGCCGGACGATCCGCTACGAGTACGACAGCCGGAACCGCTGCGTCGCCCGCCACCTGCCGATGGGGCAGTCGACCCGCTTTTCCTACGACGAGGAGGGCCACGTCACGAGCCTCGTCCATGACGGCTACCAGGTGGATTTCCGCCGGGACCTCGTGGGCGCGGTGCTCCAGATCGCCTTCCGCCCGGCGGGGATCGAGCTGCGGCGCGCGGTGGACGCGATGCTGCGCCCGGTGCGGGAGTGGGCGGGCAACGCGGAGCGGACGCTCGCGGATCGCGTCTACGCGTACGACGCCTCGGGGGCGATGATCGAGCGCAACGACGCGTTCTGGGGCAAGTCGAGCTACCGCTACGACGGGCTCGGGCTGCTCGTCGAGGCGCGCTCCGCGGACGCGGTGGAGGCCTTCGCGTACGACGGAGCGGCGTCGCTCACCCCCGAGGGCGCGCGCTGGTCGCTCGGCCCGGGTGGGATGGTCGAGCGCACGGAAGCCGCCGGCTATGCCTACGATCGCGGGAGCCGGCGCACGCGGCGCACGGCGAGCGACGGCGCGGTGACCGAGTACCTCTGGGATTGCCGCGATCAGCTCCGCGAGGTGCGCATGCCCGACGGCGGTCGCGTCAAGCTCGCCTACGACGCGTTCGGCCGGCGGATCCGGAAGATCGTCGTGCCCGCGCCGATCGATCCCACCGAGGACGATCCGCTGCCGGCGCCGCCCGCGCCGCGCGTCGTCGAGTACCTGTGGGACGACGACACCCTGATCGCCGAGCTCGACTCCGAGCAGGGGATGCGCGCCTTCGTCTACGAGCCGACCACGCTCCGGCCGCTGCTCGTCCAGGAGCGCGGGACGATCGACGGGCTGATCCTCGATCCGACGGGCACGCCCACCGAGCGCTTCGACGCGCAGGGGCGGCTCGTGTGGTCGGCGCGCGCGTCGGCCTTCGGCGTGTTTCGCGAGGGGGCGCGCACCGAGATCGGTGAGCTTCGGCCACCGCCCTTCCGGCTGATGGGGCAGCTCTTCGACGAGGAGCTGGGGCTCGCGTCGACCCGGCACCGCTATTTCGATCCGGAGACGATGCGCTTCCTCAGCCCGGATCCCCTCGATTTCATGGGCGGGCGCAACCTCTTCGGCTGGAACGGGAGCCCGAACATGCACCCGGATCCGCTCGGGCTCTCCTGCCTGATCATCGGCGATCCGCGGCACGACTATCCGATCGCCTGGGCCGTCGCCAACATCCGCCCGAACCCGAACGCGCTGACCGTGGTGGTGCACGGGACGCCGACGACGGTGGCCGCGGCGATGGGCGGAGGGCAGTGGGCGCACTTCGGCCCGCAGGCCGTGGTGGGCGCGATCACGGGCACCCAGTCCTACAACGGGCAGGGCGCGATCACGTTCAACGCCTGTTACACCGGCCAGAACACCAACGGGATGGGCCAGCAGGTCTCGGCCTACTTCCCGAACGCGACGTTCTACGCGCCCAACGCCCAGGCCTTCGGGATCGGTGGCCAGGGTGGTTATGTCGGGCCGCGGTCGAGCCCCGGCACGTGGAACGTCTGGCAAGGCGGCGCTGGACGATCGTACACGCCTCCTCCTCCACCGCCTCCGCCGGCCGCGGCAGCCCCCGCTGCGGGGCCGCCCATCCCCGCCGGGCAGATCGGCCCGGGCGGGTCGGCCCCGGCGGGAGGAGCAGCTCCCGCAGGGGGTGCTGCACCGGCTGGAGGCGCGGCTCCTGCGGGAGGCGCAGCGCCCGCTGGAGGAGCAGCCCCGGCAGGTGGCGCGGCGCCGGCTGGAGGCGCTCCGCCCGCAGGTGGCTCCGGCCCCGGCCCGACCGGCACCTTGCCGCCCACGACCTGATCGCCGCTCAGCGCCGGTTGCGGATCTGCTCGCCCGCCTCGGCGAGCGCCTGCACCCAGGCCATCCGAATCGCCGGATCGGCCGCCATCTTCGCCTTCCACGCGGCGTCTTCCGCGCGCTTCGTCTCCGGCGTCAGCCCGTAGTGGGCGATGATCGCCATCGCCGAGGAGCGATCGGCGGTGATCGCCGCCATCATCCGCGCGTAGCCGGCGAGGGAGAGGCGCGGCTCGGCCACGAGGAAGGGGAGCGCCGGGGCCGACGGCGCGACGACGGGAGCCGTCTCCCCGAGGGGCGAGCGCGGCTGCGGCGGATTCGTTGGAGGTGCAACGATCACGGGCGCCGGCTGCGCGACGACCATGGGAGGCGCGACGATCGGCGGCTCCGCGATCGTTGGAGGTGCAACGATCGGGGGCGGCTCCGCGGGCGGCGGCGCGGCCGGGGCGGGCGGAGGCTCGGGCTCGTCCTCGGCCTTGCCGAACGGGAGGGCCGGTCCTCGCGGACGATCGAGCGAGGGCGCGGTGCTGCCGAGGCTGCGCTTCGGGAGCACCGGGCTCGGGATGGCGGCGGCCGGCGGGGCGTCGCCCGCCTTCTGCTTCGCGAAGGGCAGCGGGAGCTTCGACAGATCGGGCATGGCCACGCCCGTCGTCGCGAGCTTCTGGGCCTTCGGCGCGGCGGGCGCTTCGGGAGTTGCGATCGCGGCGCGGCGGGCGAAGCGCGTCTCGGGCTTGAGGCGGGGCAGGCGCGGCTTCACCTCGGGGACGGGGCGCGGCTCGGCGCCGGCGCGCGCGGCGAGGAGATCGCGGGCGGCGGGGTCGGTGGCGAGGCTCGGCTGCCAGCGGTCGAGCAGGCGGAAGACATCGCCCTCGATCATCCCGCGCTCGCCGAGGAAGCCGGAGGGATCGGTCGACGCGGAGAAGGCCTGGAAGAAGTCGAGGAAGGCGCCGAGGTCTTCGTCGAGCGGGGGGAGCCTGCGCTCGACATGGGCGGTGGCGGCGATCCGGTGCTCGTCGCATGCCGCGAGCAGCGCGCCCTCGGCCGCGGCGTCCTCGGCGATGCGGCGCATCCACGCGCGCTCGATCGCGGGCCACTCCGCGGCCGAAAGGCCCGCGTGGTCGAGGCTCGCGTCGAGCGGGATGCCCTCGCCGAGGTAGGCCTGCACGGCGGCGTAGCGCGAGAGCGGGACGCCCTCCTCTTCGGGATCGTGGGCGGCGCCTTGCGGCGCGGGGGGCACGAGCGCGTCAAGCATCGCGGGTCACCACCACCTCGCGCAGCACGCGGCGGCCGCGGCCGATCGGGAAGACGGCGCGGCCGAGCAGCTCGAAGCGGCCGAGCTCGGGCTGGAGGAGGAGCAGATCGATCGGCGGGGTGAGGACGGCGCGCGAGCCGTCGTCGAAGCGGGCGCGCGCGGCGAAGCGGAAGTCGGGGAGCGCGAAGGCGAGCGGCGCGAGGGACATGCCGGTCACCGCGACCGGATCGCCCGGCGCGAGCGGATCGTCGAGCTGGAGCGAGGGGTGCGCCACGTTGCCGAATCGGATGTCGTAGTCCTCGGGCAGGATGGGCAGGCGCGTCGCGCGCCAGCGATCGTCGAAGGTGCCGGCGTACTTCATGCGCGGCGCCCAGTGGCTCATCAGCGCGCCGTAGCCCATCGGCGGGTGCCGGTCCGAGGCCGACGTGTGCGGGCGGGCCGGGTGCTCGATCTGCGGCGCGGGGCGGTGCTCCAGATCGGACGGGCGGCGGGCCACGCCGACGCCCGCGGGGTTCGCGAGCTCGACCATCGAAGCGTCGTCGGTCATGCCCCCGTAGGCCCGCTCGTACACGATCGGCACGCGCTCGAAGGGCTGGGCCGCGCTGATCGACATGCCGAACGCGCCGCTGAAATAGACGCGCGGGCCGTGGACGCGGAGCGGGGCGATCCGGTCCTGGACCTTCACGGCTACGTCGAGCGACGTGACCTTCGCGGGGGCGATGGCGTCGCCCTGGAGCACCACGTCGGCGCCGCGCTTCTGGAAGCCGAGATCGGAGGGGAAGCGCGCGCTCGTCCGCGGGCTGTCCGGCTCGTACACCTCGTCGCTCACGCGCACGGGGCTCGGATCGGGCGCGGGCCTCACGCTGCCCGCGCGATCGACGAGGTAGGTGCCCTTGACCAGCACGGCGAGGACGTCATGGCCCTGGGCGTCGATCGTCGGCACGGGGAGCGCAGCAAACGCGGTCTGGTTGGCGAAGCTCATGAGCGGGCGGCGGAGGGCCGATGGTAACGGAGCCCGGCCCGAGCGGCCATGGGCTCGGAGGCAGGCGCGGGAGCCCCGGAAGTTGACGCGGCAAAGCTCGCCCGCGTACCGTCGCGCCGCGGCAAGGTGCCGCCCGACGCCCCGAGGGAACCGATGAACAAGACCCGCATGCTCGTCGTCGCCGCCGCCCTGATCTTCCCCGTCACCCTCGCGGCCTGCCCGAACAAGGACAAGGACAAGGAGGGCGAGGCGCCGTCGGCGGCCGTCTCGGTGCCCCCGCCGGTCACGGTGAGCGCGCCCCCGGCGAGCGCGGTGATCACGCCCGAGGTGGACGCAGGCTCCGACGCGGCCGACGCCTCGGACGCGGACGCCGACGCCAAGGTGGTGAGCGGCCCATCGAACCTCGCCAAGTGCTGCGCGGCGATCGCCCAGAACGCCAAGAGCGCCCCGCCCGAGCAGGCGTTCGTCTACGCAGCCGCGGTGGCGGCCTGCAAATCGGGCGCGATCCCGCCCCAGTTCCGCAGCCTGGCCCCCTGCAAGTGACCCGCACGTGACGGGCCGTCGGGCATGATCCCGGCGGCGGGGAGAGGTGGTTACCGCAACCGGCGATGCGATACGCTGCGGGTCGGGCGGGTCGCCCGCGCGCGGGCGCCGTCCGTCTTTCCCTTCTCGCCAAGGAGCCGTTCATGCACCGTCGCTTTGCTTCCCTCCTCGCCGCCGGCGCGCTCGCCGCGGCCGGCCTCGCCGCCCCCTCCGACGCAGACGCCTGCGGCGCCTGCTTCCACCTCGAGAGCCAGACCGAGAGCACCGTCGTCACCGGCCACCGGATGGCCTTCGCCATCTCCAAGGTCCACAGCGTGCTCTGGGATCAGATCTCGTACAGCGGGTCGCCCGAGTCGTTCGCGTGGGTTCTGCCGATCAAGGCCGGCGCCACGATCGAGATCTCGAACGACGCGTGGTTCGAGGCGCTCGAGGCGGGCACCTCGGCGCGCGTGGTCTCGCCCCGGCTCGACTGCGCCGGGCCCACCTCGTCGGGCTGCGGGCTCGGCTGCGGCGCGGCGCTCTCCGCGGGGGGAGACGCGTTCCGTGACACACCGTCCGTCACCGTGGTCCATGAGGGCACGGTGGGTCCCTACGAGACCGTCACGCTCCACGCCAACGTCCCGAACGCGCTCCCCGACTGGCTGACGGGCCACGGCTTCGCGATCCCCGACGACATCACGCCCGTCATCAACGCCTACACGACCGAGGGCTTCGACTTCATCGCCCTCCGCCTGCTCCCCAACAAGGAGGTGAAGGAGATGCGGCCGGTGCGCGTGGTGACGCCCGGCGGATCGCCCGCGCTCCCGCTCCGGATGGTCGCGGCCGGCACCGGGCCCACGGTCGACATCACGCTCTTCATCATCGGCGAGGGCCGCTACTTCGCGCACAACTTCCCGAACGACGAGGTCGATCCGAACAAGCTCGTCTGGGACTTCCGCGCCAACGGATCGAACTACGCCTCGGTGCGCAAGGACATGCTCGCCACGAACGACGGGCGCACGTGGAACAACGCGTACGCCCGCAAGGGCGGGCTCCTGTCGCAGCTCGCGAACCCGATCGACGGGCAGACGATCACCTACCCGCTCGGCAGCACCACCGCGTCGACCATCGGCGAGGCGTACATGCAGCAGGGCGTGATCAACCTCGAAGGCCAGACGCTCGATTGCCTCGGGTCGCTCTCGTCGTTCGCGGACAGCACGCTGGAGGTCTCGTCGCTCTGCCACATGGGCGAAGGGACGGGCGGCGGCGGAGGGACGGGCGGGGGCGGCGGCGGCCAAGGTGGCCAGGGCGGGCAAGGCGGCGGGCAGAGCGGCTGCACGGGGCCGAGCGAGGGGCAGATCGACGCCAACCAGCTCGCGTGCGGGACGCTCGACGATCTGGCGGTCGCGCTCGAGGGCATGCACCCGGCCGACGTGGTGCTGACGCGGCTCGAGAGCAGCTTGCCGCATGCCGCGCTCGACACCGATCTGATCATCGAGGCCGCGGCGCTCCAGACCGAGGTGACCAACTGGTTCGACGTGCAGCGCTCGGTCAACGCGCCGTGCGACGGCACCGCGGCGGTCATCGCCTCGCTCGGGTCGCGCTCGGGGGACGGCGAAGGGCCGCGCCAGAACCGCGCCGCGCTCTTCACCGCCATCGCCGGGGCCTTGCTCGCCACGCTCGCGCGGCGCGCCCGCCGGCCTTTCTCCCGCGGCGCCCGCGCCGCTGGCCTCGGCGCGTAGAGCATGGGATAAGGGGCCCATGTCCGAAGCCGCGCAGCCGACCGAGGGACAGGGCCCCGCGCTCGCCACGCTCCAGCGCGTGCTCGCTGCGCTGTCCTTCGCCGCGCGCAAGCACCGCCTCCAGCGCCGCAAGGATCAGGAGGCCTCGCCGTACATCAACCACCCGATCGATCTCGCCAACATCCTCGCGAACGAGGCGCAGATCTTCGACGAGGTGGTGCTCGCCGCGGCGGTCCTCCACGACACGGTCGAGGACACCGAGACGACGCTCGACGAGATCACGGAGGCGTTCGGCGCAGAGGTGAGCGCCGTCGTCGCCGAGGTGACGGACGATCGGAGCCTGTCGCGCGAGGCGCGCAAGCGCGCCCAGATCGAGCATGCGCCGACGCGGAGCTTCCGGGCCCAGCAGCTCAAGCTCGCCGATAAAATCGCCAACCTCCGGGACATCGCCCGGAGCCCGCCCGAGGGCTGGTCGCTCCAGCGCAAGCGCGATTACTTCGAGTGGGCGCGGGCCGTGGTCGCCGGCCTGCCCGACCGGCATGAGCGGCTCCTCGCCCTGTTCGACGAGGCCTACAGCAAGAAGCCATGAGCGCGGCGGCGCCGTCCCCTCCCCCGGGGCCTCCGCCGCCGGAGACGCTGGAGCGCTGGGCCTTCGATTATTTGACCTCCAACGATCTCGCCCACAAGCTCGCGCCTCCCCCCTGCCCGCGCGGGTTCGAGGAGGCGCCCGCGCCGCGGCGGATCGATCGGCCGGGAAGGCCGCCCGCGCTCGTGCAGGCGCGCGAGCGCTTCAAGACGCCCGGGCCCGAGGCGCTGCGATCGCCGGCGCGCCGGGCCGCGCTCGTCCACACCTTCCTCCACCACGAGCTGCAGGCCGCCGAGCTGATGTGCTGGGCGATCCTCGCCTTCCCGGAGGCGCCGCGGGCCTTCCGCGCAGGGCTCGCCGGCGTCGCGCGCGACGAGATCCGCCACATGGCGCTCTACCAGGCGCACCTCGGGCGCCTCGGCTGCCGCTTCGGCGACCTGCCGGTGCGCGACTGGTTCTGGGAGCGCATCCCGGGCGCGGCCTCGCCCGCGGCCTTCGTCGCGGCGATGGGCATCGGCTTCGAGGGCGGCAACCTCGACCACACGCGGCGCTTCGCCGAGCGCTTCCGCGCCGTGGGCGACGAGGAGGGCGCGCAGCTTCAAGAGCTCGTCGGGGCCGAGGAGATCACCCATGTGCGCTTCGCGCGGACGTGGTTTGCGACCTTCACGGGGAAGAGCGACTTCGGGGCGTGGGTCGCGCACCTCCCCGCGCCGCTCTCACCCATCCTCATGCGAGGCCTGCCCCTCGACCGGGAGGCGCGGCGCGCGGCCGGCCTCTCGGACGACTTCCTGGACGCGCTGGAGCGATGGCACGACCGCGGTCCTGGGTCCTGAACTTCGACGCCGACGACGAGCTCGCGGCCGGCCCGGGGTACACACCGTCGCCCGCCGTGCTCGCCCGGTTCCCGGCGTTGACGGATCACGCGCGCGGCCTGCTCGCAGAGGGCGATCGGCTCGTCGAGGCGGGCGCGCCTCCGCGGCCCGCGGGCGTGTACGAGGGGCGCGCGTGGTCACCGACGCCGCGCGCGCTCCGCCTGCTCGAGCGGGCCGGCGCGATCGTGCCCGACGCGCCGCCCCTCGGCGTGCTCCGCCGCGTCACCCACCGCGCCTTCGCCGCCTCGCTCGGCCAGACGCTCCCCGGGGCATGCTTCGTGACGGCGCTCGACGAGGCCGAGCGCGCGCTCGCCCTCCCCTCGCCCACCGGCACCTGGCTCTGCAAGCGCGCGTTCGGCTTCGCCGGGCGCGGCAAGCGGAGGATCGGGAGCGGCCCGCTCGCGGCGCCCGATCGCGCCTGGGTGAAGGCCTCGCTCGGCGAGGGCATGGGCCTTCAGATCGAGCCCCTCGTGCAGCGCGCGCTGGACATGGGCTTGCACGGCTTCGTCGATCGAGGCGGCGCGCTCACCCTGGGCGCGCCGACGGTGCAGCAGATCGACGCGAGCGGGCAGTGGCGCGGGAGCGAGCGCGCGGCGGCGGGCCTGCTCGCCCGGGAGGAAGAGGACGCGCTCGTTCGCGCGGCGGAGCAAGGCGCGGCGGCGCTCCGCGAGGCGGGCTATTTCGGGCCCTTCGGCGTGGACGCGTTCCGCTGGATCGACGAGCACGGCCGCGCGCGCTTCCAGCCGCGATCGGAGATCAACGCGCGCTACTCGATGGGGTGGGCTGTGGGGATGGGAGAGCTGCGCCCGGATCTGGTGATCAGGGCGGGCTAGGCGGCGCCGGCGGAGCAGGCGGCGGCGCGGGGGGAGCGCCGGCGTTCGGCGTCGCGCTCGGGACCTCGGTGGCCATGCCGATCGTCTCGGCGCCGGCCTGCTTGGCGCCGTCGAGGAGGGTCACGACGCGGCCGTAGTTGCTCGCGTCGTCGGCGGCCACGAAGACGATCTTGTCGTTGGCCCGCTTCTTCTTGAGCAGATCGGCGAGCTTCGGGACGTAGTCCTCGGGCTTGACGACGTCGCCGTTGACGAGGATGTCGCCCTGCGGGCTCAGCTTCACGAGGAGCTGATCGGGCGGCACGTCGGTCGTCGTCTCGACCTGCTCGGTCGTCGGAACGCGCACGTCGATGTCCTTCTCGAGCAGCGGCGTGACGACCATGAAGATGATCAGCATCACGAGCACCACGTCGACGAGCGGCGTGATGTTGATGCTCGAGTTCGGCTCGCCCGCGGGGAGCACCTTGAAGCGGCGATTGCGGATGGATGAGCTCATCTACTTCGCCTTCAGCTCCTCGACGCCGAGGTTGATGCCCCGCGCCCCGGCCTTGCGGCAGATGTCCATGACATGCCGCACGTCGCCGAAGGTGAGCCGGTTGTCGCCCTTGAACAGGATCCGCCGCCCGGGCGTCGCCTGGAGCAGCTCGCGGATCTTCTTCTCGAGCCCCGCTTCGTCGTAGTCCGCGCTCTCCACCCAGATCTTCTTGTCCTGGGTGAGGGAGAGCACGATCGGATCGGAGTCCTTGTGCTCCTCGTCGGTCTTCTTGGCCTGCGGGAGCGTCACGTCCTTGCCGCGCTGGAGCATGGGCGTGACGACCATGAAGATGATGAGGAGCACCAGCACCACGTCGACCAGCGGCGTGATGTTGATCTCATTTTTTACGCCCTTGGAAGAGCCGCCACCCATCGCCATGGGTCACCTCACGCGGCTTGCTCGTGCTCGGCGGCGGCGCGCTCGGAGAGCTCGCGCGCGACCACATCGAGGAACTCGTTCGACGACTCGGCGATGTCCACCGTGCGGGCGTCGACCCAGCCCTGGAGGAAGTTGTAGAGCATGACGGCCGGGATCGCGACGAGGAGGCCGAAGGCCGTCGTGACGAGCGCCTCGGCGATGCCGGCGGAGACGGTGCCGAGACCGCCGGAGCCGGAGGCCGCCATCAGGGTGAAGGCGTTGACGATACCCATGACGGTGCCGAGCAGCCCGACGAACGGCGCCGTGGCGCTGACGGTGGCGAGCACGGCGAGGCCGCGCTTCATGCTGGCCGACTCGCGCTGACCCTGGCGCTCGAGCGCGCGGGCCACGGACTCGAAGACGAGATCGGCGTTCGTGATCTTGGCGCGGGCCACCTTGCCGTCCTTGCCCTTCTTGGCCTTCTCGCCGCTCGTGGCGACCTTGGCCGTCTGCGCGAAGGCCGCGAGCCCGGCGCTGATCACGCGGCCGAGGTAGCCGATGTCCTTGCCGAGCTTGGTCTCGGCGGCGGCCTCGAGATCGCCGTCGGCGAGGAGCTTGCCCATCTTCTGCGCGAAGGCGCGGGACTCGTCGCGCCCTCGGAGGAAGAGCACGAGCCGCTCGCCGGCGACCACGAGGGACACCACGGACATGATCGCCATCACGATGACGATGCCGCGGGCAAAGAGGCCCATGTGGGCCCATAGTCCTGTCAGGGTAAAGTCCATGGTCTTATGGTGGCGCCTCCTCGCGCGCTGAGTTCGATCGTTGGCTCGTCTGCTGTTCGCGGGGCCCTGCATTGAGCCTCGCTGCCCCGCGGGGCGGTGCTGCGGACGCCGCGCGCCGCGCCCCGGAGGGCCCGGCATGCGGCGGGTACTTCACTGGAGCTTGAAGCGGAAGGTCAGGGTGTAGCGGACGTTGACCGGCGCGCCCTGGAACGTCACAGGCGTGTACTGCTGCTGGGCGAGCGCGGAGAGCACCGCCTCGTCCATGTGCTCGAGGTGCTTGATGATCACGCAGTTCTCGAGGCGGCCGGAGGTGGTGATCGTGCACTGCGCGAGCACGGTGCCCTCGACCTTCGCCTCGCGCGCCTCGCGCGTGTACTGCGGCGTCGGGCCACCGGTCATGCTCGGCCGGTTCATCCCCTCGCCGAACGGGAGGACCTGGTTGCTCGGCGGAGGCGGAGGCGGAGGCACGGTGCCGGTGCCCGTCCCGCCGAGGACGCCGCCGACGACGCCGCCGACGACGCCGCCCGGCACGCCGCCGGGGACGCCGCCGGGGACGCCGCCGGGCTCACCGCCGGGCTCGCCCGGCGCGTCCTTGCTGTCGTCCTTCTTTTCCTCGGGCTTCTCCTCGGGCTTCTCGTCCTTCTTCGCCTCGACGATCGTGTCCGGCTTCTTGATTGGCTTGGGCTTGATCGTCTCGGTCTTGGGCGGGGTCATCCCGCCGCCGGGTGGAGGCGGCGGAGGCGGCGGAGGCGGCGGAGGCGCCTGCATGAACTTCACCTCGGCCTCGACTTTTTTGTCTTCGTGCGGCCGCGACGCGTAGAAGAGCACGAGCGCGGCGATCAACGCGTGGACGACCAGCGAGATGAGCGTGCCGGTGCCGAGGCGCCGCTCGCGGATGTTGCCTCCCGAGAGGACCGCCGAGAACATTGCCCCCTCGGGCGCCGCGGGAGCGGCGAGCTCGCCGACGACGAGGCGAGCCACGTTCGTGGCGATGTGGGTCGGTTTGGGCTCTGTGGGCATGCGCAAGTCCTGCGGGTTCGTGGCGTTCGTTCGACGACCGCGGCGCGGCCGCCAGGATTTTTAGCGCGAAACGGCCGGATCAGAAAGCGGCTCCGCGCGGTGGCCACCCTGACAAGTTACCCGGTTCGGGGCCCCTGCCAACAAAGTTCTGATTGACATCGCACCGTCACCTAAGGTCTATGGGGCACTGATGTAGGACGAGTTCTGCCAGTTCTGCCCACCTCGGGAGGAGCCTGTGAATCTCCTGGACAAAAAGCGCGGCTTTTGGGCCGCATGCATGCTGCGCTGTCGTGCCGCCCATCTTCTACCGGCGGGGTCGATCGCGCTTTTCAGCATCCTGTCGTCGAGCTCGGCGCACGCCCAAGGTACGGGCGTCGTCACCGGTACCATCCTCGACGCCTCAACCAAAAAGCCGCTCGCCGACGCCGTGGTGACGGTCACCTCGCCCGCCTTGCAAGGCGAGCAGGTGGTGGTGACCGACGGGTCGGGATCGTACCGCATCCCGAACCTGCCGCCGGGTGACTACACCCTGCGCATCGATCGAGATACCTTCCGCCCGTACGCGCGCGGTGGGATCTCGATGCGCAGCAACAGCACCATCCGGGTGAACGCCGAGCTCCTCCCGGAGACGGTCACCCTGAAGGCGGAGGAGGTCGTCGTCGTCGGCAAGGCGCCGACGGTCGACGTGGGGTCGAGCAGCACCGGCGTCACCCTCAACTCCGACTTCACGAGCCGCATCGCGCTCAACCCGCCCGGCGGCAAGGCCGCTGCGTCGCGCTCCTTCGAGAGCCTCGCGGCCGTCGCGCCCGGCGCCAACGCCGACACGTACGGCGTGTCGATCAACGGCACCACCTCCCCGGAGAACGCCTTCCAGATCGACGGCGTGTCCGTGAACGACCCGGCCTTCGGCATCCTCGGGACGCCGCTCTCGGTCGAGTTCGTCAAGGAGGTCGGCGTCATCAGCGGCGGCTACATGCCGGAGTACGGGCGCGCGATGGGCGGCATCCTCGATGTCGTCACGAAGAGCGGCTCGAACGAGTTCCACGGCTCGGTGTTCTTCAACATCACGCCCGGCGCCCTCGAGGGCCACCGCGAGACGGTGATCCGCGACGGGTCGACCATCGTGACCACGACGAACCTCGGCACGCTGCGCGACTTCGGCGCGGAGGTCGGCGGCCCGATCATCAAGGACAAGCTCTGGTTCTTCGCCGGCGTGCAGTCCGCGTTCTCCCGCTACAAGCTCACGCGGTCCCTCAACGAGTTCGTGTTCGACGAGTCGTTCGCGAACCCGGCCGATCCGAACCAGAAGGGCGACGGCACCTACGCGGTCGATCCGAACACCGGCTTCACCGTGACCAAGGCGGTGCCCGGCAGCGAGAAGGTCTACTACGCCGACGAGCAGGCGCTCCAGTACATCGCCAAGCTGACCTACCTCATCAACGCCAACCACAACGTGACGCTCTCGGTGTACGGCACGCCGACCGAGTCGGGTGGCAACGGCACCTTCGGGTTCGACAACACCGGCACGACCGAGGTCGATCGCATCACCGGCAGCTACTCCGCCCTCGCCCACCGCTACGTGGCGAGCGCGAACGACGTGTCGCTGAAGTACTCGGGCGCCTTCGACAACAAGCGCAAGCTGCTCGACATCACCTTCGGCTGGCACCACCAGCGGTCGGCCACCTTGCCGAGCGACGGCTCGGAGATCGGCTCGAAGACGCCGACCGATCTGGCCTCGCAGGCCCAGGTCGTCTTCCGCCGCAGCGTCGCGCTCGACGACACGCTGACGCCCGATCCGCACTCGATCCGGGACTTCGAGAGCGTGCCCGGCACCGCGTGCCAGAACCGCACGTTCAAGGCCTTCGTCGATCCGGCGGATCCGACGATGGGCACCTACGACAAGGTGTTCACCCCCTGCCCCGTGTCCACCTACGCCCTCGGCGGGCCGGGCTTCCTCGACGACGCCTCGCTCAACAGCTACCAGGGCCGCGCCGTCTTCACCAACCTGTTCACCGCCGCCGGCCACCACGTCCTCAAGGCGGGCGCCGATCTCCAGGTCGGCAGCTACAGCCACCTGAAGGCCTACTCGGGCGGCGATGTCTTCCGCGAGAACGGCTCGGGGTCGAACTACGCCGACTACCGGCAGTACGGCTTCCTGACCGGGCCGGACACGATCCAGCTCCAGGACACGTTCACGGCGCGCACCAACTCCACGACCGTGGGCGGCTTCGTGCAGGACAGCTGGCAGATCCTCGACAAGGTGACCCTCAACGTCGGCGTCCGCTACGACGCGCAGATGATGTACGGCGCCGACGGCAAGATCGGCCTCTCGCTGCCCAACCAGTGGTCGCCACGCGTCGGCGTGATCTACGACTTCACCCAGCAGGGCCGGTCGAAGATCTTCGCCAACTACGCCCGGTACTACGAGGGCGTGCCGCTCGACATCGCCGACCGCTCCTTCCCCGGCGAGACGCAGGCGAGCGTTCGCCACCGGACGTTCGACCCGGCGACGGGCGAGCCGATGTGCGATCCGATCAAGGATCCGAACAGCGACTTCTGCCGCGGCACCTCCGGGCAGATCAAGGGCAACGCCGCCTTCGGGAACTCGACCTACAACCCGAACCAGTCGTGGCAGCGCACCGGCGGCGACAAGGTCCCGGTCGATCCGGACATCTCCGCACAGTCCTCGGACGAGTTCGTGGTCGGCGGCGAGTACGAGGTCTTCGCCGACGCCCGCGTCGGCGCCAACTACACCCACCGGTACCTGAACCGCGCCATCGAGGACATGAGCCGCGATGAGGCGAACACGTACTTCATCGGCAACCCGGGCTACGGCGCCGCGGCCGACTTCCCCAAGGCGAAGCGCGACTACGACGCGGTGACGGTCTTCTTCCAGAAGGCCTTCTCGAACAACTGGCTCGCGCAGGTGAGCTACACGGCCTCCTGGCTCCGCGGCAACTACGCCGGCCTCTTCCGCCCGGAGACGGGGCAGCTCGATCCGAACATCAACTCGGACTTCGATCTCCGCTCCCTCCTGCCGAACCGCGACGGCCCGCTCCCCGGCGACCGCACGCACTCGATCAAGGTCTACGGCGCGAAGGACTTCATCCTCCCCTACGGGATGGACGTCCTCGTCGGCGCGACCTTCCGCACCCGGAGCGGCTCGCCGCTCAACTACTTCGGCTCACACCCGCTCTACGGGACGGACGAGGTGTTCATCCTCCCGCGCGGATCGGGCGGCCGGAACGACTGGATCCACAACTTCGACCTCCGCGTGGGCTACTCGGTCAAGCTGAGCAAGGAGAGCGTGGCGTCCATCACGATGGACATCTTCAACCTCTTCAACTTCCAGGGCGTCACCTCCCGCGATCAGTCGTACACCTTCACGGACGTGCTGCCGATCGCCGACGGGACGACCGACGACCTGCCCAACGAGAAGACGGGCGCGCCCGGCAAGCTCACCCACTCCGACGGCAGCGCCTTCGACGTGAAGAAGGAGAAGAACCCCAACTTCGGCAACCCCACGTCGTACCAGGATCCGAGGCAGTTCCGCTTCGGCGCCAAGGTGACGTTCTAGGCGCGGCGCCCCCTTTCACAGAGGTAACTGATCATGAAGATGAAAGCTCTGGGTTGGTTGGTCGTCGCGGGGGCCCTCGCGTCGTCCTTCCTATCTTGCTCGCAACCCAAGGTGGAGTGCGTCGCGGCCCACGCCGGCGCGTTCTACGGCTTCGCGGCCAAGTACACCCCGACGGGCACGCCGGCCGCCTGCGCCCAGGCGATCCTGCAGCCGGGCGACACCATCGGCTTCGAGACCTATCACCCGTCGAAGGACACGGGCGACGGTCCGCAGGCCGACTACTCGTCGACGCTCGTGGCGATCCAGGCCGATATCCTCGGCAACACCGCCAAGGGCAAGCGCGGCGCCGGGCTCGGGGATCCGCTCGATCCCCTCACGCCCGGCAACTACAACGCGGCGACGGATCCGAAGTGCACGACCGGCACGCCGGACCCGAACTGCCGGTCCTACAAGGACGGGCACAACGCCTTCGCCTTCGGCAACTTCGACTCGACGGAGCCGGACGACGCGGACTTCTGCAAGATCTCGACGGTGACGCCGGCCCAGCAGGATTACCCCGGCGCCGACGCCATGCCGCCGGATCAGCCGGATCCGATCCCCGCGGAGAGCTACAAGTACGCCTGGAAGAACCTCTCGGTGTACGTGACCGCCACCTCGCAGGGCACGCAGTTCGAGGGTGATCTCACCTACACGCAGGACGCCTGCACCGTCGACTACCACGTCGTCGGCGTGTGGCCGGGCGTGGGCTGCCTGCTCGACTTCGACGAGATGGGCAACCCGATCTTCCAGGACTCGCTCTGCTGCCCGGACGCCGATCCGAACGACGCGAACCGCGCCGTCGGGTCGGGCATCAACCCCGACTTCCCGGTGGTCTGCGATCACAACATCGGGATGTGCGTGCTCGAGATGAAGGACGGCGACAAGCTGCCCATCCTCAAGCCCGATTGGGCCAAGGACGAGACCGCGCACCCCGAGTGCAAGCCGCGTCCTGCCCCGGCCGGCGCGGGCGGCGGCGGAAGCTGATCGAGCCTCCACCCCGCAGATCGACGAAGCCGCCCCGGGTCTCCCGAGGGCGGCTTCGCCGTTTCATGGAGGGTGGTCCGTGGGCTGCTGGGCGGTCCGATGCGTCGGTCGGGACCGCTCGACGTACGTTTGCACGCCTCGCGGTCGCTCCCCAGCCTCGACCCGCTCGCGACGCCCCCAGAACACCCTCGTTGCGCCCCTCATTGAGCCCCGATCACGAGCCGTGGTAGACGCGGGATCCCCCTGATCTCTGCCGAGGATCTCGCCATGCAGACCCCGACGAACGACAAGCGCCGCCGCGTGGCCGGCGTCACCGTGCCGCTCTTCTCGCTCCGCAGCTCGCGCTCCTGGGGCATCGGCGAGATCGGCGATCTGCCCGATTTCGCCGGCTTCGTCCGCGCGTCCGGCTTCCGGCTCGTGCAGATCCTCCCGCTCAACGAGATCTCGGGCGGCGAGACGTCGCCCTACTCGGCGCTCACCGCGTTCGGGATCGATCCGATGTACATCTCGCTCGCCGACGTGGCCGATCTCGGCATGGTGCGTGACACCGGCGCCCTGCCGGCGGGCGCGCTCGAGGCGATCGGCGGCGACGCGGGCGCGCTGCTCCTCTCGCGCGCGAGGCAGAGCGATCGCATCGACTACGAGGCCGTGCGCGTCCTCAAACGGCAGGCGCTTCGCTACGCCTTCGAGCGCTTCCTCCAGCACGATCTGAAGCGCAGCACCCCGCGCGCCGCGGCCTTCCTCGGCTTCCGCGCGCGGCACCAGGAGTGGCTCGCGGACTACGCCCTCTTCCGCGCGCTCAAGGACGCGCACGGCGGCGTCGCGTGGTGGGACTTCGACGCGAAGCTCCGCGATCGCGTCCCCGCGGCGCTCGCCGAGGCGCGCGACGTCCACGAGAAGCAGATCGTCTTCTACGAGTACCTCCAGTGGCTCGCGCACAGCCAGTGGTTCGATGCGCGCGCGCGCCTCGCCTCGATGGGCGTCGAGGTGATGGGCGACTTCCCCTTCATGGTCGGCCGCGACAGCTCCGACGTGTGGGCCCACCAGAGCGAGTTCCGCGACGACGCGTCGGCCGGCGTGCCGCCCGACGCCTTCAACGCCGACGGCCAGGAGTGGGGCCTGCCTCCCTACTACTGGGACCGCATGCGCCAGAACGATTTCGCCTGGCTCCGCAGGCGCGCCCGCTACACGGGCTCGCTCTACGATCGGTTCCGGATCGATCACCTGGTCGGCTTCTTCCGGTCGTACATGCGCCCGCGCGGCAAGCTCTTCAACGCCGCGGGCAAGCTCGTGCCGGGCGTCTTCGATCCCGTCAAAGAGGCCGACCA
Source organism: Byssovorax sp. (assembly GCA_046351295.1). GTDB lineage: Bacteria > Myxococcota_A > Polyangia > Polyangiales > Polyangiaceae > JAXLYT01. Next base: position 22,236 of record JAXLYT010000073.1, read on the forward strand.
GCAGAAGCACGGCGAGCGCGTGGTGAGCGCGATGATGGAGGCCGCGGCCGAGGCGGGCGCGCGCCTCGTCGCGGAGGATCTCGGCGTCGTGCCCGACTTCGTGCGCACCACGCTGACCAAGCTCGAGGTGCCCGGCTACAAGGTGCTGATCTGGGAGAAGGACGGCGAGGTGTTCCGCAGCCCGGCGTCGTACCCGCTCGTCTCGCTCGCGTGCTTCGGCACGCACGACACCGATCCGGTCGCCGTGTGGTGGGAGGGCCTCGACGACGACGAGCGCGCCGCGGTCAAGGCGCTGCGCGAGCTCGCCCCGGCCGCGCGCGAGCTCGGCAAGACCTTCACGCCCGAGGTCCACCGCGCGCTCGTCGATCTGCTCAACGGTGCGGGCAGCGAGCTCGTGCTCTTCCTCGTGCAGGACGTGCTCGGCTCGCGCGACCGCATCAACACCCCGGCCACGACCGGCCCACAGAACTGGACCTACCGCCTGCCTGGGACCGTCGACGATCTCTCGAAGGACGCCGCGCTCGCGCCCGTGCTCTCGATGTTCCAGCGGAGCCTCGAGAAGCACGGGCGCGCCTGAAGCGCCTCGCTCGCGTGGCTCAACGCTGCGGCGCGAGGTGCACGTCGATGACCGTCCCCTCGCGCATGCGCCCGGCCGCGTCCAGGTAACGGAAGCCCGCGCGCTCCACCTCGCAGTTGCCGCGCGCGTCGCAGCGAGGCTCGCTCTTGTAGCCGAGATCGATGGCCACGATCCGGAAGGCCGCCGCGCCCTGGAGCTCGCCCGCCTCCGAGCTGCGATCGGCGTCGCGATCGCTCCACACGAGCAGCTTCGCGAAGGCCGGATCGTCCGCGGTGAGCTGGCCGTCGCCGTTCTGATCGAGCTCGCGCAGCGCAACGAAGCCGTTCGCTGCCGTGCCGCCCGACGCGAGCGGGCTCATCGATCCGAACAGCTCGGCGCCGTCCTCGATCCTCCCGCTGCCGTCGCGATCGATCGCGAGCCAGGGCGTGGCCGCGGTGGGCCAGTCGGTGACCAGGCTCTTCGTCCCGTTCACCGTGAAGCCCGCGGACGCGTCGGCGACGAAGCTCACCGGCGCGCTGTCGAACGAGAGGACGAGCGGCGTGTTGCAGTCCTCGTACGCCCATCGCGTGGTGCAGAACTCGTCCACGAGCTTGCAGTGCCGCGTCATCGTGTCCTCGGGCGGCAGGTACCCGCAGCTCTGCTCCTCGCCGGGCTTGCAGCCATCCCCGATGTAGCTCGTGCAGATCCCCGCGCCCCCGCCGCCTCCGCCCGAGCCTCCGCCGCCGTCGTTGCCCGTACCATCCACGACCTCGGCGGTGCAGCCGAGGCTCCCGGCCACCAGGGCGAGAGCGGCAGCGAGAACGAGACCGGTGCGAGCGAGGGGAGCAAACGACGACATGGGAACCTCCGGCGGGTCAGGGGTAGGTGACTCAACGTTATGGCAAGGGCTGGGCCATCTGAATTTTCCCCTGCTTTCCGGATGTTAAGTCGACACGACCGACATCGCCGACCCGCTTGAGCCATGATGAGCCAGCCTCGGAACACCGGTGGCTCATGGAATCCTTGCCGAGCCGGGAGCGGGCGCCGAACAGGAAAAAATGCTCGCCCAAGGAAATTTGTGCTTGCGGGTCAATTCTCGGGCGTCTAACGTAGTGCCGCCTGGTTCAGCGCAGGTATTTCTGTGCGGCCGGTGTGTCGACCAATCCTGGTCCGTTGTGTTGTTTCGGGCGCGGTACTGGTGCCGTTCCCGACGAGGAGCCCCCGATGACCCCAGCCTACGACGTAGCCCATCCGCTCTGCGGTACGCCCCGATCGCTGGGGAGTCTCGGTAGAGCGCTCCCGGCAACGCGCGGATAGTAGTCGCAGCCTCGGCCCCGCGACGACGCCCCGCAAGCTGCCTGGATCTCCGGGCAGACCCTGCGTTCGTCCGGCCTGCCTCGAAGCGTTGATGCTTCGAGCCCAAACCCGGCGGCCCCGTGGCCGCCCAAGACCCCTGCGAGATGGCTCATCTCGCGCCCACGAAGAACCCCCCGCGAGGAGGTGTCCATGCCTGGATTAACACAATGCGTCCGGTGACGAACGCCAAGAGTCTCGCCTCTTCGGCCTAGATTCCTCGGTTTTGCATGACGAAAGCGGCCCATGGGGCCGCGCCCGCGAACGCGGGTCGGGCTGCGCCGGCACGGCGACTCCTCGGGTGGGAGCAGTCGGGCGCAGCGTTCGGTGCCTCCACACCACCTCGGGGCACCTTCGAACGAGCCACGCGGCTCCCTCTCCCTGTGCCGTCGATGAAACCGCGCCTACGCCGTCCTCGTCCTCACCGCTGCCGTCTTGATCCCCGCGCCGATGGGCATTGCCTGGCGCCGGGGATTGTCCGGGCAGCGAGCGGGGCGTGCCGAGGCCCCCAGCATGGGTCGGCTCTGCCCCGCTCGTCGAACTACCCTGCCCCCTGCGGATGGCCTCCGCCGGGGGCAGTTTTTTTGCGTTGGTACCTCCCGCGGATCGCGAAAGGATGCGCGGCGCCGGAGCGATGAACGACCTCCTCCTCTACCGCCTCCTCGGCGAGCCGGAGCTCTCGGCCGAGCCTCTGCTGCCGCTCCTCGGCGAGCTCGCCGTCCGGCCGCTCAAGGAGCGCCTCCCCTTCCTCGGCCGGCTCCCGCGCGCCCTCGCGCACGCGGACCCGCGCCTGCGCTGCGCCGCGCTCACGGTGCTCGCCGGCGCGCGCGGGCTGCCCGCCTTCCGCGCCGCGATCGCCGCGCTCGACGATCCCGCGCCCGAGGTGCGGAGCGAGGCGCTGTGCACCCTGCGCGCCTCGGCCCAGGCGCTCCCGGCGCGCTTTGCCCACGCGCTCTTCCATCCCTCCGCGGAGGTGCGCCGGGCCGCGCTGGCAGCGCCTCTCCCGCACGGCAGCCAGAGCCATGCGTTCTATTTGCTCGCGGATCCCGCGACGGGCGACGAGCTGCGCCGCCGCATCGCGGCCCCACCCACGCCCGAGAACGCCGCGCTCGACCGCCCGGTCGCCCTCGCGGGCGCGCTCCCGGCCTTGCTCGGCTTCGTCGCCGAGGGGCACCTCGGGCGCGACGAGGCGCGGACCATCGTGCTCGATCTGCGCTTCGCCGAGGTGGCGCGCCGCCTCGAGCACGGCACGCAGCGCAGCGAAGCCGAGGTGGAGCAGGTGCTCGCCGCGGTCGAGCGCGATGACACGCCGCCCCTCGCGGCGCTGCCCGGCGACGATCTGCTCGACGCGCTCTTCGGCCTCTTCGGCGACGCCTCACCCGAGCAGGCCAGGACCTTCTTCGCCCGCTTCGGGCAGAGCCTGCACCACTGGCCGGGCCGCGCGCATCGCCGGGCCGTGGCTGCGCTCGTTGCCACCGTCGTCCGCTGTGGTCCATCGTCGCCGATCCTCCGCCTGCTCGCCGTCCATCACCCCCGCTCGCTCGGCCTCCGCTGGATCGATCGGGCCGAGCGCCGGCTCGCCGCGGACGCCATCTACGACGCGGGCAAGCAGATCCACGATCGCGACGAGGCCGAGGTGCGCGCCCTCTGCGACATCGATCTCGCGCGGCGCCCCTCCGGCGCGCTCGATCTGCGCGTCATCGGCGCCCTGCTCCACTTCCTCAAGAACCACCCGTTCCACCGGCTGCTCCGATGGTTCGGCCTCCAGGCGGTGCTCGACGCGTTCCTCGAGGACATCGAGGACGCGGCCCCGCTGCTCGGCCTCCCCGACGACAGCAAGCGCGGGCGCAGCTACCTGCTCGAGCGCCTCCTCCAGGCCCGCCCGGACAGCCGCGGCACCGTCCGCGCCCTGCTCGCCCTGAGCGCGGCGCCCGGCGACGACGCGGCCTTCACCGACCTCGGCCCCGCCGACGCCGCCGAGATGACCGCGGCCCTGCTCCGCCTCGTCCGCCACCCGGCCCACGCGCTCCCGCAGAAGCGCGCCACCGCCTTCGCCGCGCAGCTCGCGCCTCGCCTCGCTGCCGACGTCGACCGCGCGCGCGGCGTGATCACCGGCTGGCTCGACGCCGATCCGAACCTCGATCTCCCCCTCGGCCTCGCGCTCTTCGGCGCCCTCGGCGCGACGCTCGACACGCAGGCCTTCATCGCCCTCGGCCTCGCGCTCGACGAGCCCCACCTGCTCCGCTTCCTCGACGCCGCCGAGCGCTGCACGTCGTTGCCCCACGGCAAGGAGGTCGCCCTCGCGCATGCCCTCACGGAGCACGCATCACCCCGCGCGCGCGCCTGGGCCGAGGCGCGCATCCCCGCCGCCGGCGCGCCTCCGCCCGAGGAGCGCCCCGCCGCGGCGACGCCGGTCGAGCGCCTCTCTCCCTCGCTCCTCGAGGCCATCGCCCTGAGCTCCCCGGGCGCGCTCCCCGGCCTGCTCGCCGCCTGCTTCGCGAGCCCGACCAGCGGCCTCTGCCACGCGCTCGCCCGGCGGACGCCCGGCCCCGCGGATCTCGCCGTCTGCGCCGCGCTCTTCGCGAGCTTCGATCCGATCGACGACATCGACGCCCAGCTCGTCCGCTTCGGGAGCGAGCAGCCGGCGTTCCTCACCGCGCTCGACGCCGAGCTCGTGCGCTCCCTCGGCCGCTGCGAGCGCCTCCCGCTCCACGCGCATGCGTGGCTCCACTGCTGGGAGCCCCACGCCTTCGCGGCCATGGACATGCTCCTCGAGTGGCCCGGGCTCGCCGCGAACCTCCGGCAGGCCGCGACGCTCAAGAGCCCGGTGCTCCGCCGCGAGATCTGGAGCGCGGCCGCCGCCGTCCTCGCGATGTGGCGCTACCGCGATCGTCAACGACTGACCACGGTGGTCAGCGATGTGCTCGGCGAGGTCCTCGTGGGTCACCTCGACGGCGATCTCGGCCCCGTCGCGGCGAAGATCCTGATGCACATCGTGGAGTCCGCGGTGGCCCCGCCGTTCGTCGAGCGCCTCCGACCGCTCGTGGACGCCCGGATGCCCGACCTCGACGACGAGACGCGGCGCATCCTCTCCCCCTGGATCCAGAGCCGCGGCCTGCTCGCCCGCGCTGCCCGGCGCGCCGCCGTGTCCGGCGCGTCCACCTCGCGCGAGCGCGTCCGTTCGGCCCGCGATCTCGACGAGCTCTGCGCTTTCTGCGCCGAGGACGACGACGTCGTGGTGGAGGAGGCGGCGCTCAAGCTGATCGAGATGGGCGAGGTCGCCATAGAGCGCCTCCTCGCCCTGCTACGCACCCTCCCGCCCGCGTACCGCGCGCTGATCGAGACCATCGCCCTCTGGCCCGAGGGCCCGAGCAAGGCCAGGGCGCGCGCGCTCCCGGCCGACCCCGAGGCCCCCGCCGAGCTGCGCTTCCGCCTCGCGATCGCGCTCGCCCGCGACGGCGATCGCGCCCAGATCGCCCACGCGCTCGCGGCCGCCGCGGCGCCCGCCAAGCACGCGTGGTTCTCGGCCGACGACTGGCAGCGCCTGCTCGATCTCGGCTGCGCGCCGCGCGCCCTCTCGCTGGCGCTCGCCGCGTCGCCGCACCCCCACGCGTACAGGCCGGCCATCGAGCCGCTCGTGAGGCTGCGCGATCCCGACCCCGAGGCGCTGGGCGCGCTGCGCGCCTTCCTGCTCGCGGGCTCGGAGCGGGCCATCGAGCTGCGGCGACGCGCGGCCCGCGTGCTCCGCGCGCACGGCGACGATCTCGGCTTTCCCCTCGTGCTGGAAGAAAAGCTCGAGTCGGGGAGCAGCCACCTCGGCCCGCCGCTCCTCGACGGCGCGCCGGCCGCGCTCGTGGACGAGACGGTGGAGGCCATCCTCCTCGGCGGTGAGGCGGCGGCCCCGTCGGGCTCCGCCTTCGCGCTCTTCACCTCGACGAAGATCGATCCCGAGGCCCTCGCCCGCGCCCTCGCGAGGATGATCGAGGACGGGGGCGATCACCTCCGCCGCCCCGCCCTCTCGTCCCTCGGCAAGACGCTCACGCGCGCCCGGAAGCTCCGCGCGATCGCCGAGACGTTCGCGTGGGGCGTGCGGATCGGGCGCGTGCTCACGGGGCGCCTCTTCCGCGTGCAGATGGTGACCGGCAAGGGCCTCGGCTACACGCGGCTCCACGAGGATCGCATCTTCGTCTCTCCCCTGCCCCTCCTGCTCGGCGCGCCGCAGGGCCCCGAGGTCGTCGAGGGTCTGATCCTCCACGAGCTCGGCCACCACCTCTACCACCGCGGAGAGGACGAGGCCGCCGTGTGGAAGCGCGCCGAGGAGCAGGGGCTCCCGGGCCTGCTCAACCTGGTCGCCGACGAGCACCTCGAGCGCCGCCTCCGCGCCGAGGACGCGGCCTACGGCGACCGGCTCAAGCGCCTCGCCGCCTACGCCTTCCAGCACACGCAGCGCGAGATCCCCGTCAACGATCTGCTCGAAGGCCTCGGCGCGCGCGCCTTCCCCGTCCTCTCTGCGACGCGCCTCGACGTCGCGCGGAACGAGCGCTGCGTGCTGGTCGACAGCGCCGCCGTGCTCTTCGAGATGGAGCGATCGGGCCTCTCGTTCATCCGCTTCTTCCGGGCCCTGCGCATGGGCCTCGGCAACCGGCACGACGATCCCAGGGTGGCGACCGCCCTCGGCCTCTTCAAGGGCAATTTCCGCCGCAAGACGATGGCCGATCTGCTCGCGCTCGCCCACGAGCTAAGGGCGATCTTCGGCGCCGAGGCGCGCCTCGTCGAGCACTTCGGCCCGCACGAGGCCATGGAGGACGCCGAGGCGATCGAGGCCCACGGCGAGGGCATCACCCAGGCCGAGATCGACGCCGAGGTGGAGCGCGTGCTCGATCCGAAGCGCGGCGCGTCGTCGCCGGCGCGCCCCGGTGAGCCGCACAAGCCCTGGATCAACGTCAACCCGGACGAGCATTTCCAGCCGATCACGCGGGTGGTGAAGGTGCCCGGCGATCCGGCCGAGCACCGGCGCCTCGCCCTCTCGGTGGCGCGCGCGTCGCGCCAGATGCGCCGCTACTTCGAGCACCTCGGCCTCCGCTTCGAGCCGCAGCGCCTCCGCATGCAAGGCCGCCGCTTCGACCGCACGCGGACCTTGCCCGTGGTGCTCCGCGGCGACCCGCGGATGCTGATCGCCCGCGAGCTGCGCATGTTCACCGACCTCTTCCTCGGCGTGATCATCGACTGCTCCGGCTCGATGCAGACGCGCGGAAACATCGAGAAAGCAAGGCTCTTCGGGACGATGCTCGCCGAGGCGGCCCGCGATCTCCGCGGCGTCGATCTGCGCATCCTCGGCTTCACCGATCAGGTGATCTACGACGCTGGCGACGCCCAGCGGCCCGCCGCCCACGCGCTCGTCGCCGACGGGGGGAACAACGACGCGGCGGCGCTCTGGCACGCGGCCCAGCTCGCCCTGGCGAGCCGCCGGAAGGCGCGCCTGCTCGTGATGATCAGCGACGGCCTGCCGACCGAGTGCTCGACCTCGGCGCTCAAGGCGCTCGTGAACAAGCTCGGCCGAAGGCACGGGATCTGCTGCGCGCAGGTGGCCGTGCAGCCGCTCGCCGAGGTGTGCTTTCCACACTATGTGCTGCTGGAGGGCGGCGACGCGGAGGCCACCGTGCACCGTTTCGGCGAGGTGGTGGCGAAGCTCGTGGAGAAGGCGATGCGGGGGTGAGCGGGAGGCTCGGCGGGCGCGCGCCTCACGGCCCCGAGGCGCAGAACAGGCCCGCGTGGGCGGCGGGGTAGCGGTAGATGCCCGCGAAGCACATCTCGTCGAGGGAGCTGTCGCCGTAGCGCACCTCGTCGGGCCCGGTGTTCGCCCAGGTGCACGTCACTTCGATGGATTCTCCCCGGCGCACGAGCACCGGGGTGATCGGGTGGTGGAGCTGCTCCTCGAAGGCGTAGGGCCCGTCGTGCAGGATCGTCGATCCTTGGATCGTCCGGTGGGTGACGGTCATGTGCCTCCCGTAGCGGTGCATGTGGGGCCAGAGATCGAACACCGTCGCGTCGCTGTCGAAGGTGCAGTGTCCGGTCCTCGTGACCTCGGCGCCCGGCGGGATGTCGATGTCCACGGTGCCGGCGAAGATCATCTCGGCCTCGATCGCGTCCTCGGCCGCGTCGCGGGCGAGCACGGCCGAGCGACCGGTGAGCGTCCCCTCGCCGGTGTTGAGCAGGTGCAGGTTCAGGAGCGCCTGCCGACCCGCGGGGATGCGCATCGCCACGCCCTCCGGGAAGGTGAGCTCCGGGGTCGCGATGCCCGAACCGAAGATCATCGCGTCGCTGAGCGCGCCGGCGTCGCAGGCGAAGGTTCCATCGGCGCCGGTGGGCTCGGTCACGGTGAGCAGCGCGTGGTGCGTGCCCGGCGGCGCGACCGCACGAAAGGCCGAGATGAAGCGCTCCTCCGGGATGGTCTGGAGCGCGCAGAGGTGCGCTTCGCCCCCGGGAGGGAGGGACCAGTCCGCCGCGACCAGCTCGGAGAAGCCTGGCGGTGAAGGGTCTTCAGGCGCGCCGGCGCCGCTGCATCCGGAGGCGAAGAGCGCGAGGGCGAGCGAGGCCACGCGCATCAAGGCAGCTTCCGGCGGAAGGGCAGGAGTGGCTCGACGGAGCTCGGCAGCTCGTCGTCACCGATGGTGCGCTGGTTGCCGAGCCCGAGACGGCCGTCCTCGCCGAGGCCCCAGCAGCTCACCTTCCCCGATTCGAGCAATGCGCAGGTGAACGAGTCGCCGGCCACCACCTGCACCGCGCCCTCGGGGAGCGACACGTCGCCTGCGGCCGAGGGCGGCTCGTCGTCGCCGATCGTCTCGGTGTCGCCGTGGCCGAGCTCGCCGTGCGCGCCCTGACCCCAGCAGCGGACCTTGCCCTGGACCGTGACCACGCAGGTGTGATCGCGCCCGGCGGCGATCTGCACGACCGCGGCGCCGATGTTCACGAGCCCGGCCTGCGCGGCGTCGACGATGGACACCGTCGATCCGTAGCCGAGCGCGCCGTGCGACCCGTCGCCCCAGCAGCGGACGGCCCCTTGCGCCGTGAGCGCGCAGGTGTGGTGGCCGCCGGTCGCGATCTCGCACCGCCGGCTCGTTCAGCGGCACGAGGCCGGCCGCGGTCGGGAGCTCAATGTCGCCGATGTTGTCCTTCCCGCCGAGGCCGAGCGCCTCGGCCGCGCCCCAGCAGCGCACCTCGCCGGCGTCGAGCAGCGCACAGGTGTGTCGATAGCCCGCGGCGATCGCCACGGCCGTGCCGCCGATGGACACCTCGCCGAGCCACCCGCCGTTGCTCGTGCTGAAGGGATAGCCGAGCGCGCCCTCGGTCGATGTCCCCAGCACTTGACGAGGCCGCCCTCGCTCCGCCGGCAGCCGGGTCTCGCCTGCGACGACCTCGGCCGGCGGCGTACTGCTGAAGATGATCCCGCCGCCTGCCTCGGCGGGCGTCTCGTCGTCGCCGATGTTGTCACCGTTCCTGCTCCCATGGCCGAGCGCGTGGTCGCCGCCGTATCCCCAGCAGCGGACCCTCCGTCGGTCACGATCGCGCAGGTGCCGCCCGCCCGCGGTGATCGCGGTCACCGGGCCGCTCGGCGTCCACCGTCCCCTCGGCGCCTGCGGGGCTCGTCGTCCCCTGATCGCCTTCGTGTGCCCGTACCCGAGCTGACCATCGCCGCTGCGCCCCCAGCAGCTCACCTCACCGCCCCGGGACACCGCGATGCGTGGCCTTCGCCCGCCGCGAGCAGCGCGACCGGCTCGAACGCGGGCCCCGGATCACCACCGCCTCCCGAGGAGGTGCTGGAGCTCTGCCCATCGTCCGGGCCCGTCCGCCCCCCGGTGCTCGTCCCCGAAGCCGAGCCCACCTGGTTGGGGGTCACGTCACAACCACCGAGCAGGCCAATTCCGATGCCCACGAGGGCCAGTGTTCGAAACGTCATGGACTGATCTCCTCACCGGGTCTCGGGCCGGCACCCACGAAAGGAGTTGTTCCCGATGAAGGGCTCGATGAGCGGTCCAGAGGCGCGATTGTGAACCTTTCGAAGAAAACAAGCGCGTTGCGCATTTGGGCGCCTTTGCGTTAAAATTCGACCGTGCCCATCATCGAGCGGCTCCTTGAAGAAATGGCAGCTCGTTGAAAAATATCTCATCGACCGCTCATGACGGGGGCGAGCGGGAACACACGGTTCATGAGCCCATTGCTGCGACCGCCCACGAAGAAGCCGCCGGTGTCGAGGCCGTCTTCCCGCTCGTTTACTGGATGATGCACGCCCTCGCCGGCCCTCACGCGATCTGGACGATCTGGTGCAGACCGCCAACGAGCAGGTGCTGCGCGCCCTCCCCTCGTTCGAGGGGCGCGCGCGCTTCTCCACGTGGGTCTATCGCATCTGCTACCTGACGATGCTCAAGGAGAGCCGGTGGCACCGGCGGTGGCTGCGGCGCTTCACGCTCACCGCCGACGGCGAGCTCCCGGAGCAGATCGAGATCGAGAGCTCCGCCGAGGCGCTCCTCCGGCGCGAGCGGGAGAGGCGCCTCCGGGCGGCGATCGATCGGCTCTCCCCCAAGCGCCGCGCCGCCCTCGTCATGCGCGAGCTGCAAGGGATGGAGATCGACGAGATCGCGGCCATCGTGGGCGTGAACGCGCTCACCGTGCGCTCGCGGGTCCGCGACGCGCGGAAAGAGCTCGCCGCGCTGCTCGCCGCGGATCCCTACTTCGGCGACGAGGCCTGCGGCACGCCGGAAGGAGATGGATCGTGACCCTGCGGGAGCATCAAGACGACGCCGTCCAAGCGGCGAGCCGCGACGAGGCCGCGATCGAGGCGGAGTGGGCGCGCCGCATGCGCGCGGTGTGGGAGCATGCCGCGCCTCGGCCTTCGAAGTGGCGGCGGCCGAGACACGCCTCGGCCGCGCGCAGGCGCGCCCGGGCCGCCTTCGAGCGCGATCGCTCCGCCTCCTCGGCGCCCCGGCGGATCGTCGTGGCCCTCCCCGCCGGCGCTCTCCTCGCGCGACGCCCGGCGCCGCCGATCGCGCCCGTCTCGGAGAGCGCAACGGGGCCGCGGATCGCCGCGCCCGCGGTGCCCGCGGAGCCCACCGCTCCGCAGATCGCTCCGCCCCCGCCCCCCCGAAGCGGCCGCGGCCGAGGATCTGCGCCGCCTCGCCGAGGCGGAGGCGCTCCACCGCGCGGGGCAGTGCCGCGCCGCCAAGCCCACCCTCGAAGAGCTCGCGGCGCGCGGCGCGACACCCGAGGTGCGCGCCCGCGCCAGGGCCCTGCTCGACGAGATCGCGCGCATGCCGGTCCCCCGCTGACGACGAGCCTCGGATGAAGCGCTCTTTCATGCGCCGGCCCCCGCGCCGATCCGGCTTGCCGCGGCGCCCCCTCCCCGTACCCTGAAGCCATGCCGCGCGCTGCCCGCATCGACGCGATCGGATCGATGCCGCGGCGCCCTGCTCTCTTGCTCTCTCTCTCGGTCGCGCTCGCGGCGTGCAGCGGCGCGCCCGGCAACATCGCGCCTCCGCCGCGGGAGACGAACGCCAAGTGCGGCGGCATCCAGCCGGGCAGCTCGCCGATCCGGCGGATGACCCGCTTCGAGTACGACAACACCGTCCGCGATCTGCTCGGCGACACCACCGCGCCGGCCCGCGGCTTCGCGGCCGAGGAGCAGTCCCTCGGCTTCGACAACCAGGCGACGGCGCTCGGCGTGACGCAGCTCCTCGCCCAGCAATACCTCGAGGCCGCCGAGGCCCTCGCCCACACCGCCGCGGCCGACCTCGGCAAGCTCCTGCCCTGCGATCCGCAGGCGATCGGCGACGACGCGTGCGCGAAGCAATTCATCACGACCTTCGGCAAGCGCGCCTTCCGCCGCCCGCTCGCCGATGCCGAGATCGATCGCCTCACCAAGCTCTACGCCTGGGGGCGCGATCACTACGGCTTCGCCACCGGCATCGAGCTCTCGCTCGAGGCCATGCTCCAGTCGCCGCGCTTCCTCTACCGCGTCGAATTCGGGATGCCCGATCCCGCCGCGCCCGGCGTCGTCGCGCTCGATCCCTACGAGATCGCCTCCCGCCTCTCGTACCTGCTCTGGGGCTCGATGCCCGACGACGCGCTCTTCGCCGCGGCCGCCGCGGGCGAGCTCGCGACGCCCGCGCAGATCGCCGCCCAGGCCGCGCGCATGCTCGACGATCCCCGGGCGCGCGAGGCCGTCGCCAACTTCCACGCCCAGTGGCTCGGCCTCGCCGCCATCGACACGCTCACCAAGGACCCGTCGGTCTATCCCGCCTTCGACGAGTCGCTGCGCCCGCTCTGGAAGCAGGAGACCTTGAGCTTCCTCGATCAGGTCGTCTTCGAGGACGAGCACGGCGACGTGAGCACCATGCTCACCGCCTCGTACTCGATGATGAACGCCAAGCTCGCGAGCTTCTACGGCGTCGAGGGCGGCCCGCCGGGAGACGGTTTTTTGCGCGTCGATCTCGATCCGGGCGAGCGCGCGGGCTTCCTCACCCACGCCGGGATCCTCGCGGCCAACGCCAAACCGAACCAGTCCTCCCCCGTGCACCGCGGCAAGCTCGTCCGCGAGCGCCTCCTCTGCCAGCCGCTCCCGCCGCCGCCGAACGACGTGGCGATCAAGGCGCCCGACGTCGACCCGAACGCGACGACGCGCCAGAAGTTCGCCGAGCACTCGACCGACCCGTTCTGCGCTGGGTGTCACCGCTCGATGGATCCCATCGGCTTCGGCTTCGAGCACTACGATGGAATCGGCCAGTGGCGGGACCAGGATCACGGTTTTTCGATCGACGCCACCGGCGAGATCGAGGGGACGGACGACGCCGACGGGCCCTTCGACGGAGCGATCGAGCTCGGCTATCGCCTGGCCGGGAGCGAGCAGGTGCGGCGGTGCGTGGCCACGCAGTGGTTCCGCTTCGGCTACGGCCACGGCGAGGGCGACGACGATCAGTGCGCGCTCGCCGAGCTCCAGGGCGCGTTCGAGCTCTCCGGCTACAACATCAAGGCGCTGCTCATCGCGCTCACCCAGACGCAGGCGTTCCGTTACCGACGGGCGGTCGTCGCTGGAAAGTGAGCCCGAGCGCCGGGCCGCGTCGTTGACGGGCGCGCGCTCCGGGCGTCCAATCGAAGAGCCATGCCCGCGCCTCCCTGGACCCGCCGCCGCTTCCTGCGCGCCGCCGGCGGGGTCGCGCTGGCCTTGCCGATCCTCGAAGCGCTCGACGTGCCGCCCGCGCGGGCCGTCACGTTCCCGAAGCGCCTCGTCATCGTGTTTTCGCCGAACGGCATGCCCGTCGACTACTGGAAGCCCACGGGCACCGAGCAGAGCTTCACGCTGAGCCCCGTCCTCGCGCCGCTCACCGCGCACCAAGACGATCTGGTGATCGTCTCCGGCGTGGACATGGAGTCGTCGTACCACGGCGTCGGCGACGGGATGCACCTCAACGGCATGGGCCATATGCTCACCGGCACCGAGCTCGTCGACTCGGGGTTCGGCACCTACTGGGGCGGCGGCATCTCGGTCGATCAATTCATCGCCCAGGCCATCGGCGGCACGACCCGCCTCGGCTCGCTCGAGCTCGGCGTGGAGGACAACCCCGCCACCTGCAAGAGCCGCATGTCCTACCTCGGGCCCGCGCAGCCCGTGCCTCCCGAGACGAGCCCGCAAAAGGCCTTCGACCGCCTCTTCGGCAAGAGCACCGAGGATCGCACCGCCCAGCGCAAGAGCGTGCTCGACGCGGTCGACGGTGACCTCGACACGCTGCGAAAGCAGCTCGGCAAGGACGACGCCCACAAGCTCTCGGCCCACCTCGACGCCGTGCGCGAGATCGAGAAGCGCCTCGCCATCCCGGCCTCGTGCGACGCGTCGTCCATCGCGCTCCCCGCCGGCTCGACCTTCCCCCTCGCCGGCCAGGCGCAGATCGACATCCTCGTCCGCGCCCTCGCCTGCGACCTCACGCGCGTCGCGAGCCTGCAATGGTCCGCGAGCACGAGCAACGTCGTCTTCTCGTGGCTCGGGATCAGCGATCCGCACCACTCGCTCTCGCACACCCTGCCGACCGACGCGCCGTCGCAGATGAAGCTGATGGCGATCAACCGGTGGTACGCGCAGATGTTCGCCAACCTCCTCTCCGCGATGAAGGCCGTGCCCGAGGGCGACGGCACACTCCTCGACCACACCCTGATCCTCTGGTGCAACGAGCTCGGCGACGGCGAGATCCACGCGCGCCGCGACATGCCCTATGTGCTCGCCGGTCGCGCGGGTGGAGCCCTGAAGACAGGCCGCTTCCTCCAGTACGGAGGCGCCGCCGCCGGCGCGACCCACAACAACCTGCTCGTCTCCCTCTGCAACGCGATGGGCGTCGAGACACAGACCTTCGGCAACCCGGCGTACTGCACGGGGGCGCTCGACGGGCTGCTCGGGTAGCGGCTTGGGCCCGCCGGTCCGAGCCCCTCGACACCCGATTGACACAATCCTGCGATGGCCGCGACGCGGAGGATGCGAAGATTTTCCAACGCAGCGGGAAGCTCGACGAGCTCAGGTCGAGCCCCGGTTACCCAGCACCTCGACGGAGCTACATGGATCTCACCTGCAAAGATTGCGGTGCGGCCATCGATGCCGCCAACACCCACCTCGACGGCCGGCTCGCCGAGTGTCCGGCATGCCAACGGGCCCTCGATGCTCCGCCCCACCTCGGGCACGTGGAAGCCGAGGCGCCTCTTGACTGGATACGGCCGCGCGTGCCGATGCCGGAGGGTATCTCCATTGTCGAGGACGCTGGAGGAGAGCGGGCGCCGGGGTCGTATCGCCATGGGCCGGGAGGGCCCGGGCGGCTCGTGATTGTCCTGCGCTGGATCTCGGGGAATTTCTTGGGCCTGCTCGTGATCTGCTTCGGGCTCGACCTGCTCGGCCTCCTCACCTGGAGAGGGGACATTGTCGTCGAAGGTAGCGTCTTCGCCGGCTCCGTGATGCTCGTGGCCGCGGCATTCTTGAACTATGCGCTCATCGCCCGGCTCCTGAACCGGACGTGGATCATCGCTGATCGCGGGAAGCTGACCATCCGGCATGCGCCGGTCCCCTGGGCTACCACCCGCACGATCCAGGTCGCAGATCTAGCGCAGCTCTTCTGCAAGAAGGTAGTGATGCAGGGCACCGACGGCGCCCCCGATACCTTCACCTACACGCTCGCCGCAGTGACGACGAACGGGGAGCAGATCGACCTCGTCGACGATCTGCCCGAGGTCGACCAGGCGCTCTTTTTGGAACAGCGGCTGGAGGAGCGGCTCGGCATCGCCGATGTGCCCGTGGCGGGCGAGGTGCTTGGCTGACAGGCCCCTTGGCGACCCCAACGCCAAAGTGCAGGTGACGGTCGAGATCTCCGCCGACTTCCCCCAGGGCGCGTCGGAGCACACCCGGCGCGCATTGAGCCAGAACCCATGAAAATCATCGAGCGACCCTGGTAATATGGCGACATGTCACGCCCAATGAGGGGATCCTTCAGGTGGCGAGGTTGCCGGCGACGGGATCGCCCCCTAACCCGCTGCCCCCATCGCTGTTAGCAGCTCTCGGCGCCACAGATCAGCACGACCAACAGTACCGCGACCGGCAGGGAGCGGACCGAGCAGCGGCGTGGGTTCAGGTAGCGACGGCGATGCCCGTACCGCAAGACCGGGCGAGACTGGCAACGTGGTCGACATCCGACACCGGTGGCCGCACGATCCGCTCCCTCCCGGTCGCGGTACTGTTACTGCCACCGTTCGCTTCCTCGTGCGCGCGACTCTGGTCCGCTTGCTCACGCGCGCGGCTCCAATGGCTTGTATTGGTTGGAGGTTCAACCTGTTGGCGCGCAACACGGCCGCCTCTCCCGCCCGGCGGCACCCCTCGAAGTGCACAGGCTTCGCGCCCCGGCTCGCGAAGGTCTCGGTGCCGATCGTCGGTGACTCTTCGCGGCCGGCGGCTGCTGCATCGCGCGCTTCGCACCATTCTCCCCGATCTCTCCCCATTTCCTCACCCCCTGCCGGCGCTAGAACCCGTCGCATGTCGCCCACCTCCGTCCTCCCGCACTTCCGCAAGCTCGGCGTCAAGGAGCGCCAGAGCCTCCTCGCCGCCGTCGTCGCGCTCGACGAGCGGGAGATCCAAGAGGCGGTCGAGCAAGGTGGCATCGACCTCGACACGGCCAATCACATGGTCGAAAACGCCATCGGCACGCTGGGGCTCCCGTTCGGCGTCGCGCTCAACCACCAGGTCAACGGCAAGGACTACCTCGTCCCCATGGCGGTCGAGGAGCCGAGCGTCATCGCCGCGGCCTCCCACGCGGCCAAGCGCATCCGGGCCACCGGAGGCTTCCACGCGACGGTCGACGAGTCGCTGATGGTCACGCAGATCGAGGTGCACGACGTGGCGGACGGGCTCGCGGCGGCGAGGCGCATCCGGTCGGCCGAGGCCGAGCTCTTGGCCGTCGCGAACGAGGCCGTGCCGAACCTCGTCAGCCGCGGCGGCGGCGCGCGCGGCATCGAGGTGCGCGATCTCGGCGAGGGCTTCGTCGTCACGCACGTGATCGTCGACTGCCGCGACGCGATGGGCGCGAACATGCTCAACACGATCGCGGAGGCGCTCGGCCCCTCGATCGAGGCCCTCGCCGGCGGGCGGCTCGGCCTCCGCATCCTCTCGAACTTCTGCGATCGCCGCGTGGCCCGCGTCACCGCCGAGGTCGCGGTCGAGCACTTCGGCTGCCGCAACGCGACGGGCCTCGAGGCGGCGCGCGGCGTGGCGTCGGCCTCGCGCTTCGCCGAGCTCGATCCGTACCGCGCCGTCACCCACAACAAGGGGATCATGAACGGCGTCGACGCCGTCGTGCTCGCGACCGGCAATGACTGGCGCGCCGTCGAGGCCGCCGCACATGCGTACGCTGCGCGCGAGGGCCGCTATGCCCCGCTCGCCACCTGGAAGCTCAGCGAAGACGAGCGGACCCTGCGCGGGGCCATCGCGATCCCCCTCGCCCTCGGCACCGTCGGGGCGCCCTCCGCTTTGCGCACCGCGGCGCGCGCCTCGCGCTCAAGCTCCTCGGGGTGCAATCGTCGGGGTGAGCTCGCGATGGTCACCGCCGCCGCCGGCCTCGCCACGAACCTCGCGGCGCTCCGCGCGCTCAGCACCGAGGGCATCCAGCGCGGCCACATGGCCTTGCACCACCGGGCGAGCACATCCGTGAGGTGACGACCTGCACGCGCGGCGAACGGTCGCTGGCGCCCGCGGCGATCTTGGCCGGCCCCGCGCGGGTTGATACCCTCGGCGGATGAAGTCCATTCTCGTGGGAGGTGCCGCGCTCGCGACGCTGGGGTGCATGGGGCCGCTCCAGATGACGCCGGTGAAGGACACCGGCGCGATCGCCGTCGCGCCCAACGATCAGCGCTTCGTGGTCGCCTTCAAGGACGAGTGCGCGCCGGGGGAGGCGCAGTGCAAGGAGCGCTATCACTTCTGCGTCGAGCCGGTCGGCCCGGTGGCGCGCCTGCAGAACATCAACTTCGGCGGCAACATCGGCACCGCGGGCACGGTGGGCCTGAAGGGCACGGGGCAAGGTGAAGGGAGCAGCCCCGACAAGAGCGGCAAGGGGGAGAACAAGGGGAGCGGCTCCGCCGGCTTCGACTACGCGACGGGGACGAAGATCGACGCGGCCGTCTACGGCGCGGCCACGCAGTCGCTCGCCCGCATCTACGAGGTGAGCGAGATCATGCAGCTCGCGCACGCGATGTCGTTCCGCCTCTGCGAGGCCCGGGCCGGCGGGCAGATGAACGATTCGGACTACGTGAAGAGCCTCTCGGCCGTGTTCCAGAAGACGAGCGACATCATGTACGTGACCGCCATGCGCGACGCGGCGATGGCGCTCCCCGCGCTGGCCGAGCGCGCGGCGAAGGCCGGCGACCTGGAGAAGACCCTGGTGCGCGACTGCGGGCTGCTCAAGGACGAGCTCGAGAGCCTCGGCGCGGGCTCCCGGGGCGAAGGGCTCTGCCGAGGCGTGGCCACGGGCGTCCACCGCGCGCCGCCGCCCGCGCCGCCGACCGACACGACGCGCAAGCCTCCGCAGGCGGCGCCTCCCCCCGATCCGGCGCGCATCGACGCGGTCATCGAGAAGATGAAGGACCTCGGCGATCAGCAGCGGTCGATCGAGGACGAGAAGCAGCGCCTCGAAGGGGTGACCGATTTCCTCCGCACGGCGGGCACCGATCCGCAGGCGAAGCCGGCGCGGGCGGAGGGCCCCGCGGCCCGCGCGGCCGCCGCCGAGCGCTCGGCGATCGAGGCGCTGCTCGCGAACGACGTGGAGGGCGCCATCGGCTGGCTGAAAGCGGTCGATCAGGCCTACCCGACGTATCACGCGGCCTCGGAGATCCGGACCTTGCTCGGACGGATGAGCGAGGCCGACCGGAAAGATCCGGCCAAGATCACCGAAGCGATCCGGACGATCGTGACGAAGTACCTGTGGGGCATGCCCGACGATCTGGCCGACAAGCTGCGCGAGCGCGCCAAGTAAGCGCGTCGCGCGGCGCACGGTGCGCCCGTGGTGCTAGCATCTCGCCGTCCATGTCCGAGCGCCCCCTCGCCTCGCTCCTCCGCCCAGAGCTCGCCGAGCTGTCGTCGTACGAGCCGCACCAGGGCTCGTTCGACGTGCGCCTCGACGCCAACGAGTCCCCCGCCCTGCTCTCCCCCGAGGCCGAGGCCGAGCTCGGCCGCGCGCTGATCCCGCCCGCGTACAACCGCTACCCCGACGCCCGCGCCACCGCCCTGCGCGCCGCCATCGCCCGCGCGAGCGACTGCTCGCCCGACGAGGTGCTCGTCGGCACCGGCTCCGACGAGGTGATCGCGCTGCTCCTCACCGCCCTCGATCGCCCGCGCGATCGCACGACGCCCCCGACGATCGTGACCGCGTCGCCGACCTTCGTGATGTACCGCCTCTCGGCCCGCGCCCGGGGCTTCCGCGTGGTGGAGGTGCCCCTCGACGCCCGGTGGGATCTCGACATGGGCAGCATGAAGAAGGCCCTCGATTTCGCGCGGCCGAACCTGATCTTCGTCGCCACGCCCAACAACCCGACGAGCAACCTGGTCTCGCGCGATCGGCTCGAAGCGCTCATCGAGGCGGCCCCGGATTCGCTGGTGATCGTCGACGAGGCCTACGTCGATTTCGCGCCGCGCACGCAGATCGATCTGCGGCGCAAGTACCCCAACGTGGCGGTGATGCGGACGCTCTCCAAGGTGGGCTTCGCCGCGCTGCGGATCGGCTGGGTGATCGGCCCCGCCGAGCTCATCCGCGAGGTCGACAAGACGCGCCAGCCCTACAACCTGCCGGTGCCCTCGCAGCGCGGGGCGACGTTCGTGATCGACTCGCTCGGCGACGAGGTGAAGCGAATGTGCGCGGCGATCATCAGCGAGCGGGTACGGCTCACCGAAGGCCTCGACAAGCTCGGGGTGTCGGTGACGCCGAGCGACGCGAACTTCCTGTGGGTCGAGACGAAGCGCCCCGCGGGCGAGGTGTTCGACGCGCTCGCCGCGCGCGGGGTGCTGGTGAAGAGCTTTCACACCCGCGGCGGGCGTCTCGCCCACCGGCTGCGGATCACGGTGGGGCTGCCGGAAGAGAACGATCGGCTGCTCCACGAGATCGAGCGATGCGTGTAGCCGCGGCGCTCGCCCTGTCGCTCCTCCTCGGCACCGCCGGCTGCGCGGAAGGCGGCGTGGTGCGGGTGCTCGACGGTCGCGAGGTGCTCGGGCGCTTCATCCCCGACGAGGCCTACGCGGCCTACGCCGAGGGAGAAGAGCGCGCCGCGCGGGGCGAGGTGGCCGAGGCGCTCGCGTCGTTCGAGCGGGCCGCGCGCTTCGATCCGGAGAGCGCGGAGATCTGGACGCGCGTGGGCGCGATCGCCTGCAAGCGCTCGGCCGCCGGCCGCGGGGCGAGCTCGGCCGATGAGGCCTTCCGCAAGGCCGAGGCGATCGATCCGACGTTCGCGCCGCTCTACCGGGAGCGGGCGCGCTGCTACCGCGACGGCGAGCCCGATCGCGACGAGGCGCTGAAGGATCGCGCAGCGCGGCTCGCGGCCGCGCTCACGGCCTCGGAGCGGGCCGTCGCGCTCGACGGCGCCGACGTGGAGGCCTCGGCGATCCGGGCGTCGTTGCTGCGTGAGGCCCACCGCGGCGACGAGGCGCGGCGGCTGCTCGAGGCGCTCATCATCCGCCGCCCAGCCTCGGCCGAGGCCCACCTCGCGCTCTACGAGCTCGCGCGCGCCGCCGGAGACGAGGCGCTCGCCGAGCGCGCAGGCCTGCGCGTGATCGCGCTGTCCCCTCGCCTCGCGCCGCGCATCGAGGGCGAGCTGCCCGCCCTGGCGCCGCTCGCGCGGCTCGACACGGCCCTCCGCGCGGACGATCTCGCGGAGGCCGAGCGCCTGGCCCACCGCATCCACCTGCCCCTCGTCGAGGTGGCGCTGCGCGCCGTCGCCCTCGGGCGCGTGACGCTCGCGAAACACCTCGCCGAGGCGCTCGCCGGTGCCGCGCCGGACGATCGCGCGGCCCAGCTCACGCTGATCCTCGCGGCCGATCTCGGGGGCGATACCGCGACGCTCGACCGGACTGCGCTGCCGGCCCGCGGCCCTGCCCTGCCGCTGCTGGCGCAATTGCTGTTCGCGGAGCTGCTCGACCGGCGGGTGGGCCCGGAGGCCGCGCGGCTGTGGCTCGGCGAGGCGCCGGCTCCCCCCGCGGGGGATGCGCTCGTGACCGCGGTCAATGCGCGGTTGAGGAAGCGCCTGGAGGGGAGCTCGGCGCGGGTCGCGGCCCCGGTGCCTTGAGCCTGGGTGGGTGTGCAAGAGCACCGTCGCCACCGTTCACAACTAAGAGCACCTCACAAAACCTCCCGTCGCCGGCCCGCAGAGCCGCTTCGCCATCCTGCGTTGCTCGGGCTTCGGCGTGCTTCATTGGGGTTCTTGCCGCCTCAGAGGGCCGGCGGTAGCCTCCCGGCCGTCCCATGGCCCGCCCCATCCCCATTGGCATCGACGACTTCCGCGCTCTCCGCGAGGCCAAGCTCGAATACGTCGACAAGTCCGACCTCATCCGGCAGCTCCTCGACCGCGCCGGCGTCCAGGTCGTGCTCCTGCCGCGCCCCCGCCGGTTCGGCAAGACGCTGAACCTCTCGATGCTCCGGGCCTGGTTCGAGAAGCGGGAGGAGGACCTCTCGCCGCTCTTCGACGACCTGTCCATCTGGCAGGCGGGGGAGGCCTACCGGGCGCATTTCCAGCGCTACCCGGTCATCTATTTCAACTTCAAGGGCGCCAAGGCCGCGACGTTCGAGCATGGCCGGGAGATCATTCACAAGAACATCGAAAAGGTCTTTCGGGATCACCTCTACTTGCTGGCGAGCGATCGGCTCGACGAGTGGCAGAAGCGCGATTTCCGGGCGATCCTCGATCGGACGGCGACAGCCGCCGTCTACGAGCAAGCGCTGCTCGACCTGTCGGCGCATCTGCACGCCCATCACGGTGAGAAGGTCATCATCCTTATCGACGAGTACGATGAGCCGATCCACGCTGGGCATGTCCACGGTTATTCAAAAGAGATCCTCGACCTCATGCGCTCTTTTCTCGGGGCCGGGCTGAAGAGCAACCCCCACCTGTTCCGCGCAGTGGTGACCGGGATCTTGCGGGTGGCGAAGGAGAACCTCTTCTCCGGGCTGAACAACCTCGGGGTATATACGCTCCTCGCGCCGGAGTTCAACACCTGCTTCGGCTTCACCGAGACCGAGGTGACAGACCTCCTCGAACGGAGCGGGCAGCGTGACAAGCTCGACGACGTGCGCCGGTGGTACAACGGCTATCTGTTCGGGGGCCAGGTGATTTACAATCCATGGTCGGTGCTCTGCTTTCTAGAGCGGGAAGACAAGACGCCGCAATCCTACTGGCTCTCCACGAGCTCGAACGATCTGGTCAAGGAGCTGCTCGAGCGCTACGCCGTGACCCTGGAGCACGCCTTCGAGGCGCTGCTCGAAGGGGGGAGCGTCGAGCGCCCGCTGGACGAGAACGTGGTGCTGGCCGAGCTCCACCGCTCGGAGGGGGCGCTCTGGAGCTTGCTCGTGTTCTCGGGGTACCTCAAGGCGGAGATGGCCTCGATCGACGACCTCGGCCGGAGGATCTACAGGCTTTCGATCCCCAACCGGGAGATCAGGCAGGTGTACGCGACGACGTTCCGGACCTGGATGGAGAATCGCATGGAAGGGCCGGGCGGCGGGGTGGATCGGCTCTCGCGCGCGCTGCTCGACGGGGACGCAGAGCTTGTGGAAGAGCAGCTCCAGCTCTTCGTGCAAAACCTGCTCTCCTATCATGACCCGGGGACGCTCTACCCGGAGCGTGTGTATCAAGGGTTCGTGGTGGGGCTCCTGGCGGCGATGGAGCCGGCTTATCAGGTGCGCTCGAACCGGGAGTCGGGCAAGGGCCGGCCAGATGTGATCATCCGTCCTGCGAAGCCGGGTAAACCGGCGGTGGTGCTGGAGCTGAAGGTGTCGCGGCCGAAGAAGAAGACGCTGGAGCAGGCGCTCGCGGAGGGGGTGTCGCAGCTCGAGTCGATGGGCTACGAGGCGGAGCTTTTGGCCTCTGGAGCGAGCGTGGTGCATGGGCTCGCGGTGGCGTTCGACGGGAAGGAAGTGCGCGTGCAGGCGGCCTCGCCCGGGGGAGGCGCGCGCGCTTGAGCGGCGCAAAGGCGGCCTCGCGATCTCGGAGTACCGCGCGCGTTGCTACCCCGCGCCTTGCGCTTTGGGGCCATGGAAGCGGGGAGGATTGCTGACGCCTTGGTTCGTGTGTTGCTCACGGGCCGACGGGCGTGCAGAAGCAGCTCCGCGTGGTGATGCCCCCATCGCCGTTGTCGATCGTTCGCGTCCAGCGAAGCTTGTCCAGCTCCTGGTACGCCGATGGCGTCGGCAGCCCGCAGCGCTCGGGGTGCGCCTTGTCGAACTCGTCCTCCGTCGTGCCCGGCTTGCATGGGCTCGCCGGTCCTTTGCTCGCGGATGCGCTCGCCGTCGGGGTGATTGGGGCCGGCCGGGGGCGAACCGATGTCGTGGCGGTGGCCGTTGCAGAGCCTACCGGCGCGGGCGCCGTGCTCGCGACGGGCGGCGCGGTTGCGGTCGCGATGCCAGTCGGTTGCGGGGACGGCGGGACGACCGGGGGCGGCTGGGCGGGCAGCACGGCGGGTGAGAAGAAGTAGAGCGCCAGGAAGACGGCGAGCGTGCCGCCTCCGGCGATGTAGCTGCCTCCGGTGAAGGAGAGGCGCGCGAATCCCGCTCTCCAAGGGTCGTAAGCGCGAAGCCGAGGTTGTTCTGGGTCATAGCCCAGTCGAGGGGCACGCGCTCACGGGCCTGCTCAAGGAGCGCGAGACGATACGCAGCAACCGCTTCGTTAAGGTGTGTGGTGCCGCTCTCCCGCTCTCCGAGCGTCATAAGCGCGAGGCCGAGGTTGTTCTGGGTTATAGCCCAGTCGAGGGGCACGCGCTCACGCGCCCGCTCCAGGAGAGCGAGGCGATAGGCGACAACTGCCTCTTCGAGATGTGCCGTCCCGCTCTCCCGCTCTCCAAGGGTCGAAAGTGCATTGCCAAGATTGTTCTGGGTCATGGCCCAGCCGAGGGGTACGCGCTCGCGGGTGGCCTCGAGGAGCGCAAGGCGATAGGCAGCAGCCGCATGTTCGAGGTGAGCGGTGCCGCTCTCTCGCTCTCCGAGTCTCGCGAGTGCACTACCGAGGTTATTCTGAATCTTGGCCCAATCGATGGGCACGCGCTCACGGGTCAGCTCCAGAAGCGCAAGGCGATAGGCAGCAACCGCCTCTTTGAGGTGTGCAGTGCCGCTCTCCCGCTCTCCGAGCCTCATAAGCGCGACGCCGAGGTTGTTCTGGGTCCCGGCCCAGTCGAGGGGCACGCGCTCACGCTTCAATTCCTCGAGCGCTGCTCGATACGCCGTGATCGATTCCTCTAGTTTTCCACTACCATTTTCGCGTTTTCCAAGTGTCTCAAGTACGTCGCCACGCGCACGCTGGATTCTGCCCCAGCTCAGCGGTGCAACCTCTCGCTTCAGCTCCCGGAGCACCCGATCGAATGTTTGAAGGGCGCGAGCGACCACCCCGTTGTCGCCCTTCTGCTCGCCAAAGACCTTTTGAGCTTCCCCAAGCACCAGCAGAACATCTGCCCGGTTTTCTGCCGGCAACGCCCCTACGAACACCGGCGAGCTCACCAGCGCCTCGACCCGCGCGATGAACGGACCCAGGGCATCGGCCACGAAGCGCCCTTCGGCCTCCGCATGCTCGCTGTATTGCGCGGCCACCACCATCCCGAGCACCACGCTCACGTCGCTCCACAGCTCCATCGGCAGCGCGAGCCCTCGCTCGGCCATCTGATACGACGCCCCGCCCCGGGCTCGCTCCCCCGACGTCACCATGTGCAGCACGAGCATCCGGCGCTCGCCCACCCCGATCACCTTGCCCCAGAGCAACGCGCTGGCGCCCATCTCTTTCAGCACGGCGCGCCCCGCATCGTTGCCCTGCTCCACGGCCACCTCCTGATCCGCCACCGCCCCAGCCCGGATCATCCGCGGGATGCGCAGCACCTGGAAACTGTTCTTCCCCAGCGCCTCGTTGCGCCCGAGCTCGTCGAGCCCCTGCGTCACGAGCTCCCTCATCGCCCCCTGCTCGTCCCCGTCGAGCTCGGCCACCGCGATCGAGAACCGCTTCCCGTCCGCGCGGGGCAACGCGGGCTGTTC
Organism: Byssovorax sp.; assembly: GCA_046351295.1. Taxonomy (GTDB): domain Bacteria; phylum Myxococcota_A; class Polyangia; order Polyangiales; family Polyangiaceae; genus JAXLYT01. The sequence goes on from JAXLYT010000073.1 coordinate 46,926, forward strand.
GGGGCCGACAGGGGGGCGAGGCGGCGTGACACAGCTCCCGCAACCCAGCCCGAGCCCCATCGCCGCCCCCAGGAGCCCCCGGCCCACCCAGCGCCTTCCCAACCTGCCCAGCACCATGGCCCGAGTATCGCGCGGCGATCAGCAGGCGTACAGCACCGGCTTACAGGACGGATCTGCTGCGTCCAACCCCCGGGCATGCTCGCGATCCAACCGCCGCCCGCTCGGGCAGCCTCCTGGCCGGCGGATGCGTCCCGACCTATCGTCGCCGGCGCTCGACCTGTCCCAGGGATCGTTGGAGGATCATCCCCCTACCTCGGCCGGGTCCGCACGTAGTCGATGTACTGCACGAGCAGCGCGTCGAACTGCGCCTTCTCCGCCGGGTTCGCGCCGAGCCTCTCCTCCCAGTGCACCCGCAGCGCCGCCTGGCTCGCCGTGCTCACCACCCGGTAGCGCCGCCGCATCTCTTCCGCGTCCTCCGGCCGCACCGTCATCTCCGCGCAGAACGACACGTCGTGCGAGAGCTCCATCCGTGGAAACGGCACCTTCCCCGTCCCGATCGTCTCCTTGAAGAAGGGCGCCACCGCCATCGCCCGCTCGATCGTGTCGTCCCCCACCCCCACCGTATCGCCGGGCCCGGGCATTGCCCGCGCTTGCAGCGTCTTCACGCCCCCCTTCCCCGCGATCGCGCCACTCCTCCGGCGTCCGCTCCTTCACCATCGCCGTCTGCGCGAGCTTGCTCACCGGCGCGGGAGCGCTCTCCGCCGGTCCCCTGGGAAAGATCCGCCGCCTCCTCGATCTCCATCGAGAAATGGTCCAGGTCCCATCGCGATCCGATCTCCCCCCAACCTCCTCCACGGCGGCCTCCTCCCTTCACCCGCCCCCACCTCACCCGGGCCACCCCGGCCCAGCTCGCCGGCTTCCCCGACCTTACCCGGGCGCCCAGACCCCTCCGCGCGCCTCGGCAACCCCGCCCCGAAGACCCAGGGAGCCCTCGCAACGCCGCCTTCACCACCCTTCCCCGGCACCCCAGGGCGCCCCCGCGTGCCTTGACGACCCCTCCCGGCGACCCCCGGAGCCCTCGCCGGCGCCTCCATCACCTCCCGAGCAGTGCTCCCCATCCCACCGAACCTCCGCCGTCCCTCCCGGGTACACCGGGGAACGACCTTCACCCCTCATCTCAACCATTCTGCGCAAAGGTGGGACATCCCTCCACGCTTCATGACGGCTCCGCGCGTCCGAATCGTGCTCGATTGCAACTTTGGTAAGCTCACCCCGCCAACAGGTTGAATCGACGTGCACCGGCCACCGTCCGAGATGGCATGCCTGCACCCATCATTGCACAAGACGCCTCCCTGGCCACCGTGCTGGAGGAGAACACAATCACCCTCGCCCGCCTGAAGGCGAACCCGCTCACCACGGATTTTGCCCAGGCCTTCGTGACCTTCCAGGACGACTGGGGCAAGGTCAACACCCAGGAGATAAGCCTCCGTATCGCCTTGATCAGCGCGAATGCCGCGGTCAACGCCGTCGACGATCAGCTCGATCCGCTCGTCGACGCGCTCGCCGCCGCGGTCCTCTTGCAAACCAAGAACGATCGCAAGGCGCCTCTCTATCAACTCTATTTCGGCAACCAGCGCCCGAGCGAGCTCAAGCGGCCGGTGCTCGGGCAACAGCTCGAGACGATGCGCGGCTTCCTTCCCTCGCTCGCGACATCGCCCGTGACCACGCTCACCGAGATCGGCCAGAGCATGGCCATGCTCATCGACGAGGCAGATATCGCCGTCAAAGCCCTCGCCAAGGCCGAGCAGGAGAATCGCGATTTCCGCGCGGTGGGCCCGCGCAAAGCGCTCATCGATCAGCTCAACGCCCAGCGCAAGCTCACCTACGGCCAGCTCTCCGAGATGCCTCACGCGCTGCCGGACGAGCACCTCCCGGCGACGTTCGCCGAGCAGTTCTTCCGCCACGACAAGGGGCGGAGCAACGGTAAGGCGGCAACCCTGGCCGACCTGGCCGAGTTGGTCAAGAGCAAGGAGGCCGAGCTCGCGGCGCTGAAAGAAGAGCTGCTCGCGGCCCAGCAGAAGGAAGAGGCCGCTGCCAAGGCCAAGGCGCAGCTCGAATCCGACAAGGCCGCGCTCGCCCAGGCCGAGAAGGACGCAGCCGAGGCCGCCGCCAAGGTCGAAGCGCTCAAAGCCAAGCTCGGGGCCGATAGCTGAGCTCCTCACCACGCCTCCGCCCGGGCCCCGGTCCATCCATCGTTGGGAGCCCGGGTGGAGGCGCGCGCGGTACCGCGCAGCCCATCGCTCACCACCAAAAAGGCCTTGACGCCCCGTAACGATCAACCTGCCGTTGCGTCGCCGTCGCGGACCACCCTCGCCCTCCAGCCCCTCCCCACCACCATGCGCCTCCGCCCCCTCGCCCTTCCCCTCCTCGCCGCCCTCACCACCTCCTGCGGCCCCGCCCCCGAGCCCACCGCTCCGCCCCGCGCCCACCTCCGCCTCGGCCCTACCCCCGGCCCCGCCTGCCGCGTTCGGCCGCACGGATGTCCCCTTCAGCTACCACAAGCTCAAGAACGGCCTCAAAGTCGTCCTCAGCCCCGACCACACCGCCCCGATCGTCGCGCTCGCGGTCTACTACAACATCGGCTTTCGCAACGAGCCGCGGGGGCGCACCGGCTTTGCGCACCTCTTCGAGCACATGATGTTCCAGGGCTCGCAGAACCTCGGCAAGACGGAGCACATGAAGCTCGTCGAGGGGAATGGTGGGGAGGTCAACGGGTCGACGCGCTTCGATTTCACCAACTACATGGAGATCGTCCCGGCGCACACGCTGCGCACCATGCTGTGGGCCGAGTCGGACCGGATGCGGGGCCTCTCGATCACCGAGGAGAACCTCCAGAACCAGAAGGACGTGGTCAAGAACGAGGTCAAGGGCAACGTCTTGAATCGCCCGTATGGCGGCTTTCCGTGGCTCGACATGCCGCAGATCGCCAACGAGAATTACTACAACGCGCACAACTTCTACGGCGAGCTCGCCGACATCGACGCGGCCAAGCTCGATGAGGTCAAGGCGTTCTTCAAGACGTACTACGCGCCGAACAACGCGGTCGTCGTCGCCTCGGGCGATCTCGACGAGGCGGAGGCGCTCGGGTGGATCAAGAGCTACTTCGAGGACATCCCCCAGGCGCCCTTGCCGAGCGTGCCCGACATGAGCGAGCCCGCGCAGACGAAGGAGAAGCGGGTCACGAAGCAGGACGCGCTCGCGCCGCGGCCGGCGCTGGCGATCGGGTATCACGCGCCGCCGCGCAACACCCCGGCCTGGTATGCGATGGCGCTGCTCGATCAGGTGCTCGCGCAGGGCAACGACAGCCGGCTCTACCAGTCGCTCGTGCAGAAGAAGGGGCTCACGGGCGAGGTGTCGGCGACGATGAACCAGCTCGGCAACATGTTCAACATCGCCGGGGCGAGCCTCTGGACGGTGTCGCTCTTCCACGACGCGGACAAGCCGAAGGAGGCGATCGTCGCGGCGATCGACGAGCAGATCGATCGCCTGCGCAAGGAGCCGCTCGACCCGGCGGCGCTCGCGCTCGCGCGGGTGAAGATGCGCTCGGAGCTGTACGATCGGATCGAGCAGTTCCACGGCTTCGGCCTCGCCGATCTGCTCGCGAGCTTCGCGCTCTTCGACGACGATCCGGGGCGGATCAACCACATCGAGGACGAGCTCGCCAAGGTGACGCCGGAGCTCGTGCAGAAGACGGCGGCGGAGTGGCTGCGGCCCGAGAACCGGACGCTGCTCTTCATCGAGCCGAAGCCGGCGCCTCCGCCGGAGCCGCCGAAGGGCGACGCGACCAAGGCCGAGGCGACGAAGGGAAAGCCGGCGGCGAAGACCAAGCCCTCGGCGGCGAAGCCGGCGCCGAAGGCCGCGGCGAAGGGAGCGGCGAACCCGGCGGCGGTGCCTGCGCCGGCGGCTGCTCCTCTGGCCAAGGTGGCGCCGCCGCCGGCGGGCACGCCGAAGCCGCTCAGCTTGCCGGCGATCAAGAGCTTCGCATTGCCGGGCGGGACGCCGGTGACGCTCATCCCCTACGGCGCGGTGCCGAAGGTGCGCGTCGAGATCGATTTCGATGCGGGCAACGTCGAAGAGGGGCCGGACGAGACGTGGCTCGCGGACTTCACGAGCAAGCTCTTGACCGAGGGGACGGCGGAGAAGAGCGCGACGGACATCGCCTCGGCCGCGGCGAAGATGGGCGGCTGGGTCGAGGCCGCCGCGCAGGCGGTCACCTCGGTGGTGCGCGGCGAGGTGCTCTCGGATTTCGGGCCGGACCTCGTGCGGCTCCTCGCGGAGATCGCGCGCAAGCCTGCGTTCCCCGCGGCGGAGGTGCCGCGGATCCTGGCCGATCTGACGCGCGATCGATCGATGGCGCTGGCCGAGCCGAGCGGGCTCGTGGAGCAGAAGTTCGCGGCGCTGCTCTACCCGGGGCAGGCGTACGGGCGGCTCTACCCGACGGAGGAGGGGCTGCGCGCGTTCACGGCGGAGAAGGCGCGCGCGTTCCATGCGCGCCTCTACACGCCGAAGCGGGCGCGGCTCTACGTGGCGGGGCGGTTCGACGCGGCGGCGGTGGAGCAGGCGATCCGGGCCTCGCTCGGCGACTGGACGGGTGGGACGCCGCGCGCTCCTCTCGCGCCGCATGCGGAGTCGGTGCGGGCGATCACGCTGATCGATCGGCCGGGCGCGGTGCAGTCGGTGGTGACCCTCGGGCTCCCCGTCGCGACGCTGGAGGAGGCGGACTGGATGGCGCTCCGGGTGATGAACACGCTGCTCGGCGGCTACTTCGGATCGCGGATCACGACGAACCTGCGCGAGGACAAGGGGTACACGTACTCGCCCTACAGCGACACGACCGATCTGCTCGGCACGTCGTACTGGGCGCAGCATGCGGACATCACGACGGCGGTGACGGGGCCGGCGCTGAAGGAGATCTTCGCCGAGATCGACAGGCTCTCGCGCGAGGCGCCGTCCGAGGCCGAGATGCGCGCGGTGAAGAGCTACCTCACCGGCGGCTTCGTGCTCGACACGTCGACCCGCCGCGGTCTGATCCAGAAGCTCACGCTCCTCGACGGCCACGGGATCGCGCGGGACTGGCTCGCCGCGTACACGGGGCGGCTCGGCGCCGTGACCGCGGGCGACGTGGGGCGGGTGACCCGGCAGTACCTCGATCCCGCGCGGATGACGGTGGTGATCGCCGGCGATCGGAAGGAGATCGAGAAGCAGGTCGCGCCCTTCGGCCCGATCCGCTGAGGGCCTTCACCCGGCGCGATCGCTGCCGGCGACCCTTGGTCCTGAGCTCCAGGGCTCGGGATGCCCCACAGTACCGCGACCGGTAGGGAGCGGACCGAGCAGGCGTTCCCTGCGCGGTGGCAACCACGTCGAGGGGTGAGGACGAGCGTCTGGGGCTGCTGTTGGGTGCGGTGGCTGGTGGCGTTGTGGATTGCTGGGACCGGTGGCTGCGCGGTCCGCTCCCTGCCGGTCGCGGTGCTGTTCCTGGGGCGTTGTGGATTGCTGGGGCCGGTGGCTGCGCAAGGGGGAAAAGCGGTGCTAGGCTCCGCGGCGATGACGCTCCGCCAGGTCACCGCGCTCGTCGCGATTGGGCTCCTCGGTCTCGTCCCTGCTTGCAAGAAGAAGACGCCTGCCGGCGCCAAGCCCGGTGGCTCCGCGGACGCGGCATCCGCCTCGTCGGCGCCGCGGCCTGCGTCGTCGGATCCGGCGGCGGCCGAGCGCGCTGCGCAGATGCGCGCCGCCATCAACAAGGTGGTCAACCCGAAGAACGAGGAGCCGTACAAGGGCCCCGCGGGGACGGTGCGCGGCGTGGTGCGGATCGAGGGCGACCCTCCGCCGCCGAGCGGGCTCACCATCCCGGCGAAGTGCACCGAGGGCGCGGTCACGCATGGCAAGCTGTTCCGCGTCGGGCAAGATCACTCGCTCGGTGACGTGCTGGTGGCGGTGACGGACTACGCGGGCTTCGTGCCGGCCAAGTCGCCCGCGCAGAAGGTGACGATCCACGGCTGCGCGCTCTCGCGGCGGACGATCGCGATGGCCTTCGGGCAGCGGCTCGAGGTGGCGAACCTCGATCAGGTGGAGTCGTACATGCCGTACCTCGACGGTGCGCCGTCGCGCGTAAACATGGTGGCGCCCCCGAACGGCGATCCGGTCAAGCTCTACGCGCCCGAGCCCGGGCACTACTTGCTGCGCGATCAGCTCCCGAACCCGCACATGTTCGCGGACGTGTTCGTGCTGGCCTACGCGACGCACGACACGACGGGGCTCGACGGGCAGTACGAGATCAAGGGCGTGCCCGTCGGCAAGGCGAAGCTCAACGCGTTCCTGCCGGCGATCAACAAGGTGATCGAGAAGGTGATCGACGTGCGCGAGGGGATGAACACCTTCGACCTGACGATGACCTTCGACGCGAAGAAGGATCTGGCACCTGCCGGCTCGGCGAGCGCAGGCGCAGCGCCGAGCGCACCGCCTCCGCCGAGCGCCGTGCCGAGCGCTCCTCCGGCTCCTTGAGCGAGGGAGCCTTTCCCTGCGGGCTTAGCCTTCGTTACATCGGGGACAGCGTCACCAACACCGGTGAGGTCGCCGCGAACCGCCACCGCGGTGAGCAGCCCTCGTCGTCCCCCCAAGCCCGCGCAGCCAGACGGTCCAGTGATCGCCGAGGTCACCAGGAACAGCACCGCGACCGGCAGGGAGCGGACCGCGCAGCCACCGGTCCCAGCAATCCATAACGCCACCAGACGCCGCACCCCACCAGCACCACCCGCCGGCGGCGGCCTCGGGCTTTCACGTGGCTGCTACCTTGCAGGTAATGCCTGCTCGGTCCGCTCCCTACCGGTCGCGGTACTGTCGTTGTGCTGCTCGACGGGCGGGGTTACTTCGAAGCGAGCACCGCGCGGAGGGCGACGCTCATCGACGTGGTGGGGAAGAGGCCGAGGGCGAGCACGGCGGCGGCGGTGATGAGGAGCGCGGCAGCCACGTAGCCGGAGCGCATCGGGGTCGCGATGGGCGCGCCGGGGGCGGGCTCGCGCATGTACATGTAGACCAGCACCTTCAGGTAGTAGTAGGCGCCGAGCGCGCTGTTCAGGAGCAGGATGACCGCGAGCGGGTAGAGGCCCGCGCCGATGGTCGCCTTGACGATGAACAGCTTGCCGAAGAAGCCCGCGGTGGGCGGGACGCCGGCGAGCGAGACGAGGAAGAGCGAGAAGGCGAGCGCGGCGGCGGGGTGACGCTTGCCGATGCCGGCGAGGTCCTCGTAGCTCACGGCCTCGGCGCCGCGGCTGCCGCAGAGGATGAGCGCGCCGAAGGCGCCGAGGGTCGAGACGCTGTAGGTGAGCAGGTAGAACATCACGCTCGCCTGGCCGTCGTCGCCCGCGGAAGAGGACGAGACGACGCCGACGAGCAGGTAGCCGGCGTGGGCGATGCTCGAGTAGGCGAGCATGCGCTTGACCGACTCTTGCCGGCCGGCGATGAGGTTCGCGCCGGTCATCGTGAGCACGGCGAGCAAGGCGAGGACGGGGGGCCAGCCGGAGCCCCAGGAGGCGAGCTCGGGTTGCCCGAAGGCGACGAGCAGGACGCGGAGCAGGGTGGCGAAGGCGGCGCTCTTGACCACCACGGCCATGAAGCCGGTGGCGGGCGTGGGCGCGCCCTCGTAGGCGTCGGGCGTCCACATGTGGAAGGGCACGGCGCTGACCTTGAAGCAGAGCCCGGCGAGGATGAGCGCGGAGGCGACGAGCACGAGGCCGAGGTTGACCTTGCCCGCGCCGCCGGCGATCGCGTCGTGGATGCCCTTGAGATCGGTGTGGCCCGTCGCGCCGTAGAGGAGCGCGCCGCCGTAGAGGAGCAGGGCCGCGGCGAAGGAGCCGAGGAGGAAGTACTTGATCGCGGCCTCGGTGGCGCGCGGCGAGCTGCGGCGGAAGCCGGTGAGCGCGTAGACGCCGAGGGACATGATCTCGAGGCCGAGGAAGAGCGAGAGCAGATCGCCCGAGGCGGCGAGGACCATCGCGCCGACGGCGGAGAAGGTGAGCAGCGGGTAGAACTCGCCGCGGTCGAGGCGGTGCTCGGGGAGGTAGCCGCCGGCGAGGAGCGCGCTGATCGCGCCGCCGAGGCAGATGAGGAACGAGAAGAAGGTGGTGAAGCGATCGACCACGAGGTACGGCGCGAGGGACGAGGCCCCTTCGAGCTGATCCGGGCCGACGAACCACACGGCGGCGGAGAAGATCGCCCCGGCGCCGAGGGTGATGGCGGTGCCGATCGAGAGCTCGGAGGAGGGGCCGCTCTGCCGGTCGTGGTGCTCTTCTTTCCGGTGGGAGAAGGCCTCCGCGAGCATCAGGAGCAGGCCGCCGAGGGCGACCACGAGCATCGGCGAGATGGCGAGATAGACGCCCGAGCTCACGGGGCACCTCCGTTCTGGCCCGTCGGCGCAGCGTTGGCTTCGGGCTGCTCTTTCTTGTCCTTGTCGGTCACGGGCGCGCCCTTCAGGAACTCGGAGGAGAAGTCGTCTTCCGGCACGAGGTCGGCGTCCTTGTCGTGCGAGAAGAGCACCGCCTGGCCCGAGATCGTCTTGAACTGGCTGTAGGAGAGCTGCACCGCGTCCTTCATCCGATCGAGGAAGATCGAGGGGAAGAGGCCGATGACGAAGATCATCACCACGAGCGGCGCGAGGGCGAGGGTCTCGCGGACGGTGAGATCCGGCAGGCCCTTGTTCTTCGGGTTGGTGAGCGGGCCGAAGAACATCTTCTGCACCACGCCGAGCATGTACACCGCGGCGAGGATGACGCCGGCCGCGGCGCCCACGGTGTGGATGCCGCTGAAGGTGTTGAGCCGCTCGGAGACGTAGGTGCCGCTGATGACCATGAACTCGCCGATGAAGCCGTTCGTGCCGGGCACGCCGACCGAGGCGAAGGTGACGATCAGGAAGAGCGCAGCGTAGATGGGCATCTGCTTGGCGAGCCCGCCGAACTCGGCCACGTCGCGGGTGTGGCGGCGGTCGTAGATGACGCCGACGAGGAGGAAGAGCGCGCCGGTGGAGATGCCGTGGTTGACCATCTGGAGGACGGCGCCCTGCATC
>JAXLYT010000074.1:0-54848 GCA_046351295.1 Byssovorax sp.
AAGAGGTTCTTGGCCCAGGGCCAGGAGGAGGCGAAGGCGAGCTGATCGATGGCCACCCGGTCGTTCGGGTGCTTCTGGTAATAGCCGCTCTCCTCCAGCATCGAGATGCCTTTGCGGGAGACGGGGATATAGCCGGTGCGGGTGGCCCAGGCGTTGGCCTGCGCCGGGGCCATCATCCAGCGGAGGAAGGCAAAGGCCGCTTCCTGGGCGGGGCGGGGAGCGCCCTTGGGCATCACGAACATCGTGCCTCCGGTGGGCACGGAGGCGCGTATGTCACGGGGCAAGGGGGCGGCGCCGACCTCGAACTTGGCGTTGTCTTCGAGGTAACGGAGGAAGGCGGTGGAGGTCCAGATCATCGCCGCGCGGCCGGCGAGGAAGTCGTTGTGCGCGGCCTGCCAGGCGTTGTAGTCGCGCCCGGGCGGGGGCTTCATCAGCTTCTCGCGCACCATGTCTTGCCAGAAGACGAGCGCTTTTTCGCCGGCCTCGCCGCCGAGGGAGGGGGTCCCGTCGGGCTCGATCACCGCGCCTCCGGCCTGGCCCACGAGGGCCGCCCAGAACCACCAGTCCACGGGGCATGCAAAGCCCCACCGGGTGATGTCGCCGTCCGGCCCGCGCTCGGCCGCGGCCTTCGCGACGGCGCGCAATTCGTCCCAGGTCGTGGGAGCGGAGAGGCCGAGCTTTTGAAAGAGAGGCTTGTTGATGTAGGCGATCGGCGTCGAGCGGTTGAAGGGCAAGGCCCAGAGGGGGCGATCCTCGCCGCCGGAGAAGGCCTTTTGCTGGGCGAGGGCGGGGACGAGATCGAAGTCTTCCCCGCCTGAAAACGCGTCGAGCCGTTCGAGCACGCCGGCCTCGGCGAGATAGGGGATGACCTCGATGATCACATGGGTGAGCGCCGGGGCGGCGCCCGCGGCCATGGCGGTGCGGAGCTTGGCCAGGGACTCGAAGTAGTCGCCCTGGTAGGTGGGCTTGATGCGATGAGCGCTCTGCGACGCGTTGAACTGCTCGACGAGGGAGAGGAGCACCTCGCGGTTCTTGCCGCCGTAGGCGAACCAGAGCGAGGCCTCGGCGCGGCCGTCGGCGGGCCCGGAAGCGCACGAAGGGAGCGCCAGCGCGCCCAGGGAGAGGAGCGCTTCCCGCCGGCGGAGGAGGCTCACGGCGCGCCCTCGGGGCGGAGGCGCGCGCCTGTGTCGGCGTCGAACCAGAGCAGCGTCCGGGCGTCGAGGTGGAGGGAGACGGCCTCACCGCGCTGCGGGGCGGCAAAACCCGGCGTTCGGGCCCGGAGGCGCGCGCCGCCCGCGTCCACGGAGAGATGCGTCTCGGCGCCCAGCGGCTCCACGGCGGACACGGTGGCGCGCAACGTGACACGCTGGGCCCCCTCGGAGAACGATGGTGAAAGGCTCAGGTGCTCGGGCCGGATGCCGACCTTGACCTTGGCGGGCAGGCGCATCCCGGCGGGGGCGGTGAAGGTCGCGCCGGCGCCGGTGAGCGAGGCTCCCTCGCGCGCGAGATCGATCCAGCCGATCTGCGGGGTGCCGAGAAAACCGGCCACGAAATCGCTCGCCGGGTCCTCGTAAATGGCCCTCGGCGAGCCGAGCTGCTGGAGCTTGCCGCCGCGGAGGACGGCGATGCGATCGCCCATGGTCATCGCCTCGATCTGGTCGTGCGTGACGTAGAGCGCGGTCGTCCCGAGGCGGCGGACCTGCGCCGAGAGCTCCACGCGCAGCTCGGCGCGCAGGGCGGCGTCGAGGTTCGAGAGGGGCTCGTCGAAGAGGAAGACCTCGGGTGATCGGACGATGGCGCGGCCCATGGCGACGCGCTGTCGCTCGCCGCCGGAGAGCTCGGCGGGGCGGCGATCGAGGAGCTTTCCGAGGCCGAGCAGGGCCGCGGCCTCGTCGACCTTGCGGGCGCGCTCCGCGGCGGGCATGCCGCGCATCTTCAAGGGGAAGGCGATGTTGTCGCGGACCTTGAGGTGGGGATAGAGCGCGTAGCCCTGGAAGACCATGGCCACGTCGCGGTCCTGCGGAGGCACGCGCGTCACGTCGCGATCGCCGATGTGGATCGAGCCGCCGTCGGGCGTGTCGAGGCCGGCGATGAGCCGGAGCGCCGTGGATTTTCCGCAGCCGGAGGGGCCGACCAGGACGAGCAGCTCGCCGTCGTTCACGTCGAGATCGAGCGACGCGAGCGCGGGCTGCTCGGCGCCCGGGTACGCGCGGCGGAGGCCCTGGATGCTCACCCTCGCCATGCGCGCCTCGCGATCAGCGGCCGAGATCGAGCAAGCTCACGCCGGGGATGCCGGGGAGCAGCGCGGCGAGGCGGGGCGCCGGGGTCACCGCCACCGGCACGCGCGCGACGCGGAGCATGGCCGCGTCGTAGGCGCTGTCGCCGAAGGCGCCGAGCAAGCGCGACGCGACGCCGGCCATCTCCAGCACCTTCACCTTGCCCTCGCCATACACCACCGGCCCGTCGAGCCGGGGCTGGATACGCTCCTCGTCGTCGAGCGCCGGGGTCATCGCGAGCGCCCCCGCGATGGGCACGCCGAGCGCGCCGATCGCCGCCTCGATGATGCCGATCGGCGAGGCGGAGACGATGTAGATCGGCACCTCTGCGCGCGCCGCCCAGCCGAAGATCTCCCGCATCGCGGGCCGGATGCGCGACTCGATCGCGCCGCGGCGGAGCACGTCCCGCGCGAAGTCGAGCACCTCGCTCCGCGTCCACCCGGCGAAGGCCCAGGCCATCATCGCGAAGGCGCGATCGTGCGGGTACTGCTCGGTGAGGTGGGCCGCGCAGAGCGCGCTCGCGAGGTCCGTCGGGCTGCCCTTCGCCTCGACGCCGAACTCCTTCGCCTCGGCGCGCAGGGCCTCCTCGGCCGCGGGGCGCACCCCCTTCGACGCGAGCAGCGCCTCGAAGAGATCGATGCCGACGTCGCCGTCCCAGATCGTCCCGTCGGCGTCGGTGGCGAGCACGCCCCCGGGCTCCGCAGCGAACGCCGACTCCAGTCGGCGAATGACCTCGGTCGCGGTCTGCGAAGGGATCGCAGCGTGCTGATCAACGTGGCTCATCGGGCAGAGCCCTTATCGCACACGCCGCAAGGCGTCACGTCCGACGCACAGGGACGGTGTCGGTGCGTAGCCTTTTATCCAGCGAAGCAAGGCTGCTCACCGCTTCGATCGAGCTTTCCCGCTGCGCCTCCCGTGCTAGGGAACGGCTCGTCACGCGCCACTTCCGCGTCGAGAACGTCATGCTCTACTTCCACGGCTTCGGCCATTTCCACCCCGAAAATCAGATCGACAACGCCTTCCTCGAGTCGCTCGACATCGGCACCACGAGCCAGTGGATCCTCGACCGCGTGGGCATCGAGACGCGCAGGACGGTGCTGCCGCTCGACTACATCCGGCACACCAAGAACAAGGACCTGCGCGGCGCGCAGGAGGCGGCGCTCTACTCGAACGCCGAGACGGGGCGGCGCGCGGCGCTGATGGCGATCGAGCGCGCGGGGATCAAGCCGAGCGACATCGGGATGGTGGTGGCGGGCGGCTGCTCGCCCGACGCGTGCATCCCGGCCGAGGCGGCGCGCGTCGCCAAGCTCCTCGGGATCAGCGGCCCTTGCTTCGACTTGCACTCGGCGTGCTCGACCTTCGGCGCGCAGGTCCACGTGCTCGAGAACATGGGCCCGGCCGTGCCCGAGTACGCGCTCCTGCTCTGTCCGGAGAACTCCACGCGCGTCATCGATTTCTCCGACCGCTCCACGGCCATCCTCTTCGGCGACGCCACGAGCGCCGCGGTCGTGTCGACCAAGGTCCCCGGCCGCGCCCGCGTCTCGGGCTCGATCTTCAGCGTCAACCCCACGGGCTGCGACGACGTGCAGGTCCCCCGCACGGGCCACTTCTTCCAGAACGGCTCGGCGGTGCAGAAGTTCGCGATCAAGCAGATGAGCGCGCTGCTCGGTGACATCCTGACCAAGGTGGGGCCGGACCGGCGGGACAAGGTGCTCTACATCGGCCACCAGGCGAACCTGACCATGCTCGAGGCCGTGTGCCGGCGCTGCGAGATCCCGAAGGAGCGCCACCTGTACAACATCGTCAACCACGGGAACCAGGCCGCCGCGGGCGCCCCCGTGGTGATGTCCCAGCACTGGGACAAGCTCAAGAAGGGCGACGTGGTGGCGATGGTGGTGGTCGGCTCGGGCCTCTCCTGGTCGAGCCTTCAGATCGAGTTTTCCTGACGTCCGCGCTCGGGCGCGGCGCTGGTCCGCTGGCTTACGCGCGCGGCTCTGAAGGTTCTGGTGAGCGTTCGAGCGTGACGAAGGAGACCCCCGGCTCCTCGCCCGCGCGCCGCGAGGTCTCCACGAAGCCCGCGCGATCCAGGTCGAAGAAGGTGTCCCCCTCGGCGTCGCGATCGACCTCGGTGAGGATGATCTTCGTCGCGAGCGGCAAGGCCAGCCGGTAGATCTCCGCGCCGCCGATCACGCGCGGCTCCGGGTCGCTCGTGCGGGCGAGCGCGATCGCCTCGTCGAGCGACGAGACCACCTCGGCGCCGGGCAGCGTGAGCCCCTCTCGCCGGCTCACCACGATGTTGCGGCGCCTCGGCAGGGGCTTGCCGACCTCGTCCCAGGTCCTGCGGCCCATGATGATCGCGTGGCCCACCGTCTCGCGGCGGAAGTGCGCGAGGTCCTCCGGGATGTGCCAGGGCACCTTCCCGTCCTTGCCGATGACGCCTTTGCGCGCCACGGCCAGCACCAGCACGAGCGGCGCGCGCGGCTCGGATCGCGCGCTCATACCGAGACCTCGGCCTTGATCGCGGGGTGCGGGTCGTAGCCCTCGATCGCGATGTCCTCGAAGCGGAAGGCGAACAGGTCTTTGACCGCGGGGTTCAGCGCGAGCCGCGGGAGCGGGCGCGGCGCGCGGGTGAGCTGGAGGCGCGCCTGGTCGAGGTGGTTCTTGTAGAGGTGCGCGTCGCCGAGGGTGTGCACGAAGTCGCCTGGGCGCAGATCGCACGCCTGCGCGATCATGTGCGTGAGCAGGGCGTAGCTCGCGATGTTGAAGGGCACGCCGAGGAACACGTCGCCGCTCCGCTGGTAGAGCTGGCAGCTTAGCTCGCCCTCCTGCACGTAGAGCTGGAAGAGCGTGTGACAGGGCGGCAAGGCCACCTGCTCGCTCTCCTTCGGGTTCCAGCCGGTCACGATCAGCCGGCGGCTGTGGGGCGTCTTCTTGATGTCGGCGACGAGCTTGGCGATCTGATCGACCCCGTCGCCCGCGTACGTCCCGTCGGGGAGCAGCGTCGCGCCGAAGTTGCGCCACTGGTGGCCGTAGACGGGCCCGAGATCGCCCTCCTTCCGGCCGAAGCGGGCCGCTTGCTCGGCCGTCGCCCACTCGTCCCAGATGCTCACCCCGGCGGCCTTGAGCGAGGCCACCGTCGTCTCGCCGCGGAGGAACCAGAGCAGCTCGTGGATGATCGAGCGGACATGGAGCTTCTTCGTCGTGACGAGGGGGAAGCCTTCGCGCAGATCGAAGCGCATCTGGTGGCCGAAGATCCCGCGGGTGCCGGTGCCCGTGCGGTCCTCGCGATCGCGGCCGCGGTCGAGGATTCTGCGGAGGAGGTCGAGGTACTGCTGCACCCGGGCGGGATAGCACGATCGCCCGCCGCGATGGGCGCGGAAGCGCGCCCAACCCTTCTCGAAGGAGGAAGGTCAAGCGAAATCCGATGACGCGCGACGAGCATTCTCTGCCGCAGAGCAGCAACAACCATCGATACCCGCGTTCGACCACCGACCTTTCGTGCGCTGAAGGAAAATTCCAGCCTTGATTGCTCGACGTTTCCGCCCCGAGCCCCAATCTACATCGGAGCTCGACATGCCCTGATGTCATTGAACATCAACCCGGTCACTCGGCTTACCAGGCGCGACAAATCCCGCAAAAAATCGTCTGAAAGCCCACAAAAAATCGTGAGGCGTTTCCGTTTTTCCATTTCCAAATCTCGTTCGGGCTGATAGCTTCCGACATCGTTTTTTTCGGGTGGTGACCAAGCCGTTTCGATTGTGAGGAGGCCTAACATGCGAGCTATCTGGACTTTGAGCGTTGTGTCGGCGTTGGCGATGTTCGGCGGCGTCGGCTGTGTCGCCGACGTGGGAGACGAAGAGAACGTCGGCAACGACGAGAGCGCGGTCCAGAACGTCGACATCGCGCCCAACGGGCGCGGCTTCGCGACGCGCGTGGTGCACAACGAGGCAGGCGGCAAGCCGAAGGCGGGCAACGGCATCTCCTTCCACGGCGGGCCGGTGATGCTCGGCACCGTGCACCTCTACTACATCTGGTACGGCAACTGGGCGGGCAACACCGCCACGAGCATCCTCACCGACTTCGGCAACAACATCGGCGGCTCGCCCTACTGGAACATCAACACGACCTACAACAACGGCAGCGGCACGAACCTCTCGAACTCGGTCACCCTCGCGGGGCAGACGAACTACCCGGTCGGCGGCGGCGCCTACAGCACCTCCCTCACCGACGCCGCCATCCAGTCGGTCGTCTCCAGCGTGATCACGAGCGGCGCGCTCCCCAAGGACGCGAACGGCATCTACTTCGTGCTCACCTCGGCCGACGTGACGGCGAGCTCGGGCTTCTGCACGCAGTACTGCGGCTGGCACACCCACGCCACCATCGGCGGCACCGACATCAAGTACTCGTTCGTCGGCAACCCCGACCGCTGCCCCTCCTCCTGCGAGCAGCAGAGCGCGTCGAGCCCGAACGGCAACCCCGGCGCCGACGGGATGGCCTCGATCCTCGCCCACGAGGCCGAGGAGGCCGCGACCGATCCCGACCTGAACGCCTGGTACGACAGCCGCGGCTACGAGAACGCCGACAAGTGCGCGTGGACCTTCGGGACGACGCAGTCCGCCGGCAACGGCTCGATCTACAACATGACGCTCGGCAACCGGAACTACCTCATCCAGCAGAACTGGGTGAACGCGGCCGGCGGGTACTGCGCCAAGAGCTACTGATCGCGCCTCACGCTGCGCGGCGGATCGTCGTCCGCTTTGCGTGATTCATCGACGGACGGCGCCGGCGACCCCGGCGCTCTCCGTCGATGTGCTTTTGTGCGCGGCGGAGGCCCCGGCGCCCCGCGGCGCAACCGCGGCGGGTCTCGAGCTGAACGCGCGATCCCGGGCATTTCGCGAGCCGATGCGCTAGGGTGACCGCCATGGCTCTCGGCCTCGATCGACCGCTCCTCGCCCGCACGGCCTGCCTCGTGGCCGCCGGGGCGCTGATCGGCCTCGGGGTCAACGCCGGCCGCAAGGCGCCGCTCTCGCTCCGCGGCTTCGAGGCGCCGGTCGTGTGCTCGGCCGGCGCCGAGGCCGGCGCGCCGCCCATCGCGCAGATGAGCGCCGCCTCGGCCTCGTCGATGTGCGGGCGCGAGGGGGTGGTCTTCGCCGACACCCGCAGCGCCGCCGAGTTCGCCGAGGGGCACATCGCCGACGCGCTCCACCTGCCGTGCGACGCGAGCGAGAGCGGCGCCGGCGCCGCGATCAAGAAGCTCGGCCCGGCGCGGACGATCATCGTCTACGGGAGCTCGACCGACGACGGCCACAAGGTCGCCGAGACGCTGCGCGCCCGCGGTCTGCAGGGCGATCTGCGGGTGCTGGAGGGCGGCTTCTCCGCCTGGGAAAAGCAGGGGTTGGCCTGCGCGTCGGGCCCTTGCCACGAGTGCACGCTCGCCGGGTCGAGCAAGGAGAGCGGACATTGAGCACGAAGGGAGACAAGGCCGCGCCCGAGCACGAGAGCGAGCCGCGCTGGAAGGCGCCGGCCTTCTGGGCGCTGCGCCTCGGCCTCGGGGCGCTCTTCGTCTACGCCGGCGCGATGAAGCTCGGGACCCCGGCCGATTTCGCGACCGAGATCGCCAACTACCACCTGGGGAACGAGCTCGCCCCGCTGATGGCGGTGACGATGCCGACCGTGGAGATCGTGCTCGGCCTCGGCCTGATCGCGGGGACGCGCCCCTGGGCCCGCGCCGCCGCCCTCGGCGCGGCCGCGCTGCTCGCGGTGTTCACGGTGGCCGTGACGACGGTGGTGGCGCGGGGGATCAACGTGGACTGCGGCTGCTTCGGGGGGAACTCCGGGCCGGTGACGATGGTGACGGTGTTGCGCGACGTGGTCCTGTTCCTGTGCGCCGCGGCGATCTTCCGGCTGTCGACGAAGAGCGGCGCCGGCCCGGGCCCCAGAGAGGCGTGAAGGGCGGCGCGCGGCCCTTCACTTGTACCAGAGCCGCACGGTCTGGCTCGTGCCGTAGTCGCAGGCGCGCGCCGGCCCGACGGGGGCGTTCAGCGACTCGAAGGCGCGCGCGCTACAGTTTCCTCCACTGTTGTTGATCCCGATGCCGCGGGTCGACACGTTGTGCCACCCGCCGTTCAACTGGCTGGTGAAGGCCGTGCTCGAGTACGCCACGGTGCACGCCGAGGCCGCCTGGTTCAGGTAGTCGACGTTGTAGTCGACGACGCAGGAGGCCGCGAAATACGCGGCGCTCGCGTTGTCGGTCATCTTCCAGGCGAGGCTCGGCTTGATGAGCTGCACGGTGGGGCTGCCGAGGCGATACGAGGCGACCTTGCTCCCGAAATTCGCGGCGTTGACGGTGTTGACGGTGTTGGTCAAGAGGCTATTGGACACCTGGTTCAAGATCAGCGTCCAGCCGCCGCCGTCGGTGGTCATGTCGCAGAAGAACTGGAAGGTGCCGTCGGCGCTGTTGCCGGTCGGGGCGATCCAGTACACGCCGTCGCCGAAGGCGGGGTAATTGACGTGAATGGCGTTGCAGCTCGTGGCCGCCTTGGCCGCGCTGCTCCCGTCGGGGGCGCCCGAGACAGGAGCGCTGGTGAAGCTCACCCAGGTGCTCCCGTTGCAGCCGTTGAAATCGGTGCCCGTCCAGCGGATGAGGCCGGCCTGGGCGGGTCCGCAGGTGACGGCGCTGCCGACCTGGACGCCGTTCAGCACGGTGATGGTCCCCTGGACGTTGAGGTTGCCCGCGACGTCCAGGCGATAGCCCGCGGCCGGCGCGTTGGTGCCGACACCCACGGTGCTGCCATTGTCGAAGAGCTGCCCATTGCCGAGGGTGCTCGCCCCCGTCCAGATGGGCATGTACCCGGCGAGCCCACCCGAGAGCGTGCCCGCCGGACCTTGCGGGCCGGTGGCGCCCATGGGCCCCTGCGAGCCCGTCGCGCCCGTCGCGCCTGTGGGCCCTGCCGGGCCTTGCGCGCCCGCGACACCCTGCGCACCGGTGGGCCCTGCCGGGCCTTGCGCGCCCGCAGGACCGACCGGCCCCGCGGGACCGACGAGGCCGGTCGGCGGGCCGACCCAGGTGCCGTTGTCGTCGATCACGAGCGAGCCGTTCACCGTCACGCTCCGCGGGTGGATGTCCCCCACGGTGTCGCCGGCGCGGAGCGCGTAAGGGACGCTCGCGGTGGGCTGTCGCGGGCTCATCTCCGGGTCGCTCCCGACCTGGATGCCCACGTAGCGAACCGTGCCGTCCCAGAGCGCCGCGGGGAACGGCGTGATCGTGCCGAGCTGCGCGGAGAAATAGCCTTCGTCGAGGCTGATGAGCTGCGTCTCCGTCCAGAGGGCCGGTCCGCCGGAGGGGCCGGCGTAGATCGAGAAGGTGATCGAGAGCGCGGCGTTGACGGGCGCGCCGGAGGCGTCGAAGAGCCTCCCTTGCTCGGTCAAGCCGGCGGGGACATCGGCCGCGGCGAGCGAGGGGACGAGCATCGCCGGCGCGAGGAGGCCGAGGAGGAGACAGCGGCGGGTGAGGGGCTGCAGCATGAACAGGTCCTTGGCGGCAGAGCAGGGAGAAGGGGCCCACCGGGAGCCCGACGGGTGGAGGCGGGCGGAGCGCCGATCGGTCGACTCTTCAGTAGAGCACGGCGCTTTTTGCGGCGTCAATTGCACCCCCGCGGCGCGACCTTCTCGGCCATGGGGCGGACATTTCCATCCGTCAAAGGTCGAAGGGCCCGACGAGACGAGGACCTCGCGAAGCTCGACGACGCCGGGCTCGCCCCGGTCTCGCGGTTCACGCCCGGACGACGGGAGCGCTACCTGCGGCGGGCACGCCGGAAAGATATGTTGGAGCTCAAACGAATTCTGGAAGACCGCGAGGACCGGCGCGTGTGGACGTGACGGGCCGAGGTTGTCGTTGCGCGCGCGGACAAAAGCGAGGATGAAACCAGGGTGCCCGAGCCGAGCCCAGCGCCATCGCGGAGGCGGCGCCCCTTCTTCGAGCTGTTCGCCGACACGTCCCCGCTCGACCTGCGTCTGCTCGGCCGCACCCTGCTGCATGCCGCCCTGGTCGGCGTGGTCGCCGGGCTCGCGGCCGTCCTCTTCTTCGGCGGGCTCGAGCTCGTCGAGGATTTCCTCCTCGCGCGCCTGACCGGCTACGCGCGCCTGCGCGCGCACGGCGAGGGCGTGCTCGGGCCCGTCTCCGAGCACGGCCATATCCGGCTCTGGCTGCTCCCGGTGATCCCCGCGCTCGGCGCGCTCGCGGGCGGGCTGCTCACCGCGCGGCTCGCCCCCGAGGCCGCGGGCGGCGGCGGCGACGCGATGATCGAGGCGTTCCACCACCACGGCGGCGTCATCCGCAAGCGCGTGGCGTGGGTGAAGGCCATCGCCTCGATCCTCACGCTCGGATCGGGCGGCGCGGGCGGGCGCGAGGGGCCCACGATGCAGATCGGCGCCGCGCTCGGGTCGCTCGTGGCGCGCGGGCTCAAGGTGGCCCGGCGCGAGCGGCGCCTGCTCATGGTCGCGGGCGTGGCCGCGGGCATCTCCGCGGTGTTCCGCACCCCGCTCGGCGCGGCGCTGCTCGCCACCGAGGTGCTCTACCGCGACGACTTCGAGGCCGAGGCGCTCATCCCCGCGCTGCTCGCGAGCGTGATGGGCTACTCGGTGTTCACCGCCGTCTACGGCGAGTCGACGCTGTTCGCGCACGCGCCTCGCTACCCCTTCATCGCCGCGCACCTGCCGCTCTACGGCCTGCTCGCGGTGCTGCTCGCCCTCCTCGGCGTGGTCTTCCTGGGCGCGCTCGGCGCGGTGCGCCGGCTCTCGCAGCGCCTCCCCGTTCCGGCGTGGGTGCGCCCCGGCCTCGGCGGGCTCGCGCTCGGCCTCTTCTGCGCGCCGATCCTCGGCTACATCTGGGGGCGGATCGACTCGCCGGGGCAGGGGCTCGGGCTGCTCGGCAGCGGCTACGGCGCGGTGCAGGTCGCCATCACCGGCGCGGCGTGGTTGCCCGGCGGCTGGCGCGGCGTCGAGCTGCTCGCGCTGCTCTGCGCGGCCAAGCTGGTGGCCGCCTCGTTCACGCTCGGCAGCGGTGGGAGCGCGGGCGACTTCGCTCCGTCGCTCGTGCTCGGCGGGCTCTTCGGCGGCGCCTTCGGGCGCGCGGCGTCGCTGCTCCTCCACGACCCGCGCATCGACCCCGGCGCCTTCGCGCTCGTCGGCATGGGCACCTTCTACGGGGGCATCGCGCATGTGCCGGTGAGCTCGCTCGTGATGGTGTGCGAGCTCTGCGGGAGCTACGACCTTTTGGTGCCGCTGATGCTCGCCGAGGGCATCGCCTTCATCGCGCTGCGCCGACACGCGCTCTACCACGCGCAGCTCCCGACCCAGCACGACTCGCCCGCCCACCCGCCGCGGCTCCACGACGTGCTGCAGCGCCTGCGCGTCGGCGACGTGATGACGCACGGGCGCCCCTTCGTGACCTTCTCCCCCGGGACACCGGCCGCGGAGATGCTGCGCCGCGCGGCCGACGCGGGCTGGCAGGACGTGTTCCCCGTGCTCGACGCGGGCGGCCGGATGGTGGGGATCGTGACGGCCGAGATGCTGCGCGTCCTGGCGCTGGATCGAGATCTCGACCGCGTGACCGTGGCCGCCGACGCGATGCAGCCGCCGGTGGCGCTGCGCACGAGCGACGACCTGCGCACCGCGACCGAGGCGCTGGTGGCGAACGCGGTGCGCGAGGTGCCGGTGCTCGACGACGCGGGGTCGACCGTCGGCTTCGTGGACGAGGCCGACGTGGCCAAGGCTTATCTCGACGCGAGCCGCCCGCTGGAGGGCGCGGCGGACGAGACCCCGATCGAGGTGCGTTGAGCGGCGCCGATCTCGGCGTATTCTCGGCGGGCGCGCGTGCGCTATGCTCGGGGCGGGCGGCCCTGTCATGGACTATCTCCGCTATTACCTCGCCACGCTCTTCATGGCCCTCGGCGTCGCCGGCTTCGTGCTGGGCGGCGCGTGGGTCTGGCTCGGTGCGTCGACGTTCCTCCTCGCCGTCGTCCTCGATCTGACGGCGCAGAAGCCGGACCACGCGGCTCGCAAGGTCAGGTATCCCGCGCTCGCCGACGTGCCGCTCTACCTGCACGTCGCGCTCCTCGTCGCGCTCGTCGCCGCGGCGGCGTGGCGCGTGCACGCGAGCGCGGCGGCCGGCGCGCCGCTCGGCATCTCCGGGCTCGCGGGCGTCTCGGTCACACTGGCGTGGCTGTGCGTGCTCCCCAACATCCCGGTGGCGCACGAGCTGGCGCACCGCAAGGGCGCGCTCGATCGCTTCCTCGCCTTCCTGTGCTCCGTGGTCATCGCCGAGCCCTCGCGGCGCCTCGCGCACCTGCGAGGGCACCACGCGCTGGTGGGCCTCGAGGACGACGCAGACACGGCGCGGCGGGGCGAGAGCATCTACGCGTTCATGGTGCGCGCGGCCGTGGGTGGGACGAGGGTCGCCTTCGAGACCGAGAGGGCGAGGCTCGCGAAGGCGGGCTGCTCGGTGTGGTCGTGGCGGAGCGACGTGGTGCGCTCGATCGGCGCGACGCTGGCCGTGATCGGGGCGGTGCTCGCACTCGCCGGCCCGAAGGCGGCCCTGGTGATCGCGCTGGGCTTCGGGGCCGCGCGGTTCCTGCTGGAGGGGTTCAACTACCTCCAGCACTACGGCATCGTGCGCGCCTCCGGGACGCGCTACGAGCGGCGCCACACCTGGAGCCACCTGACCCCCGTGGTGCGCGCCGTGGCCTTCGAGATCACGAACCATGCGCACCACCACATGAACCCGCAGACACCCTTCCACGCGCTCGAGCCCGACCCAGGCGCGCCGCAGATGCCAAGCGCCCTGCTCTGCTTCGTCTCCGCGCTGATCCCGCCGCTCTGGACGCGGCTCATCGCGATGCCCAGGCTCGAAGACTGGGATCGGCGCTACGCCACGGCCGAGGAGCGCGCGCTCGCCGCGAGGGCGAACGCGGCCGCGGGCTGGCCCGACTGGTTTGCGCAGGAGGCGGACTAGCGCTCCGACACGAGGACGTCGAATCACCAGACAGGGGCAGCGCGGCGGCGCAGCTCGGCGACCCACGCCGAGAAGTGCTGGCACCGCGAGCGCATCGCTTCGACGCCGACCTCGATGGCGATCAAGTTACCCTTGAGCGGCTTCGCGTAGGCGCCGCCGTGAAACTTCGTGCGAAGCTCCAGGCGCTTGCCCGGTGGATCGTCTCCGTCGATGTGCTCGGGGGTCGGGAAGGCCCGGGCCACCGCGGCCATCTCCACGCGGACTGCAGGGGCGAGATACTCCGTCCGCCCGAGCACGTCCGGGCTCGCGAAGAGCAACGCCTCGAGCTCGTGCACGACCAGGTTGGGCACGAGTTGCTTCGGGCGCCCATGTGCGCGTGCAGAGCGGCCTCGAGATGCCGGGCCCGCGCGATCGGGTCGGGGATCTTCGCGGCCTCGTCGAGGCCGGGAAAATCTTCGGGCAGATGGTAGAGGTCGAGCATCGTGGTGACGACGTCGAAGCCGCCCCGGAGCACCCTCTGCAGATCGCGTTCGATGATCCGGAACCTGTGCGCGTGACCTCCGCGCGCGCTGCGACCGCGTTGCGAGCCGCTCGCGTCGAGCTTCGTCACGCGCTTGTCGTCGTAGCCGTCGAGCGTGGGCCAGAGCAGCTCTTCGCAGAACGTCTGCTCGGTCTGCCCCTCCACGAGCACAATGAGCCGCGTCACGACCGGGGGCCTCCGCCGAGCAGGTTCTTCACCCAGAGCTGTCCCAGGGTATAGTCTTCGAGCCACTCGCGCAGCGCCTCGCCGTCGATGCGACGGAAGCGGCTCGCGCCAGTCTGTCGATCGACGACGATGAGCTCGTCCGGGGACGCGAGCGCATCGACGAGCGGGACCGACTGGGTGGAGATCACGACCTGCGCCTTCTCGGAGGCTTGCCGCAGCAGCGTGGCGAGGAGCTCGATCGCGTACGGGTGCAGCCCGAGCTCGGGCTCGTCGATCACGATCAGACTGGGCAGCGACGGCTGGAGGAGCAGCGCCGCGAGGCACATCAACCGCAGCGTGCCGTCGGAGAGCTGGTGCGCGCCATACGCGACGTCGTCTCCCTTCTGGCGCCATCGCAGCCGGATCATGCCCCCGCCGGGGCCCTCGGGCTCGAGCACGAAGTCCTCGAAGAACGGCGCCGCGAGGCCGACCGTCGCGCGGATGAGCTTGTAGCTCCCCGGGCTCTCCTCGCGGAGCTTGAGGAGGAACGCCGCGAGGTTCGACGCGTCGGCGCGGAGGTAGAGGTTGTCGCTGGCAGCGCCTCCGAGCTTCACCGCTGCCCGCGCTGACGTGTCGTGGAAGTGAAAGAACCGCCACCCGAGGAGGGTGGCACGGATGAAGCGAGCGGTGGCGCCGTCAGGCCCCTCCTGCTGAGATGCGGCGCGCATGGCCGATTCGAAGTGCCCTGCCCCGAGCGGCACGAGGATCGAGCGCTCCTGATCCGGCGCTCTGTGTCCGCAGTGCTCGTCGGTGAAGAGGAAACGATCGTCCGCCGCATGGGCGAGCGTGAAGCCGTACTCGTCGGACCCGCTGTCGCCCTCGAAGGAGATCTTCGCGACGACGACCGGGGTGCGCCTGGGCCCACCTGCGAGCTGAGCCGACGCGCCGCCGAGCTCTTGCCCGACGAAGGTGTTGAGCCTCCCCTCCATGCTTGCGTTGAGGAGCGCAAAGAACGCCAGCAGGTTCGACTTCCCTGCCCCGTTGGCGCCGAGCAGCACGTTGAGATCGCCGATCTCGATCCCGGGCTCGCCGGTGTCCACGATCGACCGCCATCCCCTGAGCGCTAGCTTCTTCAGTTTCGTGGGCATGTGGCCTCGCTTCGGCTCCGTCTCGGGTGCGCGACGCCGGAACCTACCACATCCCCGGCGCGCTGCTCCGAAGCAATGAAGCGGCCGGGTTGTGGTAGACTTCCTCATGCTTCAACGGGCTCTCTCCTACGCGCTGTCCTCTTTGCTCCTGCCGATCATCACGATCGCGTGCGCTCCGCGCGTGGACGTTGACCATAGCAGCGGCGGCGCCGGAGGCGCACACGGGAATGGCACCGGAGGCACGGGCGGCAGCGGTACCGGAGAGGGAGGTAACGCGGGAGGCGCAGGCGGCAGCGGCGGCGCTATCGCTGGAACCGCGGGATCCACTTCCGGAGGCGGGTGCTCCGTGCCCAGCCTCGTCGGCGATCTGGGCTTGTGCGCGGTCGATCCGGATCCCGGCGGAGGGCAGTGCGGTGACGGCACCGTGTGTGACAGCGGCGGCAATCAATGGCAGGCCGATTGCGACGAACAGGGCTGTCGTTGCAAATACAACGGCAAGGAGCTGTGCTCCTGCGCATTCGATATGTCGCCGTGTGCCGGCGCGAGCCCCGACGACTGCTGCGCAATCCTCAACAGCAGCGGCTGTTGCCCTTATCCATGGCTGAACCACCCCGGCTGCAAGCACACCGGCGATTCGTGCACGCTCAACGCCGAGTGCTGCAGCTATGACTGCGGAGGCACCTGCGCACCGTAGGCCCGCGGTGGTCAGGCAGGCCTCGGCGTCTCCTTCGACTAGCACCCGAGAGCGCGAATATGCGCGTCGAGCGCGCTGCGCACCCGGTCGTAATCCGCGGGCAGCTCCACCGGCGGATTGGCATGCACCGCCGAGATCCCCGGAAGGGCCTTGTCGTGATACCGCACCTTGAACTCGGTGAACTTCAGCCCGCTCGCGGTGGAGACCACGATCACCCGCTCGTGCCGCTGGATCACCCCCTTCTTCACCATCTTCTCCAGGGCGGCGAGGGCCACGGCGGTGTGCGGGCAGGTGTACATTCCTGTCTTGTCGGCGCGGGCGGCGGCGTCGCACAGCTCTTCTTCGCTGGCCTGCTCCACCACTCCATCCATCGCTTCGAGGGCCTTGATGGCCCGGGGCGCGCTCACCGGATTGCCGATCTGGATGGCGCTCGCCAAGGTCTCCCGGGCCTTCTGCGGGGTCACCTCGCGCTGCCCAGCCTTCCAGGCCAGGTAGAGCGGATTGGCATGCTCGGCCTGGGCCACGCAGAGGCGCGGCAGGCGCGTCGTCAGGCCGAGGTCCTTCATCATCTGGAAGCCCGAATAGAGGGCGAAGGCGTTGCCGAGGTTGCCGCTCGGGAGAACGATCCAGTCGGGCACGGTCCAGTCGAACTGCTGCACCATCTCGATGGCGACGGTCTTTTGCCCCTCGATGCGCAGCGCGTTCATCGAGTTGGCGAGGTAGACGACCCCCTCGGCGGCGAGGCGCTGCACCACGGCCATGCACCCGTCGAAATCGGTGTCGAGGGAGAGGACGAGCGCGCCGGCGGCGATGGGCTGCACGAGCTGCGCGGTCGAGACCTTGCCGCGGGGGAGGAGCACCACCACGGGGAGGCCCGCGGCGGCGCCGTAGGCCGCGAGGGAGGCGGAGGTGTCGCCGGTCGACGCGCATGCGATGGCCTGCACGGAGAGGCCTTTGCGCATCGCGTGGCGGACGACCGAGACGAGCACCGTCATCCCGAGGTCCTTGAAGGAGCCCGTGTGGCTGTTGCCGCAGAGCTTGATCCACAGATCGTCGAGGCCGATCGAGCGGCCGTAGCGATCGGCCCAGAAGAGGTTGGTGCCGCCCTCGTCCATCGACACGATCGCGTCGTCGGGCACCGCGGGGGCGATCCACTCGCGTTTGCCCCACACGCCGGATCCGTAGGGCCAGGCGGTGCGCTTGTAGCGATCGTCGAAGAGCTTCATCCACGCCGCGGCGCTGCGATCGCCGAGGGCGCGGAGGTCGTGCGCGACCTCGAGCAGGCCGTCGCAGGTCGGGCAGCGGTAGATGGCCTGGGTGAGCGGGTATTTCCCCGCGCAGCCCGCGAGGCACCTGAAATGGGCGGAGTAGATCACGGGGCCTCGAAGGCGCGTGGGGATGGATGGGCGGAGGGGATCAGGCCGACTTCTGGGCGTCGAGGTGCTGGTGGAGGAAGCTCACCGAGCGCTGCCAGGCGAGCTTGGCGGCCTCGGGGTTGTGGACCTCGGGGCGGGTGTCGTTCATGAACGCGTGCTCGGCGTCGTAGGTGTGGAGCGTGAGCGCGCCGCCGTGGGCCTCGAACTCGGCCTTGAGCTTCTCGGCCGCGGGGACGGTGACCCAGCCGTCGTGCGTCGCGACGTGCTTCATGAGCGGTTTGTGCGCCTTGAAGTCGATGCGGCCCGCGGGCGGGATGCCGTAGAACGAGACGCCGGCTGCGACCTCGGGGATGCGCGTCGTCGCGACGAGCGTGTAGGCGCCGCCCATGCAGAA
This sequence comes from Byssovorax sp., assembly GCA_046351295.1. Taxonomy (GTDB): domain Bacteria; phylum Myxococcota_A; class Polyangia; order Polyangiales; family Polyangiaceae; genus JAXLYT01. Next base: position 17,585 of record JAXLYT010000074.1, read on the forward strand.
GCCGGTGACGCCGACCTTGCCGTTCACGCGATCGTGGGCGAGGAGCGCGTGCACGGCCGCGCGGATGTCCTCGAGCGCGCGGGCGCCGTCGAGCGCGCTCATCAGCTTGCCGGCCTCGCCGCCGTCCTTGGGGGTGACGCCGTGGTAGAGGTCGGGCGCGAGGGCGACGAAGCCCTCGGCGGCGAAGCGATCGACGAGGCTCCGGATGTGGTCGTTCACGCCCCACCACTCCTGGATGACCACGAGGCCGGGGGCCTTGCCGGTGCCGGCGGGGAGGGCGATCTCTCCCTCGACCTTGGAGCCGTCGTTCGCTGCGAAATGGATGCGCTGGGCCATGGTGCCTCCCGGGGGTGAGGGGATTTCGGGGGCTTCTAGCGCCGGGGGAGAGCGCCGTCCATGGAGATGCGCCGGAGCGGGAGGCTGGATCCCTCTCCCTCTCCCGCTCCCGCTGTCCCCTCCCGATGCCCTCTTCCGGGAGCGGGAACGGGAACGGGAACGGGAACGGGAGCGGGAACGAGAACGGGAGCGGGAGCGGGAGGAGCTACTGTTCTCGATGCGGGATCGTCACGGGTAGAAGCAGAGATCGCCGCCCGTGTTGCCCTTCGCCGGGATGGGGAAGGTCGCGGTGCTCTCGTCGATCGAGAGGACGTACGCCACGAGCTGCTTCACCTGCGCCGCCGTGGGGCTGAAGACGCTGGCGATCGCGGACTGGTGGTGCTTGAGGAAGAGCGAGGAGAACAGCTCTTCGAGGGTGCGCGCGTTGCCGGCGTGGAAGTAGGGCGCGCCCACCTGCATGCCGAGGAGCGAGGGCGGGTTGAAGCCGCGCCCGGTGTCGGCGATGCCCTGGCCGCCGGTCACCATGTCTTGCCGCAATTCGAGCACGCCGACCTCGGGATCGGACACGCCGCCGGGGATCGTGCTCGGCGCCATCGGCGGGAGGATCGTCCCCACGGGGCGGAGGATGCACTGGATCTGCTCGGCGCCGGGGGGCGCGCCGAAGCGCATGAAGCCGTTCGCCACGTCGGCCGCGGGCTCGAGCGCCGCGGGGAAGCCGTTGAGCGCCTTGTTCCAGCTCACCTTGGAGAGCGAGGTAGCCGCCATGTCGTTGGTGGCCGCGTTCGGGGTGTCGCCCGGGGTGTAGAAGAGCTTGGAGATCGTCCACTTGGCGCCGCTGTGGCACCCGACGCAGTTGCCCTGGGCCACGCTGGAGAAGAGGGCCTTGCCGGCGTCGACGTCGGCCTGCACGAGCCCGACGGGCTTGCGCGGCGAGCGCACCGTCTTGACCCACGCGGTCACCTCCTTCCAGTCGTTGAGCACGCTGTGCGGGTGCGCCCCGAGGCCCATCGGATCGGCCGTGTCGGTGCTCGACCCCTGGAGGCCCTGCTGCTGCGGCGTCTCACCCGCGGTGTTGATCCGGTCGGCGTTCGTCGGCGGGGAGTTGTTGACGCTCACGATCGCGCCCACGCCGCCGGAGATGCCGCGCACGTTGCCCTCGAAGTCGGCCACCTCGTCGAAGATCGCCGTCCAGTTGAAGATGCGCTGATCGGTGTCGTCGCTCGACGCGAAGGAGCCGTCGAGGCTCACCGTCTGGCGAGGCCCGCGCGCGAAGTACCAGGTCACGTTGTCGGTGAGCCCGTCGATGTGGCACGCCGCGCAGGAGCCCCACGCCTGGCCCTTGAACGACCAGCGGCCGAGGCCGGTGACGAAGAAGCGCTTGCCGCGGAGGATCGTCTCCTCCTTGCTGCCGGCGGCGGGCAGCGGCGAGCTCGGGGTGATCCGGAAGTCCATCGCCCCCGCGTTGCCCGCGATGGCCTGGGCGCCGAAGTTGATGGCCGCCACCTCGCGCGCGCCGTCGTTGGCCACGAAGGCGAAGCCCGCGTTGGCCGGGGTCTGCGTGCGGACGATGCCGATCGGCAGGCGGATCAGCTTGTCGTTCGCGTCCTTGCGCAGGTTGATGAACGCGTTGGCGGCGCTGCCGACGTCGGTGATCGATCCGTTCGACGTGACGAGGCGGAAGACCGCGTCGGCGCCCATCGAGGTCACGTAGCCGAAGCCGCCCGCGACGAACTCCATGTCGGTCGGGAGCAGCGGCATGCGCGCCGAGCTCTTGGCGTCGAACTTGGCGTCGAGCACCGTGGTGACGGCCTTGTTCGCCGCGAGGTCGACGACGCTCACCGCCGGGTGCGTGGTGGTCTTGAAGTTCGTCGGGATGATGGCGCAGGTGCCGGCCGGGAGCGAGCACGAGCCGGCGGGCGAGCCGAAGCCGCAGTCGCTGTCCTGCGCGCAGGTGAGCGTGCAGAGGCCGTTCGTGCAGATCGAGGCGGCGCCGAAGGACGAGCAGTTGGCGTTGCTCGTGCACGTGCCCTTCTGGAAGGCGCCGATCGGGCCCACGGGCGAGGCGCAGGTGCTCGTGACGTAGGCGAAGCCGCCGTCGATGGTCACCGACCCGACCTGGTTCGGGAAGCAGCCGGTCGTCTGCGCCTTGGAGTCCTTGAAGCCCGTGTCGAGGACCGAGGGCAGATCGATGGCGCCGGTCGCCGCGTTGTCGCTGACCTTCACGTGGTAGAGCAGGCCCTTCCAGTTCACGTCCGACTTGGTGAGCGTCGCGTCCTCCGGGGCGGTGCGCGCGGCGAACCACTCGGTGGCGTACACCGTCTCGTCGTCGTCGTTCGCGTCGCCGTTGTTGGTGATGGCGAGCGCGCGCGGGTGGGCGAGCGCGGGGCGCGACACGACGTTCTGGCCGAGCGCGCCGTCGGCGGCGAGCACGGGGTTCAGGTCGACCGTGCCGGTGACGGCCATGGTGAAGGGATCGATCACCGTGAGGGTGCCCTCGACCCAGTTGGCCACGTAGAGCTTCTTGCTGTTCGGGGTGATCGCGATCGCCGTCGGCTCCGAGCCCACGGACGCCTCGGCGCCCTTCGTGGGGCTCGCGTCGATGTCGTCGATCTTCACCACCTTCTGATCCTTGCGGAGCACGACGTAGGCGGTGTGGCCGCATCCATCGACCGTGACCTGCCAGGGCTCGCCGCCCACGGGGACCTCGGCCACGAGGGTCATCTTCGGCTGGCCGTCGCTGTAGTCGACGTCGAGCACCGAGACGCTCCCGACGTCGCGGTTGACGGTGACGATCCGCTTGTCGTTCGGCGTGATGGCGATCGCCGAGCCCTTGGTCGGGCCCGCGAGCGTGGCGCACACCGGGGCCATGCCGCCGGTCCCGCCCTGTCCGCCCTGGCCGCCCTGGCCGCCTTGACCGCCGGCGCCCGTGGTCGTCGTGGTCGTCGTCGTGGTTGTCGTCGTGGTCGATCCGCCGGTGCCGCCGCCCGTGCCCCCGGCGCCGGTCGTCGTGGTGCTGCTCGTGGTGGTGCTGGTCGACGAAGTCGACGTGCTGGTGGTGCTGTCACCGCCGCAACCGGCGGCTGCCGCGGCTCCCGCGGCGCCGGCGACGACCAAGAGGCCGAGGTGGCGCTGCCAGGATCGGCGGGCTCGGGGCGCCTTGCTCCCAGGGTGGTTCATGCAGGGTCTCCTTCACGAAGCAGAAAGAATGAGTGGTTTCCCCTTCGCCGAGAGGCGGCGGAAGTCGTCGCAATTTGCGCGAGCCCTCCCTCTGCCCTCGACCAGGTCGAACCATGGTAGCCGCGCGGATTACGCTTCGAAACGGCAGTGGACTTATCGGTGCCATAGACCGAAACTATGAAGCCGTGGACCTCGCGCACCTGCGATACTTCCAGGCGATCGCCAAGCGCGGCAGCATGACGGCCGCGGCGCGCGACCTGAACCTGAGCCAGCCCACGCTCACCGTCGCGGTCCGCAACCTCGAAGAGAAGCTCGGCACCAAGCTGTTTCTCCGCAACCGGAGCGGCGTCACCTTGACCTCCACCGGGCGTGAGCTGCTCCACCACACCGCCGAGATCTTCTCGCTGATCGAGCGCGCCGAGGAGCGCATCCAGGGCCTCGAGACGGACGAGGTGGGCAGCTTCGTCATCGGGTGCCACGAGTCGCTCGGCGCGTATTTCCTGCCCACGTTCATGAGCCGCTTCCTGCGCGCGGCGCCGAAGATCGAGCTGTCGCTCTCCAACGCCTCGTCGAGCGACGTGGCCGACGCGGTGGTCGCGCGGCAGGTCGATTTCGGCCTGGTGGTGAACCCGCGCCCGCACCCCGAGCTCGTCTGCGTGAACCTCTTCCACGACGCGATGGACATCGTGGTGGCGAGCTCGTCGCGCGCGGAGGGCCGGCCCGATCTCGCCGCGGCGCACAGGCGCCTCCGCGAGGGGCCGCTCATCTTCGCCGGGCGCGTGAGCCAGTGTCAGGAGCTCGTGGGCCGGCTCTCGGCCGAGGGCCTCTTGCCGCCGCGCCTGCTCTCCTGCGGCGACCTCGAGCTGGTCAAGAGCCTGGCGCTCGAGAACGTGGGCGTGGCGCTCTTGCCGCGGCGGGTGGCGGCCTACGGGCAGCCGGGCAAGCTCGCGCGCCTGCACCCGGAGCTGCCCTTCATCCCGGACGTGATCGCCCTTCTTTACCGCGCCGATCTGCACCGGACGCGGGCCGCGATCCGTCTGAAGGACGCGCTGATCGCCCACGGGCGCGCGCTCGACGCAGAGAGCGACGCATGAGCGTGCGCGGGGGCGCGATCGTCGCGACCGGTGCGCTCGCGGGCTTGCTCGCGATCCCGGCGGAGGCGCGCGCCGGGGCCTTCGAGCTGTTCGGCTTCGGGCCCGAGGGCGCGGCCCAGATCTCGGCCCGCAGCGCCCGCGCCGAGGGGCCGAGCGCGGCCTTCGACAACCCGGCGGGGCTCGCCTTCGGATCGGGCACGCAGCTCGCGCTCGCCCCCACCTTCGGCGTGAGCGCGCTCTCCGCGCAGGGCCAGGTAAAGCCGCTCGCCGATCCGCTCGGCGCGACGCTCGGCCTCACGCTGCCGCTGCCGATCGACGCCTCGTTCGCGCGGAGGATCCGCCTCGGGCTCGGCGCCTACTTCCCGACCACGGTGCTGCGCTTCATCGCCCACCCCGGCACCGAGCCCTTCTTCCCGTACTACGACAACCGGAGCCAGCGCATCGTCGTGCTCCCGGCCCTCGCGGTGAAGATCACCGGCCGGCTCGCCCTCGGCGCCGCGCTGAACGTGCTCGGCGGCGTGACGGGGCCGGCCACCGTGCTGCCCGGCGCGTCGGGCGCGCCCGAGAGCCGGATCGCGCTCTCGGCCACGACGACCGCGGCGGTGCACGTCGGCCTGCGCTTCGACCCGACCGAGCGCGTCCACCTCGCGCTCGTCTTCCGCCAGCGCTTCGCCTTGCCCGCCGCGGTGAGCACCCGCGCGGACGTGGCCGGCGTGCCGATCGACGTCGACGTGAGCACCGCGAGCGCCCTCTACGACCCGCTCACCGTCGTGCTCGGATCGCGGGTGGATCTCGGCGCCTCGACCTTCGAGCTCGACGCCTCGTACGTGCGCTGGTCGGACTGGGAGGGCCCCTTCGCCGCGGTGCAAGCGTCGCTCCCCGGGGTGAGCCTCGGCTCGACGCTGCGGGCCCACCCAGGAAGGGACGTGGTGAGCCTGCGTGCGTCGGCGACGCACCGGATTACCCTTGGATCGAAGGCCGATCTGGAGCTCTCGGGCGGCGCAGGCGCCGAGCCCTCGATGCTGGCGAGCGCGCCGCAGGGGAGGACGAACATGGTCGACGGCGACAAGCTCCTCTTCGGGCTCGGCGCCTCGATCGTGCTGCGCGAGCCCTTCGCGTCGACGATGGATCACGCGCCCGCCACCGTGCGCGCGCTGCGCTTCGGCGCGGGCGCGGGCGCGCAGGTGCTCCTGCCGTACGCCGAGGACAAGCGCGTCTGCCAGCGCTACCCCTGCCCCGCCGACACGATCGCCGGGAGCGATCCGGATCACCCGGGCGCCGGCATCGACAACCCGGGGTTCCCGCGCCTCACGGGAGGGGGCTCCTTCTGGTCGATCTCGGTCGGCCTCGGGGCCGAGCTGTGAGGCGCGCCCCCGCGGCCCTTTCGGTCTCCATCGCGCTGGTCGCGGCGCTCGCCTCTCCCGCGACGGCGCGCGCCGACGCGCTCGGCCTCTTCGGCGACGGCGCGCGCGCGGCCGGCGTCGCCCGCGCCGACCTCGCGCGGAGCGATCCGGCCGACGCGGCCCGCCAGAACCCCGCGCTCGCGGCCGAGCCGGGGGCCGCCGCGCGCCTCGGCTACGGCTACGCCGACCTGCACCTCCTGCTCGACGGGGCGGACGCCGGCGTCGCCCATGTGTCGGGGGTCGACCTCGGGGGCCAGGTCGGCATTCGTTTGAGCTCCAACGTTTTTGCCGGCGCCGCGCTCTCCCTCCACCTGCCGGACCAGCACCTCGCCCTCGTGGGCTTCCGCCCGGCCACCGAGCCACAGTTCGTGCGCTACGAGGCCCCGCTCCAGCGGACGAGCGTCGATGTCGCAGCCGCCCTCCGCTACCGGTGGATCTCGATCGGCGGCGGGGTCGCGGCCGGCCTCTCGGTGGGCGGCGACGGGATGCGCTTCGATCTCGGGCAGGACGCGCACGGCACCTACGCCGACGCGGCGCTCGACGTGGCGCTCCCCTACCGCCTCGCCCCGATCGCCGGCGTCCGCGTGGACCTCGGGCGCGCGGCGTTCGGCGCGTCGTTCCGCGGGGCGCTGGGCATCGACCTCGGCCTCGACAGCGACGTGCGCATCCACCTCTTCAACAACCCGCTCAACGGCTCGGCGAAGGTGAACGTGGGCGGCGTCTCGGGCTGGGATCCCGCGACGATCGCGCTCGGCGGGCAGGTGTCGCTCGGCCGGGGGTGGTCGGTGATGGCCTCGCTCGAGTACGCGGTGTTCAGCGCGGCGCCGCCGCCCGTGGCCGACGTCGAGCTCGACGTGAGCCTGGGGACGACGCCGGGGCTTCGAAAGGCCCACCTCGATCTGCCGCGCTTCCACGACACGCTCACCCCGCGCCTCGGCGTCGAGCTGCGCCGCCCGCTCGACGGCCGCGGGCGCGCCGTGATCGGCCGGGCCGGCTACGCCTTCGCGCCCTCCCCGGTGCCGGCGCAGACCTCGTTCACGAGCTTCGCGGACGCCGACCGCCACCAGATCGCCCTCGGCGGCGGCCTGCGGCTCGGGCGCGTGCTCGGCCTGGATCTCGCGCTCGATCTGGCGATGCAGCTCCACCTGCTCGCCCCGCGCGTCGAGGACAAGAGCCCGGCCTTGCCGCACGCGCACTACGAGGTGACGGGGAGGATCCTCCACGGCGCCGCGACGCTGGAGGCCGCATGGCGCTGACCTCGCGCGCTCCCCTCCGGCCGCTGCTCCTCTTCGGCCTCGCGGGCTGCGGGCTCACGGGCGCGGACGCGACGCTCGCGCCCCGGCCCTCGGACGGGATCGGCGACTTCGGTCCCTCGGCGCCGATCGAGGTCTGCCTCGGCGCCGCGAAGGTGAGCTCACCCGGGGCGGCCTCGTCCGCCGGCGCGCTCTGCGTGGAGGAGGGGACGGCGGGGAAGCCCTGCGCCGCCGACGTCGCATGCGCCGAGCCCGAGCGCTGCGTGTGCGGGCGCTGCATCGTCGAGGCATGCCAGGGCGCGTCGTCGTGCGGGGCGGGCCGGATCTGCCGGCAACAGCGGTGTACGCGGGCATGCGTGGCCGATCCGGACTGCGCAGCGGACGAGCGCTGCGTGCTCGGCGGCTGCGCGCGGCAATGCCAGGGCGACGGCGCATGCCACTTCGGCGAGCGCTGCGACGCGCTCCAGGGCGTGTGCGCGGCCAAGCTCTGCGGCGGCCCGGTGGGCTGCGCGCCGGGCGACGCATGCGAGGCGGAGCAGGTGGTGGGCGAGCTGCACGAGCCGGTGATCCTCGGCAGCGAGGGCGGCGATCTCGCGTTCGTCGAGCTGCGCACCGGCGGCGCGAGCCCGTCGCGCTCCATCCTCCGGGCCCGCGTGGAGAGCGCGGGCCGCTGGCGGGCCGATCCTCCGGCGCCCGTGCTCTCGGCCGAAGGCGGAGCCTCCGCGGGCGCGCCCTCGCCGATCCGCCGCGGAGGCGCGCTCGAGCTCTACTTCGCCGACGGCATCGCGATCCGGCGGGCGCGCTCCACGGACGAGGGCCGGAGCTTCACCGTCGATCCGGCCCCCGTGCTGGTGCCGTTCGAGCCCTGGGAGCAGGGCTTCGTGGGCTCGCCGTCCGCCGTCGACTTCCAGGGCCGGATCTTGCTCTTCTACGAGGGCGGGCCGCGCGCGGGGGTCGGGCTCGCGAGGCTCGACGGCGACGTGGCCACCCGCGCAAGCGACGCGCCGATCGTCGATCCGTCGATGGTGGAGGACCCGCTCACCTGGCGCAACGTCACCGAGGTGGGCGCGCCCATGGCGATCGTCGTGGACGGCGCGCTCCGCCTTTATTTCACGGCCCGCGGCGCCGAGGGTGACGACGCGATCGTGGCCGACGCCTCGGTGCCCGTCGAGCGCAACGACTCGATCGGCATGGCCGCGAGCGCCGACGGGGTGACCTTCACGCTCGCGCCGATCGGCCCGGTCTTCGCGCGGATCGCCAACCTGCGGGCGCACCTCGGCGAGCGGGAGGCGGCGGTGCGGCTGCTCCCGGGGGGCGCGGAGATCGTCTTCGTCGCCGCCGACGCGACCGGCGACGCGGTGAGCGGCCTCGGGCGCGCCGGCCCCTGAAGGCCGAGACCCGGACCGCTTGAATCGGGGAGATGTGCTAGGCGTCTAAACAACGCAGTGCATCCTCGTCTGTTCGCCGCCGCCGGGGTGTTGATCGCCGGCTTCTCGACCCTGTTCGCATGTGCCGGGCGCTCGCCGGGCACGTCGACGAGCACCACGGGGACGGGGGGCGCCGGGGGGGAAGGTGGAGCATGCCCGATGGGCCCCCAGGCGATGTTCACCCTCACCATCACGGCCGAGAGCGGACCGCTGCCCGAGGACACCGAGGTCGTCGTCTCCTGGAGCGCGGGGACGGAGCCGGCCTTCGTGCTCGACGACAAATCGACCTGGAAGACGCTCGACGAGTCGAACCTGGTGTGTGACCTCGACCCGGAGAAGCCGCCGAAGCACCTCGCCGCGCTCGTGTGCCACGTGTGGTCCAACGGGGCGACCAAGGTGAACGTGACCGCGTCCGGCTACGCGCCGTTCGAGCAGACCTTCGTGCCCTTGATGAGCGAGCACTGCCACGGCCCGGTGCCCACCACCGAAGAGGTGAAGCTCGTCCGGGCCGAGGACGCCGGCTCCTGAGGGTGTTGATCAGGCGGGGAGCTTGGCGCTCAGGAAGGACTGGAGCTTCACGAGGTTCTTCTCGTCGCGGGTGAAGCTCGGCGTCTCGTAGCTCGACGCCCAGCCCGTCACCTCGTGGAGGAAGCTCGCGCGGACCTGGTCGTCGGCGAGGATCTCGTCGACCGTGCGGCCGCGGGCGGCGCCCTTGGTCAGCGTCTTCGCGTAGGCCTCGAGGCGGGGGTAGTCCTTGCCGAGGAGCTCGGCGATGAGCTTCGCCTCGCCGGCGAGGCGCGACACGACGGGCGCGCGCTCGGCGACCGCGGGGGACTCGGCGAGCGCGAGGGAGGCCGCGACGCGGAGCACGAAGGCGTCGTCGAGGAAGCCCAGATCTTCGATGCCGTCGGGGATGAGGTCGAGGGACTTGAAGAGGTAGTTCAGCCCCCCCGCGACGTAGCGCCGCGCGCTCTCGGGCGCGCCCTCGAGGGCGAGGACCTGCGAGAGCTCCGAGGCGTCGGTGGCCAGCGTGCGCAGCCACGTGGGGAAGGTGTCGAGACAACGATTCGAGAGCTCGGTCATGGGGGACTGCCTCCGGGCCGGGAGATGGCGGCGATGGCTCGCCGGGCCTTGGTCCAACCTAGTTCGCGCGCGAGGGTAGTCCGAGGAGCCCGGGCGCGTCCACGCCGAACGAAGGCGGGGCGCGCCGGGCCGGCGGGACGCGCTAGGGGTGGGGGTGGGAGAGCGGCGCGCCCGGACGGACGCGCCGCTTTATCACGCTCGATCTCGCTGGATCAGGGCGTGGTGCAGAGGATCAGGTTCCAGGAGTTCAGCGTCCCGTTGTCGCCGCTGGCGTCGTCGTAGACGTCCAGCGCCCAGTTGCCGTTCGACATCTGGTTGTTGAACACCGCGAGGCTCGCCTCCGGCTGGAAGCACCCGCTGAAGGGCGCCGACCCCGTGAGGATGCTGGCCATGCAGCTCTGGTCGAACACCGTGTTGGTGTAGTTGTCGCTGCTGCTGCCGTTGTCGCTCGAGATGTCGAGGTTCGCCGGGCCCATCGGCGAGCCGAGCGTGATGTCGAGGTCGGCGTCCCAGGTGTGGGTGATGTTCAGCTTGAGGATCACCCGGTTGACGGTGGCCACGTCCGGCACGTTGATCACGCTGATCGTGTGGGCGAGGTCGGTGATCGGCTTGGGCGTGTCGGTCGAGTTGTAGATGTGCTGCGTCTGGCCCGCCATGCAGGGGAGGATCAGGCAGATCGCCTGGCCCTGGCAGTCGGGGTCGAAGCAGTCGACGAGCCCGTCGCCGTCGTTGTCGGCCGCGTCGTTGCACACGTTCTCGTGGAGCACGCAGACGCTCGGCGCGCCGCTGCAGGTGTAGTTCGGCTCGATCGCGCAGGACGAGGAGCAGCCGTCGCCGCTGTTCATGTTGCCGTCGTCGCAGCCCTCGAGCCCGGCCTTGACGATGCCGTCGCCGCACACCGGGATGATGTTGCAGTTGGCGTCGCAGGTGGCGCCGCCGTCGCACTCCTCGAAGCCCTCCTTGATGCCGTTGCCGCAGATCGCGGTGAAGGTCAGGCGCACCTTGTACGCAGGGATCGCGGCGCTGAAGCTCTTGACCCGGACGAAGTAGTTGCCGGGCACGAGGTGCCGCATACCGGTGTCGGTGGCCGCCGCCGGGTCGAGGAGCGAGCAGTTGCCCGGGCCGTCGTCGTCGTCGGTGGCGAGCTGCGTCGTCCCGTTGGGCGCGTAGAAGTAGAGCAACGTGTCGATCGAGGCGCAGTTGTTCGGCCCGGTGCCGTCGAAGGTCTCGACCTTCAGATCGACCGTCTGCGCCAGGGTGATCATGAAGTAGTCGTTGTCCGAGCTCGGGTTGACGCCGCCGGCCCACAGCTCGTTGGTCGGGAAGGCGCCGTTGGTCGTGGCCTGGGCCGGGGTGTCGTTCGGCTCGATCTCGTTGGCCACCTCGACGTGGCAGGTGTCGTTGCACCCGTCGCCGTTCATGAGGTTGCCGTCGTCGCACTCCTCGCCGGGGCCCTTGGTGCCGTCGCCGCAGACGACGATCTGGCTCGCGATGTTGATGGTGTAGTCGAAGGGCGTCTGGCCGGAGGCCTTCCCCGACTTCACCTCGACGTAGTAGTCGCCCGTCAAGAGGCCGCTGGCGACGGCGATCGAGCACAAGCCGGGACCGCTGTCGTTGTCCGAGGCGAGCGGGTTGGCGTTCTGATCGTAGATGTTGATCAGGCTGTCCAGGGTGTTGTTCGCGCAGCTCGCCGCGACGAAGCCGTCGAGCGTCTGGGCGGTGATGGCGCCGGTCGCGTTGGCCGGTACGTTGAGGTTGTAGACGTAGAAGTCCGAGTCCGTGCCCGGCTTGACGAAGCCCTTGACGGCGTTGTTGACGGCGATCGCCGCGTAGTCGTTGGCGCTGAGCGACTCGTTGTTGGCCTCGATCTCGCAGCCGGCCTCGGCGCCGCAGGTCGACGAGCAGCAGTCGCCGTCGGTGTTGTTGCCGTCGTCGCAGGTCTCGGTGCCGATCACGATGCCGTCGCCGCAGATCCCGTCGCACTGGCTCGGCTCGCCGTTGCAGTTGAACCCGATCTCCTTGGCGCACGAGGCGTTGCAGCCGTCGCCGGCGTTGCCGTTGCCGTCGTCGCAGGTCTCCGTGCCGCCGATCACCCCGTCGCCGCACACGGTGGCGCACACGCTCGGGATGTTGAAGCAGAGGTAGCCGTGCTCGGCCAGGCAGCTCGAGTCGCAGCCGTCGCCGCTCACGATGTTGCCGTCGTCGCAGGTCTCGGCGCCGGCCGGGTAGCCGTCGCCGCAGACGGTGTTGCACTGGGTGGGCATCGCGTTGTTGCAGACCCAGCCCGGCTCCTTCTTGCAGAAGACGTTGCAGCCGTCGCCGCTCGCGGCGTTGCCGTCGTCGCAGATCTCCATGCCGGCCACGATGCCGTCGCCGCACACGGTGGCGCACGCGCTCGGCTCGCCCATGCACTGGTAGCCCGACTCGGGCATGCAAGCGTCGTTGCACCCGTCGCCGGCGGCGGTGTTGCCGTCGTCGCACTGCTCGGTGCCCACGATCAGGCCGTCGCCGCAGGGCGTGGTGCACGTGCTCGGCATGCCCTCGCAGGTCCAGTAGGTCTCCACCGTGCAGGTGTCGGAGCAGCCGTCACCGGGCATGAAGTTGTGGTCGTCGCACTCCTCGTTGGAGGCGATGATCCCGTCGCCGCACACGCTGGCGCACTGGCTCGGGACCTTCACGCAGGTGAAGCCGGCCTCCACGGCGCACATGTCGGAGCAGCCGTCGCCGGCCATCGCGTTCATGTCGTCGCACTCTTCGTTGCCGGTGATGATCCCGTCACCGCACACGGTCGTGCAGACGCTGGGCGCGCCCATGCACGTCCACCCGGCGGCGATCGTGCAACCGCTGGTGCAGCCGTCACCGTTCTTGTCGTTGGTGTCGTCGCACTCCTCGTTGCCGACGATCATGCCGTCGCCGCAGATCGGCGTGCACTTGGTGGGCGCCCCCTCGCACTTGAAGCCCTTCTCGAAGTCGCAGGTGGACGAGCAGCCGTCCCCGTCCATGGTGTTGCCGTCGTCGCAGCTCTCGATGACGGCGATCTTCCCGTCGCCGCAGACGGGCGTGTCCGGGTGGCCCCCTGTCCCGCCCGTCCCCATGTCCCCACCGGTGCCGGTGCCGCCGGTCCCGCTGGTATCTCCGCCGGTTCCGCTGCCGGTCGTGGTCCCTGTGCTCGTCGTCCCGACGTTGCTCGTCGCGCACGCCGAGAGCGCTCCGAGCGCCACCAGCGCGGCCGATGCCATCCACGCCTTCTTCAACACCATGATGCCTCCATAAGGAATCGCCGGCAGAGCCGCCGCCGGGCGCACACGCTCAAACCAGGGCTTTACCGTGGCTCCGCTGCGGCGGCAATCTCACAGCTCGGTCGCGGCGGCCCCGGTCGGCGACCCGGGAGGCGGCGACGCACAGCCCCACGAGAACGCGGGACGTGGTCCCATCGCAGCGGACGGACGCGGCGCGGGGGTTTCACCGGTGCTGCTTTGCGGGGTTTCCCTCGGTGTGTCCCGGATGGGCTCAGGTGATTCCCGAGGCGGCGCCCAGCCCAGGATCCGGAGCGAGTTCAGCGAAAAAATTTTGAGCGTGTCCTCGTAGCTCAGGCCGCGCCTTCGCAGGGCGCGCGCGAGGACGGGCATGGTCGAGGCGTCGTCGAGCCCGGCCGGTGGAGAGATGTCCCCATCGAAGTCGGTGCCAATCGCCACATGGTCGACGCCGGCCACCTGGACCATGTGCTCGACCTGGGCGATCACGTCGTCGATCGTCGCGCTCGGCCGGCCGCTCACGAAGGGGGCGTGCAGGTTGAGCCCCGCCACCCCGCCGCTCTTGCCGATGATCCGCAGCTGCTCGTCCGTCAGGTTGCGCGGGCTCGCCGCGATCGCGCGGCTGTTCGAGTGCGTGGCCACGACGGGCGCGTGGTGCGCCTCGGCGATCGCGGCGATGTCGAGGAAGGCCTGATCGGACACATGCGACACGTCCACGAGCGCCCCGTGCTCGTACACGCGCGCACAAAACTCCTTGCCGAGCGGGGTCAGGCCGTAGCTCACCTTCTCGCCGGTGGCCGAGGCCGAGAGCGGGCTGTTCTTGCGGTGCGCCGGGCTCACGAGGCGCAGGCCGCGGGCGATGAACCGATCGATCTGGGTGATGTCCTGCCCGAAGGCCCCCGCCCCCTCGATCGCGAGGAACGTGCTGATCTTGTCGGGCGCGGCGCGCGAGGAGCCGAGCGGGAGGAAGGCCGGGCTCGCGGCGATGATCGCGTCGATGCTCCGGAGGATGGCGTCGGCGTCCTCGATGGTCGAGTCGTGCATCCGCTTCTTCTCCGGCGCTCTGTCGGGCAAATAGATCGGGAAGACGAGCCCCCCGTAGCCGCCCTTCTGCATCGCCGCGAGGCTCGCATGCCCTTCGACGAGCGTGGGCAAACGGCGCTTGAAATGGACCTGCCACGGGATGTCGACGTGCAGGTCGACCACCATCAGCGGCGGATCGGCCGGCAGGTCTTCGCCGCGGGAGGCGCTCGGCGCGCCGAGCAGCGAGGCCCCGAGCGCGGCGGCCGCGCCCCGGAGCAGCAAGGCCCGCCCCCGGGCTCGCGAGACCACGCGGCGGATCGAGCGTGCCATGACCTCAGCCGATCAGGATGCCGAGCGCGAGGCCGAGGCCGAAGCAGACCGCGCCGACCACCGCCACCACCCAGTAGGGCGCCCCCTTCGCCACGGGGGGCGGCTGGATCACCTCGATCTGCGGGGTGTGCGCGAGCGGCGCCGCCGCGCCCGGGGGACGGAACGCGCTGATGTGGGTGGGCACGCCACCGCCGTGCTGACCACCTTGCGGCGGCGCGTACGGCGCAGGCGTGTTGCCCGGAGAGGCGACCGTGCCTCCGGGCCGCGCAGCACCCGCCGGCGGCGCCTGCGGATAGCTCGCCTGCGCAGGGACCACGTGTGAAGACGCAGCGGGCGCATACGCCTGCTGCGGCGCTTGCTGCATCTGGGCCGCGGGCGCGGTGTTCGGGCCCATCACCGGCATGGCCAGCATCGTCCCGTGCTGCCCCTGCGCGGTCGGCGGCGCGACGGCCGGCCCCTGGGGCATCGTCCCCGTCTGCGTCATCGACATCAGCGCGCGCGCCATCTCCTCGGCGGTCTGGAAGCGGTCCTTCGGATCCTTCGCGAGGGCGCGGTTGAAGAAGGGCGTCCAGCCCGCGAGCTGCGGCACGAAGTGCTCGATCGGCTTGACCTCTTCGGTGAGCACGCTGGTGAGCCGGGCGAACTCGTTGTCGGCCGGGAAGGGCTGCGCCCCGCTCAGCATCTCGTAGAGGATGATGCCCACGGACCAGAGATCGCTGCGCGGATCGACGCCCTTCGAGTTCTTGATCTGCTCGGGGCTCATGTAGCCCGGGGTGCCGAGCAGCACGCCGGTGCGCGTCTTCTGGCCCATGCCGCCCGCGGCATCCATCACCTTGGCGATGCCGAAATCGAGCACCTTCACCAGGGTCGCCCCGCGCGCGTCGCGCGTGAGGAAGAGGTTGTCCGGCTTGAGATCGCGGTGGACGATGCGCTGCGCGTGGGCCATCGCGAGGGCCTGGAGCACGGCGTAGATGATCGGCCCCGCCTGCTGGGGAGGGATGGCGCGGCCGAGGGGCATGAAATCGGTGAGCGGCGTGCCCTGGAGCAGCTCCATCACCAGGTAGGGCGTGCCGTCTTCCGCGGTGCCGGCCTCGAAGACCTGGGCGATGTTCGGGTGCTGGAGCGCGCGCGTCGCCTGCGCCTCGGCGTAGAAGCGCGAGAGGACCTGCTCCTCCTTCACGAACTCCTGGTGGAGGAGCTTGACCGCCCGCTTCCCTTCGCCGCGCAGGCTGTCGGCCTCGAAGACCGCGCCCATCCCGCCCTCGCCGAGGAGGCGGACGAGGCGGAACCGGCCGTTGAGCACGGCGCCGACGAGCTGCTGGGCGGGGCTCGCGTCAGTCACCGGCGCACTTTACACATTCTTGCGAAAAAGCGCCCGGCCATCGGCGCCGCGTGGTCGACGGGGCCGAGGAATCGGGATACCGTGCGGAGACCCGAGGCTGATGGTATCCGTCGTCCACGAGTCCGGCAGGGGTCATGAGCGACCGCGTGACCTCTACCTCTGAGCGCGAGGCTGCCTCCCCGCCGGCCGATCGTGTGACGCCCGTCGAGGCGCGGATCGATCCGCCGATCGATCCACCGATCGATCCCCCGCTGCCCGAGCGGCGGCCCACGCTGCCTTTGCCGGCCGAGGGCGACACGGCGGCCGTCGAGGCCGAAGCACCCGCCGCCGCGCAGAGCCGCGAGAGCAAGCCGACGATCAAGGAGGGGAGAGACGGCCCCGGCGCCCGGCCGGCGCCGCTCGCCGCCGATCCTCGCGTCGAGCCGCGGCTCGAGGAGATCTGGAAGGGCGAGCTCATCGCCGGCAAGTACCGGGTCGAGGAGGTGATCGGCAAGGGCGGCATGGGCGTCGTGCTCCGCGCGCGCCACCTCGCCCTCGACGAGCCGGTGGCGATCAAGGTGCTGCGCCCGAGCATGCTGGAGATGCCCGGGATGGTCACCCGCTTCACCCGCGAGGCGCGCGCCGCCTCCAAGATCAAGAGCCCGCACGTGGCGCGGGTGACGGACGTCGACACGCTCCCCTCCGGCGTGCCCTACATGGTGCTCGAGTACCTCGAAGGCGGCGATCTCCTCGCGGCGCTGCGCAGCCGGAGCGCCCCCTTCCCGATCGACGAGGCCGCCGGCACCGTGATCGACGTGTGCGACGCCATCGCCGAGGCCCACGAGCTCGGCATCGTCCACCGCGATCTCAAGCCCGGTAACCTCTTCCTCGCCCGCCGGCGCGACGGCAAGACGGTCGTCAAGGTGCTCGACTTCGGCATCTCCAAGGTCGACAGCGCCGCCGACGCCGACACCACCAAGACGGGCCAGCTCATGGGCTCGCCCAAGTACATGTCCCCCGAGCAGATGGCCTCGATGCGCGACGTCGACGGGCGCGCCGACATCTGGGCGCTCGGGGCGATCCTGTACGAGCTCTGCACCGGCCGGCCGCCCTTCGTCGCCGAGACCATGCCGCTCGTCTGCGCGCTCGTGCTGAACAGCGAGCCCGCGCCCCCGCGCTCGCTGCGCCCCGACCTGCCGGAGGAGCTCGAGGCCGTGATCCTCCGCTGCCTGCAGAAGGACCCGGCGAAGCGCTTCGCCACCGCGGCCGATCTCTCCCGCGCCCTCGCCCCGTTCGCGCCCGACCGCGCGCTCGGCGACGGCACCCTGCCGCCGAGACCCCGCGCCGCGATCGCGCCCGCGCCCACCCGCTCCGCGGAGCACACGCCGACCGCGACCCCGGCCGGCACCGTCTCGGGCTGGGACGGCCCGGCGCACCCCGCGCCCGCGCGCCGCAGCCCGTGGCCGATCGCGATCGGCGCGCTCGCCCTCGCGCTCGCCGCCGGCGCGGCCTTCCTCCTGCTCGGCGAGAAGCCATCCTCGACCAGCGTGGCCCAGCCTTCCACGGTGGGTTCCATCGTCAACATCGTCCCCACGGCGGTCACCGCCGCCCCCGAGCCCCTGCCCTCACCTCCCCAGCCGCCCTCGGCCTCGGCCACCGCGAAGCCGTCGCCGGCCATCCCGGTGAGCGCCTTGCCTTCCCTGGCCGGCGAGCCGAAGAAGGTGCCCGCGCCGGCGAAGAAGCCGCCGCCCCCCGCTGATCCCTTCGGAGGCTCGCGCAAGTGACCCGCGCTCCCCGTTCCGCCGCATGCGTCGCCGTGCTCCTCGCGGCGATCGCGCCCGCGCGCGCCTCGGCCCAGTCCGAGCAAGCCGCCGCCAAGGCTGCCGCCCAGGCCCTCTTCGACGAGGCGCGCGAGATGACGGCCAAGGGCAACTACGACGAGGCATGCCCCAAGCTCCTGGAGAGCGCGCGCCTCGATCCCTCCGTGGGTACGACGTTCTACCTCGCCGACTGTTACGAGCACGTGGGGATGCTCGCCTCGGCCTGGACCTACTACATCGAGGCCGCAGGCGCCGCGCAGGCCGCCGGCCAGAAGGAGCGCGCCGACTTCGCCCAGAAGCGCGCCGACACGCTCAAGCCACGGCTCACCAAGATCGCGATCTCCGTGCCCGACCAGTGGCGCGCCCTGCCCGGCCTCAAGGTCGAGCGCGACGAGATGACCGTCGGCCCCGCGCTCTGGGGCACAGCCGTGCCCGTCGATCCAGGCCGCCACGGCGTCACCGCATCGGCCCCCGGCATGCGAACGTGGATGGCGACCATCGAGGCCACCGAAGAGGGCAAGACCGTGACGGTGGAGATCTCCCTCGCCCCGAAGCCCAATGTCGACCCTGGCAAACCGATCACCCCACCTCCGCCCGCCGGCACCCCACCTTCAAACAAGCCACCCCCCGCCGCCTCGTCCTCCACACCTCCGCCTCCGCCCCCCACCGCGGCTCCACGCGCCCGCATCGGCGCGCAGCGGATCGCCGGGATCGCGATCGGCGCAGCTGGCATCGCGGGCCTCGGCCTCGGCGCTGCCTTTGGCGCCATCGCCATCGGCAAACAGGGTGACAGCAACAACGGCCCTTGCGACGCCGACAACTTCTGCTCTGCCGAGGGCAAGACGCTCCGCAAAGAGGCCATCTCCGCGGCGACGATCTCCACCGCCGCCTTCATCGCCGGAGGCGTCGCCCTCGCCGGCGGCGTGACCTTGTACCTGACCGCACCGAGCCCCGCGCCCTCGGCCAAGACACCCGCCAAGCTCACCTTCGGCCCCGGCCGCCTCACCTTCGAGGGGACCTTCTGATGGCGATGCGCCGGCCGCTCCTGCTGCTCCCGATGAGCCTCGCCCTCGGCTGTCAGGCCATCCTCGGCCTCGACGAGGGCAAGGACAAGCCCGCTTCGTCCACGACGTCCACGACGTCCACAACGTCGACGACCTCCACCAGCGTGACCACCGGGACCGGTGGATCCGGCGGCTCGACCGGGATGGGGGGCGCCGGGGGCACCACCACGACCAGCGGCGCCGGCGGCACGGGCGGGACGGGCGGCGCCACCACGACCAGCGGCACCGGCGGGATGGGCGGGGCGCTGACTGGCACCGGGGGCGCCGGGGGCACGATGACCGGCACCGGCGGGATGGGCGGCGCGGCCACGACGACCACCACCACGACCACCGGGACCGGCGGCGCCCCGCCGACCTGCAACGATGGGATCAAGAACGGGAGCGAGACCGACATCGACTGCGGCGCCGGCTGCCCGGGCTGCGCGCTCGGCAAGACCTGCGCGCAGAACAGCGATTGCCAGACGGGTGACTGCTTTGCGGGGAGCTGCGGCGCCGTGCTCATCCTCGCCGGGGGGAACGCCGCGAGCATGCTTGGAGCCGAGCTCAAGCCGAACGGCACCTATGCCGTCAACGCGCTCAACGAGGCGACCTCCTTCGGGCCGGCGCTGGCCATCACCACCGCTGGTCAAGGCGTGGCCCTCCTCCGCAAAAACGGGACAGGCGATCTGCGCTATGTCACCTGGAGCGCAGGCCAGTGGGGCGCGCTCGCCAACGTGGGACCGGCGGTGACGACCCGCGAGCAGCCGAGCCTGGTCACCGCAGGGACAGGCGCTCGGGCCGTCTTCCACGGAGACAACTTCAAGCACTACTTCTCGGCCTGGGACGGCGCGACCTGGACCATCCAGGCCGAGACGGTGGGCCCCGTGGCGAGCCAGAGCGCAGGGCCGTCTCCGCCGGTGCTGGTGTCTTCTCCGAGCTTCCCGGCCGGCGCGGAGGCGACCGTGGCCTTCATCGCCGACGCGGTGAACAAGCCTTATGCGCGGAACCGGACCGGCGGCGTGTGGGACGCGGCGCAGCTCGTCGATGGGACAGCCACGAACTTCAACCTGTCTCCAGCGATGGTGGCTTTGACCTCCGGGCCCGAGCTCTTGCTGGTGTGGATGCGGAACGACAACCAGGTGCTCTATGCCACGCGGAGCAATGGTGTGTGGTCGGCCGCTGCGA
Organism: Byssovorax sp.; assembly: GCA_046351295.1. Classification (GTDB taxonomy): domain Bacteria; phylum Myxococcota_A; class Polyangia; order Polyangiales; family Polyangiaceae; genus JAXLYT01. The sequence goes on from JAXLYT010000074.1 coordinate 37,334, forward strand.
CCGTGCCGAGCGCGTTCACTGCCTCGCGGGCGGCGCTTTCGGCCCTGCCCGGCGGGGGGGCGATGCTGGCGTTCCAGGGGACGGACAATTTTCTCTACTATGCTGTTTATACCGGCGGCGCGTGGGGGCAGGTGTTGCCGTTCTCGGCGCCCAATGTGGCCCTGGCCGGGCCGCCGGCGGTCGCCCGGGGTGTGGGTGGGGCGACGGCGGAGATGGCGTTCGTGAAGAGCGCGGACAGCATCGTTTATCACACGCGGCTCGTGGGCAATGCGTGGATGGTTCCGGTGATGGTGGGCGGGTCGAGCATGACGCGGGTGGCGATCGCAAGCGCGCCCTGAAACGCCGGCGCCGCCATTGCCGGCTTATTTTTTAACGCAAAGACGCAAAGACGCAAGAAGAGGGGGCCGGTCTCTTTTCTCTTCTTTTTTGCGCCTTGGCGCCTTTGCGTCTTTGCGTTGAAATCAACCTATTCAGACCATCGCGCGTATCCCCCGGGGAACCCGCGACTCGCGTCTACGGTTGCTGGATCCACGCTCTCCCGCGGGCCTCTGCGCTCCCCCCACCCCCGCCCCTCCTCCGGCTCGCCCGGCCCCGCGCCCGTGGTAGCCGATGGCTTCCCGACGCGCCCCGAGCACGCGCCGTGGTCGGTGGTGCTCTCGCGGGTGGCCGAGCTGAGCGGTGGGCACCCGTGGCTGGTCAACGCGCTCGGGCGCGAAGAGCGGGCAGTGACCGCGACCGGCAAGCCGGTGCGGGTGTGGCGGGGCTGAAGCAGGGCCGCGCCCGCCCCGTACGAGATCGTCGGATGGTCCTCGTCCACTTGCCCGTCGCGGTCGTCGTTGCGCCCGTCGCACACCTCGACGAGCGAGCTGACGTCGAGGCCGATGCCGTCGTGAAGGGGTGATGTGGGCGGTCAGGCCGGCCCGGATGTCGCTTCGCCCGCCACGCGGCAGACGATGTCGACGAGGCGCTTGAAGGACGGCATCGTCCTCTGCAGCTCATCGCGGCAGGCCGGGGGAGCCGCCGCGATTTCTTGGAGCACGGCGTCTCGCTCCGCAGGCTTCGGCTTCTTGCTGGGCTTCGGCTTCTTCAGCGTCTCGCAGCACGCATCCACCAGGTCCTCCATGTTGCGGAGGAGCAGCACGATGACGGGCGATCCCGTGGCCTCCTGGACGATCCTGTCGAGGACAGCGCGCTTGCAGGCGGCAGAGGAGAGTCCGTACACGGCTCGGATCTTGTCCTCGTCGAACATGGCGATCAGCGGACCCCGTGCTGCGAGATCCGCGCCGTCGTCGCGGAGCGCCACCTTCAAGTTGCCATCGCCTCCCTTGGGCACGGCGCGGATCCATCGTCTTAGCTCGTAGCGGTCGCGCTTGAGATGATCGGCAACACAGGCGAGCAGGAGCATGTGCGGGCCGTAGTCCTTCTCCCCCTTCGCGTGCCGATCCTCGTAAAGCACTGTGATGAGCCTCCCGCTCACGACGGTCGCTCCTCTCGGTCGCGGAAGACGTGGGGCGCATAGCCCTGCGCGCGGAGCTCACCGAGCCCGCGGTAGCGCTTGAGCCACCTCTCCAGGGCCTCTGGGTCCGGTCTCTTCAGCGTGGTCGCGCGAGCTTCGTCGATCTCGCAGAGCACGACGCTCTCTGCGGGCTCCGTCAGCGCGTCGAGCAGTCGATCGGAGTGGGTGGCCAGGATGACCGGGCACGATTCGGCCATCTCCTCGAGCAGCCAGACCGCGCGTACCAACAGGTCCGGGTGCAGGTGCGTCTCGGGCTCGTCGAGGGCCAGAAAGCTTCGATCTCCGTGGATCTCGGCCATCGCGACGAGCGCGAGGTAGGCGAGCTGCCCGTCCGAAAGCGACGACGCGGCGACAGGCCGCGGCAAGCCCCGGAAATCGACCACCAGCTCGATCTGCGAAGGCCCGACCGCCGGGGTGCGAACGTTGACGACATCTTCCCCGAGCCCGAGCCGCACGCGCCTGAGCGTACGTTCCCAGGCTTCACGGGTCGGCCCGTTGGAGAGCCGATGGAAGCAGTTGGCGAGGTTGCTGCCGGAGCGCTCCAGCGCGTTCGCCACGGCGAGCTTGGCAGGAAGCCGCATCGGGGCGGCCTGCCCCTCGAACCAGGCCGGGCGAAGGTTGAACGGGAGGTGAACGGTGCCTGCCCCGAGGGCCCGGGCCACGCGGTCGAGCGCTGGTAGTGCGGCGCTGCCTCGCGCGCGCAGCCCCGCGGTCAGCGCCAGCCATCCCGGGTCGATCGGGAGCGGGACCGGCTGGCCCTGGGCTGCGTCGAAGAACGTGCAAGTCGCGCCGTCGCGCCAGATGGCGCGCTGCCATTCCAGCGTGCTCGGGTCCGGGCCGACCAGGAGCCACTCTTTGGCCACGATCGTCGTTCCGCCTCGCCCGGTCAGCGCAACGTCGTACTCGAGGGGAGGGCCACCGCCCTGGATGCTGACGCCCAGGCCGAGGGTCGTCTCGCCGGCGCGCAGGAGGGCGTCGAGGCCGCCGTGGAAATGATCGAGCTGATCGCTGACCAAGTCCATCGGCGCCGACACCCGGCGGAGGATCTCGAGCGCCTCGATGATGGTGCTCTTGCCGCTCCCATTTTCCCCGATGAGCACGGTGATCCCGTTCAACGACAGGCGGATGTCGGCCAGGGCTCGCATCCCGCGGATGCGGACCTCCGTGATCCGGTCGGTGCCTCCGTTCATCGTGCTCATGGGCGGCCCAAGTCTCGCCCGATTGCTCGGGAGGTTCAAGGGAGCGGAGATGCTCACCCGGGCTCAGCGTCGGCCAGCTCTTCGGCGAGGCGCCTGGCGGCGAGCTCCGGCTCGGCGGCGAGGAGGGTGTCGCGGAGGAGGGGAATCGCCCAGGTGAAGCGGCCGTCTTGCTCGACGGCGAGGCCGAAGACGCGGAGCTCGAGGAGGGCTTGCTCGACCAGGGCGAGCGGGGCGCGGCCGAGGGTGCGCGCGAGGGCCTGCTCGGCGTCGGCGCGGGTGAAGCTCTCGCGGTCGAGGAGGCCGTAGACGGCGATCTGGGTGATCTTGCCGGCGTTGAGGCGGAACATGTCGCCGAGCTCGCCCCGGACGCGGGGGCTCTTCTCGGCTTGCTCGACGTTGGCGGCGGTGATGGTGAGGTCGCCGCCCTTGAGCTCTTTGAGCACAGCGTCGCAGACGAGCTGGATGAAGCTCGGATAGCCGCCGGTGCGCTCGGCGATCCGGGTGGGGAGCGCTGGGTCGGCGTAGTCGACGCCGAGGCGGGTCATGGGGACGAGGGCGAGGTCGCGGGCGGCCTCGGGCTCGAGGGCGCCGAGGAGGCGGCGGTCGGCGAAGTTGAAGAGGGGGGAGCGCTGGTTCAAGGCTTCGCGATAGAGGTAGAGGTAGCCGGCGAGGACGAAGGAGCAGGTGCCCTCGGCCTGGAGGGAGCGCATGGCGTTGAGGAGGGGGAAGCCTTTGGCGGCGTCGGTTTCGACGAGGCCGTCGGCTTCGTCGATGAGGATGACGCCGGTCTTTTTCTTTGCGGAGGAGGCGCGGAAGTGGGTGCGGAGGAGGTCGGCGAGGGCGGTGTCGGGGTCGGCGTCCGGGGGAAGCGCGGTGTCGAGCTGGCGGGCGAGGTTGCGGGCGGCTTTCTGGGGGTCGTGGATGCCGAGGAGGTCGAGGAAGACGATTTCGACGTCTGTGCGGCGGGCGGAGAGATCGCGCTCCAGGGTTTTGAGGAAGGAGGTTTTGCCGATGCGGCGGGGGCCGACGATGAGCTGCTGGGTGGAGGAGGCGACGAGGATTTCGCGGAGGAGGGCGGCGCGGCCGAAGAACATCGGGCCTTCCTTGACGGCTCCGGCGGTGCTGTAGGGGGAGACGGCGAGGAGGCCTCGGGTGTGGAGGAGGCCGGCCAAGGTGCGCTCGGGGCTCTTGGCGAAGAGGAGGGTTTTGAGCTCGGGTTCGTTGATTAGGAGGGCGACGAAGTCGGCGGGGATGAGGTCACGGGTGTGGTCGCCGCCGAGGAGGAGGAAGGGGAGCTCGGGTGGGTGGCCTGCTTCGCGTAGGGCCTTTTCGAGGGCGTCGCGGGTGGGGGCGGATCCGGCGCGTTGGGATTCGGCGGGATCGATGGCGACGAGGGCGATGGTTTGGTCGCGGAGCGGTGCTGGGTAGGGGAGGTGGGCGGTGAGCAGGGTGATTCCGCAGGGGTAGGGGGTCACGGTGGCTGTGGAAGCGGTTTCCATGCCGAGGAGCTCGGCGAGGGAGCGGAGCTGGAGAGGGCCCGGGATCGCGGCGGAGGCGAGGGGGGCGATCAAAGGTCGGCTGCGCGCGGGGAGGTCGAGCTCGGTGCAGATTTCGTCGAGGGTGCCGGTGCGATTGAGGGCCTTGATTGCGGAGGGGAGGGTGGCAAAGGGGAGCTCGCGCAGGAGGGCGGGGCGGGTGCGGATGCGGAAGGCGAGGGAGCTGCGGCGACGGACGAAGGTGGCGCCGCCGGCGCCGGCAGAGGCGATTGCCAGAGCCACGAGGGCCCAGAGCCAGAGAGGGGTTCTGGCCGGCGGGGTGATCGGGACGAAGACGCGGCCCTTGGCGAGGCTGGAGCCGACCAGCACCACGAGCTCGCCCTGGTCGGTGAAGGTGAGGTCGTCGATGACGTCGCCCTTGGGAACGCCGTCGGCCTCGGTGAGGTTATAGGACCAATCGGTCCCGGGGCGATATCCGATGACGAGAGGAGGGGTGTCGCCCTGCTTTTCGGTCGACATCCAGAGGGTGTCGCTGGCGTCCGGGGCGATGACGAGGTTGCGGAGGGGCGCCGGTGTGAGGCGTCCGTTGCCTGTTTCGGGGAGGAAGCCGGTGGCGTCTAGGTCCGTTGCGCCGGGCTTTCTGTTCACCCGGAATAGACCAGCGGAGGTTGCCGCCCAGAGGCCGTGCTTGGGGCTGTAGGCGAGCACTCGAACGTCGCTCTGCTTGAATGCGGGTGTCGATTCGATCTCGCTGACGGGGCCGTTTGTGGGGACGCGGAAGACCCGCGTCTGGGAGCGGCGGGCGGCGAGCTCGGGATCGAGGAACCGCTTGGCCGGGAGCTGATTGTAGGCGACGAACACCGTTCCGTCGCCGATGGCTGCCAGCGCATCGACTGGACCCGTCGGCATTTTTTCCCAAGTGAGCTTGCGCTCGACGTGGAGGGCCTGACCGTCCGTGTGGACGAGCGCTGCTCCGGCCGTGGTGCCGACCCACACGCTTGTCGGATCGGGGTGGGAGTAGGCGCCTTCCTCGACCACCTTGGGTGCTAGGGCGGTCACGGTCATCGAGGGAAGGCCAGTCTCCTTGGTGAGCTGGAGATCGTGGCCAGGATTGCGGAGGACGAGGCCGTTGAGCGTGGTGCCGACCCAGACGCTTCCATCAGGACCGGGGAGGGCGACCTCGGTAGTGGCACTGACAGGATAGCTCGATAGGGCGATGGTCGGGCCGTCGGGGACTCTGGTGGACGAGAGCCCATCAGGGCGGGTACGAACGATGGTCTCGTGGCTTGTTAGGATTTGTCTGCGTGCAAATAGAACGGTGCTGGTTGAGAGGGCGCCGGCTTCGGTCGCGCTGGAGAGGTCCATTCGCTGCACGCCATGCATTCCGAACCAGAGAGCGCCCCCCCCGTCCACGGCGATGGCTTGCACGTTCTTGTCGGCGAGGCCGTATCCCTGCGTGAAAGTGGCCAGCGGGGCAGTCTTGGTGTCGTACCGACTTACACCGCTTCTATTCGTTCCGAACCAGAGCGCACCCTCCCTGTCCACCGCGATAGCTCGCACGTCGTTGGCGGCGAGCCCTTCCTTCGTGGTGAAGGTAGCCCACGCGGCGGTCTTGGTGTCGTACCGACTTACACCGCTTCCATTCGTTCCGAACCAGAGCGCGCCCTCCCTATCCACCGCGATAGCTCGCACGTCGTTGCTGGCAAGACCGTCGTTGGGGGTGAAGGTGACCCACGCGGCAGTCTTAGGGTCGTACCTACTTACTCCGCCTTCGGACGTTCCGAACCAGAGCGCGCCCCCTCCGTCCACCGCAATAACTCGCACATCGTTGTTGGCTAGGCCGTCCTTCTGGGCGAAGATTTTCCACGCACCAGTCTTGGGGTTATATCGAGTTACTCCGCCCCCGAGCGTTCCGAACCAGAGCGCGCCACCCCCGTCCACCGCGATAGCTCGCACGTAGTTGTTGGCAAGGCCGTCTTCCTCGGTGAAGGTGGTCCATGAGCCGGTCTTGGGGTCGTATCGAGTTACTCCACCTCCGAACGTCCCGAACCAGAGCGTGCCCCTTCCGTCCACCGCGATGGCTTGCACGTCGTTGGCGGCGAGGCCGTCCTTCTGGGTGAAAGTGGTCCATGAGCCGGTCTTGGGGTCGTATCGAGTTACTCCGCCTCCGAACGTCCCGAACCAGAGCGTGCCCCTTCCGTCCACCGTGATGGCTTGCACATCATTGGCGGCGGGGCCGTCCTTCTGAGCGAACGTGGCCCACGTGGCGGTCTTGGGGTCGTACCGACTTACTCCACGCACCAACGTTCCGAACCAGAGCGCGCCGTCCTCATCCACCGCGATGGCTTGCCAGGAGTTGGCGGCAAGGCCGTCCTTCATTGTGAAGGTGGCCCATGTCGCGGTCTTGGGGTCGTACCGACTCACTCCACCTACCAACGTTCCGAACCAGAGCGCGCCCTCCCTGTCAACAGCGATGGCTTGCACATGGTTGTGACCGAGGCCGTCGTCCTCGGTGAAGGTAGCCCACACGCCGGTCTTGGAGTCGTACCGACTTACTCCGCCGCCATTCGTTCCAAACCAGAGCGCGCCCTCCCTGTCCACAGCGATGGCTTGCACGTCGTTGGAGGCAAGGCCGTCCTTCTTGGTGAAGGTAGCCCACACGCCGGTCTTGGAGTCGTACCGACTTACTCCGCCGCCGTATGTTCCGAACCAGAGCGCGCCCTTCTCGTCCAGCGCGATGACTTGCACGTTGTTGTTGGCGAGGCCGCCCTTCTCGGTGAAGCTGGCCCACGTGGCGGTCTTGGGGTCGTACCGACTTACTCCCCCTCCGAACGTTCCGAACCAGAGCGCGCCCTTGCCATCAACCGCGATGGCATGCACGTCGTTGAAGGCGAGGCCGTCTTTCTCGGTGAAGGTGACCCACGCACCGGTCTTGGGGTCGTACCGACTTACTCCTCCTCCGAACGTTCCGAACCACAGCGCGCCCGCGCCGTCCACCGCGATGGCTTGCACTTGGTTGCGGACGAGGCCGTCTTTCTCGGTGAAGGTGGCCCACGCACCGGTTTTGGGGTCGTACCGACTTACTCCGCCTCCGTACGTTCCGAACCACAGCGCGCCTCCCCTATCCACCGCGATGGCTCGCACGTCCCCGGAAAGCAGCCCCGGCGCATCCGCCACCGGCACGTTCCACGCCTCGAGCCTGGGCTTCTTCTCCCCCTCCCCCCCACCCGCCTTCCCACTCCCGCACCCCACCCCGCAAACCAGCATCACCAGGAGCGCCATCACCCCCCACAGCGCCCGCGCCGCCCTCACAACCACTCTCCTGCAAACACCCGCATCGCGGGCGCCACCCACCCCCAGCTCTTCGCCCCTGCGTCCTTGAGTACCCCTAGCCACGATAGCCGTACCTCCGCCTTTCTTGTCTTCCCCCCGCGCGGCAGCGCCTCCCCCTCGACCGCCGCCAGCGCCCGCAGCACCCCTTGCAGCGCCGGCTCGCCCTCCACGATCCGCCGCAGCGCTCCCACGTGCGCCCCGTTCACGATCCGCTGCTGGATCGCCTCCCAGCCTCCCGCCAGCGCATCCTCCGGGTGCTCCCGGAGCAGCTCTTCCACCAGGGTCGGATGCCCTCCCGTCTCCCGATGGAGCACGGAGACCGCCGCCTCGGCGCCGCCGGCCGCCACCACCAGCGCCCGTACCTCCTCCACGGACAGCGCGCCGAGCCGCACCGGGAGCAGCACGTGGAACGCGCTGAAATTCTTGCCGGACTCATCCGGCTTCATCAGCGTATGGAGCTTCTCCCCTCCTCGCACCAGGAGCTTGAGCCCGCGCGGCGACAAGCGCGCCAGCAGGTATCCCCATTGGCGTAGTTGATCGACCGGCACCCGATCGAGCCCCTCGATCACGAAGAGCAGCTTCCGCTTGGCTTCCCGCGCCGGCCCGGAGAGCAGATCGTCCACCCCGTACTCGAAGCGATCCATCGCGCTCGCGTCGACCCGCGCATCGAGGACTGGGCGCCACGCCTCCGGGATCGCCCAGCGCAGATCGCGGAGAAGTGTGGTGTAGAGCCGCTCGTCGCCGGCCGTTGGCCGCTCCAGGACCAGGCGCACCGGCAGCAGCGCCTGGCCCGGCCGATCGAGCTGCCGCAGCGCCTCGTCGACGAGCGCCCGCGCCTGGAAGCCGAGCGGCTCGAGCACCGCCACGCCCGTCGCGTTCGGGTCGGCCAGCACGTGCAAGATCTCCCGCACCCGATCGGCGCGCGTCCGGGCCCCGGCGACCTCGCGCCGGTGGATCACCGAGAGCACGCGCCCGCGCAACGGATCGACGTCACGGCTCGCCGGGTGATCGTGCCCCACGGCGTCGAGCAACCTCACCAGCCCATCCGCCCCGTCGAGCGCCGCCCGCTCGGCGAGGGCCCGCGCGATCGCCTCCCGGTCCGCGCTCGCGGTCGCGTCGGCAGGCCATCCCAGCTCGGCGCGCAGATCGCTCAGGTGATCCTTCTCGCGATAGAGATCGAGGAGCAGCGCGCGGAACGCCTCGGTGAGCCCCGCCTCGTCGAGCATCCGTTCGAGCCGCCACACCGCCTCGAACGGCGCCGCCCACCCGGTCGTCTCGCCCTCCTTCACCTGCGTGATCACGCCGGCCGCGCGATTGCCGATCCGCAGCGCGCTCCCCGCGAGCCCCGCCCACGAAGCCCTGGCCTCGCCATCGACGAGGATCTGGAGCGCCGTCCCCGACACATCGCCGCGGACTGCGAGGATCTGCCCGGAGATCACCGGCGAACCCCGATCGGACGACGTCGGATGCCCCTCGGCGGAGAAGCTCGCGCCCCCCTCCGCCGGCGCTGCGGCCAGGGGCAGCACGCGGGGCGCAGCGAGCGGCCCGCGACACCGGAGCATGGCGAGATCAGCGCGCAGATCGCAGACAGCGGGGGTGAGCTCGATCGCGCGCTCCCCGTCGTGGAGCGTGTACGTCACGCCCGCCCCCGAGCCCGGGATCTCGTGCAGCCACGCGCGCGCCGTCCGCTTGCCGACCACATGGAACGCCGTCACCGCCACGTCCGGCCGGAGCAACCACGCCGTCCCCCGGGCGAGCTCCCTCCCCGCCGCCTGGGCGGTCAGCAAGTAGGCGCTCCCGTTCGGCGTACCGAAGGAGACGGCCTTCAACGCCGCGTGGCCTGGGTTCTGGCGCTGCGCCGCCGCGAGCAGAGCGTCGAGCTTCCCGTGCGCCGCGGCCCACTCGAGGAGCTTGAAGATGACATCGTTGAGAGGCCCGGAGCCGGCGATGGCCGCGAGGTTCTCGCTGAGCCCGAAGCGCACCATCCTCGTCAGGTCGCCCTCGGTGGGGAACGCGCCGAGGAGCGCCGCATGGAGCGCTTTCATCTGCTCGCCGTCGATCACGATGCCGGGCCTCCCAGGTGGAAGGGGCATCGTAGAGGTCCGCCCGCGAAAGCGTCAACCGCCGGCCCGTCCCCGTGGCCTTCACCCCGGAGCGGGTGCGGGCGGTGGTGCTCCCGATGAGGCGGACCCTGCTACCGACGAGGCGGACCCTTCTACCGATGAGGCGGACCCTTCTCCCGATGAGGCGAACCCTTCTCCCCGTGAGGCGGAGCCTTCTCCCCATGAGGCGACCTTGGCTCCCCACGAGGCGGAGCCTTCTACCCGTGAGGCGGAGCCTTCTACCCGTGAGGCGGAGCCTTCTCCCGATGAGGCGGAGCCTTCTCCCGACGAGGCGGAGCCTTCTCCCGACGAGGCGGAGCCTTCTCCCGATGAGGCGGAGCCTTCTCCCCGTGAGGCGGACCCTTCTCCCGATGAGGGTAGTGGCCTGATCCAGCCACCCCCCATTTCTGGCTTGATATCCCCTCCTCCTGGCCTGCCCGTTCGCACCTCGTCCCACCCCGTCACCAGCGCCTCGCCACCGCCCACCCGGCCCTCCTCTCCTTCTGGCCTGGCAGCAACCACCTCGTCCCACACACGGCCGCCGCGACCGGGCCGTCCCCGAGCCGGCCGGGCCAGCTCGGCTGCTGGTCGAGGCGGAGCGGAGGGTGCGTCGCGATCGACCGGCTTGACGCTCGCGCGCGGCGCATGCGACGCTCGCGCGCGAAGCCCCGACCGCCATCGACGCATCTTCCGCCAGGTTCTCCAGGTGAACCAGACTTCTTTGCGTGTCATGTTATTTGATCTTGTCACAGAGACTAAGCACGTCTCCGACGAGACGTTTCGCGTCATCGGCATCTACGGCGTTACCGTGCGCAGCCGCGTTGCGGATGGTGGCAAGAGAGTCGATGTGCGATCTGCGCATGGCATCGTATACGCCAGCTTTGCACAGGTCGATATTGAGTGGATTCATGGTCTTGGGACGGCCGCTGGCGTCCGCCTCGCTAATCCCGTGCGCCGCGGCGACCGATCGAAGGTGATGTTCGAGCACCGCTCCTGCGAGCACCGCGGCGGCTTGATGGTACTTGCCAGCGAGAAGTGCTTGAGCCTGGTCCATTAAACTCGCTTCTACATTCGCTTCAGCAAGTCGCCTTACATCGAAGATGTACCCCTTGTCCCACACATCAAGTGCAGATTTTGCAATGCCATGCAGTGAGACTGCGGCATCGCGCTGTTCCGCCTTTGGCTCGAATCGCTGCGCCATTCTGTACAGATCGCCATCTTCGCCAAACGCAGAGCGAAGCACGGTAATCATCTTTCCGACCCACTGGCGACTTTTTCCGCCATCGATATAGGTGTGAAACTCCACCTTGTGTGCCGTCGCAAGAACAGCTTCGCCATCTGCGACTACTTCTACGAGTGCTTCTCTGATTTTGGTCTTATCCATGTCTGTTCCGGTAGGAGTATGTTCAATGAATGTAGCGGATTTTGCTGAACGTCTCTTTGTCGCGGGTGTTCATGCCACCGGCAGGGCTCGCCACTATATGGAGAAAGACGAACCCAAGGCCGCCGCGGCGCTGCTCACAGCCGCGGCGCACGCGTTCGAGGCGTGCATCAAGTACGTGCCGGGGGTGAGCGTGGACGAGCATGGGAAGGGAGTAGACCGACAGACGCATGGCTGAGCAATCTGCACGTCGGTTCACGTGACACCCATGCAGCAGGACCAAGGAAGACGGAGCCCGGCGGCGTGGTTGCCCGACCTTCCAAGGCAACGTTGAACGAGCACTTGGGCGATCATCCGCGGGCAGGGGCGGGCACCTGGGACTTGCCCCTGTCGAGTCCGACGATGGCAACCCTGGGGAGGCGCCCGAGGCGTTGTGGGTGGACGGGGCGGGGTCCTCCCGGCGAGCCAGGTCCTCCGGGGAGCGCCACCAGGGCCAGTTCGACTTGCCCCGGATGGTCTCCCGCCGGAGAGCCTGCGCCAACCTACCGGCGAGGCCGCGGCGCGGTGGTCCGGCACCGTTCCCGAACAGCATCGCCCTCGAAGCCGAGCTTACCCGCCGCATGGTGACCGGTGGTCATCGACCATGGCACAGCGCTTGCGCCTGTTCTGGGGCGTGGCGACACCTGGTGAGGAAGCGGGGTGCATCCCCAGGTACACGCGGCGGCGATCACGCCCGTGCTGATGGCATCGCGCCGGACTCCGAGGGTCACCAAGAGCGCGCAGCCGACCGCGGGTCTCCGGCATCATCAGTCATGCATGTCCACGCAGCAATTGGCGCCACCAAGTGGGCCATCTGGCTCGCCTGATGCACAACCTGCCAGTGGGACATGTGCGCACATTGTGCTCGGATGTGGGCAGAGTCGGGGGCGTTGCTGCGATTTTTGTTGATGTGGCCAACTACTCGAAATTGAATGTAAAATTGGCGCGCCGTCGACCTCGTCGAATGGATGCTTGGATCAAAGGATTCTCATGTTTGGTAGATGGTTGTCATCCTAAAACATGAGTTAGAGGTTTTTTTTTGAAGTGAGCAAAAAAATACTTGGCGGATTGCTGCGACCTCGGGTCGTGAGCCCAGAAGCGCCATGGCGTTCCTCAGGAACGTGTCCAGGGGAAGGTCTCCGGCCACGGGGTCCGTGATCTGGTTCAGGGCGGTGAGGTCGAGCAGAAGCTGCGCCCCTGGGGTGCGCCCGATCGGCACTGTGGCCGTGATCCGCGGATCTACCCCCGCCATGAGCGCGGCGCGGTCCTCCGCCAACCCCGCCGCCATCACGCGGTCGTGGAGCTTGACGATGCGACGGTGCGCGAGGAGCGGGCTCACGACTCTCGTAGCGTAGCCCGGCCCCAGCCCATGAGCCAGGGGTTGAGGAAGTGCGGCCCGGCCGCGACGGCCACGTACCCGAGGCCGATGGCTTCACCCCGGGTGTCCTCCCAGGCTGGCCCACGTCGGAAGGACCCCCGCCAGCGAAGCCGCCGCGCGGATCCCGTTGCCGATGACGTAGATGCTCAGCGCCCCGCGTATGAGCCAACCCCCGCGGATGACTGCCTCGACGCGGGCCTCGTTCGGGGGACGGCTGCGGGTGTAGCGCGCGAGCGCCCAGTCCGCGTAGAGGTAGAGCGTCCAGGCCATGATGGCGTTGATGGCGACGGCGATCTGCCAGGCCGGGAGCGCGTGGGGAGCGAGGACGGCGTTCAGGATCGGCGCGGCGTGGTGGCCTGCCCAGAGCGACGGCCACGAGGGGACGAGCAGGTCGAGCGCGAGGCGGGACGCCAGCGCGAGCAAGACGATGGCGGAGTAGCCACGCACCAGGCGGTAGAGAGCAAGGTCGCGGAGGTCTTGCAGGCGGTCGTGCAGGTCGTCGCTGAAGGTTGAGTGCGCGAGCCAGACGAGTGGGCTGTAGATGATGGCGGTGCCCTTGAGCGCCCAGCGGTAGAGCCAAGCAGGAAGTCGCAGGAAGAGTAATTGAGCGATAGCTCCGACCCACGCAAGCGCAAACCCGAAAGGGCGAGCGCGCCCGCCATCCTGATGATACTTAGGCACCCATGGCTTAGACGTGGACAAAATGTCAACTGCGGACATGACATCTGAATGAGACGTTGAATGTTTTGCGTCGTCGCTACCTGGTAGCAATTCAGGCGCTTGCGTGACATCTACAATCGCAACGTTGCGCCACCAATTTTGAGGCATCAGCCTAGTTGACTCCAATGGGCTAAGGCAAAATGATGCGAACGTGGCACCAGCGCGCGCTACCACAACGGTCGTTGTTACGTATGCCAACGACAGAGATGTTATCAGTAGCATGGAAATTGTGGCCACGATTGCCGCTGCGAAAATTAGAATCGCACCTGGCACAATCACAATAGGTATCCGTTCACGCCCTACTCCGCATGAGCGAACAGAGCCAAAGCGGCTCAGGTGGGCTGTGGCAGAAGCGACGGGGACGGAGCATGGCTGAGCGCAGCAACGCAAGCCTCGCGGAGGAAGTCGAGGACATTGCGGTTCTGCTGCCGCAACGTCGCGTGCGCGGTGAGTACGTTCGACGAAGCGGTTGCCGTCCGGGCTGTGGGTCCCATACGAGGTCTTCCGCCAGAGCACCGCATGGCGAATGCGCAGCTCTGCGGCGTTGTTCGTCGGCTCTACGCCCTCGCGATAGACAAACGAAACCACAGTGCGTCGGCGTGCTTGCGCAGCAGACGGCATGTTTTCATGGTCTTGGCGGATCCGTGCACCATCCCCTCTTCCCAGCAGATGGTAGACCCGATCCTGAAGGGGCTTCATGTAGCGCCGGACTGGGCGAGCGTTCCGTCGCGAACCCGATGCCACCACGCAAACATCTGGTCTCGCTCGGCCAGCAGGGCCGTGCAGCGAGGGTCGTCGGGACCTCCGCGCTCCTGGATTTTGATGAAGTCGCGCTTGAGATGGGCTCAGCAGAGCTGTCTCGCGAGGTCGGGCCAGCCATAGGCGCCCCATCGAGGATCAAGACACCGCAGGTATCGCCGAGCAGCGCGCGCGCCGCATCGGTGCTGCGCCGCGCCTGCACGAGGAACACCGTCACGAACGAGGTCACCGCGGTCCACAGCCACGCACGCGACCGAGCCTCTCGCCACCCCGTCTCGTCGGCGTGCTTGACCGGGTGCGCCTGGACGTAGGCGTGCACCTCGGCGTGCGGCGTTTCGAGCGCAAGGGCGGCCTGCTCCTGGCAGGCCACGACGCTGCCCACGCTCATCGTCAAGCCGAAGAGGTCGGCCATCAGCATCTCGACGGGTCGCTTGCCAAGCCGGTAGACGCCCATGAGCAACGCCACGACCGGGTGGTGACGCTCGGCCCGAAGGCTCCAGCAGGCACCCCGTCCGGCAGCTCGGCCCTGGTGCGGGCCCCACAGCATGGGCATATCGTGCTTACGAAGCTCGTACTGGGTGACGAAGGGCTTCACCCTCGGCAACTCGAAGACCTGATGCAGGTGGGGTGACGCGTCGCTGCCCATCAGGCCGGCATGACATCGGCGGCAGCGGTCGGAAAACATGGGACGCGCTTGTCCACTTCGTGGGCCGGCACGAGCGCACGCTGATGCCCTTCGTGACCGGGCTGCCCTCCCGGTTTGCGTCCGCTCGGCTTCGCCTGGCCGGGGGCTTCGGCACGGAAGGAGGGTCGCTCGAAGGCGGCTTCGAGGAATTGCGCGACGACACGCGAAGCTTTTCCTCCAACGTGGCGATCTTGGCGACCGCGGCCTCGAATTTCGCATCGAGCTCGGCCGTCTTCGCCAGCGCTGCTTCGAGCACCGAGATTCGGGCAAGCGCGACCTCGAGCTTTCCCTCCAGCTCGGCAATCCGGTCGTCTCGCCAATCGCGGCCCATGCCTCATTCCCATCACCTTTTTCCCCGACCGAACAGACCCATTCGCATAGGATCACATAGCGTCACGTAGGATCATGA
Organism: Byssovorax sp.; assembly: GCA_046351295.1. GTDB lineage: Bacteria > Myxococcota_A > Polyangia > Polyangiales > Polyangiaceae > JAXLYT01. The sequence continues at coordinate 52,351 of JAXLYT010000074.1, forward strand.
CCATATGCCCCGTGAACGGATACCACAATAGTACTTCCGATGGCATTACCAATTTTTTCAGGTATCGTTATCGTTTTGATTGGGCGAGGCGAGGCGTGTGCGTTCTCGCCCGAACCAGCTCGCGGCTGTGTCTCACGGGGGAAACAATCGCCTCTCTACGATATCGGCGAGTCGCCTAATTCTCATCAGTGCGGACTGCACGGCGGAGCCCATACGCGAGCCCCTCTTGTCGTGACTCCGGCGTGCTCAACAGCAACAACGGAGCGACACACGCACTCACCGTGAGATGCAGCGTCCCGTACGCACCGCGATGTACCCGTATACCGCCATGGCCGCGAGCGTCTCCACGATGGCGAGCACACCGACGACCCCGCTGTCCGCCGAGCCTCGGCTCCCATGCCAGGCCCACCCGCGCGTCTGCGCTCGGGCGGACCCACCTTCGCCTGCCGCAAAATCTCGCGGACGACCTCCGCCAACGCCCGGTCCTGGCCATCCCCTGCGATCGCGGCGACCGGTTGTTCCCCCTCGGGCAGGAGCTTGCCGATCCAGGGGTGAAGCTCCCAGGTGCAGCTCCCCACCAACACGGGGATGACCTTCACCCCGCCCGTCTGGTGACGCTCGAAGAGCTGGGGCACCTCGACATCCTGGAGGAAGTCGGACGCGAGGTAGGAGGCGCTGACGAGGAGCAGGGCGACATCGGCGCGCGGCCCAGTTCTCGATCGACAGCCATGCGCCGGTCGACCTCGGCCGGCACGTCGTCGTCGGTCCAGACTCGACGTTGCGGAAGCGCTTCAGGGCGCTGAGGTGCCCGACGAGCCTGGTCCTCCAGGGCGCATCCCCGGGGCCGGCGCTGATGACGACGCGGAGCGGAGGGGTACCCCTCATGGGCGAAGTGTCGCCCCGAGGAGGGCGGAGGCAAGGGGACGGCAGGGGCACGGAGCGCAGGGCTACGGCGTCGTCGGCTCGAACGGCTCCCGAGCAGGTCGAGCTGACGGTCCCGGGTAGGAGCTTCGGGGCCGACAGCTCCACGGCGGTCGGCGTGGGGATGACCGTGAACGATGCCCAGTTCGCGATGCGCGGGTCGAGCCCGAGGGCCTGCGCCCCAGCCGGCGGATCTCGTCGATGACACCCCGAGCGCGAGGAGTCACCCTCACCGCACTCTCCGCACCACAGCGGTGATCTCCGCCAAATCGTCGCGAAGACCGTCGAGGATGGCACGGTAGACGCGGCCGAGATCTGCACCGTCGAGCCCGGAGAGTTCGGAGAGACCGATCTCGACCTCGCGGAGGGCCTCGGCGCGCCAGTCCGTGGCCGTCGTGCGACCGGCAGCGCACGCCGATGTGGCCCGACGCAGAGCGCGGCGCGCCTCCGCGATCGCGCGTTCCACGCGGCTTGCAACCGCATCGGCGCTCGGAATCGCGTCGCACGCTGCGAGCAGCTCCGCCTCCGTTGCGGGCGCTGCGGGCACGTCGGGCAGCTATGCCCGATCGTCGCCCCTGCCATCGTCGCGCATCGACACGTCTCCCGTCGCGGCGAGTGGCGCCTCGATCTGGATCTGCCGCGCGCGCCACTTGTAGAGCAGCGGCCCCAATATTTCGCCGATCGGCGTGAGTTCTCCGCGTCGCAGCCGATCGGGCTCGCGGCTCATCGTTACGACAGCAGCCTCTTCCTCTCGGCGATCGAGGTACTCGGAGATCGCGCGGGTCACGATCGCCGTGGTGGTCGCGCCACATCGCGCGGTCTCGGCCTTGAGCCGGGCATACACCTCGGCCGGGCATCGCACTGTGATGGTCCTACACGTCATGGGTACACGTCTCCCCGGCGACATCCATGCGGGTCGCCATCTCGTGACGGATGGATAGAAAGGAGCGCCGCCCTGTCATCCACAGAGTTGTGGTCCGCGCGTGCCACCGTGCACAGTTGCGCGGCATTTGGCGCGAATTTGTGCCCACAACTTTTCACGTCGACGATGCGAATTGAGCGCTCGTGGCAGGGCGTAGGCACGAGCGGAGGGAGGGGGTGGTGCACCTGCCGGGCGAGGTGATGCACGTGAACCACCACCGCGGGCGTCATGTAGCGAGGTCGCCAACGTGATAGGTGGGGGTGTGCTACCTGGTGCGGCCGGGTCCAGCCTCGGCGCTGGGTCCGTGGCGGCGGTGGTGATCGCGGGCGGCGTCGCCGGCGATGTGCCGCGCCGTGACTTTCGCGCTGAGCGAGCACGCGTTCTGGCGGCGTTCCACGCGCAGCCCCAGCACCGTGAGCCGCGCATAGGGCTCGGAGAGACCGCGCCGGCGGGCATGGCACGACGCGAACTGCGTCATGGACAAGCTAAAGGTGCGCCCGGCGGTTGACGAGTCGAAGTCCGGGGCCATGCTTCTGATGCTTCCGCTCCCCCACTTCGGAGAGGTCCGCCATCTCGGCGGGCAGCTGCCGAAGCGGTGACCCGCTGGGTCAAAGGAGCGTGCCTTGGAAGCGACTCTCTTCGTGATCGGCGTTCT
>JAXLYT010000075.1:0-53870 GCA_046351295.1 Byssovorax sp.
GCCGGGCAATACCAGGCAGGGCAGCGTGCCCTCGTACTTGCTCGCGTCCCACGAGAACGCGCCCTTGTCGCGCATGGGCACGTTGGCGTGCGAGGTCCAGAGCACATTGCCGGAGGTGTCGCCGAGCATCCAGTTCTGCGCGCCCACGCCGAACGACTTGAGCGCCTGCCGCGCCTCGTCGACGTCCTTGGCGCGGAGGAGCGCGAAGACCGCCTCGATCTCGTGCGTCGCCTCGAGCCCCGTCCACCGGATGCTCACCGCGCCCTTCTGCGGATCGGCCGGCGTGACCTGATGATCCTTGGTGATGTCCGGCAAGATCGGCCCGTGGTGCGGCACGACCTGGACTTTGTAGGTGAAGGGCTCCTTGCCCTGCCGCAGGATCACCTCGTCGATGGTCTCGAACGGCACCTCCTTGCCGTCGAACATCACGCCTTTGCCTCCCGCGGTGACCTGCTCGGCGTAGGCGTCGCTCACGTCGTAGCCGGCCACCGTCGCGCCCCAGCCGATATGCTCGTTGTGGCCGAGGATGATCCCCGGGATCCCCGGGAAGGCCACGCCGGCCACCTTGATGTTCTGGCTCGCGTCGCCGCCCTCGGGCGCCGTCACGTCGATCGACACGGGCCAGAAGATCGAGGGCGCGATCAGCGACAGGTGCGGATCGCTCGCCACGAGGGTGTGCCCGGTGGCGCTCCGGGCGGGCGAGATCGCCCAGTTGTTCGAGCCGAAGCCCTCGGGGTTGAGCAGCTTGCGTGTCCACTTGCGCGCGTCGAGGTAGCGCTTCGCCATGGCGCCGAGATCGGGCCGCTTGGCGAGCGGGAGGCCTTGTTTCCCCGGGCGGTGGCCCACCTTGGCCGCGTCGGGCTTCACCCCCATCGGGTAGCCGGTGGTCGTCGTCGCGGGGTCGGACGGGGCGAAGCGGAAGGTGTCGATCAGCATGCCGGCGCGCTTGGCCTTCAGCGGATCGGGATCGCCGGCCGTGAAGGTATTTCGCGCGGCGTCGAAGTAGAGCTGGTTGTCGAGGTCGATGTCGGCGTCGAAGGAGAGCAGGTGCGTCTGCAGCCGGCCGATGGCCAGCGAGTCCACGCCCGTCCAGTCGGTGAAGGCGCTGTTGTCGATCCCGAGGATGCCGTTCGGCAGGTGGAATTCGTTGCTGCGGAGCTTGGCGAAGACCTGCGTCACGCCGTCGGCGTAGGCGTCGATCGCGTCCTTGAGGTCGCCCTTCGGGAGGGCCTCGTACTCGGCCTTGGCGACGCGGCCGAGGCCGATATGGCGATAGCTGATGTCGACATCGATCGTGCTCGGATCCGAGCCGGAGAGGATCTCGGCGAGGCGCCCCTCCGACACGCGGCGGAAGAACTCGAGCTCGAGGGCGCGGTCCTTGGCGACGAGCCAGCCCTCGGCGCGCATCGCGTCGTTGACGTTCGCGGCGTAGATATGCGGGCGGCCGTACTTGTCGCGCACGATGTCCACCGGCGCGCTCATGTTGGCGATGACGAGGTGCTCGTCGACCGGCAGATCGGACCGGCTGCCGAGGGGCCCCGTGACCTCGGTCGACCCATCGGGGGGGCCTCCGTCCCCCTGCGGGTTCGTGTCGCTGCCCGAGCAGGCGGGCAAGGAAGTTGCGGTCACGGCGGCGAGCGCGGCGAGCGCGCCGCCGGCAAAAAGGCGGAAGATCGAGGCCTGGCGCATCCGTCCTCTTTACCCCCGCGCCCCCGGGGCGTCGCCGAAAATTCGCCTGTTTCCCCGCCCTCTGCCTAGGTTGCGCCCATGTCCCCGGCCGAGGCCCACTCCATCGAGCGCTCCCCGCATCACCCGACCCCCGGCGCCCTCGCCTTCCTCCCGCAGGACCGGCAGCGCGAGACCTGCGCGGCCTTGCGGTCCCGCCGCTACCTCGTCGCCGACGCGGCCGGCGAGGTGCCCTCGTGCGGCCGCGTACGAAGGGTGATCGAGGACGCCGTGGAGAGCGCCCTCGCCCTGCGCGGCGCCCACCCGCCGAGCGTCGACGTCCTCGCCTCCGCCGAGGAGACCGTGCGCGATCAGCTCTTCCGCGCCCGCCTCCTCGGCGCGACCGGGGTGGCCCTGGTGCTGCCGCGCCTCGGCGAGGCGGCCGAGGGCGAGGAGCACCTGGCCTTCGACGACAGCGCGATCATCGCGGCCTGGATGCGCGCCGCGGACCGCGACAACGTCTCGCTCTTCTTCGACGCCGGCGATCAGGACCTCCAGCTCCTGCTCCCCGTGCGCCTCGGCGATCGCGTCCCCGCCGCGCCGCGCGAGCCCCGCGAAATGCGCGAGCCCCGCGCGCTTCGCCAGGTGCCGCCCCTGGCCGAGGAGACGCCGGCGCCCGCGTCGGATCCGCTCCTGCCCGAGGTGCCGCCCTCCGGCGAGATGATGCGCGCGGCCAACGAGGTGGTCGCGCCCGCGGTGGTGGAGCCCACCGTGGTCGAGCCCACCCCTGCGCCTCCCGCGCCGGAGCCGCCGCAGATCGAGATTTCGTTGGAGCCCCAACCTTTTGTGCCCGCGGTGGAGATCACCGCGCCGGAGATCGCCGCACCGGTAGCCGCCGCGCCCGAGGTGATCGCGCCGGTTGCCGCGGCGCCCGAAGCGATCGCCGCGCCCGAGGCGATCGCGCCCGAGATGGCGGTCACCGAGCCTCCCGCGCCCCGGGCGCCCGCGCCTCCGCCGCCGGTGATGGCCATCCCCCGCCGCGGCGTGCTCGCCAAGCGGTCGCTCCGGAACGCGCCCGCCCCGGCGGTCGAGCAGGCCTCCCCGCCTCAGGCACCTGTAAATTCGTTGGAGCCCCAACCTTCTGTCGCGCCCGCCCCGCCGGCCATGAAGGCTCCGCCGATCGAGCCGGCCGAGACCGCCCCCGCCGAGCCCGAGCCCGTCGCCGTCCGCGTGGTGAACGCCGCCGAGTGGCGCGCCCACGCCCTGGAGCTCGACAAGGCCAAGGGGCCGAAGCCCGTGGCCACCATCGAGCGGCTCTTCACGACGCGCTACCTGCCCCTGCTCGCCGCCGCCGCGCGGGGCGAGGTGGACAGCTCCGTGCGCTCGGTGCTCGACACCTTCCGCAGCAACTTCGAGCACAGCTACCGCGAGGCCTACGCGGCCCTCCGGGTGACGGGCAAGCGGCCGCCGATGGTGTTCGACGTGCCCGAGATCGCAGGGAAGATCGCCCGCCTCAACGGGGCGCGCGCGACCAAGCTCTTCCTCGTCGACGCGCTGCGCTTCGACCTCGGCGAGCGGGTCGCCCAGATGCTCACCGAGCGCCTCGCCGGGCGCGCCGTGTGCGTCGAGCGGATGGTGCTCTGGGCCGCGATCCCGACCACCACGCCGACGCAGACGGCGCTGCTCTCCCGCGGCGCCGAGGGCCTGCGCGAGGCGGGCCCGTCGAGCGAGCCGGTGCCCGAGATCACGCGGGGGCGCGCCGTGGCGACGGTGCGGCGGGAGCGCGTGGGCGCCCGCGAGGTGATGAAGCTCGACCTCGTGGAGGCGCGGATCCGCAACGCGGGGCCGGGCTACGCGGAGCGGATCGAGTCGCTCGCCGAAGAGGTGACCGAGGTGACCCTGCGCTACATCGAGACCTTGCCGCCGCGGACGCTGCTCTTCCTGTTCGGCGATCACGGCTTCCGGCTGGCGTCGAGCGCCGATGGGCGCGCGACCGGGCCGGCGTCGCAGGGCGGGGTGTCGCCGGAGGAGAGCCTGACGCCGGGGCAGGCGTGGCTCATCGGCGGGGTGCACTGAGGGCGATCGGATCACCGAGCGCGTCTTGCTGCTCGGCGATCGCCGTTTTCGTCCCACGGTCAGCGTCGACCTCCATCCCCGCTTGCGCTACGTTGCACCACATGACCTCTGAGGAGAGAGCTGCGTTCGAGCGCTGGGAGGCGACCCTGCCCGAGGGTGAGGACGACATGACGCCCGACCAGCGAGCCGAGCTCGCGGCGATCGTGGCGCAGTACGAAGCGGGGACGCTCCCGATGGTCGCGCAGGACGACGTGCCCGCGTTCCTGGAACGGATGGCGCGCGAGCGTATTGCGGCGGCATGACGCTCGATATCGCATGGAGCGAGGCCGCCCTCGCCGGGCTCTATGCGATGCACCCGTGGGACGGCATGCGCGTTGATCGCGCCGTCATCGGCTACGCACAACGACGCGAGGGACGCGTCGAACGGGTCGGACCGCACCGTCGTCTCACCGTTGGCCCGTTCCGGGTGATCTTCACCGTCGTGCCGGAGACGGACACGATGAACGTGCTCTATCTCTACCGAGTGCGCTGATCTGGGGCTCGCGTTCATCGGGAACATCCAGCCCACGCGCCGGTCTCTGCCTCCACAGAGCCGCCTCCTCGGTGCCGTCGAGGCGGCACGGAGGCGCCGGTGCACGAGCCGTATCGATCGCGAAACGCTTGGATCTTGGGACTTTGGGCAAGCGCTCTCGCCGCGGGCGCTCTCCTCGGGTGCAGCGCCCCGCCTGTCCCGGCGCCCGAGCCCTGGGAGATCACCCTCGCCACCGTCCAGCCGGCCGTCGGATCGACCGACCCGGCCGCTCTCCGCTGCGCCTCCGGGAGCGAGGCGTGCAGCCCTGTCGAGGCGGGCGCCAAGATCGGCGAAGAGAGTGCGCTCCGCGTCGCTGCCGGCGCGCGCGCCTCGCTCGATCTCGGCGGCAAGCGCCGCTTGATCCTCCAGGGCCCGGCGCGCCTCTCCCTCCACAAAGGCGCCCCGGCGTCGCTCTCGTTCGACGAAGGCGCGGCCGAGCTCGCGGCCGATCCGGCCGACGCCCCTGCCCCGGAGCACCCGATCCTCGCCGCCGGATCGCGTCTCACCGTCGACCCTGCGTCTCCTGCGCGCATCGACCTCCGCGTGACCCCGAGCGACGGCGCGACCCTCCTCGTCCGCCGCGGCCGGCTCACCCTCGCCGGCGCGGGCGAGCCGCTCCTGCTCCGGTCCGGCGAGGGCGCGCTCGCCGCGCCGGGCAAGCCGTCCGAGCGACGGAGCGGCGCGTCCCTCGGGCTCGGCGATGCGCTCTCCGCCGAGGCTGCCGAACCGGGCGAGCGCTCGCACGCGGGCCGCCCGCGCGGGCTCGGGACCATGAGCGCGCGCGTCCCCGGGACGGGCGAGATCGTGTCCGGGGTGACCCTCGCGTCGCACAAAGTCAACGTCGTGATCCATGACGGCCTCGCCCGCACCGAGATCGAGGAGGTCTTCCAGAACGACACGGCCCGGGTCCTCGAAGGGCGCTACCTCTTCCCCGTCCCGCCCGACGCCAGCGTCTCGCGCCTCGCGCTCTGGGTCGGCGACGAGCTCGTCGAGGGGGAGATGGTCGAGCGGGGCCGGGCCGAACGGATCTTCAAGGGCATCGTCGACGACTCGGTCCGCCCGCGCGATCCGGCGCTGCTCGAATGGACGCAGGGCAGCGAGCTCTCGCTGCGGGTCTTTCCGCTCCCGCCAAGGGGCAGCCGCAAGGTCGTGCTCGCCTACGATCAGGTGCTCGACGCGGGCGAGGGCGGCGCGCGCTACCTCTACCCGCTCTCGACCGGCGAGGACCGCGCGCTCACCATCGGCGACTTCTCGCTCGACCTCACCGCGACCGACAGCGGCGCGCTGCTCGGCGACCCGCGGACGCCCGGTCACCTCGCCTCCCTCAGCGTGAAGGAAGGCTCGATCGAGGCTCATTTCTCGGCCAAAAGCTTCGTCCCCGCGCGCGACTTCGTCGTCGGCTACCAGCGCAGCAAAGGGCCCACGTCGCCGATCACGGCCTACCCTGCGCCTCCTCCGATCAAGCCGAAGAAGGGCCGCGAGCCGGCGCCCGAGCCCGGCTTCGTCGCCATGCGCCTCCCGGTGCGCGTGCCCGCGGGCAGCCCGGCCGAGGCAGCCGTACGGCGCGATCGCGCCCTCGTCCTCGACGTGAGCGGGAGCCAGTCGAAGGAGACGCTCGCCGGCGCGGCCGAGCTCGCCGCGGCGTTGATCCGCGACCTCGATCCGGCCGAGCGCTTCGTCCTGCTCGCCTGTGACAGCGCGTGCTCGGCCTACCCCGAAGATGGCCTGCTCGCTCCCACCGAGGCGGCGATCGGCGACGCCGGGCGCTGGCTCTCCGCGCTCGAGCCCGGCGGGTCGTCCGATCTCGCCGGGGCCTTGCTCTCGGCCGCGGCGAGGCTCGGTTCGAGCAGCGCGGGGCAGATCGTCTACCTCGGCGACGGCGCGGTGAGCGCGGGCGAGCTCTCGGTCGAGACGATCGCGGCCCGCGTGCGCCCCACGATCGAGGCGCAGGCGATCGATCTCCGCCTGCTCGGCGCCGGGCGATCGGTCGACGAGGTCGTGCTCGGCGGCCTCGGCCGGGCGCTCGCGGCGCCGTACGAGCGGGTCTCGACGGGCGCGCCCCTCGGCGAGCGCGCGGCGCAGATCGCCCTCGATCTGCGTGCTCCGCTGCTCCTGAACGCTTCGCTGGACATGCCGGCGTCGGTCACCGACGTCTACCCTCGCGTCCTGCCTCCGCTCCGCGCGGGCGAGGAGCTGTGGGTCACCGCGCGCGCGCCGGCCGGCGAGCAGGGGACCATCACGCTGCGCGGCACGCTCGGCGGCGCGCCCTGGGAGACGAGCCGCGCCCTCGCGTGGGCGCCCGCGAGCGCGGACGCGCGGGCCTTTGCGCGCCTCTGGGCCGGGGCGAAGATCGCCGACCTCGAAGGGTCGCGCGACGCGGCCGCCGACAAGCAGATCGTGGCCCTCTCCGCTGCGCACCACGTGATGTCGCGGAGGACGGCGCTGCTCGTGCTGGAGAACGACCGGATGTTCGCCGAGTTCGGGATCGAGCGGACACAGCCGAGCGGCGGCGCCTCCGGCGCTTCCGGCTTCGGCATCGGCGGCGGACTCGCCGACGGACGCGCGGGCACGATCGCCCGCGAGCTGTCGCAGCTCGACTTCGGGATGATCGGCGCGCTCAACAGAGCGGAGGTGCCGGGCGCGGTGGGGCACTTCAGCAACCCCGCGCCGTCGCTCTCCATGGACAGCGTCGGGTCCGCAGGATCGCTCGGCCTGAGCGGCGTGGGCGAGGGAGGCGGTGGGCTCGGCTTCGGCAGCGGCCATGGCCGGATCGGCCCGATCGCCGACGGCGCAGGGCAGGCCGCGCAGGTGCGCGGGCCCTCGCCTCGCATCGCGATGGGCTCGGCCAACGTCAGCGGTCGGCTCCCGCCCGAGGTGATCCAGCGCATCGTGCGAACGCAGGCCGGCCGCCTCCGGCGCTGCTACGAGAACGGCCTGCGCCGCGATCCGAGCCTCGCCGGCCGCGTCACCGTGCGCTTCCTCATCCTCGCGAACGGCGAGGTCGGCTCGGCGGCCGACGGCGGCAGCTCGCTCTCCGACGCGGGCGTGGTCTCGTGCGTGGTGCGCGGGTTCCAGGGCCTGAGCTTCCCCGCGCCCGAGTCGGGCTCGGTCACCGTCACCTACCCGATCGTCTTCGCGCCCGAGGGCGGTCCGCCGCCCGCGCGCGTCGAGGCCCTGCGCCCGACCATGTTCGCCGAGGGCCCGAGCGCCGTGCACCAGGCCGGCGACGAGGCGTGGCGCGCCCAGGGCGAGGACGCGCTCGACAAGCTGCGCCAGGCGCTGCGCGACGACGACCGGAGCCGCGCCCGCCACGAGGCCTTGATCCGCGGCCTCCTGCTCCGCGGCCGCTTCCCCGAGGCCCTGCAAGCGGCCCAGCGCTTCGCCTCGCTCGACCCGGATCTCCCGCGGGCGCGCGAGCTTTTGGCGCAGGCCGCCGCGGCGCAGGGCGAGGGCCTGCTCGCATGCACGGCCGTCGACGCGCAGCTCGAAGGCGCCCCGCTGAGCGCCGATCTGCACCAGCGCGCCGCCCGCGCCTTCGAGGCCGCCGGCGACGAGCGCCGCGCATGCGCCCACTTCCGCTCGCTCGTGGAGCTCGGCCCGGCCTCCGACGAGGCGCGCTACGAAGCCCTCCGCTGCCGCGCCCGCCTCGGCGATCGCGAGGCCGCCCTGCGCGAGGCGAGCGCGCTCGACAAGCCCGGGCCGCTCGTGAAGCAGCTCCTCGCCGCGCTCGGCAATGGATCCGCCCCGGCCTGGGAGCCCCGCGCCGCCGCCGGCTCCTTCGAGGCCACCGCGCGCTGCGTGGACGGTGTGGAACACTGTCCCACGGTGGTCCTGCTCACCCCGAGCGGCACCGTCATCTCCCCCTGGACGCCCGCGTCGACGCGCACCGCCGCCCGCACGGCCTCGCTCGGCGACCTGCCCGAGGGCCGCTACCGCACGCTGCTCGTCGGCGGCGCCCCCGACGCCCGCGGCGAGCTTTTGGTGCGCGCGTTCGGCGCCACCCGGACGTTCCCGATCGCCCGCGGGGGCGCCGCCCAGACGCTGGCGCTCACCACGGTCACGAGCCCGCCGTTCGCGTTCGGCGGGCGCTGGTGAGCCCGCGCGTTCCGGGCAGCCCACGCCGGAGCCCGGCCGCGGCCCGGAAAGGCCTCGCGCGCCCCCGGAAAGGTGCCGCTCGGGCCCAATCTGTGCGACCGTGCGCCCCGCGTGGAGCTCGCCCGCAGATCGCCCCTCGGGGGCCCTGACCCGGAACGGCCCGCGCTCGCCCGGCGTTTCACGGATGTGACCCTCGCCGCCGCCCCAGGAGACCTCCCCCGCAGCCCGCGGATCGAGCGCTCCGAGCACCTCTTCGCCGCCCCGGCGGCCCTGTTCGGCCGCGGCGCGCTCGCCCAGGCCCGCGAGGTCTGGTCGCTCGCCGCGCCGGCCATCGCCCACATGCTGCTCATCACGCTGGTCTTCCTGGCCAGCCGGGCGATGGTCGGGCGCACCTCCGCGGCGGCGCTCGCGTCGCTCCAGATCAGCGGCACCCTGACCTGGCTGCTCTACACGCTCTTCACCGCGTTCTCCACGGGCACCCTCTCCGTGGTCGCCCGCTCGGTGGGCGCGGGCGACCGCCTCGGCGCCGCCCGGGCCGCCCGCGCCTCGCTCCTCCTCGCGATCGCGCTCGGCCTGCTCGTGGCCATCCCCATCCGGATCGCCAACGGCTCGCTCCTCGGCCTGCTCTTCCCCCACGCCTCGCCCGCCGTGCTCGCCGAGGCCGGGGCCTACTTGCACATCGTGCTGCCCGTCCTGCCGCTCGCCTTCGTCGAGGCCGTCGCGGCCGCCGCCCTCCAGGGCTCGGGCGACACGAGGACGCCGCTCTACGTGGCCACGCTGGGCAACATCGTCAACGTCGTGCTCTCCGCGCTGCTCATCTTCGGCGGCCTCGGCCTCCCGGCCCTCGGCGTGCGCGGCGCCGCCATCGGCACCGCCGCCACGATGAGCATCGAGGGCCTGCTCCTCGGCGCGCTCCTCTTCTCGCGCAAGAGCCCGCTCCCGCTCGGCGCCGCGGCCCCGTCGAGCCTGCGCGACCGGCTCTCGCTCACCCGCCTCGGCTGGGGCGGCGCCTCGCTCCGGCGGGTGCTGCGCGTCTCCGCCCCCACGTTCGCCGAGCGGCTGATCAACCAGTCGGCCTACCTCGCCTACGTGGCCATCCTCGGCCTGCTCGGCCCGGCGGCGATGGCCGGCAATCAGGCCCTCGTGGCCATCGAGGCCATCTGCTTCTTGACCGCCGACGGCTTCGGCGTGGCCGCTGGCGCGCTGCTCGCCCAGAAGCTCGGCGCAGGCAAGCCGGGCGACGCGCAGAAGGCCGGCTGGATCGCCGCGGCGATGGCCACGGCGGGGCTGAGCACGATGGGCCTTCTGTTCGCGCTCCTGCCGCGCCTGTTGATGCGCGGGTTCACGAGCGACCCGGCCATCGTCGACCTGGGCGCGAGGGCGCTCCTCGTGGCCGCCGCGGCGCAGCCGTTCATGGCCTTCGCGACGGTGCTCGGCAACGGGATGCGCGGGGCGGGCGCGACGCGCACGGTGCTCGGGATCTCGTTCGTGAGCGCGATGGTCGTGCGCCTCCTGGCGACGTACTTCTTCGCGATCACGCTGAACCTCGGGCTCGTGGGGATCTGGCTCGGGAGCACGGCCGACTGGGTGTGCCGGAGCGCGCTGCTCGGCGCGGCGTACGCGCGGGGGAGCTGGCGGCTCGTGAAGGTGTAGGAGCCGCGCGCGCAGGGCGCTACGCTGCGCCCATGCGGCGCGATCAGGTGTGGAAGGCGGTCTCGGAGGAGCTGCGCAGCGGGTTCGGCAGGTTGCTCGAGGTGCGCGATGTCCGCCGCGTGCGGCGCGTCTCCGGGGACGCCTGGTCGGTCACCGTGGTGCTCGCCGCGTCGTCGGGCGATCTGCACGTGGCCGATGTCACCGTCGACGACGCGGGCGTGATGACGCCCGTGCTCGGCGCCGATCACGTCGTCGAGGCGGTCACCCGCGCCCAGCGCTTCTCGCTCAAGCCTCCTCCCTCCGACGAGCTCGCGGGCTTCGCCGATCTCGGGGGCGAGGCCGAGGAAGAGCCGGCGCTCGATGCGCTGGAGGCGCTGGAGGAGCCCGTCGAGGTGCGCGTCGCTGCGGCGCTCGAACGGGGAGACGAGAGCTCGTTGCGCGCCGCGCGCGATCTGCTCCCGCGCCTCTTGACCGATCACGAGCACCGCGGGGCCACGCTCTTCACCATGGCCGAGGTCGAGTCCAAGCTCGGGGAGCTCGGCCTCGCGCGCGGCTACCTGGAGGCCGCGGCGCGCGAGTTCGCCGATCGGTTCGACCTGCCCGCGCTGGAGAAAGCGGCCGGGATGGCCCTCCGCATGGGCGGCCGCGAGGCCTTCGCGAGCTCGCCGATCCGCGCGCTCCTGGAGCAGAGCCGCGCCCGCCTCACGCCGCTCGACGACCTCTTCTCCGCGCGCAGCCTCGCGGGCCTCTCGACGGATCAGCGCGCCGAGCTCTCGCGCTACGCGGAGCTGCGCACGCTCGCGCCCGAGGAGATGCTGGTCACCGAGGGCGAGCCCTCGAAGAACCTCTTCGTCGTGAAGAGCGGCCTGCTCGGCGTCTGGCTGGAGAAGCCCTCGGGCGGCTCATGGCTCGTGCGCTGCTGCTTCCCCGGCTGGCTCCTCGGCGAGTCGAGCGTGCTCGGCGGGCCGGATCCGCGCTGCACGGCGTCGCTGCGCGCCGAGCGCGTGAGCGAGGTGTGGACGCTCAGGGCGCCGCTCGTGGCCTCGCTGATGATGGAAGACCCGGCGTTCGCCGAGCGAATCGCGCAGACGAAGCAGGTCCACCGCATCGACTCGTTCTTCTCGATGCACGAGACGATGAGCCTGCTCGACGTGCAGGTCCGCGACGAGCTGCTCTCGTGCCTGCAACGCCTGGAGTCGTTCGAGGAGGACACGTTCCTCCTTCCCGCAGGGATGATCCCGCCCGTCGCCTGCCTCGTCGCGCGCGGGTCGATCGCGCTCTTCGGGACCGACGGCGACAGGCCCGTCGCCACCATCCCCGCGGACTCCTTCTACGGCGTTCGCGACGCGATCCACCAGATCGCGCCCAACGTGAGCGCCATCGCCACGGCCGGGACGACGATCGCGTTCTTCGACGCCGAGCGGCTCCAGAAGCTCTGCCTGCGAAGCCCGGAGCATGTGGTCGCGGTGCTGGAGCGGCTCGGATGACCTGAACGGAATCGCGCGTGGAGCGCGCGCGAGCCACGTCACGGACGGCCCGGATCGGTCGTGGCCGGCGTTGACATCCCCGGTGCTCCTCTCTCCAATGAGCGCCCATGCTCACCCACAGCTACAGCTACGAATCGACCCTCGCGGACTCGCTCAAGATCAACTGGCGCGTGGACGATCTGATCGGGGCCGACAAGCCGCTCGACTTCACCAAACCTTTCTTGCCGGAGTCGCTCGCCCAGGTGCAGCGGCTCTCCTCGCTCAGCGCGCGGGAGAAGCTCCTGCTCAACCAGATCCGGGGCAACAGCTACCTCTACCTGTTCGGCTTCGTCGAGGAGTTCATCCTCCCGTTCACGCTCGGCGAGGCGCGCGCCGCCACGCCCGGCGGCGACCCGCTCGAGGTGCGCGCGCTCGTCACGTTCGCCGAGGAGGAGGCCAAGCACATCCACCTGTTCCAGCGCTTCGCGCAGGCGTTCAAGGCCGGCTTCCCGACGGAGTGCGGCGTCATCGGCCCGGCGGCCGATGTGGCGAAGGTCGTCCTCTCGCACAGCCGCCTCGGCGTCGCGCTCCTCACGCTGCACCTCGAGTGGATGACGCAGGCCCACTACCTCGACAGCGTGAAGGACGATCAGGACCTCGACCCGCAGTTCAAGAGCCTGCTCCGGCACCACTGGCAAGAAGAGGCGCAGCACGCCAAGCTCGACACGATGCTCGTCGACAAGCTCGCGACGGAGGCGGGAGCGGCGGGCATCGCCAAGGGGTTCGAGGATTTTGCCGCCCTGGGGAGCGCCGTCAACGGCCTGCTCTCGCAGCAGGTCGAGCTCGACCTCGTCTCCCTCGAGCGGGCCGCGGGCCGCGCGCTCTCCGACGCCGAGAAGAGCGAGATCACCGTCGCGCAGACGAGGGCCTACCGCTACACCTTCCTCGTCTCGGGCCTCCTCCACCCCAATTTCCTCGCGACCGTGGAGCAGCTCGACCCGCTCGTCGTCGCGAAGATGCGCGCGATGGCGACCGCGCTCTCCCAGTGATTGCGAGATCGGTGAGCGCGATCTATCCGCGCGAGCGCGCCGATCAGTACCGCGGCACGCTCCGGTCGACCATCTGCGACCAGGCGTCGATGCCGCCGCGCACGTTGTAGACCTTCGAGAAGCCCTTGCCGAGATAGGCCTCGGCCGCGGCCTGGCTCCGGCCGCCGTGGTGGCAGTGGAAGACCACGGCCGTGTCCCTGGGCAGCCCGTCGAGGTAGCTCATCCCCTCGGCGTTGAGCTGCCGGGCGCCCGGGATCTGGGCGATCTCGCGCTCCTTGTCGGTCCGGACGTCGAAGAGCTCGAAGCTCTCCTTGCGGTCGATCATCGCCTTCAGATCGCTCGCCGAGATCTGCCGGACCTTGGGCGGCTCGTTGGGGTTGTCGATCTTGAAGCCGCCGCCTTCGCCGCCGACGAAATCGATCGAGACCCCGTTGGCTCGCCGGGCGCTCGATCGATCGAGCAGCATGGGGAGCCCCGAGGCGTCGACCTCGATGTCGCCTTGCTCGCGCGGGCCGAAGGCCAGGCCGTACTGGAAGCGCGGGTCGATCTCGAGGCGGAGCATGTCCGCGCTGCCCGGCTCCATCGCCTCGCGCAGCGCGGCGAGCGCGGCGGGCGTGACGGTGATCACCGGCTTCGGGGCCTCGGTGGCCGTGGCGCCGAGCGCCTTGGCGAGGTCGCCGTTGGCCTGCATCTCGCGCACGATGTCGGCCCCGCCGACGAACTTCCCGTCGATGTAGAGCTGCGGGATGGTCGGCCACTCGCTGTAGATCTTGATGCCGTCGCGCACCTCGGGGCTCTCGAGCACGTTCACCGTCTCGTAGCTCGGGAGCAGCTCGTCGAGCATCTGCACCACCGAGGCGGAGAAGCCGCACTGAGGCGCGGTGCGCGTGCCCTTCATGAAGAGCACGACCTTGTTCTTCTGCACGAGGTCGTCGAAGCGTTTGCGGAGGTCGTTGGAGAGCGCCATGGTCCTCGCTTTGTAAGCGCGTGAGCGCGCGGGCGCCACCCTGGTCTTCTCGCGAATCGCAACGGGAGAGGGGCGCGTGCCGCTGGATCAGCGTGGACGTTATGACCGGAGCGCTCGCGCCGGCGGCGAGCTTCCTTGGATGGTGCCCGACCATCCAACTCGACTGCACGTGCACCGACGGCGCCAACGCCGGCTCCACCTTCTCGGTGAAGAGCTGCGAGGCGCTCTTCTCGGACAACCTCTGGAACCGCTGCAACGTGAAGTAGGGCGCGGCGCGGCGCGGATCGCTCGGGCCTCCAGCAAGGCTCCGGTGCCTGGATCGCCGCGACCGAGCGTCTTCTGATAGAGTCTCGATCGATGGATGTGGTCTCGCGCTGCCCGCTGCCGGCGCTCGGCTTCGTCTGGCTTTCGCGAGCCGGGACGAGCGCCGAGACCGTGATCGTGAAGGCGACCTTCGTGCTCCGGCCCGGGCTGTCGGCGCTGTCGCCGAGCCAGGACGCGGTGAACGAGTACGACAACCACTGGAACGACGATCGGTCGCGGAGCGTGTTCGCGCCGAGCGATCGGGTGCCGTTCAAGCCCGAGGCCGACGTGATGCTGGTGGGGCACGCCTTCGCCCCCGGGGCGAAGCCCGCGCGCTCGGTGATGGCCCGGCTGACGGTGGGGCCGCTCGACAAGTCGGTGGAAGCGTTCTGCGATCGAAAGCTTCGGCAACAAGACGGTCAGATGCTGGAGGGGCCCGCGCTCGCGAAGATGCCGCTGCGCTGGGAGCGCGCCGCCGGCGGGCCCGAGACGGACAACCCCGTGGGGATGCGGTTCGACGGTCCGCCGGATATGTACGGGATGTTGGCGGTGCCAAACCTGCAACCACCGGGGGTGTTCGTGTCGCACCCCACCGACAGGTTTGCGTCCGTGTGCTTTGCGCCGATCGCCGCCGGCTGGCCGAGCCGCCTGCGGTCGCTCGGGCGCCTCGCTTCGGTGTTTCCTGCCCCCGGCTGGGAATCTCAGCCGCTGCCGGAAGACCTCGACTATGCCTATTTCCAGTCCGCACCCGCCGATCAGCGGGTCCCGGAGATCCGCGCGAACGAGCGGCTTGTGCTGGAAAACCTGCACCCGGATCACCCGCGGCTGGTGACGAGCCTGCCCGGGCTAAAACCCCGGGCCGTGGTGGAGCGCGCGACCGGCGAGGTGGAAGAGGTGGCGCTCGTGGCCGATACGCTGTGGATCGATACGGACCGGGGGATCTGCACGGTGGTGTGGCGCGGGCGTATCGGGCTGCGCCATCCGAGCGAGGTGGGGCGAATTACGGTGACGATCGAGGGCGGGGCCGGCGCCTCGGAAGAAATTGAGGAGCTGTCTCTCGACGAGGTGAGCGAGCCTCACGCCGACGACGCAGCTGCGATGACGCTGGTGCCCCTGTCCGAGCCTAACGCCGGTCCCGGGCGAACCATGCCCTTTGCCAGCACCGATGGGCCAATCCCACCGAGCACCGCGACACCAGGTGCAACCGCTTTCAATCCAGGCGGGCTCGACGAGCTTCGCGCAATGGAGCCGCCTCCCGCTCCATCGAATTCGGCCACAGAGACGATTTTCCTTTCTTCCGTGCCACAAGACATCAGTGGGACGCCACCCTTCGCACCGTTGCCGCCCACCGCACCACCACCGGCCCCGCTGCCCCCACCGATGGTCCCACCACCGCCGATGATGAGCCGCCTCGGGGGAGGAGAGCCCATCGCGCCGGCGATGTCGACGAGCCCTTGGAGCGGGGGGAAGCGCGATATACCCGCCCCTCCACCGGGCAGCTTCGATTTGCCGAAACCGGTCGAGGCCTTGCCCCCCAAGGCCACTCCCCCCGCCGACACGACGCCGGCCGTGGTGGATGAGGGCGCAGCCAAACGTGGCTGGAAGCCCGTCGGAGCATCGAGCGGGAACGGTTCGAAGGGGCCCGCGCTGGTCGTCAATGCCGTGCTGGGTGGAGCCGCCGCAGCGTCGGACGCGGCGCTCGCCGCCGGCGCGAAGAAGGATGGGAGCGAGGCCATTCGGAAGGTGGCCGCCACACCGTTGCTCGCCCCTCCCAAGGCGGTGATCGAGCTGCTCTGGTACGAGGCGGCGGCGATGCCGCGGATCCGGAAGCAAGCAGGGTGGAAGGAGGTCTTCGGTCAAATCAAGGGGAAGGCGTTCGAGGACGAGCTGTCCGGCGATTCGCCGCCGGAGAAGCGGCAAGAGGCACGCGACCGTCGCGATGTGGCGGGTTTGCTGGCCCGAGGCGAGGTGACCGACCTCATGGCGCTGGAAGACGCGCTGGAGAGCGCGGTGACGGAAGACGGGACGCTGGTGCCGCCGCTGGTGCTCTTGGCAGGAGACCTGGATTTTCCATTCGACGAGGTGGAGACGTTGAAGGCGACGATGGCAGCGCTTTCACCGATCGCGACGGGCGACAAGGCGCTGAAAGACGCGCTGGCGACCGCAGACGAGCTGCTGAAGACGCCATGGTCGAAGGGCGCCGGGGGGATCGCCGAGGGGCTGACGAACAAGCTGAAGGAGGTTTTCTCCCAGGGGAACCGGATGCTGCCCGCACGTTACGTGGAGGGGCACACGGAGCGGATGTTGCTCGAGCAGCGGGCTTATCAGAAGCGGACGGTGCTCGGGAAGGTGTACATCCGGAGCTTGCTGTTCGCGGGGCGCGGCGGGAGTGGGAAGGGAAGCGGGTTTCCGGTGTACCTGCCGGAGAGCTTGTCGCAGGAGCTGCCGAGCTTTCAGCGGTTTTCGGTGCGGATGATCGGGGAGGTGCGGGGGAAGGTGGATCAGTATGAGGCGCAGGAGGTGGCGGTGCGCGGGGTGGCGCTGGGGAGGACGGGGCGGGGCGGGAGGGTGTGACCTCGTTGCCGTCATCACGGTCACACCGCCAGTTCCTGGGGGTGAGGTCATTCAAGCGCACAATACGATGGCTGCCTCACGCGCAACAAGAGAAGCCACCCGGAATTCGGCAAACACGCTTCCAGTAAGGATCTCGCTGAAAATCTTGGCAAAACCAAGGACACCTGTCGGGCCTTCGTCGTCATCGATCGAAGCTCGTCTCGGCGAAGACTTGTGCAGAGCTACGACTCCGACGATAGCGACCATACTCTTGTTCTAGCCGATCTAAATCCGGTGCAGTACCGGCCTTGTCGCTGAAATCTTCAACGTCGCAGCTCGGCCATTGCATCTTCCCTCGTTTTATACAAATCTGCCCATCCGATAATTTCCAGATCCGTTTTGCCGAGCTGGTTCTTATTTTGCGCATTTTCCAAAATCTTTGCAACATAGACAGATATTGGCCATTTCGAAATCGGAAAGAGGCTTGTCCCTTTATGTCGTGTCGCTAGCACAACAAGATCCAGCGCGTGCTCCCCCATTCTGTGCCGCTGCCCATCAAGCGGAGGATCGATCCGAACAACTAGGTATCCGTCCGTCGCACGCCCATCAACACGCTTGATCCTAACACAAGCCCTGGGAATTTCCGCCGGTTGCCCTTCCGAAAAAATCAAATAAAAATCCGCTTCGCCCATTGGCCGACCTCCGCAATTAGTACTCCGGATTTATGCCGCCGACAGAGTCGAGTTCGATTTGACTTTCTGGATCTGGAATCTTTATTTCGTCGAGCCCACCCAGGTTTCCGTCCAGCGGTATTGCCTGTGTCGTCTCCACACCATCCGTGTTAACTAGCGTTCCTTCGCTCACAAATCTTCCGCTATTTTGAATCGGCAACCCGGCAACGTCGCGATAATCGGCCACCGTGCTCGGATCTGTCCGGGTCCAGTATTTCCCCCATGGACCAGCTTCGTCGCCCCAAACACGATAAACTTTGTCGCCGACGCGAGCCCCGTCCGACGCACACAAGCCTAGCGGATCAACCACAATAGTCGGCGCGCCATTAAACGCGTGCAGGTTGTGCCCGCCCCCAATTCCCATAGGATCCGGGCTACACCACCGCCCCACCTCCGCATCAAAATATCGGAACCTCGTATAACAAAGCCCCGTCTCCTCGTCCGCATACTGCCCCAGCAGCCGGAACGGACTCTCAACAGGCCGCCCCTTCCGCGAGGGATCACTCCACGCCTCCACCACCTTCCCCCAGGCCGAATGCGCGGCCGACCACGCAACTCGCCCATTCTGATCGATCAGCTCTTTGGGCATCCCCAGGTGGTCGTTCACCACCGCGAACACCTCGCCCTGCTCAGCCTGAAGCATGGGCACGAACGTCCCGGGCTCGTGCACGAATACGCGCTTTCCGCGCGTGCTGTCATGCTCGGCCGCCAGCACATTCCCGTCCCACAGGAAGTCCACCACCCGGTGCGCCCCTGCACCCGACTCGCTCGACACGGTCTCCTTGCGCACGCGCCGCCCGAACGCATCGTAGGTGAACCGTACCCGTTCACCCCTGGGCAACTTCACCTCGCGAAGATAATCGCGCTCGTCCCAGGAGTACTCCGTGACCTCACCGCCGCGCTCGCCGGCTTCTCCGCCCGCCAGCGCCAGCTTCTTCACCCGCCGCCCGCGGGCGTCATACTCGTACCGAGCAGCCTCCGTGCGCGTCAGCAGATTACCGGCTTCCGTGTCCCACAGGCGAGTCTGCGCGGCTTGCGTGACGTCGCTCAGGATGTTCCGCAGCGAGCCAACGGCATCGTAATGGAATATCTCGTGATATGTCCCGCGCTTCGCCTCGACGAGCTGGTCGATGCTGTCATAAGCGTAACTCGTCGTACCCCAGCGGTCGTCCCCGATCTCTTGCACCCGCCCGAGCGCGTCGTACTTCCACGTACGCTTCCCGCGGAGCTCCTGCGCGCCTGCCGTGCGGCGCTCGACGAGCCGGTCCATCTCGTCATAGGCGCTCTGGATCTCGAAGCCACCGTCGGCGCCTCTCCGGCGGGTCTCGCGCCCGAGCGCGTCGCGCTCGATCGCGACCCGATGACCATCGTGCTCGACCGCGATCAGCGCGCCCAGCGCGTCGCGCTCATACCGCGTGACCGAACCGCCCGGCAAGGACCGCTCGACCCGGCGACCACGTTGATCATGAGCATACCGGATCTCCTGCCCATTTTGCTTTTCGAGCACGACGCGGCCCAGCGGATCCCGCTCCATCTCCGTGACGACTTTGCCGCTGCCTTCGACGAGCGTGGCGCGCTGCAAGCGGCCCATCCGGTCGCGCTCGAACGTGACGGACGCCTCCCGAGAGAGGTCTTCGACGATGTTTCCGAGCGGATCGCGGTTGAAAGCCCGGAACGTCTTGTCCGGATAGTCGATGCGCGCGAGGCGGCCTGTGTCGGAATAGGCGTACCGGAGCGTCCTGCCGTCGAACGTGTGCTCTTTGCGCACGCGCCCCGCGGCGTCGTACTCGAACGCGTAAAGCTCGCCGTGGGGATTCTCGATCTCGCGCAGCCTCTCATCGCGGTCGTAGCGCAGCGCCCACGCTTCCCCGTCGGCGCGGACGAGCCGCGCCAGCGCGCCGGTGCCCGCGTACTCCATCGTGGTGACCTGCCCGAGCGCGTCGATCACGCGGGAAACATTGCCGAGCGCGTCGTGCTCAGCCCGCGTGACGCTGCCATCCGGCGCGTGAACAGCAGTCGGTTGGCCGAGCCTGTCGTACTCGATTCTGGTCGTCCGACCGAGCGCGTCGATACGGGCGACCGGGCGACCGAGCGCGTCGTGCTGGTACCTGGTGATCGCGCCCCGCGCGTCCGTCTCTTCGACGACGTTGTGCTCGGCGTCGTGCACAAAACGGAAGAGCACACTGTCGCCGCTGCGGACCGACGTGAGCCGCCCGCGTCCGTCGTACTCCAGCGACTCGCGAAGCCCCGATGGATGGTGGACGCCCAGCAGCGCGCCCCGCTCGTCGCGGATCAGCTCGGTCACCAGCGCATCGGCGCTCGTGCGGCGGATCGGACGGTCGGCCGTGTAGTCCCACGTCGTGACGTTTCCTGCGGGATCGATGGTACGTGTGCGATTGCCCCTGGCATCGTACTCATGTCGGGTCAGCGCGTCCTCGGTGACGCCCTCCGCGATCAGGTAGAGATCGTCGTCGTAGCGGCGTACCGCGGTGCTCTTGCCATCTGGAGTCGTGATGCGCTCCACCACGCCGTGGCGGTTCCAGTGGTAGATCGCGGGCTGCTCGTTGCCGCGCACGACCGTCTTGCGACCCTCGAGATCGAATTGAAGCTCCCAGGTGTGCAGCCCCTCGCTCCCCCAGGTACGGTTGCACCGTCCGCTCTCCTGATCGTACGCGTACTGGAAGGCGACGCCGTTCTTCAGCGTCACCTTTCGCATCCGGTGGTCGCTGTCGTACTCGAACTGTTGCTGCTGGCCCACCGCGTCGATCACGCGAGCGAGCTCTCCGGCGGGATGGTACTCGTAGTCCACCCATTGCTCGAGGGCGCCGCGCGCGCGGATCTCGACCCGCGTGACCCTCCCCAGATCGTCGCTCTCGACCATCACATGACGACCGGCTGGATCTACCAGGCTCGTCAGGCGCGCCCCGTCATAATAGAGGTCGATGGCGTTTCCATGGTCGTCGGCGATTCTTCGGAGGAGGGCTTTGCCTCCCGGATCTGCCGCCGCAAAGGCTCGATGAATCTCCGAGCCCGCGCTCGTGACGATGTACTGACCTTCTGCCCCCGAAGTGAGCGTGAGGCGCTCCCTGCGGTGGAACGTGCTCTCCCCGGGCGCGATCTTTTCGAAGTAGACATCTCTGCCGTCGGCCTCGCGCAGGCGAATGACGCCGGCATCTTCGGTGATCCATTGATCGAAGCTGTGAGCCCAGCCTCCTTCACCGAGCGCCGTGATCTCCGCGGCCCTCGAAGACGAATACGTCCTCCGCCAGATCAACGGAATTGGACCGGGCAACGTCAAATCGGTGGCGCGATCGACGACGGCGCCGCTGACGAGATCAACGGGATGGCCACCCTCCGTGCACTGATTCTCGGGGGGAGACGAAGATTCCCCAGGCTGCGGCTCTTCGCTCGCGTTCGAAGGCTGTCCTTCCGCATTCTCGGCGGGCGGCGCCTCTTCTGCGTTCGGGGGCGCCTCCTCGTTTGCACCGGGAGGTGTCTCTTCAGGCGGCACTTCCGCCTCGGGCACGGTCTCACCCTCTGCCATCGCCTCGGCTTCGGTCGCCTCCACTGCTTCGGTTGCTTCGGCGGCTTCCACCGCTTCGGCTGCCTCGGCTGCTTCTGCCGCCTCAGCTGCTTCGACGGCCTCCGCTGCCATGCCTAGCTCCCCCACGATCCCGACCAACCCGAGGACCTGGACCCCGATGTCGAGCCAAACCGGCACCTCGTGCCCGATCTTCAAGTAGGTCCCCGGCTCCAGACCGATCTCTACGTTCGAGCACCCCTCGGCGATTTTTCCATCGCACTCCGTCTTGTCGTCTATCCGCGCTGCTGGGAAATTCTCGATCGCCACGCGGCGACTGCCCTGTGCAATGTGCTGGCCCGCATGCTTGTCCACCGTGTCTGCAACTGCGCGCGCCGCCCACTGACCACCGATCTGCACCTTGCTCGCTCCGGTGTCGATGGCCTCGTCGTAGCTCTTGAACATGTGTCCGAGCCCCTTACCGAGACCACCACCAATCGAGGCCGCCGTGGCGATCACCGCCAGGCCCGCCCCACAGGTGGTCACCGCGACCACGCCGACGATCACCCCGACGGCAAGGCCGGTCAGCAGGCCGGCGAGCGCGTGCGAGTGCTCGACATGGTCCCCTTCGCGTGCAGCGAGCGGCATCGGACGACCCTCCCCTTCCTGTCAGCGCTTGACCTTCAGGCTCCCGAGGAGCGCGGTCATCTGCTCTTCGTGCTCATCTGAGATCTTCACAGGCGCGGTGGCCGTCAGGATGAGAACCTTGGCGCCCGACGGAACATACGCTTGACGCTGGTGCATCGCGCCTTGCTCGGCGAACCACACAAATTCTGCTTGCAGCGCCGGGTTACCGTCGACGACGATCTGCCGCTTCGAGATCAACCGGAACTTGGGGAGGTTTTTCGCGGTCTGCCCGAGCTGCTCCTCGACGAAATCGACAAGCTCTTGACCCGGCTTCATGTAATCTCGTGAAATGACGAAGCTGAGCGGGAGCGGCGGGGTCGACCCCACGGCGAAGATGTTGATCGAGCGGTCAGTCCACTCTTCGGGGACGTCGAACTCTGCGTCGTTGGTCACGTAGGAGGTCATGTTCTTTTCCTTGATTCGAGCCTATGGCCTGGTTCAGTGGGACAAGGCCTGACCAATTTGACCGACGATCGCGACCCCGAGGAGCGCTGCTCCCAGCACGGGAAACCCGGCCGCCATCGCGACCATGCTGCCTATCCCCCCGAAGGTCGCAGCCTTTTCAAGCAGCGAAGTCCCGGACTTTTTCATCTCCGACGGCGGAGGTTTGGTGCAGTTGATGTACACGTACTGGTCGCCGTCGACCTTCACCGTCTTCTTAGCGTGAACGGCCACCAGCGTGTCCGCGTTGATGGTGATCGTCTTCTCCTTGCCACCAATGTGAATCGAAGCGCCGTTGGCCGAAAGCGAGATGCTGTTGGCCGCGTGGATGCTGATGTCCTCCGCCGTCCATGAAATCGAGGCGTTCGACGTCTTCTGCGTGATGCTGTCGTTCGACATCGACACGCTCGTCTGACCCGGTGAAGGAGGAAACGTCCCCGGAGATTGCCCCAGCTTGGGCTCCCCGATGGTCAACGAGTACGCGGTCCCGACGACGTTGGTGCTGTTGTTCCATACCGTCGTCGTCTCGTCGTGCTTCACCGTCTCGGTCAAATCCTTCTGCGCCTGGATATTCACCAGCTCCTTCCCGGCCGCATCCTCGAACATGATCTCATTGTACCCCCCACCCCCACCCGTCGAGTTGCTCCGCCACCCGCTCTGCGTCTTGTTCTGTGGCAGCTTGTAGGGCACCTTCTGCAAATTCGTGTACATCCGCCCCACGATCACCGGCCGGTCGGGGTCGCCGCCCAGGAAGTCGACCAGCACCTCTTGCCCGATTCGCGGCAGGTTCATTCCCCCGTAGCCCGAGCCGCCCCAGGGCTGGCTCACGTGGATCCAGCAAGAGCTGTTGTCGTCCATCTGGCTCTCGCGGTCCCAGTGGAAGTGCACCCGCACCCGCCCGAACTCGTCCGTGTGGATCTCCTCGCCCTTCGGGCCCACCACCGTCGCGCTCTCCACCCCGTTCACCGTCGGTCGCGGCGTCACGTGGTCGGGCCGGTAGGGCACCTCGGTGCCGCGCGCCTCGCAGCGAAGCGACCAATCGCCCGTGTCGGTCCCGTGCATCGTCGCGCTCGTCACCAGCAGCTTCTTGCTGTCACCCAGCGCTCCGTGCGGGTGACCGGCCAGGCTCAGCACCACCCCGGGGCAGAGATCGTAGGCGTTCGTCTCGAAGGTGCAGACGCGGGCCGAGCCTCGTTTGGCGTCGAGCCGCTTTTGCGCCAGCAGCGCGCCCTCTTTCTCGTCGGTGCGCACCTTCCCCTTGTCGTCGGCGGCGGGGGTCGCCTCGCCCTGGTCGGAGCCGAACAGGAACGCGCCCGGCGTGTAGTGGAACTGCTCGAGCTTCCCCTCCACGGGGAGACCGCCGGCGGCGCTCGTCATCAGCTTGTAGCTCGGCGCCCGCCGGTAGTCGTGATCGCGCAGCGTCACCTTTCCGGGGCGCACCTTCTGGCCCATTCGCACGTTGGTCGCGAACTCGCCGCCGGAGCGGTGGGCGGCGCTCACGTCGTCCTGGAACGACAGCGGCAGCGCGCGCTTGTGCCCGAGGTGCGGCGCGTCGGCCAGCACGAGCTTCGACTCCTCCCCTTGTTGCTCGAAGTAGAAGGTGATCCCGGCGTCTTCGAGCATCCGGCTCAGGAAGGCGTAGTCGGGCTCGGCATATTGCACCCGGTACTTCCGCTTCTTGTACGCGCCCCGATCGATCCGCAGCTCGGGCTTGATCCCCCACTCGTCGAGCAGCTTGAGGGCGATGTCGGGCTCGGACATCTGCTGGAAGATACGGTAGTTCTTGCGCTGGGTCAGGAGCCACAGCTCGGGCACGATCGTCAATTCGTAGGTCGACAGGCCGCTCGGCTCGACCTTCACCTGCGCGAAGTGGTTGCACAGGCCCGACCAGACACGGTCGTGGTGGCCTCCGTGCAGATCGAAGCGCGCGGGTTGCCCCACCACGGCGTCGAACTCCACGCTGTGGTTCTCGGACACGACGATCAGGGTGACCTCGAACAGCGACGACATTCGCTCCTCGATCGAGAACGAGCGCACGTCGAGCGCGTCGCCCGAGGCCACGTGCACGGCCAGGTTCTTCCCGTGGAGCCGCGACAGGAGGCCGCCGGCGAGACCGCCGAGCGTTGCGCCGGCCTTGCCCATGGCGGCGCCGAGGGGTGAGCTGGAGAGCGACGTGATGGCTTTTTCTTCGAAGAACGGCAGCTCCGGTGCGCTCGCCTCACCGATCACGCCGCTGCCGAATCCTCCGCTTACCAACCCGCCGCCCGCGGGGATGCTCCCGCCGGCGAAGCCGGGGATGCTCTCGCCGAGCGAGGGCCCGGCCTGTCCCTCGAGCAGGGACATCACCTGCTTGCCAGCCCCACCGGCGGCGGCCTCGGCGGCCTCGATGCCATGGGTCACCTTGCCCACGGCGGCGGCCACCTTCTCGAGCTTGGCGCCGGCCGCCTTCTCGAGCTCTCCCTCGACGGCGGCTTCAGCTGCGCCCTCGGCGGCGGCCGCGACCGGGTCCTTGCCTGGCAACTTGGCGAACGTCATCTTCTGCCCTCCCACACGCCGGGTCTGCCTCTCGTCCCGAGCTTCCCCGTGAGCTTGTTGCGCGTTGTAGACGCGAAACGCTGTGCTGATTTCGAGCGGTATCACCGAAGGCGCTGCCTGTCCATCGGGATCGGGATCGCCCGTGCGCCGTCGGGCAGCGTGGCCGGTATGCCCCGGGCGCAGACAGCGCACCTCCTCGCTCGTGTCACGGCAGCGAGGCGAGCAGCTTGCCCTCCGCCAGCGAGAGCACGCTCGCCATGAGCGGGCCCCCGCGCGCGCTGCGCGCCTGCACGATCACGCGGTCCCTCACGACGCGGAGGGACACCGCGCCGACGGCATGCTCCACGCCGTTGACGATCGGAACCGCCGTCGTCCATCGTGCTCTCCCGGCGGCGTCGACGTGCACCACCCGGAGCTCGCGCAGCGTCGCGTCGGGCACGAGCGGGTGCGCGAGGAGCACGAGGCCGTCCTCCGATCGCGCCGCGGTGACGAGCCCGCGAAAGGGGTAGGGCACCTCCCAGCGCAGGGTGCCGTCGCGCCCGTAGGCCGCGATGCGCCGCGGCTCGCCGGAGAGCACGAGGTCGATCGCACCGCCTGCGTCTTCGAGGAGCGCGCCGCTCGCGCGCGGCTGATCGAATTCGACGGCGCCGCTCTCCGCCGAGAGCACGAGCGTGCGCGGCGCGTCGTCGTGGAGGTGGCCCTGCGTGGTGAGCAGGAGGTGGCGCGGGGAGCCTTGCGCGAGGAAGAAGCGCTCCTCGACCCACGGCCGGTCCCAGGTGACGTACCCCCGCGCGTCGAAGCACCGCAGCGCCTGCCAGGTCTTCGGCGCCCAGTACTGGACACAGGCGCCGGCCTCGGTGACGGACAGCGTGGTGGCCCTCATGTGGCTCGCCCCCTGCGGCTCGGGCAGGCGGTTGAGCGTGGTCGCCGGACCGTTGTTCTGTGCGAAGAAGGCGCCGGTGTCGCCGAGGAGGAAGGCGAGGCCGCGGTCGTTCACCCGGGGCTCGTGCGGCGCGGCGAGGCCTCCCGTGTCGACGAGCGGCTCGTCGTGGATGCGCTTGCCCGTCGCGAGCTCGTGGATGGCGAGGTGGCGCGGGTTGCCGAGCACGAACAGGCGCTCGCCGTTGGCGACGAGCGCCTCGGGGAGGCCGATCTCCTTCACGATCGGGCTCGACCAGAGCTCGGCGCCCGTCTCGGGATCGAGCGCGCGGAGGGTGCTCCCGCGCGCGACGATCAGGAGGCCACCGGCCAGGGTGGCGACGAGCGTGTCGTCCGGGAGGGGCTTCTTTTCGAGCGTGGTGAGATCGAGGAGGGCGCGGCCGGCGAGGAGGAAGCGCCCCCTCGGCGCCGGGCGCGCGACGCCCGTGGCGGGCGCGACCGGCGACGGAGCCGCCGGAGGCGCAGGCACCGGCAGGTCGGCTGGATCGCGCCCGGGGTCGGCCGCGGGCGGGCGGCACGCGGAGAGGGCGAGGAGCGCGGCGACGAGCGGCGCGGCGAGGGGGCGCTTCATCGAGGTGGGGCGAAGAGCGGGGCGCGCGACGTGCACAGCGTGAACCATCGTCAACGGCGGCGCGCGGTGATGATCTGGGTCACGTACTCGCCGAGCTGGTCGGCGGTGTACGGCTTCTGGAGGAAGCCGGCCAGGCCCTTCGAGGTGAAGCGGCGCGTCGCCTCGATCTCGTTATAGCCGCTCGACAGCACCACGGTCACCTCCGGATCGATCTCGCGGAGCTTGCGGAAGGTCTCCTCGCCGCTCATGCCGGGCATGGTCATGTCGAGGAGCACGGCGGCGACCTTCTCGGGCGCCTCGCGGTAGCGGGTGAGCGCCTCTTCTCCCCCGCCGGCCTCGATCACCGAGAAGCCGAAGTGCTCGAGGATGGCGCGCGCCGCATGCCGGAGGAACTGCTCGTCGTCGACGACCAGCACGAGGCCGGAGCCCCGCGTGGACATGGCGCGCGCGGCCTCGCGGTGCTCGGCGGGGGCGCCCTGGGCGGGGAAGAGCACCTTGAACGTCGTCCCGTGCCCGGGGGCGCTGTAGATGCGGATGATCCCGTGGTGCGCGCGGACGATGCCGAGCACGGCGGCGAGGCCGAGCCCGCGGCCCGCGCTCTTGGTGGTGAAGAACGGGTCGAAGAGGCGCGCCCGCGTCGTGTCGTCCATGCCGCTGCCGTCGTCTTGCACCTCGACGAACACGTAGTCGCCGGGCTTCGGCGCCTCGCCGGAGAGCGGCTCGGCGGGGTAGGTCGCGTCGATGGTCTGGCGGCCCGTCACCACCAGCACCGTGCCGCGCTTTTCGCCGATCGCCTCGGTGGCGTTGATGACGAGGTTCATCACCACCTGCTGGATCTGCGCGATGTCGCACTCGACGGCGGGCAGGTCGGCGGCGAGCTCCAGGCGGAGCTGGACCTGCTTGGGCGTGGCGGCCTCGAGCAGCGTGACGATCTCCCGGATGTGCTCGGACAGATCGATCATCCGGATCTGGAAGCGGCCCTTGCCCGAGTAGGCGAGGAGCTGCTGGGTGAGGTCGGCGGCGCGCCTCGCCGCGCTCACCAGGGCGTCGATCGAGGGCCGGGCCACGCTGCTCTCCGGGAGCTTGAGGAGCGCGACGGAGGCGTGGCCCATGATGGCCGTGAGCAGGTTGTTGAAGTCGTGGGCGATGCCGCCCGCCAAAAGCCCGAGGCTCTCGGCCTTCTGCACCTGGAGGAGCTTCTCCTGATCGCGGACGCGCTCTTCCATCGCCGCCACGGTGCGCGTCGCCTCCTGCGCCTTGCGATCCGAGGTCACGTTGCGCACCACCGCGAGCACCTCGTCGTCGCCGCGGGGGACCATGCGGGCCTCGAAGTCCTCGTCGCGGCCCTCGAACGAGAGGGAGTACTCGAAGACCGCGAGCGAGCGGGTCGCGAGCGCCCGCTTCATGGTCTCCATCGTCCCGCTCGCCACCGCCGGCGGCAGCAGATCGAGCACGTTGCCGCCGATGATCCGCTCGGCCGGGGCGTAGAGATGGTGCCCGCCCGGCGCGTGGAAATCGGTGAAGGTCCCGTCCTTGGAGAAGCAGAACACGAGGTCGGGCAGCGCCACGAGGAGCGAGTCGGCGAGGCTCCGCTCGGAGGCCTTGCGCTGCGCCACCTGGAGCCGGATGTCGAGCGAGGCGGCGACGCAAGGGTCGATGAGGACATCGCCCGCGCCCGCGGCGAGCATGGCCGTGATCTCTCCCTGCGAGGCCGAGGGCACGATCACCACGAGGACGCGCACGGAGGGACGGACGGAGAACGCGCGGCAGGGCGCGATCGCCGCGCCGGCCGCGCCGACGATCACGACCGCGAGGTGGAAGGGCTCGGCGCGGTGGGCGCCGACGGCCACCTCGTGGTCGTCGAAGACCTCCACCTTGTTGCCCTGGCGCTCGAGCGTCTCGACGACCTGCCGCCGGCGATCGGACGCGGCGCCTACGACCAATGCTCGGGAACGTCGGGGCACGGGCCCTCCTTGCCGCTCGGGGCTGCTGGCCCATGGCCGTCGACGGCGACGCCACGATACCCGGACCGCTCGGATGGCACGAGCAAATTGGGCGCGGGCGCGCCTCAGCGCAGCCTGAGCCCCGTCCACGAGACGAAGGCCTGCGGCAGGTCGTGCGCCCACCAGAAGAGCTCCGGGTGCGCGGAGGCGACCTGCGCTGCTGCGGCCGGCCCCGCGGGATCCTTGAGCGCGATCAGCCGCTCGGCCCGGAGCGCCTCGCGCTCGGGTGCGTAGAATTCGTCGAGCACGTCGAGCGCCGGCCCGAGAGCGCGCGCGGCGTCCGCGCCCCGGGACCATCGCCGGAGGATGAGCAAGAACAGGAGCGGATCGCCGGCGACGAGCGGCGTGCCCTCGGGCAGGCCGCTGTTCTCGATGGGCATCAGCGCCCAGCCGCCCCAGCCGCTCCGTCTGCGCCGCGGCTCGGCGACCTGCTGGAGCCGCGCCTGCTCGGCGGGCGTGGGCGCGCGGATCTTCACGAGCGCCGCGCTCGTCCGGGCGATGCCCGCCGGCACCGGGTACGAGACAGCGATCTGATAGTTGCCGGGCGAGACATCCCCCGGCCAGGCGTCCGACAGATCGATCAGCATGCGCGCGGGGTGATCCGAGTCGAGGGTGAAGCCGCCCCCGAGCTCCAGATCCCGATCGAAGTAGCGCGCCGGCTTGCTCGCGCGGGTGTTGCCCTGAGCGTCAGTGACCGACACGCCGACGTTGGCCTGATCGTAGACGTTCATCCAGGGCAGGTAGCGCAGCTCGACGTGGCTATAGCTCCCCTTGTTGGCGCGCAATGTCAGCGCCGCGTGGATGGGATAACCGGCCACGTAAATCGGGCGGACCGAGAGGTCGACCTGCGGAATCTCACTGAAGCCTGCTCCCATGGCTCACGTCCCCTTGGCCCCCCAGGCGAGGCCGATGTTGTCTTCGAGGTGCGTCCTCCGCAGCTCCTTCAAATGCCGCCCACAGAAGGCCCGATGAGGCATCCCGTTGCTCTTGGGGATGAACGCGAGCGGCCCGCGGGGCCTGACCGTCCAGTGATTGGCGTAGCTCATGAGGCACACCTGCAAGGGGTGTTGAATCGGCACGATCGCGAGGTGGGCGCATTTGTGCGGGAACCCGAAGGCGTGCATCAGCTCGTGCGCGGCGACCGCGGTCGCGCCGCCCGCGAGCAACAGGTCCAGAGAGAGCGGTGATGCGTCCTTCGCCTTTCCGGCGAAGATGATCGTCCGCCCCGCGAAATACCAGGCTCCGCGAATGTTGATCATCGGCGAAATGCCCCCGATCCCGGACGACTCACGATGAGCCTCGCCGCGGCGACTTGCCTCCACCACCGCGCGAACCGGGTTGGGGGCACCGTAGCCCACGCCGTCGAGCAGGGTGATGCCTTTCGTGAAATGGCGCGGCAACGCCTCGACCTCGTTCGCATAGGCGTGCGACAGCGAGCCGTCACCGGCTGTGAAGTCCGGCGTGATGTCGTGTGCCATCAGCCAGATGAAGATCCGATCGCCCCGCGTCGCAGTCGTTCGGACACGAAACCTCAC
Source organism: Byssovorax sp. (assembly GCA_046351295.1). Taxonomy (GTDB): domain Bacteria; phylum Myxococcota_A; class Polyangia; order Polyangiales; family Polyangiaceae; genus JAXLYT01. Next base: position 29,361 of record JAXLYT010000075.1, read on the forward strand.
CTTGGCTTCTCTACCCGCGCCGGTCTCGGTCGAGGGATCATCCCAGGAGAACGTCACCGCTTCCGGCAGCCCGAGATCGCCTTTGCCGGGCTCGAGCCGGTAGTCTGGAATATCGAGCTGCTCGGTCAATGTCGGCAACAGCTCTCTCGTGTCGGGATCACGCGGGACGCTCGGGCTCAGCAGGACCGGGCCATCGAAGACCGTCTCTGTCTTGGCTTCCGGGATGTTGAAGAGCAATTCGATCGCGGTGAGCAGGCTGAACCATCCAGGCTCCTTGGCGTGGATCATGTGGGTGGCGATGTACTCGCCGGACTTGGCCATGTAGCTGTCCCTGGGAAAGAGCAAAGTCTCCTCCGGGATCAGCCGCTCTGCGCTGAAGTCGAGCTGCGTCGACGCCGGCAGGAAGTGACTCGCGACGGTCGCCAGATCGAGCGCGATGGCGTTCTCCATCCGCACGTTCTCCACGTCGATCCGGTGCCACAGCGTGAGCACGCCCGTCTCGGCGGGCACGGCGTCGATGGGATCGTCGGCCACCGGCTCGGCGCGGAGGATGAATCGGTCGCCGGCCATGTCGGGGCAGTGGAGGATCACCTCGCTCTCGAGCTCGCGCGCGCCCGCGGGGACGGCCGCCGTGATCGCCTGCTCGGGGCCGAGCATCGTCAGGGCGAAGCCGGGGACCTCTTCCCAGCGCGGGTCGCGGGTGGGCTTGCCTTCGTTGTCATGGCCGGTCGGGCCGAGGCCCACCACCGCGTCGGCCTCGTAGTCGGCGGGGTCCATGTACATGCCCCAGACCGCGCGCACGTCGGGCTGATCGTTGCTCGGATCGTCCACGTCGACGATGGTGAAGCGCACCTTGAGCCCCGGCGGCAGCGCGAGACCGCGCGCCAGCACGAGCCGGACCTTGGCGTGGATGAGCTGCGTGTCCGCGGCGAAATGACCCTCCAGATCGTGGTTCAGGTAGATGCGCCCCCGGTGGTCGTCGCTCCGGTAGCCGGGCACCCGCAGCGCGGCACGCGTGCCCGGGGTGATCGCCGGCGTGGGCTGGTAGAGCCCTTCGATGTCGGAGAAGACGGCGACGACGGTGTCGCGGACGAGCAGGGTGGCGTGGGTCGTGCGGTCGGGCACGCTCCGCGGCGCGAGGACGCGCGGATTGCGGGGGCGCGCCGCCGGCTGCACGGTGATCTCCAGGTGGATCGCGGGCGCACCCTCGACGTGGTCGCGCGAGATCCACGGCCCTCCGAGGCGCGCGAGGCTGCGGATCATCGGGACATCATCGACGGGGAGCTCGTGCTCGCGCCCCCGGTCGTCGCGCTCTTTGGTGATCACCCGGTAGGTGTCGTCGCTCCGGATCTCTGCCACCACGGTCACCACCTCGCCGGGCTGCACGGGCAGCCGGTGGGTCCAGAGCGCGCGCTCGCTCGACAGATCGATCTCCGTGCTGCCGGGCGCGAGCGCGCGGGTGCGGCCGAGCAGGCGCCCGCCGACGCGGAGGAGCGCGTAGACGGGCTCGCGCGCGTGGGCGATCGTGGCGGGATCGATGTCGGAGATCCGCGTCACCGTGATCGTCACCAGGGCTTCGGGCAGCGGAGGGGTCGGCTCGCTCATGCGTCGTGCTCGCGCGCGAGGAGCGCTCGGAGGGCCGGCGTGTCTTGCCCGGTGGAACGGAGCCCGAGCGACGTCTCGAACGCGGCGATGGCCGCGCGCGTCGCGGGCGTGAGCGAGCCGTCGAGCGGCCCGTCGTAGAAGCCGAGGTTCTGGAGGCGCCCCTGGAGACCGGGCACCGTGTCGAGGGGCGAAAGGCGCCCGAGCGACAGCGGGTGCTCGATCGCCGTGTCGTCGTCATGGGGTGCGCCGGCAGCCCAGAGACGGAGCAGGCCCGATGTCGCGTCGGGCGGGATGGGCAGCTCGACCAGGCTCTGGCCGTCCGTCGTGCCCGTCACGACCTGATCGCCCACCGAGAGCTCGTAGTCCACCGGACCGCGGTAGCGGATGCGCAGGCGAAGGAAGGTGCGCTCGCTCGCGACGCGGTACACATGGCGCTTGCCGGTCCCGGCAGCTTCGTCCCGCTGCTCGCGATCGGGGATGGCGAGCTGGTCGCCGGGCACGAGCTCGTTCGGGACGGGTCGCCGCGCCCGGAAGCGCTGGTTCGCCGGATCATCGTAGACGGTGTGGTAGCTGCGAAACCCGAATCGAGCGGTGATGCTCGACAGGCAGTCCCCATCGTTGACGATGTACACCCTCGCCATCGCGGAGGCCTTCGTCCCACAGACCAGCGTGCGCGTCGAGCAGGGAAAGCCATGCGCGATCCGCCTGGATCTTCGCCCCTCGGGCCCAGGTAGTACAATGTGCGCGAGACCCGATCCGGCGGGGCCCGGCGGGGCCGCGGCGTGACCGCCATGCAGGCAGGCCTCACCGCTTCCGGGACGGCGTTCCCGGCCCCGTGGTATACGCGCCGCATGGCACAGGTCCACGGCGGCAGGCTCGTCTCCAAGGCGCTCAAGCGGCACGGCACGACGCATCTCTTCACCCTCTGCGGCGGGCATATCCAGGCCATCTACGATGGCTGCCTCGACGACGGCATCCGCGTCGTCGACGTGCGCCACGAGCAGACCGCCGGCCACGCGGCCGACGGCTACGCGCGCGTCACCGGCCGCCCCGGCGTCTGCGCGGTGACGGCGGGACCCGGCGTCACCGACGTGGTCACCGCCGTCGCCAACGCCCAGCGCGCGGGCATCCCGATGATCGTCATCGGCGGCGCGGGCCCGCGCGTCTTGCAGGACATGGGCTCGCTCCAGGACATGAACCACGTCGAGCTGATGCGCCCGATCACCAAGTGGAGCGTGGCGATCCCGTCCGTCGATCGCATCCAGGAGTACATCGACTCGGCCTTCCGTGTGGCGCAGTCCAACGTGCCCGGCCCCGTGTTCCTGGAGATCCCGCTCGACCTCTTGATGAACTGGGCCGACGACGCGGCGCCCGCGACGGGCCCGATGACGCCGCCGCGCCCGGGCGGCGATCCCTCGCAGATCGCGGCCGCCGCCGAGCTCTTGAAGAACGCCGAGCGCCCGATGTTCATCATCGGGAGCCAGATCCGCTGGTCCCCGCACCGTGACGCGATCCGCGCGATGGCCGATGCCGTCGAGGCGCCCTTCTACCTCAACGGCATGGCCCGCGGCGGCCTGCCCTACGCGCACCCGGGCCTCATGACCCGCTCGCGCAAGTTCGCCCTCGGGCAGACCGATCTCTGCATGGTGTTCGGCACGCCCTTCGATTTCCGCCTCGACTACGGCCGCGCCATCAACAGCAAGGCCAAGGTCGTGCAGGTCGATCTCGACGGCAACGAGCTCGGCAAGAACCGGCGGCTCGACCTCGCGATCGACGGGGACAGCGGCGTCGTGCTGGAGCAGATCCGCGCGCTCGTGGGCGAGAAGAAGAACCCCGCGTGGCTCGCCCAGGTGCGCGCCTCGGAGGACAAGTCGCGCGCGAAGATGCTCGCCGAGATCGAGAGCGAGCAAAACCCGCCGAACCCGCTGCGCGTCTGCGCCGAGCTCGGCAAGCGGCTCCAGCCGAACGACATCATCATCGGCGACGGCGGCGATTTCGTGGCCACCGCGGCCTACGTGCTCAAGCTCGAGTGGCCGCAGCTCTGGATGGACCCGGGCCCGCTCGGCACGCTCGGCGTCGGCCCCGGCTACGCGATGGCGGCCAAGCTCGCGCGGCCCGAGGGGCGCGTGGTGCTCGTGTACGGCGACGGCTCCTTCGGCCTGCATGGGCTGGAGTTCGAGGCCATGGTGCGGCAGGACATCCCGGTCGTCGCGGTGATCGGCAACGACGCCGGCTGGACGCAGATCCGCCGCGGCCAGGTCGAGCTCTACGGGCCGAATCGCGCGCCCGCGACGGCGCTCGACTACACCCACTACGAGAAGGTGGTCGAGGCCGTGGGCGGCTTCGGCGCCTGGGTCGAGAAGGTCGAAGACCTCGGCCCCGCGCTCGACGCGGCCTTCGCCTCGGGCAAGCCCGCGTGCGTGAACGTGAAGATCGCCGGGAGCGATTTCCGCAAGGGCGCGATCAGCGTCTGACCCTACGATCCAAGGCAAAAGGGCGCCGTGGAGCTGCGCTTCGTCACCCCGGAGCTATCGAGCCTCGACGAGCTGGACTCGGAGGTCCTCTGCTGCTCGGTGTGGAGCGACGCGCGTCCATGCCACGGCGTGGCGGGGCTCTGCGACTACCGGCTGGCCGGGCGGATCTCGGACCTGGAGCGCCGATCGCTGATCACCGGCGAGGTGGGCGAGGTGGTGCTCCTCCCCGGCAAGCCGAGGCTCTCCTTCGACAAGCTCGTGCTCTTCGGCGCCGGCCCGCGCGCGGGCTTCAGCGAAGAAGCGTTCCGCGAGCTCATCCTCCGGATGCTCGACACGATGGAAGATCTCGGGACACGCGCGTCGGTGGTGGAGCTGCCCGGGCGGCACGACAACTTGATCGCCGCCGAGCGCGCGGCGGACATCCTGCTCGCATGCGCGGGGCGCAAGCCCGAGCACGACGTGTGGACGCTGGTGGAGAACGCCGACGGGCGGCAGCGGATCACCCAGCACATGATCGAGGAGCGGAGGCGGGTGCGGAGGGTGCTGTAGAGCAAGCTTTGCGCGTCGAGCGCCGGAGATCGTTCAGGTCGCGGGGTCTTCGCCCCCGTCGTCTTCGAGCCGGCTCACCTCGGCCCACAAAGCGTCGAGATCGAGCGTGAGCCCCTCGCACCCCGGCACCGCGGAGAGGACGCCTCCGAGCGCGCCGAGCGCCTTGACGTACCGGCCGTCGGACCCGAGCTCGAAGACCTCGAAGGTGCGGACCGCCGGGTCGACGATCCAGTAAAATCGGACGCCGAAGGCGGCATACTCGTCGGACTTTTCGATGCGATCGCGACGCGCGTCCTTCGGCCGGGGGGAGACGACCTCGATCATGATGTCGGGCGGCGTGGTGACGAGCCCTTGAGCGGGCGGCTTGCGACCGGGAAAGTACACCGAGGTGTCGGGCTTGCGGCCGCGTCGGGGCGCGACGCCGAAGCGCGTGTCCGAGACGAGAACGAAGCCTCCGCGGCTGCCGAGCCAGCTCTTGATGGCCCAGACGAGCCAGCCCGCGACCGCATCGTGAAGCGCCCCCACGTCTTCCTCCTCGACCAGACGACCATCGACGAGCTCGCCCGGCTCGTCCTCGTCCAGGGCGGCCCACTGGACGAGCGTCATCTCCGGCTCGATGCGTGGCTCTGCCAGGTGCTGCGCCATGAGGACAATCTAGCCCATTTTTACGACATGGGGCGGGCCGAGCCGCGCGATCGCGTTCGCCTACACGCACGACGAGACGGTGGTCGCGGCCGTGAGCGGCTTCGGCGCCTGGGCCGAGAAGGTCGAAGACCTCGGCCCCGCGCTCGACGCGGCCTTCGCCTCGGGCAAGCCCGCCTGCGTGAACGCGAAGATCGCCGGGAGCGATTTCCGCAAAGAAGCCATCTGCGTCTGACCCTGCGATCCAAGGCAAAGCACATGATCACGGAGCGGAGGCGGGCGCGGCGGGTGCTGTAGGGCGGCGGGCGCGGTGCGCGAGAGCCGTGCATGAGGGGCGCGTGACGTGTCGATCGCCCTTGGATCGCCGGTGTTGCCGAAGATGAGCCCCGGCGCGCCCTCGGCACAGGAAATGCTTCGTTTTGCAACACCCTGTCTCGGGCTCGCGCTCCCGCCCTCCGTCCATTGCGCTTCGAACCAGGAGGAACTCCATGCTCCAACCTCGATCCCGGCTCGCCCCGCTGATCGCGCTTCAATGGTTGCTCGTGCCTGCGCTGGCGTTTGCGCAGCCCGCACCGGGCGCTCCGCCCGTCACCGCCACGCCTCCACCCAGCGCGGCGCCCGCGCCTGCGTCGCCGCCTGCATCGCCGCCGCCTGCGTCCTCGCCGGCGCCCACGGTCGCCCCTGCTCCGCCGCCTGTCCCCGACTCCTACGCCGCGCTGCTCGACACCAGCAAGCCCGTGCTCATCCCGTACAACGGGGCACCTCTCCCCGATGGAGCAAGGCTCGTGACCAAACCGAAAATGGAGCTCCTCGGCACCGGGCTCGGGCTAGCGCTGGGAGGGTACGTGTTCGGGTCGCTCTTCGCGTTCCTCTCGTGCCCGCCCGGCGACTCCAACTGTGGGACGAGGCTTTACCTGTACATCCCGCTCGCGGGGCCCTTCATCGTCGCCGCGCACCCCGACTCTTCGTCGGGTGGGCGCCCGCCGGCGGTGCTCGACGGTCTCGCCCAGGCCGCCGGCCTGGCCTTGATCATCACCGGCGTCGCGGTCCCCAATCAGTTCGTGGAATTGCCCCGATCGAAGGTCGCCGGCGTCCCCTCCCGGCTTCAGATCCTGCCCGCCGCCGAGGGCGCGACCGGAGGCTTGAGCCTTCGCGTGACCGCCTTTTGAAGGCTCCTTCCCTGCGCGCACGCGCGCGGGTGGGTCCCTGGAAAAGCAGACACCGAGCTGCGCCGGCTCCGGCGCGCATTGCTTGCACTGTGGCGAAGGGTCTGCGACAGCGCGGATTGCTCCGCCCATGATCGAGGCGCGGAGGCGAGAGCGAAGGGTGCTGTGAGGGAGGGTGCTCCCGGCGAGCGTTACTTCGTCGGGGAGGGCGGCGCCTGCAAGGCCGCGTGGATGGCGTCGAGCCGCGCCAGGATGGCCTTCTGCGTGGCGAGCGCGTCGGCCCGCTCTGCGGCTTCCTCGGCGGCCGGCGGGTCGAGCGCGCGGCTCGACAGCGCCGGCCCGAAGGTCATCACGAACGACGCGATCGCCTTGCCGCTCTCGGTGCGGGCGAACACGTCGTCGTAGCCCACCGAGAGGCAGGTCGTGATGAACGTGAGCGCGTCGAAGAAGGTGTTCACCTTGGGGTTTTTGCCCTTCTCCGCCAGGTAGAACAGGTACGAGCCGCCGAGGATCGTCGCCGCGAGCGAGTCGAGCGGGTCGCGCGTCAGCGCCTCGCGGATCCCGTTCTTCAGCGTGCGGGCGCCGAGGCTCCCGCCCGCCTGGCCGAGCAGGCCGCGGGCGATCTGCGCGAGCGCCGAGAGGGCGGCGGCGTCCGGGTCATCTCGAACAGGGCGGGCTTCGAGGGTCATGGCACTACTCCGCGGCCGGCGCTTCCGTCACCGGTGTGTGCTCGTCGACGACGAGGTCAACGTCGTGGATCATCGTGCTCCCGTCGCTCCGCGCGAGCTCGGCGAGCTTCTGCGCGATGGCGGGGTCGTTCTCGATCACGCTCTTCACCTCGGCGGGCAGGTGGGCGAGCAAATCGCGCGCCTTGTCCGCCAGCTTGCCGGTGTCCACCTGCGAGAAGGCCATCATCTCGCGGAGCAGCGGGTAGGCCGCGCCGGCCTCGAGGATGGTCTTCAGGATGGGCGAGGCCACGCCGCCGAAGGGCGCGCCGTGACCGTCGCCGTTGCCGTTCGCCGCGCCGCCCGTGCCCTGGAGCTGGAGCACCTTGATCTCGCTGATCGCCTTGGCGGGCGTCATCAGCTCGCGCGTCACCTCGGGCAGCACGTCGAGCGCCTTGATGGCCACGTCGCGCAGAAGGAACTTCGTCGACACCTGGTTCTCCGCCTCGAGCAGCTTGCGCCGGGCCTCGGCCTCGGCCTCGCCCTTCTTCAGCGTCGCCTCGGCGAGGGCCTTGAGCGCGGCGGCCTCCTGCGCCGCGGCGGCGGCCCGCGCTTCGGCCGAGATCCGCAGCCTGTCGGCCTCGGCCTGGGCCTCGGTGCGCACCACGTTCGCGGCGGCCTGGGCCACCGTCTCCTGCGCCTTCGACGCGCCCTCGGCCTTCGCGATCTCGCCCTCGGCGGCGGCGCGCTTGGCGGAGGCGTCGCCCTCGGCCTGGGCCTTCACCGCGGCGGCGCGCGTCTCCGCCTCGAGGCGCAGCTTGTACGCGTCGCGATCGGCCGCGATCTTCGACTGCTGCGCGGCCTCCTCGCTCTTGATGATGGCGATCTGCTTCTCGCGGTTCGCCTTGGCGGTCTCCTCCACGGTGATGATCCCCTGCGCGGCCTGCTGCTGCTCGGCCTCGGCCTGGGCCTTGAGCGCGGCGGCGCGCGCCGCCTGCTCCTCGCTCTGCGTCACGGCGATCTGCTTCGAGATCCGCGCCGTCTCGACGGCCTGCTGCTTCACGATCTCCGCCGACTCGACCACCTTCTGCTTCTCGATGGTCGCCGCCTCGAGCGCCTTCTGCCGGTCGATCTCGGCCGCCTGCACCGACTTCTGCTTGTCGATCTCGGCCGCCTGCACCGACTTCTGCTTCGCGATCTCGGCCGCCTGCACCGCCTTCTCCGTGGCGATCTGCGCCTCCTTCTCGGCCATCATCCGCTGCTGCTGGCTCACCGCGATGGCCTGCTCCTGGGCGATGCGCGCCTGCTGCTGGGCCTGGTTCTGCGCGTAGACGGCCTTGGCCTGCTCGGCCTGCTGCGTGGCGGAGTACTCGGCCACGCGGCGGGTCTGGTCGGCCTCGGCCTGCGCCTGGTCCTGCTCCATGCTGAGCGCGCGCTTCTTCGCCTCGACGTTCTGGAGCTTGATCGCGAGCTCCTTCTCGCGCTGGATCTGGTTCGTCTTCTCGGCGTTCGACTGCACGCTGTCGGTGATGGCGCGGAGGCCCTCGGCGTCGAAGACGTCCTGCGGGTCGAGGTCCTTGACGGGCACCATGGCGAGCGCGGTGATCGACACGTTCTCCAGCGTCAAACCGTTCTTCTTCAGCTCCTCGGCCAAGGCGACCTGGATGCTCTCGGCGAACTGCTTGCGCTGGCTGTGCAGATCCATGAACGTCTGGTTGGCCGCGACGGAGCGGAGCGCGTCCGTCAGCTTGCCCTCGATCAGATCGCCGATGGCATGCTCGTCGAGGTTGCGCTCACCGAAGGAGCGGGCGGCGGCGAGCACGTCCTCCGCGATGGGCTCGACCTTGATGTAGAGCTCGGTGGTCACGTTCGCGCGGATCTTGTCGCGCGTGACGAGCGCGTTGCGGGCCGAGCGCTCGACCGAGAGCTTGATCGAGCGGAGCGAGACGCGCAGGAGCTGGTGGAGGATCGGGTAGACGGTCACGCCGCCGCCGATCACCACCTTGTTGCCGCCGGAGCCGGTGCGGACGAGGGCCTCGTCCGCGCCGCAGCGCCGGTAGAACTTGGCCATGGTCACCGCGACGCCCGTGAGGACGAAGACGATGAGGCCGATGGCCAAGACGAGGATGGGGAAATTGGGGTGGTTGATGATCTGATTCATGGCCTTCTCCCGCGACGCCCGATGCGCGCAACATGCTTGTACGCGGCGAGCGTCAGAGTCTTTGGTGTGATGCGGTGGCGCGCTTCAACGTAGGTGCTGCGCGGTCCGCTCCCTCCCGGTCGCGGTGCTGTTCCTGGTGGCGTCGGCGCTGGCCAGACCGTGTGGCGGCGCGGCGCTCTTGGGGCCACTGGCCCTGTCACAGCTTCTGTTCGAGAGGGGGGTCGTCTTCGTCGAGGGGGGCGACATAGAGTCTGTCGCTCTCTTTTTCCCAGTCGACGATGACGACCTGTTTGCCCTCGGCGATGCGGCGCTCGGCGTCGCGCGCGCGGCAGACGAGGCGCACGACATGGCCTGTCTTGTCGCTGACCCGGATCTCGCCGAACTCGCCGTCGATCTTGCTGGAGATCACCACGCCGGTCTGCCCGACGAGCTGCCTGCGCGAGGTGGCCTCCTGCTTGGGATCGGCGATGAGGCGCGCGAGCGTGCGCGCGAGGAGGCGTGTCGTCGCATACGCGAAGACCAGGGCGAGCGGGACAGCCCAGAGCAGGTTGCGCGCGGGGGGCTGCTCGGCTCCACCGGTGAGCGTGTTGGCGGCGACGCCCATGAAGCCGAAGCTCACCGCAAACGTCTGCCAGATGATCGAGAGCGGGACCTTGCCCACGCCGAGGCTGCCGAGGAGCTGCTGGCCGAGGCCGGGCTGGTGCGCGGCCGCTGCATGGTCACCGTCGTCATCGCCGTCCTGATCGGCGTCCGCGTCGTGATCCGCGTCCGCGTCGTGGTCGGCGTCGGAATCGCCGCCTGCGTCGGCGTCGTGATCGGCGTCCACGTCGTGATCGGCGTCCACGTCGTGATCGGCGTCCACATCGTGATCGCCGTCATGGTCTCCCCCGCCCGCGATGAGACCGAGCAAGCCCGTCATTTGCAGCAAGGCAAAGACGATGGCCACGCCCAGGGCCACGGTGAAGGGGACGTTGGCCCACGCGAGGAGAGACGACAGAAACGACACCGAGCACCTACCCTCTGGACTGGCGCACGCTGCACGTTCGCACGTGGATCGAAGGAAGACTTTGGCGCCTCGAAAAACGAGGGCGCCTCCCTCGTGCGGTGAAGGGTGGGTCGCGCGCTACGCACGTCAAGCGGCAAAGCGACATGACGCGGTCTCGTCACAGGCCGATTTTCCCGCGGAATCGTTGAATGTTCAGACACCCACCCCGGCACGCGGCATGCGTGCCCGACATACGCCCGGGGCCCCTCTGATCTGCGCCCCCCTTGCCAAACGAAAAATCATGGCTACCCTCGGGCGGTCATGCACCGCATCCGCCCTGCGTCCCTGCCTGCTGCCTTTCCGTGACGGCCTTCGGCCGATTCGTACGGCCATCCGCCGATTCGTAACGGCCTTCGGCCGATTCGTAACGGCCTTCGGCCGATTCGTAACGGCCTTCGGCCGATTCGTAACGGAAAGATTGTTCAGCACTGGACGCAGAATCGGAGCCCCCAAGGCGGCTCCGCGTGGAGGTCGTCATGTCGATCGTCGTTGAAATTCGCGCTGCCGAGGGCGGCGCCGATGCAAAGCTGCTCGTGGAAAAACAACTGGGCATCTACGCCAACCGGGCGCGGCGGAGGGGTCTTTGACCTCGAATTGAGCGAGCGGCAGGCGGGGCTCGTGGTGCTGCGGATCACGGGGCGCGGGGCGCTCGAAGCGTTCCGCGACGAGGCCGGCGGGCACCGCTGGCAGCGCATACCGCCCACGGAGAAGCGCGGGCGGGTGCAGACGAGCACGATCACCGTGGCGGTGCTTCCCGAGCCGACCGCGGCCGAGGTGCGCATCGACCCGCGTGAGCTGAAGATCGCCTTCTGCCGGGGCTCGGGCGCCGGCGGGCAGAAGCGCAACAAGACCGAGACGGCGGTGCAGGTCACGCACCTGCCGACGGGCTTGATGGTGCGCTGCGAGACGGAGCGGTCGCAGCACCAGAACAAGGCGACGGCGCTGGCGGTGCTGGGCGCGCGGCTGCTCGACAAGGCGCGCTCGGTGAAGGAGAGCTCGCTCTCCGCCGAGCGGAAGCAGCAGGTGGGCTCGGGGATGCGCGGCGACAAGCGGCGGACGGTGCGCTGCCAGGAAGGGCAGGTGCACGATCACGTGACCGGACGGGTGATCGCGCTCGCGGCGTACGAGCGGGGAGAGTGGTAGTCCCTGCTCGCCACCTGGATCCTCGAAGAGCTCGACGAGTCGCCCCTCCCTGCCCCTCGCCCTCGGCCTTGCCCGGTGGCGGCTTCACCTCGGCGACGACTACTCGATCGCTCCTCGATTCGGCGCCGCGCCGAGGAACGGCAGGCCGACGGAGGTGCCCGAATCGATGCAGGGTGAGCCCGGGCCCGGCGTGTAGTTGCCCGCGGCGGCGTTCACGAACAGCGGGTTTGCGTTCAGCGTGCTCGCGGCGGGCACCCAGGCGACGTTGGCTGCGTTCTGGTGCAGCACGCCGAACGCGAACGATGGTGCGCCGGCGTTGATCGCATACAGCCCTGCGCCGGTGTTGAACGCGACGACGCTGTTCTTCACGAGGGGGCTCGACGCCTCGCTCACGATGCCCGGGCCCGTCGAGAAAGCGATGGTGAGGTTGTTCAGAACGGCGGTCGTCTTCGAGAGGGTGAGGGCCCCGCCGAGCGTGGGCCCCTGGCTCACCGACGCGCGGGGTTGCCCTGCGTTCTCGATGATCGTGTAGTCGATGCGGGACAGGTTGCCCTGGTCCGTCACGGGTCCGAGGAACACACCTCGCCAGCTCCCGGGTGTGCCCCCGGTGGAGGTCAGGACGACGGGAGCGAAGGCGGTGCCTTGCACCGTGAGCTGGCTGCCCAGGATCGCAACGCAGTTGGCCGGGCTCCCGGGCGCGCAATCCTCGTCCGGGTAACCCACGGTGAGGCCGCCTTGCGAGGGAAACATCGCGGTGAGGCCGCCTTCGATCCGGAGCTCCGCCGAGTTCGAAATGGTGATATCGTCCGTGAGGGTCAAGAATGGCTCGCCTGCCTGGGGCGACCAGACCTCGTCGCGGGTCAGGGACACACCCTCTCCTCGCACCCCGGGAAAGAGATTGTTGCTCAGGGTGTTCCCGAAGATCGACGTGCCCCTGTTGATGGAGTAGTTGACGCCGTATCCTCCGTTGTTGAGGATGGTGTTCGTCGTGATCACGGAGGGGGCGGAGAGCGCCTTCACACCATCGCTGCCGTTGTCATGGATGAGGCAGTCGTGCACGAGGGCCTGGGTGTTCGAGAAGAGGAAGATCCCGGCCTCGCCGTTGTCGGAGACCTCCGCCCCGCCGAGGTCGAAGGTGGACTCGAGGGCAAAGAGCCCGGTCTTCGCGCTGGAGAAGAAGCCGCCGCCCACGGAGGTGAGCGCCGCATAGAAGAGGTCCATGCCGTCGCCGGCGCTCTCGCGCACCTCGACGTTCTCCCAGGAGGGGAAGAGTCCCCCGGTGGCGTGGAGGACAATCCCGGCGGAGATGTCGGCGATGGGGCCTTGATCCGGTGGATAGAGGTCTCCTGCTCCCTCGACGACGACGTTGGTGAGGCTCGACTGGCCGAGCTCGTTCGGCGCGAAGAAGAGCCCGCGCCACGATCCAGGGCCAGCCCCCGGAAACGAGGTGAACACGACGGGGCTCTCCGGTGTCCCGCTGGCGACGAGCGTGCCATACCCGCCGCCCGGCGGGCCGATCTCGAGCCCCAGGTGCCTGCCGAAGCGGACGACGCAGCCGGCGTCGATCACCAGGGGATTGTGCGTGGTCAGGCGAACCGGCTCGCTCACCACGTCGAAGTTCGACTCACCGATCTGCTTGTGCCACGGGGCGGGGATGATCACCGTCCCGCCGGTCACGCGAATCCCCGGCCTGGTGTTTCCATTCAGGGTGTTGCCAGCGATCTGCGGGCGGTTCTTGAAGAAGAACGTGATCGCGTACGAGCCGTTTCCGCTGATCTCGTTGCTCGTGATGGCGAACGGGTGCTCATCGGTGAAGGTCTGGGACGACTCCGCCAGCGTCACCCCGACGCCCGTGTTTCCCAGGATGTGACTCTTGGACATGGCCCCGGAGACATCCTGCAAGACCACGCCTCCCTGCGCGTTGCCGCTGACGGTCGCGCTCGTCATGTCGACGTGAGATCCCGTGGCGCGAATGCCCACCCCGCCGTTCGAGAGGGCGCTCGCCTCCGAGAAGACCAGCTCGGAGTCGACGAGGCGGAGGCCATCGCCGGTCCCGCTGTTGGTCGACACATGGCTCCAGAGAAAATGGTGACCCGTCTCGCGGAGCGAGATGCCGGGTGTGGCAGGGCCCAGCACGAGCTGCGGCTGCCCGGCCTTTTCGACGGTCAAAAACGAAAGCGACGCGCCGACCTGCGAGTAGTCCGACGCGGGGCCGAAGGAGACGCCTCGCCAGTCCCCCGAGAGGCCCGACTTCGACGTGAAGAGGACCGGGCTCGCGGCCGTCCCGAGCACCGTCAAGCGGCCGATCTCGAGACAGGTCGATTCGCAGTAGTCGAATTGCGGGTGGCCGATCTGAAGGCCCGTGCTGCTCCGGAAGCGCACCACGACCCCCGCCTCGATCGTGAGGCGCGCGGAGCCCGCGACCGTGATGGTCGAGGTGACCTCGTACGGGCTCGCCGCGGCGGTCCAGGTGGTGTTCGCGTTCATGGGCCCGCCGACGAACGTCGTCGCGGCGGCGTCGCGCGCGAAGCCGAGGTGCACACCGAGCGTGAGGAGGAGCGGGACCACCCGTCGAGGAGCATGGAGCCGTGTCGTCATGGTCCGAGTATGGGGGCTGCACCGTCGCGGCCCTCATACATTTGCTGCATGGGCGCCCTGCGCTCCGGCTATGGCCCGGCGCCGTGCCATACTCTCCTCGTGCCCTCCACCCACCGTCGCGATCGCCCGAAGCCCCGCGTCGCCAAGGTCACCCTCGCGACCTTGCTCTCGATCACCGCGATCCTCGCGCTGCTCTTGCTCGCGTGCACGACCATGCCCGGCCGGAGCCTTGCGGGCCCGCTCCCGCCCCTCGACGCGCGCGAGGCCCGCTACGAGGGCGAGCGGCGCGCCGACGTGCAGGCGCTCGCCGGCACCATCGGCGAGCGCAACCACGCGAACGCAGGCACGCTCACCCGCGCGATCGAGCATATCGAGCATGCCCTCTCGTCCGCCGGCTACGAGGTCCACCACCTGCCGTACGCCGTCGCCGGCCAGCAGGCCGAGAACCTCGAGGTCGTGATCACCGGGAGCACGAAGCCCGCGGAGATCGTGGTCATCGGCGCGCACTACGACGCGGCCATGGGCGCGCCGGGCGCGGACGACAACGGCAGCGGCACCGCGGCCTTACTCGCCCTCGCGCGCACCTTCGCGAAGGAGAAGCCCGAGCGCACGCTCCGCTTCGTGGCCTTCGCGGATGAAGAGCCGCCCTATTTCTGGACGGACACCATGGGCAGCCTGGTTTATGCGCGCGCTTGCAAAGCCCGCAACGAGAACATCGTGGCGATGATCAGCCTGGAGAGCATCGGGTATTATCGCGACGCGCCGGACAGCCAGAAGTACCCTTTTCCGTTCGACATCATCTACCCGAGCACGGGCAATTTCCTGGCGTTCGTCGGCAACGTCGATTCGCGCTCTCTCGTCCGCCACACGGTGGAGGTCTTTCGGGCGCATGGGCGCCTGCCCTCGGAGGGGGCGGCGGTGCCCGGGGTCATCCCGGGTGTGGGGTGGAGCGATCACTGGTCCTTCTGGGAGCAGGGGTATCCGGCGGTGATGGTGTCGGACACGGCGGTGTTCCGCAATCCGTATTACCACACCGAGGGGGACCGCCCGGATACGCTCGATTATCCGCGCTTTGCCCGGGCGGTCATGGGGATGACCTGGGTGGTGGCCGATCTCGGCGGCGTGCACCTCGATTGACGATCACGCGATGGGGGCGAACCGCGCCTGGAAGAAGCGCAGGTGCGGGGGCTCGTGCACGAAGCGCAGGCCCTTGATCGACGCGCGCCGCTCGTACAACCGGATGATCCCCTCGGCCACGGCCTTCATGTGATCGTGCGTGTAGACCCGGCGGGGGATGGTCAAGCGCACGAGCTCGAGCTTCGGACGGTGGTTCTTTCCCGTCGCCGGATCGCGGCCCTTCGACACGTTCCCTCGCTCCATGGCGCGCACCCCCGTCTCCACGTAGAGCTCGGCGGCGAGGCGCTGGGCGGGGTACTCGTCTTGATCGATGTGGGGCAAGAAGCGCTTGGCGTCGAGGAAGATCGCGTGGGTGCCGGGGGGCATGACGATCGGCACGCCGGCCTCGATCAAGAGGTTCGCGAGCTTCGCCGTCTGGTGGACGCGCGAGCGCACGTAGCGATCGTCGAGCATCTCCTCCACGCCGCGGGCCATCGCCGCGAGATCGGCGGCGGCGAGCCCACCGCTCGTCACGCTCCCCTCGAACACGCGGAGCAAGTCCTCCGCCCGCGAGGCCCAGGCTGCGCTGTCCTTGAAGGCGAGCAGCCCTCCGATGTTGATCAAGAAGTCCTTCTTGCCCGACACCGTGCAGCCGTCCCCATACGCCATCATCTCCCGGAGGATGTCGCGCACGTGGGTGCGGGCATAGCGCGGGTCGTGCTCCTGGATCAAAAAGGCGTTCTCCACCGAGCGGGTCGCGTCGATGAAGACGGGGATGTTGCGGGAGGAGCAATAGGCATAGACCTCCTTCATGTTGTCCATCGACACCGGCTGCCCGCCCGCCATGTTCACCGTGTGCTCGAGCGACAGATAGGCGATCTGCCCGGCGCCGTGCCTGTCGACGAGCGCGGAGAGCTTCGTCATGTCGACGTTGCCCTTCCAGGGAAAGTTGCTCGCCGGGTCGTGGGCCTCGTCGACGATCACGTCGACGAAGACGCCGCCGGCGAGCTCCTGGTGCTCCTTGGTGGTGGTGAAATACATGTTCCCCGGCACGAGCTGACCCTTCTTGATCATGCTCTGGCTGAGCACATGCTCGGCCGCGCGGCCCTGGTGCGTCGGGAGGATGTGCGTGTAGCCGTAGACCTCGCGCATCACCGCGACGAAGCGCTGGTAGGCCTCGGAGGTGCAGGGCGTGGCCCGCGCGGCGTCGTAGGCGGCCCACTGGTCGGTGCTCATCGCCGAGGTGCCGGAGTCGGTGAGCAGATCGATCGTCACGTCGGCCGAGCGGAGGAGGAAGGTGTTGTAGCCCGCCTCGCGGATCGCCTTTTCCCGCTGCTCGCGCGACAGCTCGCCGACCCGCTCGATCGTGTGGATGACGAAGGGATAGGTGTCCCAGTCGAACGACGGGAGATCGGCGAACACGGAGCGGAAGCGGAGCTGATCGTGCCAGGTGGCCGGGGCGAGCATGTCGACGGCCACCACGTGATCGCGCCGCTCGTACAGGGCGATGATCGCCGCGGCGATCCGCTCGAGCTGGCGGCTGGTCATCGCGAGCCGGGGGATCTGCACCGGGAGCTTGTGATCCTGGCCGACGCGGCCGGTGGGCACGGCGCGCATGCCCGAGGTGAGGTAGAGGGCCGCGCCGAGGGCATGCGCGGGGTGCGCGGAGAGGTGCGGGAGGAAGCGATCGGCGAGGAGGTACGCGCCGTCGCACCCGCGTTCGAGCGGCACGCCGGCGTCGCGGAGCATGGCGGTGAAGGCCTCGGTCTGGTGCATCACCCACTGCACCTCGGCCTCGTCGACCATCTCCTCGATGCCGCGCGCGAGGACTTCCATCGTGCGACCGGCCATGCCGCCGTAGGTGTGCAGGCCCTCGTAGACCACCACCTCCTCGATGAAGCGCTCGTGATCCGCAGGGTTGTCGGTGGTGAGCACGCCGCCCGCGTTGCACTTCGGATCCTGCGCGCCGTCGAGCACGATCAGGTGCGCGCTCTTGGCGCACTGCTCGACGATCTCGGCCACCCGCGTGTCGACCTGGCCGGGCTCGTGGCGCTGGATGTACCAGGCGTTCTCGATGATCCGCGAGGCGTCGAGCGCGAGGCGCACGCCGTGCTTGTCGGCGAGCCTGCGCACGGCGCGGAGGTTACCGAGGCTCTGCGGGTGCTGGCCGTCGGCGAAGGCCTGCATGACGATCATCGAGACCTGGCCCGCGGCGAGCACCTCGGCGAGGGCCGCGAGATCGACGTCGCCGGTGAACACGGGCGCCTTCGCGTCGCGCACCTCGGGCGTGGAGAGGCCGCGCGGCGCGAGGATGTCGCCGAGGCTGCGGGCGTTGGTCGGGACGGTCGAGCCCGGCGCGAGCACCGTGGCGACCAGGATCTTGAAGGCGCCGAGGTTGTTGTGCGTCGGGCAGACGTAGGTGTGGCCGAGCACGCCGCGCACGGCGCGGACGAGGTTGTCGAAGTTGCGCGCCCCGGCGTAGGCCTCGTCGCCCACGAGCTGGCCGGCGAGCTGCTCCTGGCTCATCGCGCTCGTGCCGTAGGAGCAGAGGTCGAAGGTGACCTGCGCGGGCGTCAGGTTGTGAACGTTGAAGTGGGCCGCGAGCAGGTTCTTCTTGCGCTCTTCCAGGGTGGGAAAGGCGACGAGGCGGACGGTCTTGATCTTGTGCGGCTCGTGGAGCGGCGTGGGGCGGGGCGTCATGGCCGGCCCGACTGCGAAGGGCGTGCCGGCCGCGCGGCGAGGCGCAAATCGAGAAGAGGAGGCGCGAAATGCGCGCGCCGCGCGAAGGGTTTGCGCGGCGCGGCGGGCGGAGCGAGGTCACGAAGGATCGATCACGCGGGATCGATCACGCGATCACGGAGGGGTCGCGAACTGGCCGGGGAAGGGGTTCGCGTCCTGGCGGCGCTGCACCTCGTCCTGCGTCCAGGGGAAGGGGTTGGTGCCGCGCTCGTTGAAGACGGCCATGCCGATCACGCCCACGTTGCTGGTGTCGCCCGTCTTCTGGCCGGCGTAGGAGTTGCGCACCGAGCCGAAGCGGAAGGCGGCCACGGTGTCCATGCTCTGGCGGAAGCCGTCGACCTCGACCTCGCCGCGCGGGTCGATGAGGTAGCCGCGCTTGCTGAAGCTCGCGGGCTTGCCGTCGAGCACGTCGAGGCCGTCGACCGAGAGGACGATCTCGAGGCGGCTGTCGGTGTTGTTGCGGACGACGATCGTGTACCGGTGGCCGGCCTCGCCGACGATGTAGTTCTTGCCGCCGGCGATGAAGCCGCTCAAAAAGCCGCCCCGCTCGTCGCGCAGGCCGATCGAGACGATGTTGCTCGCGACCGAGAACTGCCCGCCCGACCAGCGCTTGAAGCCGGCGTTGCTGGCCATCGCGCGGGCGCCTTCCTCGTCGTTGTAGAACAGGGCCGAGGTGGCAAAGGGCTGCGTCGGGTCGTTGCGGACGAAGGGCACGGTGGAGATGCGCGAGAAGCGCGTCTCGCCCCACTCGGTGCCGAGGCCGGGGCGGGACTCCGCCTCCTTGCGCTGCGCGCGGGCCGCCGAGTCGCCCGCGGGCGCCTCGCGCGGCGCGGGGGGAGGAGGCGACATGTCCGCGGAGCGGCCGCCGCCGTAGTAGCCCGGCTGCGCGGGCGCCGAGCTCGGCTGCCCCTGGCTCGTGACCGTGACCTCGGCCGCGGGGCCGGGGCTCTTCGCAGGCGACATCGCCACGCCGGCCTCGCCGCCGCAGCCCGTCAGGGTCGAGAGCAGCGCCATGATCCCCAGAGCCAGCCCAACTCGTCGCGTCGCGTTCATCGTCTCCTCCGTATCGTCGGTTCGCCGAGGATAACGGAAGCCTCGGGCGAGGCTTACACCAGAACGATCACGGCCCCGGATCGTTCGAAATTCCCTGGATCTGCGGGGACGTTACGGCACCGGGCGGCGCCACCTTCGCCGGGAGCGCGCGGCCGAAGGCCACGCCGAGGGCGAAGAGCATCACCGCGAGGCCGGCGAGGAGCGCCGGGCCGAGGACGCGGGCCAAGCGCGAAGAGGCGCGCGGAATGCTGCCCGAGCGCGGCGCCTCCGGGCGCGCGCTCAAGGCTCGCAGCGCCGCCGCCATCTCGCCCGCGGTCTGGAAGCGCGCGGCGGGCGACTTGGAGAGCGCGCGGAGGATGATCGCGTCGAGCCCTGGATCCAGGGGGCGCGGCGCGATCGCCCCGGGCCGCGGCGGGTCCTTCCGGCAGTGGGCGTAGCGCAGCGCCAGGGGCTCGGGGCCGAGCTCGTCGAAGGGGCCGCGCCCGGTGCACAGCTCGAAGAGGACGGCGCCCATCGCGTAGAGATCGGCGCGATGGTCCACCGGCTCGAGGACATGCTGCTCGGGCGCCATGGTGCGCGGCGTGCCGAAGCACACGCCCGCCGCCGTGAGGGAGGCCTCGCCGGCCGAACCCTCGACGACCTTGGCGAGCCCGAGATCCAGCACCTTGAGCGTCCCATCCTCGCACAGGAAGAGGTTCTCCAGCTTGATGTCCCGGTGCACGAGCCCGGCCGCATGCACCGCCGCGAGGCCGTCGAGGGCCTGCGCGGCGAGCGCGATCGCCCGGCGCGCGGGGAGCGCCCCGTGACGGCGCAGCTCGACGCGCAGGTCGTGCCCGGCGAGCCGCTCCATCACGAGGTACGGCCGCCCGTCCGCGAGAGCGCCCTGCCCGAGCACGCGCACCAGGTTCCGGTGCGCGGCCCGGGCGAGCGCCCGCCCTTCACGCTCCATGCGCGCCGCGAGATCGGCCCGGCCGCGGTGGCGCGGGTGGAGCACCTTGAGCGCCCGGCGCGGCCCCTTCGCGCCCTCCTCGTCCACCTCGCTCACCTCGCTCACCTCGACCACCTCGCCCATCCCGCCCAGCCCGATCAGCGCTCGCACCCGGTACGGTGTCCCCGGCAAGCGATCCCCGATCGCGAGCATTTGCCACGAGGGCTCGACGCGGCGATCGCGCAGCGAGAGGCCCCGACGCGCGATCGGCGCGAAGGAGACCGTCCCCGGGTCGATGAGCACCGGGAACGCATCGCTCGCGAGCGCGGGGAGAGAGATCGAACCGGGCGCGTCCATCACGCCACCTCGCGCAGGGGCTCGCTGTCGTACGGGCCCGGCTGCGCGCGCAACAGCTCGCATGCCGCCGCGCGCTCGATCACCGCCGCGAACGCGCGCGCCGAGGGCCAGCGCCGATCGGGCCGCTTCTCCAGCGCGCGACCGACCGCGTGGGCGAGCTCCCAGCTCACGTGGGCCCGCTGGCCGAGCCGACGCGGCGCGACCTCGAGGTGCGCGTGCATCAGGTCGATCGGGTCCTTCGCGTCGAAGGGGCTCTCGCCGGTGACCATCTCGAAGAGCACGAGCCCCGCCGCGTACACGTCGGTCCGCGCGTCGACCCGGCCGCCGAGGATCTGCTCCGGCGCGAGGTAGCGCGGCGTGCCGATCATGTGCGCGCCCGTCGTCGGATCGCCCGCCATGTGCGGGTGCTTGGCGATGCCGAAATCGAGCAGCACGCAGCGCTCCACCGGCCGCTCCACGATCGGCCGCCCCGCGCCCCCGATCACCCTGGGCCGCGCCACGAGGAAGAGGTTCGCCGGCTTGAGATCGCGGTGGACGATGCCCTGCTCGTGCGCCCGATCGAGCCCCTCGAGCATCCCGCCGAGGAGCGAGCATGCGAGCGCAGGCGCGAGCGGCCCCTCGCGGCGCAGGCGCTGCCGCAAGGTCTCCCCCGAAAGACGCGGCATGACGAAGAAGGGCCGCCCATCGGGCGTGAGCCCCACGTCGAGCACGCGCACCAGGTTGGGGTGCTGGAGCGACGAGAGCACGCGCGCCTCCTGCTCCAGGCGAAACACCGCCTCGCGCGTCCCGGCGAGCGCCGTGCGCAGCACCTTGACCGCGAAGCGCAGCCCGCCCGGCCCCGCCGCGTCGTACACCTCCGACGAGCTGCCTCCTCCGATCAGCCGCAGCGCGGTGTACCGCGTCCCGGCCAGAGGGTTGATCCCGACGTCCCCGATTTCACGAAGCTCCATGCCCGACCTCCCAGGGCGCCCTTTCCTGGGGCCCTGATGAGATATCGGATCGAGGAGGTCGATCGTTGCGTGAGGCCGGTCGATTTTTTTTCGAGGCCGTCTCCCCCCTTGCCTCGCCCCCGGTTGAACGGCCGATCAGTGCACCAGAAACCAGCGCACCCCGGGCTTGATCTCCAGGTGGAAGTGGTCGAAGTGCGCCGCGTTGTAGTTGGGCGTCAGCATGTAGGTGAACACGCCGAGCTCGCTCGACTCGCAGAGGATGGCGCGGAGCTCGCGCGCATCCGCGTCCTCCGGCGCCGGCGCCCCATCGCCGCAGGTGCGATCGCCGAGGTGCCCGTGGAAGTGCCCGGCCACGCTGAGCCACCGGCCGTCGCGCTTGTGGAGGAGGCCCACGTCGATGGCGAGCCCGGCCGGGTGCCGCGTCCCCGGCGGCGCCCAGGTCTGCCGGGAAGGCGGCGCCGGGTCGCGATGCGCGACCGGGCCGCGAGCCGGCGCGACCACCTTCGGAGCCATCGCCTTCGGCGCGTCGGGCACGATCGCCTTCGGCGCGGGTGCCTTGAGCGCGGTCGCCTTCGGCGCGATCGCGCCCGGATCGCCCTTCTGCTTGCGGCCCGCGATCGAGGCCGTGCTCCCCTTCCCTGCGTCGATCGCGCCCTTGCCGAGCGAGGGCGGCGCCTTCGCGGGCGAGGGCGCCTTCGCGGGCGAGGGCGCCTTGCCGGGGGCGGGCTTCTGCGCGACCTGGCTCGCGCGCGGCCGCACCGCAGGGACCGCCGCCTGCGCCGCGGGCTCCTCGTCCGGCACATGCTCGCCCGGCGCCACGTTGGGGCGGTACAGCGAGAAATGAACCACCTCGTCGATGTCGTGCTTCTCCAGCACGGCCGCGAAATCGTCGAGCGCGAGCGCCAGCCGGGCATCGAGGATCTCGTACACGCTGCGCACCCGCTGCTCGGGCGGCAGCGCCGAGTGGAAGTTCACCCCATGCAGCCGCCCGGTCAGCCGCACCGGCGCGCGCACGCCGGGCGCGACCGGCCCCTCGATGCGCTCGAACAAGATCTTGCGCCGCCCGAGCTCCGCCAGGGCCTCGTCGTCGGCGAGGTTGGCGTAGCGATACGCCGGGCTCGCCTCGGCGACGGCCGGATCGGGCACCACGAGGTAGGGCGAGAAGGCCTCGGCCGGGCGCGCGAGCGCGGCGATCGAGGCGAGCGCGCCGAGGAGCAGCGGGGCGAGCAGGCGACGGGTAGGCACGTGCGAAGCACTCTACCCGGCGAGGCCCGGAAGACGAAAAAACCCGGGTCTTCCAGCACGATCTTGGCCGGCAGCCCCCGGGGCTCGCAATTTCTCCGCGAGATTTTCCGGGCGCTCGCACTACCCTGCCGGAGCCCCCGGTGACCAGCCCGCCCGACGCTCCTGCTCCCCCCGCGCCGGCCTCCCCGCCGGCGGACGAAGGCCCGAACGGCGCTGCCCGCCCGCTCCTCGCCGCGCTCCTCACCACGATCGTCGTCACCGCGGTCTCCACCCTCGCCCCGGATCGCTACGCCGCGACGCTCGTCGGCATGAGCTTCCTCGCCGCGACCTGGTGGCTCGTCCTCCGCCACGACGAGGCGACCATCCGCGCGCACGGCCTCTCCCTCGGCGGCCTCCTGGAGCCCTCCGCCCTCGATCCGAAGCGGATCGCGCGCGAGGCCCTCGTCGCGCTCGCCTGGGTGATCGGGCTCATCGCCCTGATCTTTCCCCTCTTCTGGATCGGCTACCGCCTCTTCTGGCACCCGCGCCACGCCTTCGCCTTTCACCTGCCGCCCTCGGCCTTCGACGAGATCGCCGGCCAGGTCGTGGTGATCGCGCTGCCCGAAGAAGCCTTCTTCCGCGGGTACCTCCAGACCGAGCTCGACCGCGCTTTCCCCCCGCGCTGGCGCGTCCTCGGCGCCGACCTCGGCCCCGGCTGGCTCCTCGCCTCGCTCATCTTCGCGGTCGGCCACTTCCTCACGATCCGCCACCCCGCGCGGCTCGCCGTGTTCTTCCCGGCGCTCCTCTTCGGCTGGCTCAGGCAGCGCACCCGCGGCATCGGCGCGCCGGTCGTCTTCCACGCCGCGTGCAACCTCTTCGCCGCCGCCCTCGGCCGCGGGTACGGGCTCTCGATCTGATCGCGACGACCGGATGCGTTGATCTCCGCGCTGGGCAAAGGCCACGTCTTCCGCTAGCTCGCGCGCGCGGTTCGGAGCTCGGGTTTCGTTGGAGCTCCAACTAGTCGGAGCTGAACCCCACCCGCGCGTGCGAGCCGTCGCAGTAGGGCTTGTTGGCCGACGCGCCGCAGCGGCAGAGCGCCATCTTCTGGGTGCGGTGGACGGTGCGCCCCGTGCCCGAGACGACCTCCACGTTGCCCGTCACGAGCACCGGGCCGTTGCGAAGTGGTTTGACCACCAACGGACCGCTGCGCGCGGCGAGCGGCTGCGACTCGGCGGTCGGCGGCTCGCCGGTGGCCTGGAAGCCGATCGCCGCATGCGCGCCGTCGCAGAAGGGCTTGTTCTTCGAGGCGCCGCAGCGGCAGAGGGTCGCCCGGAAACGCGGCTCCTGCCCCTCGATCTGGAGCTCGCCGTGGAGCGCGATCGGCCCGTTCTCGCGCACGCGGGCGAGGTTGACCTTCGGCGCCTGCTCCTGCTCGCCGCCGTCGAGCCGCTCGTAGGTGATCGCCCCCGAAGGGCAGCTCTTCGCGAGCGCGGCGATGTCCTCGGGCGACGCCTCGTCGGGGTGGATCCACTCGCCGGGCGCGTTGGGCACGAACACGTCGGGCCGGCCGAGCACGCACTGCCGCGCGTGGATGCAGGTCTTGCCCTCGAACCGGACGATGATCTTCTTGCCTTGGACCTCGCTCATGCGCGCCTCCACGCGCATCATCGCCGAAGGCGCACGGCCCGTCACGGAGGTCGTCGCGGCCCGCCGCGCATATTCGAAATTTCCACCGTCCACGTCACGCCTCGCCAACGCCCCGGCGCTGCGCTTTGATACAGGCGATCACCTTCCCTTAGCTCCTTGCCCGAGGGGTCTCTCTCATGCGCATTTCCCGCTCGATCCTCGCCTCGCTCGTCGTCTCCCAGAGCCTGCTCCTCGCCGCCTGCGGAGGCTCCTCCCCCGCCGAGACCAGCGGCACCACCGGCGCCTCGTCCACCGGCGCAGGCACGGGCGGCGCAGCGGGCACCGGCGGCGCGGGCGGCGCGGGCGGCGACGCCGCGAGCACCGGCGGAGGCTCTTTCGTGCCGGCCGATCACCCGGCCGCGCCGCAGGTGGTGAGCGGGGGCGGCAAGGTGCTCACTTCGCCCAAGGT
>JAXLYT010000076.1:0-51829 GCA_046351295.1 Byssovorax sp.
CCCCACCGGCGGTGGCAAGACGGAGGCCTATCTCGGCCTCGCCGCGTTCACCCTGGCGCTCCGCCGACTCACCCACCCGGGCCTCGCCTCGGCCGGGGTCACCGTCCTCATGCGGTATACCCTGCGCCTCCTCACGCTCGACCAGCTCGAGCGGGCAGCCACGTTGATCTGCGCCCTGGAGATCGAGCGCCGCAAAGCGCCTGACAAGCTCGGCCCGCACCGCTTCTCCATCGGCCTCTGGGTCGGCAAGGCGGCGACGCCGAACCGCTTCGGCGGGGAGAAAGATCGCGACGACACCACCGCCCGGGCGAGGGTCCTCGCCTTCGCCAAGGACCCGAAGCAAAACCCCTCTCCCGTCCCGCTCGACAAGTGCCCCTGGTGCGGCGAGCCCTTCAATCAAGACACCTTCTCGCTCAAGCCGTCGAGCGACGCCCCGCAGCAGCTCCGCATCCAGTGCACCTCCACGCGCTGCCCCTTCAAGTGGCAAAAAGACCACCCCGAGGGCATCCCGGTCCTCGCGGTGGACGACGAGATTTACCGCGAGCTGCCGGGTTTTCTCATCGCCACCGTCGACAAGTTCGCGGGCCTGCCCTGGATCGGCAAGACGGGCTTGCTCCTCGGCCGCGGGGTCACGCATAGTAACCACCTCGGCTTCTACGGCGCGGCGCAGAAGCCGCCGGAGGCCAGGGCGCTGCCGGCGCCGCTCCTCCCACCGGATCTGATCATCCAGGACGAGCTGCACCTCATCTCCGGCCCGCTCGGCACCATGGTGGGCCTCTACGAGACGGCCATCGACCACCTCAGCGCCCGCACGATCCCCGGGCGCCCGGAGGCGCCGATCCGCCCGAAGATCGTCGCCTCGACCGCCACGGTCCGGCGGGCGCAGCCGCAGATTCGCGCCCTCTTCGGGAGGGCGCGGGTGGACATCTTCCCGCCGCCTGGACCGGACAGGCGCGCCTCGTTCTTCGCCGAGACGGTGACGCCGGTGAAGAGCAACCCGAAGAGCAACGCGCGGCTCTACGTGGGCATCGCCGCGCCGGGCCGGAGCCAGAAGGTGCTCCTGATGCGCGTCTATCTGGTGCTGCTCTCGGCGGCCAAGAAAGCCTACGATCAAGACCCTTCGGCGGCCGACCCGTACATGACCCTGGTGGGTTATTTCAACAGCCTGCGCGAGCTCGGCGGCTCGCGGCGAATCGTCGAAGAAGAGGTGCGGGGCCGCCTGCTCCAGCTCTCCCGGCGAGGCGCGCCGGCGAGACATCGCCCCGCTTCGTCAACCGCACGATCGATTTCGAGTGCATCGAGCCACGAGCCGCGAGCCGACCGACAAGGTGAAGATCGCCAAGGAGCGTTTGGGCCAGGAGTTCGCGAGCAAGGTCAAGGGCCGGGCGCCGGTCGACGTGGCGCTCGCGAGCAACATGATCTCCGTCGGCCTCGACATCAGCCGCCTCGGCCTGATGGTGGTGTGCGGACAGCCGAAGACGACGGCCGAGTACATCCAGGCCACGAGCCGGGTGGGCCGCGATGCGTCGCGTCCGGGCCTCGTGGTGGTGCTGCTCAACGCGCACAAACCCCGCGATCGATCGCACTTCGAGCACTTCGCCGCCTACCATGACTCGTTCTACCGGGGCGTGGAGGCGAGCAGCGTCACGCCATTTTCGCCGCGGGCGATCGATCGGGGGCTCTCCGCGGTGGCGGTCGCCCTGGCCCGCTTCGGCGACCCGCGGCTCACCGCGCCGGACGCGGCCGCAGCGATTGACGGCGTGAAGCAAGACCTCGGCTTCCTCGGCGATGTGCTCGTGGCCCGCCTCGAAGCCCACAAGAAGGGCGAGGCCGGAGACGATCCGATCGACGAGATCAAGGCCGACCTCCGGCAGCGGATCGCGACCCTGCTCGACGCCTGGTCGCGCGTCGCCGCGGACGACCGGCACAAGGGAGAGGGGCTCTCGTACCAGCGCTTCGAGGAGGGGCAGGCGGGCAAACGGCCGCTTCTCCGCATGCCGCTCGATCGAGAGCTCGGCGAGTGCGAAAAGCACGAGCGGCGCTTCGTGGCCAATCGCTCGATGCGCGATGTGGAAGGTGCGGTGGACGTGTATGTGACGACGCTCAAGCAGAGCGCCATCGCCGAGGAGGGGACCAAGTGAGCCGTGATCTCTGGAAGGTGGGCGTACCTTTTCGCGACCGCCGGCCCGATGGGAGCGTCCGTCACAGCCAGGTGGTGTCCACCTTCGGCCCAGGCGCGCTGCTCGACCTGGTGGACGACGCCGCCATCGTCGCCGGGCTCTCCTGGTGGGCGAAGGGGCCGAAGATCGTCGAAGATCGTTTGACCGCGATGCTCGCGCGCCACGCCGGCTTCGAGCAGGTGGAGCTCTACGCGCCGCCGGTCGGAGAAGCGCGGGATCTGGACGATCCGGACCGGCAGTGGATCAAGGCGTTCCGCTTTCCGGAGTGGTTCATCTGCCAGAACGAGCGCTGCTGGGCCGACGCGGACCAGCCCGAGCGGCGAGACGGCGCGGCGCCGCGGCGGTTGCTCCGGCAAACCCAGCTCGATGGGCAAGGGCACAAGTGCAAGGGTGGCAAGGGCAAGGCGAGCAAGGTGCAGCCGGTGCGCTTCACCCGCGCCTGCCGGTTCGGGCATATCGACGATCTCGACTGGATCGACTTCGTGCACCGGAACAACCCCCATTGCCGGCGCGCGGTGCTCTGGGTGGACGAGGCCGGGGCGAGCGGCGACCTCGCCGACGTGCGCGTGACGTGCAGCGGCTGCGGCGAGAGCGTGCGCATGAGCCTCGCCGCGCAGCGCTACGTGAAGCCGGCCGAGGGCCAGCCGAAGCAGCCGCCCATCCTCGGCTACTGCGAGGGCAAGCGCCCCTGGCTCGGCGAGGGGCACCGCGAGCAATGCAGCGAGCCGATGCGGCTCTTGCTCCGATCGGCAAGCCACGCGTTCTTCCCCGTGCCGGCGAGCGTCATCCACATCCCTGACGGCGATGCCGAGCTGCGCGACAAGGTGTCCCAGGTGTTCGAGCTGATCAAGGCGGTGAAGAGCGTGGCCATGATCGATATGCTGCGCGAGATGCAAGCCCCGGTAGGCGTGCCGCTCGAAGGGGTGTCGAGCGAGGCGGCGTTCGCCGAGGTGCTGCGGCGGCGCGAGGGCCGCCCGGTGGCGCGCAAGAGCGTGAAGGACGCCGAGATCGAGGTGCTGCAAAGCTGTCCGCCGTCGGCGGGGCAAGACCAGCCGAACGGTCGCTTTTACGCGCGCCGGCTCTTGCTCGGCGGCAAGAAGACGGAGGGGGCGATGGCCAAGGTGGACCGGGTGGTCCTCGTGCACCGGCTCTGCGAGGTGCGCGCGCTGGCCGGCTTCACCCGGTTCGAGCCGCGGACGACCGATCGCGACGGCGAGCTGGACATCGGCGCCGAGGTGGCCCGCCTCGACGAGCCGTTGACCTGGCTTCCCGCGGTGGAGAACTACGGCGAGGGGTTCTTCTTCTCGCTCGATGAAGAGAAGCTCGCCGCGTGGGAGACGAAGAGCCCCGGGGTCGGGCGGCGCGCGGCGCTGCTCCGCCGCGGGTTTGCGCTGTGGCAAGCCCAGCGGGAGGACCGGAAGCGCCAGCGCCCCGACTTCGCGACGCCGCGCTTCGTGATGCTGCACTCGCTCGCGCACCTGTTGATCACGGCCGTCTCGCTCGAGTGCGGCTACTCGGCGAGCTCGATCCGCGAGCGCATCTACGCGGGCGCGTCGGGCTCGGGCATCCTGCTGTACACGGCGTCCCCCGGCGCCGAGGGCTCGCTCGGGGGGTTGTGCGAGGTGGGGCGGCACCTCGATCGTTATCTGGAGCGAGCGCTCGGGCTCGGGCGCCTCTGCGCCAACGATCCGGTGTGCGCGGCGCACCTGCCCGACACCGAGCTCGGAGGAGCCGACCGCTTCCTCGACGGCGCCTCCTGCCACGGCTGTCTCCTCATCTCCGAGCCCTCGTGCGAGCGGATGAACACCTACCTCGACCGGTCCCTGGTGGTGCCCACCATCGACTGCGCCGACGCGGCCTTCTTCTCGCCATGAGCCCCGATCGCTGGCTCGATCACGCGAACCCCGCCGACCTGGACGCGCTGGCGCAGGCGCTCTCCGATGGGCGGCTCGTGGCGCCCTACTCGGCCGTCGACGTGCAGCTCACCGGCGCAGGCCCGGAGGCCGCCGAGATGCTCGCGGGCCTCGGGGCGACCGATCCGGCGGTGATCGCCTGGATGCTGCGGAGGCTGTCGCGCGAGCGGCGGCGCGCGGCGGACCGCTTCGCCGCGGCCGCGCAGCTCGTGTGGAGCGGCGCGACCGAGGGGGCGCCGTCGATCCGCGATACCCGGATGGTGCTCGACGGGCTGTTCGCGCGGGCCGAGCAGCACGTGATCGTGTCGACCTTCGTGATCTACAACGGGCGCGCCGTGTTCGCCCCGCTCGCCCGGCGGATGCGCGAGCGGCCGGGCCTGCGCGTGGAGGTGTACGTGAACCTCACGTCGAAGACAGGGCTCGCCGCGGACGAGCAGGCCGACGTGGACCGTTACCTCGAAGGCTTCGCGCGCGAGCACTGGCCCGAGGACGTGCCGCTGCCCCACCTTTACTACGACCCCGAGTCGCGCAAGGGCGGGGCCGCCCGCACGAGCTTGCACGCGAAGTGCGTCGTGGTCGACAGCCGGTGGGCGCTGGTTACCTCCGCCAACTTCACCGAGGCAGCACAGGAGCGAAACATCGAGGCCGGTGTGCTCCTCGACCACCCGAAGCTCGCCGAGTCCCTGTCCGCGAGGTTCCACGCGCTCCGCAAGGCAGGGAGGCTGCGACGGATGGGCCCTCGCTCGGGATGAAGCCAAGGGGCCCCTCTGTCCCTGCTCCGTGAGAAACCTCACCCTCTCGAAAAAAAACGACCTCCCTCTCAAAAAAATCGCCGGGAGGTAAATCGGAAATCCCTCCTGTGGACCCAAGCAGATCGAGGGCCGAGCAACGACCCTTCGGCGGGCTCCCGGCGGGCGGGGCTCTGCTCGACATTCGCCCCGCCTCGCGCTCCACGGCGCGAGCCAGAGGAGGAATCGGTCATGGCCACGTCTCGTCGCAAGAGGGCGCTCCTCGCGCTCAAGAGGAACAATTTCCCGGACCTGCTCTCGCGCGCCAAGGGCATCTACAACGGCCTCATGGGCCACCCCGGGCTCTTCGCGAGCCCGAGCCCCCCGCTCGCCGTCCTCGAGGCGCGCATCGACGCCTTCGACGCTGCCCAGCAGATCGCGGTCAACCGCGCCAAGGGGGCGGCGGCGCTCCGCAACGTCAAGGCGGACGAGCTCATCACCAGCCTGGAGGTGGCGCGCGCCTATGTCCAGCAGATCGCGGACGAGAACGCCGAGCAGGCGGTGGCCATCATCGAGGCGGCGGGCATGGTCGTCTTCGAGCCGGGCGGGTACGACAAGCCCATCCTCAAGGCCCTTCAGAACAAGCCCGCGGGCCCGGTCGCGCTCCTCGCCAACGTCGGCGCGCTCACGGCCGAGTCGACGGGCAAGGTCTTCTTCAACTGGCAATCGAGCGCCGACGGCGGCCAGACCTGGAGCGATCTGCCGCCGACCCCGCTCGGTCACACCCAGGTCGCGGGCCTCCCGCCCCTCAGCGTGTACGGCTTCCGCGTCAGCGTCACCGACGCCGAGGGGCAGGGCCCCTTCAGCCAGATGGTGACCTTCCTCGTCCACTGAGATGGTCAATCGAGCCGCGAGGAGCGGACAGCGATCGAGAGATACGCTGCCTGCTCCTCGCTTTTTTTCTCACGAAGGTGGCTTGAACGGCGCGCAGGTCGACACCCCTGCGCCCACGATCACCATGTTCACCGTCTTCACGAACGAGGTCATCCCGGTCGACGGCTTGTAGTGGAACACGTCGGTCGATGTCCCGGGGCCCACGAACAGCCAGAAATCGCCGCCCCAGAAGGCGAAGGCGAAGTTCGAGCTCCCAGGAGGGTAGTTGATGGCCGACTGCGGCGCTTGATCGAGGATATGCGCGTTCGATTTGTCGACCTGCGCCACGATGTAGGGGCTCCCCTCGAAGGCCCCGTAGAGCTTGGCGTCGCCGGTCCCGGTCATCTCGGCGCGGGCTTGCAGCTTGTCGTAGCCGCCGATGGGGGTCAGCGTCATCGTCTTCAGATCGATGGTCGCGAGGCCCAGGGTCGCGCCGCCGAAGCTCGACTCGCTCACGTAGAGCGTCTCGTCGGTGGTGCCCACGCCGTTCGAGGAGAAGCCCATTCCGAAGGTGGTGAAGCCGTGTTGCCCCGGCTGGAACGAGGTCGCGGTGCAGTGGCCGTTCTTCGTGTCCACCTTGTAGAGCGAGCCGTCGGTGAACACCACCCAGGCCTGCCCGTCGCGGTCCACGGCCATCGAGAAGGGGCTGTTGAAATCCGACGGGCAGTCGAGCGTCCCCACGTAGGTGAACTCGGTGGTCGGCGGATCGAACTTGTAGAGCCCGTTGTTCGCGGCGAGGGTGTAAACGAATTGCGTCTCCTCGGCGCAGGTCGGGGGCGCGCCGCCCTGGTTCGTCCCGCCGGAGCCTCCGAAGCCGAAGCCGCCGACGCCTGGATCGCCGCCCGTGCCGCCGCTCGTCGTGCTCGGCCCGCTCGTCGTCCCGGAGGCCGTCTCGCCGCCCTGACCGCCCGTCCCGGTGAAGCCCGAGCCCTTGCCGGCGGCGCTGCATGCCCCGAGCAGCAGCGCGCCGAGCAACCATGAGGTGATCCGCGGGACCGTGATCATCGAAGCCTCCTCGCGGCGACGCCGCAGCCTCGCAGCATACCAAAGGCGCCGGATCGATCGGGGGCGGGGCGGGGGAGGGATGGAACGACCGCGGGGGAGCAGGATCCTGCTCCCCCGCGTGGGGTGACGCTGGCGAATGGATCAGCGATGCCGGCCGTGGCTCGCGCGCGAGGAGGGCGCGGGCGCGGACATCCGCGGCGCGGGGCGCGAGGTCGTCGTCGAGCGCGGGGCGGGGCTCGGGTGGAACCCGGGGTTCACACGCGCCGCGGGCATGCGGTTCACGTCGGGCGAGGGCAGCGGGGTGGAGGCCTGGCGCGGCGCGCTCGGGCGGTCCCAGGACGCGCGGCCGCCGACCTCGGGCCGGCTCTGCCGCTCCACGGGCGCGCGACTCTGCTCGTGGTGGGGGACGGCCTGGAAATTCCCGCTGGAGCGCGTCGCGTGGGGGCTCACCACCCGCCCGGGCCGGGGCGGGGTCACCTGCGAGCGGCGGATGGGCGCGCCGAGGTCGCGCTCGATCACGTCGACGCGCGGGCCGGTGTACCAGCGCGCGCCGCCGTGCGAGACCTGATCGTGCACCACCACGGTGGAGGCGTAGGCCATGCCTGCGCGCTCGGCGGGGACGCGGTGGTGGTAGCAGTCGCCGCCGGTGAAATGCGCCGTCTCGACGAACGTGTACGAGGGCGCGTAGGCCGACGCGTACCCGACGCCCATGGGCGCCCAGCCGACGTAGCCGCCGCCGTAGCGCCACTCGACCCACGCCGGGCCCCAGGTGGTGTCGGGGATCCAGACCCAGCCGTAGCCCGAAGCGAGCACCCAGCGGCCGTAGTGGAAGGGCGCCCAGCCCCACGAATAGCGGCTCTCGAAGGCCCAGCCCTGGTCGGTGCTCACCCAGGCGCCGTCGCTCGTGTAGGGCACGAAATCCGGGCCAACCACGGCCACGGCGGGGTGCCAGACGCGCCCGTAGCCGCCGACCTCGACCCACTCGCCGTAGGGGGAGAGCTCGTCGGTGAAGACCTCGACGGTGGCGGGGGCGTCGGCGGCCTCGACGACCACGGGCTCGTCGACGGTCGCGTAGGCGACGCACCCGGTGGAGGTGGAGAGCAGGAGGGCGAGCGCGCCGGCGCCCGCGAGGGAGCGAAGGGTGAAGGACAGGTCGATAAGCGTGCGGTTCATGATGGGCCTCGTGGTTCCCTCCCAGGTTCGACCGGGGCTGTTGCACGGGCGGTGCCAGCGTCGGGGGCGTACGGAGGCCGCGAATTCATCGCCGCGTCGGCGCGCAGGCCGACGCGCGATGAGCAAGAACCTCATGCAAGATGCAAGAACGTTTCGCTACTTCCACAGCCGCAGCTTGGGCGAGACGCCGAGCAAGATCGCGAATCGATCGCTCCCCGGGGGCAGGCCGGCGAGCGCGGAGAGGGAGAGATCGAGGTAGGAGCTCGGGCTCCACTGGAGGCCCGCGGTG
Source organism: Byssovorax sp. (assembly GCA_046351295.1). GTDB lineage: Bacteria > Myxococcota_A > Polyangia > Polyangiales > Polyangiaceae > JAXLYT01. The sequence continues at coordinate 8,222 of JAXLYT010000076.1, forward strand.
GCCTGGAGCGCGTCGGGATCGCCCGTGAAGTAGTGAATGCCGCCGACCTCGGCGAGGAGCGAAAAGGCGCCGTCCTTGTCGAGATCTTGATCGAGATCGAGGCCGAGCTCGACGCCGATGGGGCGTTTGCGCGAGACCTCGGCGCCGGGATCGATCACCGCGCCGGTGTTGAGGACGAGGTGCGTCGCGCGGATCGTGCGGCCGACCAGGAGGTGCGCCTCGGAGCCGATCCCGCGGGCGCCCGCGGCGGCGGGGAGCTTGGGGCCGAGCTGGATTCCGAGGGCCCAGGCGGTGTGGGCAACGTCGTCCACGCTGTCCCACAGACCTATCTTGGAGGCGAGCCAGAGGTTGTCGCGGCTCAGGTGATCGAGGGAAAAGCGTCGATCGGGGGCACCCTCGAGGCCGAGGGCGAAATCGAGATCGATCTCCACGCGCTCGCTGACACCGATGTTGATCTCGGCGTCGGGGAGGACGAGGCGCGCGGGGCCGCTGCTCTGGGCGAAGCCCATCTGCAAGTCGGCTTCGAGCCAGCCGGGGTCTTGCAGCTCGAGATCGGTGGGCTCGAAATGGTGCTTGGCCGCGTGCGCCGGGCTGGAGAGCGATGCCGCGGCGACGAAGAGCAGCGCGATCGGCGCGCGCGGGGGAATCCGGGCCATGGCGTCAGGGCGAGGGCGGCCAGGGGGCGGGAGGCCACGGGGCGGGCGCGGCAGGCGCAGGCGCGTCGAAGAAGGCGCTGTGCATCCGGCGGCCGAGGGCGATCAGCGCGGCGCCGCCGCCGAGGGCGACGAGGACGCCGAGGACGAGCAGCGGGATGCGCGTGATGGGGTAGACGGAGAGCGCGTTGGTCACGACGGAGACGATCTGCCCCGCGGTCATCCAGACGGCGATGATCAGCGCGGCGGCGCGGCCTCGCTTCGCGATCGCGGCGTAGGCGATGGGGATGGCGAAGCACGCGGGCTCGCCGGCGCCGGTGATGCCCGACCCGATCACGAAGCCTGCCTTCGAGGTGCCCGCGGCGGCGAGCACGGCGAGGCCGACGCCGTACACGCAGAGCCCGGCGCCGAGCACGAGGAGCGGGGGCAAGGTCCAGCGCTGGATCGCGGCGGTGAGGAGCAGCGCGAAGAGGCCGGTGGAGATGAAGATCGTGACGATCGGGTTGACGGCCATGAGCCACGCGGCGTCCTTGCCGTCGAGCAGCTCGAAGGGAGGGACGCCGGCCGAGCTGCCGAGCATGAAGACCGCCTCGACGGGCATCAGGAGCGCGAGGCCGCCGAGGGCCATGCCGAGCGGGGGAGATGGCGTCTCTCCGGCGCCCGGGGTGGCCGCGCGGTAGGGACCGGCGCCGGCGCGGTCCTTGTTGGTGCGCACACCGAGCCACGCGATCAGGGCGGCTCCACCGGCGGCGAGGGCAGCGAGGAGCGTCACGGCGCCCATGGACGCGCGGGCGATGGAGGGGCTCGCCTGGTCGCGCAGGAAGCCGCCGAGCGCCGGGGCGACGAGCCCGCCGAGGTTGACGGCGGCGTAGGCGATCACCGCGAAGGCGGCCACCGCGGAGTAACGGTGCGGCCCGGGGGCGGCGGGGCTCGGGTCGTCCCAGACCAGGGTCTCGGCGGCCGCCGCGTAGGGGCAGGGGCGGAACAGGCCGGCGCCGAGGGCGGTGATCGCCGCGCCGACCATGACCGGCGCGCCCGCCGCGTGCACGAAGTGTCCACAGGTCGCGAGGAGGGCGGCGGCCGCAGCCGCGGCGCGCGGCCCGACGGCGAGGGCGAGCGCGCCGCCGAGCAGCGTGCCGACGATCAGGATCGCCTGGAGCGCCGAGTACATCATCCCGATCGACGACGTGCTGGTGCCCTCCTGGTGCAGATCGAGCGAGAGGAACGAACGCGCGCCGTAGTAGCCGCAGCGCTCGAGGCACACGGTGACGACGAGCAGAGCGAGGATCGCGAAGGAGCGGAGGTTCATGCGGTCGTGCGAGCTTAACCGGGATCGTCAGCGGCCGAGCAAGCCGAGCACCGCGGTGGAGAAGATGTCCAGGTGATCGGCCACGTTGCGCTCGGCGCTCTCCTCGCGCCCGGCCATCAGGGCGGCCATGGACTGGACGAGGCGGGCGGCCGTCTCGGCCCGGGCGCTCGCCTCGTCGCCGGTCGCCGCGAGCAGCGCCTTGATGAGCGGCGAGCTCACGTTGACGTAGAGGCGCGCGGCCACCGTGCCGTCGATGGTCTTGGTGTAGAGCCGCGCCATCCCCAGCAACGCGGAGCTGACCTTCTTGTCGGCCTCGTCCTGCTCCAGCACCTGCTTGAGCGCGACGTCGCGATCGGGCACGAGCACGAGCGGCAAGCTCTCGGGGGCGAAGCGCGCGGCCAGCACCTCGAGCCGCTCGCCGTGGAAGAGCTCGCGCATCCGCATCAGCTCGCGCGCGGGCAGCTCGGCGCGGGGGAAGAGCGACTGGTTGCCCTGCTTCGTCCCGAGCTGCACGACGGAGCCGCCCACGCGCTGGGCGAAGATCTGGCAGAAGGGCAGGGCGCCGTAGCGCGCGCCGGCCACCACCGGGACGCGCAGCGCGCGGAAGAGGATCTCCTCGTAGCCGCCTTGATCGCCCATGGAGACGTGGATCTTGCCGCCGCTCGCCTTGCGGATCGCGGGCACGGTGAGATCGCCCTCGCTCGTCGGGACCTTGAGATCGGTGGCGAGCAGATCGAAGAGGCGATGATCGCAGAGCGCCGCGCCGAGCAGGGCCTCGTTGTGACGGAGGAGGATGCGCCGCCAGGTCGCGGGCTCGCGCTCGGCCACCGCGCCGAGGCCCTCGATGAGCGTCTCGTGGATCTGCGCGGCGATCGCGTGGTACGTCGCGTCGCGCTGCACGTCCTCCCGGCTCGCCGTGGGGGTGAGCTCGTCGGCCTCGATCACGCCGCCCGCGAAGCCGGCCCACGCCGGGAGCAGCTCGCGCTCGTCGGGGCTCACGAGCATGCCGCGCACGAAGACGCTCATGTTGCGGTTGTCGGACGTGCCGTACGTCGCGCCGTCCTGGATCCAGAGCAGGCCCTTCGCCGCGCCCTCCTTGTCGGACCCGAGCTCGAAGGTGCAGATCGGCTCGAAGCGGATCTCGAAGCGCTTGGCGAAGTCGAGGTTCATCCGCAGCTTGCGGAGCGGCGAGTCGCCTTTGCGTCGCCACGGCGGTCCGGGCCGGTTGACCGGATCGCGCTCGAGCTTGCCGGCGTACACGGGGAAGTGGAGCAGGCAGCAGTAGCGGTCGAGGAGCTTCTCGACGACCTCGGGGTTCGCGAGCGTCGCGAAGCTCTCGCCGAGGTGGAGCACGACGCGCGTGCCGATCGGCCCGGGCGCGGCGGTGCCGAGCTGGTAACGCTCGCCCCCGCGGCTCTGGAAGTGCCAGCCCTCGTCCGGCGCCTGGTACGAGGTGGTGTAGAGATCGACCCGATCGCTGACGACGAAGGCGGAGAGGAAGCCGAGCCCGAACGCGCCGATCAGCGCGCCGTCGCCCTTGCCCTCCGCCCTGAGCTTGCCCGTGTACCCCGCGCCCACCGTGGCCAGGTACTTGATGATCTCCTCGCGCGTCAGCCCCGCGCCCGTGTCGGTGATCGTGAGCGTGCGCGCATGCGGATCGGGTGTGACGACGATCTGCGCCTCGAAGCCCTCGCCGGCCTCGATCTGCCGCCGCACACACGAGTCGTGCGCGTTCTGCACCAGCTCGCGGATCGCGACATGCGGCGTCGAGTAGAGGTTCTGCCCGAGCACGCGCATCAGGCCCGAGAGATCGACCTGGGTGCGCAGCAGCTCTACGGGGTCGCTCATGGCCCCGCATCTCAGCCCAGCTCGGCCGGGAAACCAAGCCTCCTCGTGATCTCCGGCGACAGCGCGGCCGCCCTGTGCCCGGCCCGTGCCCGGCCTCGTGCCTCAGGGCTTGGGCACAGGCTTGCCCGGCCTCGGCGCGATCAGCCGGTATCGCGTGGACGGCGGTCCGCCCGCGTCGATCAGCGAGGACGTGTCATCGTCGTTCGGCGGCGCAGGCCGCGATGAAGGGCGCGAGCCTCGCGGCGGCGGCGGCGTGCTCCGCACGGCGGGGGCTCGCACCTTCGAGGTCGGCGAGCTGTCGGCGGGAGGAGGGACGGAGGACGCGGGGCGAGGAACAGGGGTCGGCATGGCGGTGACCCTTGTTCAGCACGGCCTGTGCCATGCGCGGCGCCTGCTCCGCGCGAGCGGCGGGTGAGGACGGCCGTCCTCACCCGGGTGGGGGCGCTTTCGCGGGTGAGGCGCAGAGGCCGCAGCGCGCTCAGCGGTAGGTGGAGTGGCACTCCTTGCAGGCTTCCTTCATCTCCTTGAGCGCCGTGCTCGACGCAGCCGCGTCCTTGGCGGCGGCAGCGACGCCGAGGGCCTTGGCCTTCTCCGCGAGCTTCTTCGCGACGCCCTTGAAGCCGTCTTCCTTGCCCTTGGCCTCCTCGGCCGCGAACTCCTCGGTCTTGAGGGCCGTCGCCTGGATCCGCTCGGAGACCACGGCAAACGCCGCGTAATCGGCGTCGGTGTACGAGGCCTGGCCGATCTTCTTGAACTCGGGATCGGCCACGGTGGACTGGTTGTCCATCACGTCGTCGAGCTTGGTGAGCTTGGGGATCTGATCGATCGGCGTCATGAGCGTGGACGAGCATGCCGCGAGGCCCGAGGCTGCGGCCGAGGCGACGAGGACGAGGGAGACGAGCTTGTTTCGCATGGGTTTTCTCCGCGCAGAGGGCGCGCAGCCTACCCGGTTTGTCGGCCGGCGCGCGAACCTTCTCGTCACCGATCGTTCTCCACGAGGACCTTGAGGACGCCGGGCTCGGCGGCGAGGCGGAGGGCCTCGTCGGCGCGCGAGAGCGGCACGCGCGCCGAGACGAGGGAGAGCACGTCGACCGCGCCGGAGGCGAGGGCGCGGATGGCCGGCGCGAAGCTCCCGCAGCGCGAGCCGACGACCGTGATCTCGTGGATCACGAGGGGCGCGAGGTGGAGCTCGCTCGGGGCCGCCACGGTGCTCTTGAGGATCAGCGTGCCGCGGGGGCGCGTCACGGCGATGGCCTGCTCGAGGCCGCGGGCGGTGCCTGTTGCTTCCACCACGAGATCGGCCGGCTCGCGCGCCCAGCGATCGAGCGTCACCGTCTCGATCCCCCGCGCTTCGAGGAGGGCGAGCTTCTCGGGGTGCTTGCCCACGGCGAGGACCTGCGCGCCCGTCGTGAAGAGCACCTGCGCGACGAGGAGGCCGAGCTTGCCGTCGCCGAGGACCACGCAGCGCATGGCCGGGCCGACGTGCACTTGCTCCAGGATCTCGCACGCGGCGGCGAGGGGCTCGATGAAGGCGGCGGCGTCGTCGCTCACCGCGTCGGGCACGGCGTGCAGGTTCTCGATCGGCACGAGCACGCGCTCGGCGAGGGCCCCGTCTGCGCCGAGGATGCCCATCACCGTGCGGGTCGGGCAGTGCCGGCCGAGGCCGCGGGCGCAGGTCGCGCACGATCCGCAGGCGAAGTTGATCTCGGCCGCGGCCCGCTTGCCGATCCACGCTGCGGGCCCCTCGATCACCCTGCCGACGACCTCGTGCCCGAGCACGCCGCGGAAGCCCATGTAGCCGCGGACGATCTCCAGATCGGTGTTGCACACGCCGGCGCGAAGCGTCTCGAGCACGGCCATCCCGGGGCGCGGCGCGGGCGCGGGTCGATCGAGGACGCGGGCGGCTTGACCATCCCAGGTGAGGGCGCGCATGGGCGATGTGTCGCAGAGGCGGCCCCGCGCGGCAAGGCGCCTCTTCCATGGTGGCTCTTGCGATGATCCGCGGAGGCTCCTACGCTCGTGCGTTGAAGTCTTCAACAGAAGGTAGGGCGGGGTTCGAGCGGCGAGCCAGGGCGATGACGAAGCAGAGGACGAAGGCAGGAGCGTGAGCGAAGAGGAGCGGCAGAGCGAGCTTTCGGCGCTGCGCGAGGCGCTCGGGCAAGCGCAGCTCAAGGCGGAGGCCTTCACCCACCTGAGCCACGAGATCCGCACCCTGCTGAGCGGCGTCATCGGCATCACCCAGCTCCTGCTCGACACCGATCTGTCGACCGAGCAGCGCGACTACGCCAAGCGCATCCGCACCTCGGGCGACGCCCTGCTCGGCCTGCTCAACAACGTCCTCGATTTCAGCCGCGTGGAGGCCCGCGAGGCCCCGCCCGAGGCCGTCGATTTCGATCTGCGCAAGACGCTCGACGAGGTGGGCGAGCTGCTCGCGGAGCGCGCGGCGGACAAGGGGATCGAGCTGGTCGTGGTCGTGCCGCCCACGGTGCCGGCGGCCGTCCGGGGAGACCCGGCGATGCTGCGCCAGGTGCTCCTCAACCTGGTGAGCAACGCGATCAAGTTCACCGAGCGCGGCGAGGTGGTGCTGCGCGTCGTGGGGATCGACGAGGATCGCCAGGGCGTGACCGGGCGCTTCGAGGTGAGCGACACCGGGGTCGGCATCAGCGAGGCGGGGCAAGCCCGCCTCTTCCAGCCCTTCTCGCAGGTCCACGATCCGTCGCTGGCGCAGGGCGGGAGCGGGCTCGGCCTCGCGCTCGTCAAGCGGCTCGTCGAGGCCATGCACGGGAGCGTCGGGGTCCGGAGCGAGCTCGGCCGCGGGACGACGTTCCACGTGAGCGTGCGCTTCGAGCGGCGCTCGGCGACGGCCGATCGCAGCGCGATCCCCCGGGTGGACGTGCAGGGGCGGCGGGTGCTCGTGGCCACGCCGAGCGAGGCGAGCCGCGCCAACCTGGAGGAGATGATGAGCGATCTGCGGGTGGACTGCGCGTCGGCGTCCGACGCGGCGACCGCCCTCTGGATGCTCCGCGAAGGGGTGAAGCGGCAGAGCCCGATCGAGGTCTTCCTCGTCGACGCCGCGCTGCCCGATCTCGTGAGCGGGCCGCTCGGCAAGGCGCTCGCGGAGGACGAGCGCTTCGCCTCCACCCAGGTCGTGCTGATGAGCTACCCGGGCCAGCGCGTCGAGCTCCGGCGCACGCGCGACTCCGAGTCGCCGTCGAGCCGCGGGGGCCTCGCCCACCGGCCTCGGGAGCGGACGGCCCTGGCCAAGCCGGTGCGCAAGACGCAGCTCCACGCATGCCTTTTGCGCCTGATGGGCTCGTCGATGGAGCGGGTCGAGGCGGTGCGCGACCCGGAGAGCGCCCACTCCAGCGTGAGCATGCGAAAGCGGGACGCAGCGGCGCTCGGCCTGCGCTGGCCGGAGCGGCGCACCCCGGACCACGGGCGTCGCGCGGAGGCGATCTGGGGGACCCCCGCCGAGCCGACGCGCGCCACGGTCGCGAGCGAGCGGGAGCGGGCCCGCGCGGTGGCCGAGGCGGTGGGGCGCGGCGAGGCCACCTGGGCCCTCTCCCCGGCGCGCCCGCGGATCCTCCTCGTCGAGGACAACGCGGTCAACCAGCGGATCGCGGTGGTGATGGCGCAGAAGCGCGGCTACGAGGTCGACATCGCCCAGAACGGGCTCGAGGCCGTCGCCGCGGTGGCGAAGACGACGTACCTCGCCGTGCTGATGGACTGCCAGATGCCGAAGCTCGACGGCTACGGGGCGACGTCGCAGATCCGCGCGAACGAGGGCCATGGCCGGCGGCTCCCGATCATCGCGATGACCGCCAACTCCGGCCCGGGGGCGAAGGAGAAGTGCCTCGCGTCGGGCATGGACGACTTCATCTCGAAGCCGATCATGGCGGAAGATCTCGATCGGGTGCTGCGGCGCTGGGCCCCGCTCACCGGGGGCTCCGGGCAGGGCGCGGGCGTCACCCCGCTGCCGCCTCGCGTCGCGACGCCGCCTCCCGACGCGCCGCCGAGCGAGCGCGCCGGCCCGCCGCCGGGGCGCATCTCGGTGATCGATCGGACGATGCTCTCCAAGCTGCGCGCGGTGCGCCAGGAGGGCGAGCCCGACCTCGCGCTGGAGGTGATCGAGCTCTTCCTCGCCGAGTCGCTGGACCGCCTCGCGCTGCTGCGGCGGGCCGTGGAGCAGGGCGATCTGACGCTCCTCGCGCAGGTGGCCCACACGCTGAAGGGCAGCGCCGGCCAGCTCGGCGCCAAATCGCTCACGACGCTCTGCCGCCGCCTCGAAGACAAGGCGCGCACCGGCGCGCCGTTCAACGGCGTGTACGCGGTGGCGGCCATCGAGGAGGAGCTCGGGCGGGTGCGCGACGCGCTCGGCGTCGAGGCCCGGCGCATCCGGAGCGGAGAGCGCCGGGCGAGCAGCCTGCCTCCGGTCGAGCCGGCCGGCCCGCCGAGCCGCCCGCCGCGGAGAGAGGGATGAAGATCCTCGTCGCCGAGGACGACGCGGTCTCGATGCTGATCCTGCGCCGCTCGGTGCAGAACCTCGGCCACGCGTGCGTCACCGCGCGCGACGGCCTCCTCGCGTGGGAGGCGTACTTGCGCGAGCGCCCCGACGTGGTGATCAGCGACTGGCTGATGCCGGGGATCGAAGGGCTCGAGCTCTGCCGGCGGATCCGCGCTCGCGAGGCCGCGCCGGACGACGCAGAGGGGAGCGCGCGGGGGCCCGGTTACACGTACTTCGTGTTCATGACCGCGCTCGGCGACAGGCAGCATTTCCTCACGGGGATGGAGGCCGGGGCCGACGATTACCTCATCAAGCCCGTCGATCTCGACGCGCTGTGCGCGCGCCTCATCGCCGCGTCGCGGGTGACGAGCCTGCACCGCAAGCTCCTCGAGCAGAACGCGGAGCTCGAGCGCCTCGGCAAGCAGAGCCACGAGGCCGCGCGCGTCGATCCGCTCACCCGCGCCGCCAACCGCCTCCGCCTGCGCGAGGACCTCGGGGCCCTGCGCAGCCGGGTCGAGCGCTATGGCCACCGCTACGCCGCCGCGCTCGCCGACATCGATCACTTCAAGCGCTACAACGACGCCTACGGCCACATGGCCGGCGACGAGACGATCCAGGCGGTCGCCGCCACCATCGCCGGCGAGCTGCGCTCGGGCGACGTGCTCTACCGCTACGGCGGCGAGGAGTTCCTGGTGATCTTCGCCGAGCAGAGCCGCGAGGGCGCGCTCACCGCCATGAACCGGATCCGGCAGGCGGTGATGGCCCTCGGGCTCCCCCACAGCGGCAACGCCGAGGGGGTGGTGACGATCAGCGCCGGGGTCGCGGTCATGGTCCCGGGCGAGGCCCCGCCCTGGGACGACTGGCTCAAGCGCGCCGATCAGGCGCTCTACCGCGCCAAGGCCGAGGGGCGCAACCGGGTGTGCTGCTTCGAGCCCGCGCCGGACACGCGCGAGCACGAAGAGTGACGCCGGATCACGGCAGGCCACGCCGGACCACGTCCGGTCACATCACGTCACGCGCAGCACCTCTTCGAGCGAGGTCACGCCGGCCCTCGCGCGGCGGAGGGCGGCCTCGCGCAGCGGCACGAGATCGGCCTTGCGCACCTGGTCACGGTAGGCGCGCTTGGCGGCCCGGGCCTTGATGAGCTCGCGCATGTCGTCGTCCACCTCGAGCACCTCGAAGATGCCGCTCCGGCCGCGGTAGCCCGTCTGGTGGCAGCGCACGCAGCCCTTGGGGTGGCCGAGCTCCACGCCGGCCGGGAGCAGCACCTTGCCGTCGTCGTCGGTGATCTCGCTCGGCAGCGGGCGCTTCTCCATGCACGCGTCGCAGAGCACGCGCACGAGGCGCTGCCCGATCACCGCGAGCAACGAGTTTGCGACGATCCACGGCTCGACGCCCAGATCGACGAGGCGCGCCACCGTCTCCACGGCGTCCGAGGTGTGGAGCGTGGAGAGCACGAGGTGCCCGGTGAGGCTCGCTTGCAGGGCGATCTGCGCCGTCTCCGCGTCGCGCATCTCGCCCACCAGGATCACGTCCGGGTCCTGCCGGAGGATCGCGCGGAGGCCCGCCGCGAAGGTGAAGCCCTGCCGCACGTTGGCCTGGCCCTGCGTGATGTCGGGCAGCTCGACCTCGATCGGATCCTCCAGCGTGACGACGCTGAGCTCGGCGGTGTTCATCACCTTGAGCAGCGAGTAGAGCGTCGACGTCTTGCCCGAGCCCGTGGGCCCGCAGACGATGATCAGGCCCGTGGGGCTCGTGGCGAGCCGCGTCACCCGGTCGAGATCGGCGTCGTCGAGCCCGAGCTTGTCGAGGGCGATGAGCGCGTGGCCGAGGAGGAGCCGCATCACGAGCGTCTCGCCGTGGATGGCCGGGAACGTCGAGGCGCGCAGGTGGATGAGCCCGCTGCCCGGCACCTCCAGGCTGAACTGCCCGTCCTGCGGGAGGCGGCGCTCGGTCATGTCCATCCGCGCGAGCACCTTGACGCGCGTGGTGAGCGGCGGCGCGAGCTCCAGCGGCAAGGTGCCCTGGTTGACGAGCACCCCGTCGATCCGGAAGCGCACGCGGATCGCGTCCCGCTTCGGCTCCAGATGAATGTCGCTGGCCCCGATCGAGGCGGCGCGGCGCACCAGGTGATCGAGGACGGCGACGGCGTCGAGCTCTTCGGCGGGGTTCGGTCGGCTCATCGCCCCGCATCTTCGCCCGAGGCGCGCCTCGTCGGCAAACCCGAGCGCGTGCGGGCGCGCGCCGGCCCTTCCGCGCCGGCCCGCCCCGTGTGTAGATAGCCCCATGGCAACCCTCTCCCTGGAGATCCCCGTCCTCTGCGGTCAGCTCCTGGTCGGCGGCTTCGACGGCCCCGAGCTCTCCCCGCGCTTTTCCCGGGCCCTCGCCGAGGGCCGGCGCGGCGGGGCGATCCTTTTCCGGCGCAACCTGCCGGACATCGCCTCCTCGGCCCGCCTCTGCGCCGACATCGCCGCGCAGGCCCCGCCCGATCTGCCGCCCTTCATCGGCGTCGATCAGGAGGGCGGCCGGGTGACGCGGATGCCCGCGCCCTTCCTCACGTTGCCGCCGATGCGCGTCCTCGGCGAGATCGGCGATCTCGGCCTCACCCGCCGCGCCGCGCGGGCCGTCGCCACCGAGCTCTCGGCCGTGGGCTTCAACCTGAACTTCGCGCCCGTGCTCGACGTCGACTCGAACCCGGCAAACCCGGTGATCGGCGATCGTGCCTTCGGCCGCGATCCGCGCACGGTGATGCGCCACGGCGTCGCCCTGCTCCAGGGCCTTCAGGACAAGAACGTCCTCGCCTGCGGCAAGCACTTCCCCGGCCACGGCGACACCTCGGTCGACAGCCACTTCGATCTGCCGATCATCCAGCACGACCGCGCGCGCCTCGAGCAGATCGAGATCCCGCCGTTCCGCGCGGCCTCGGGCGCCGGCCTCGCCTCGATGATGACCGCCCACGTGGTCTGCGAGTCGCTCGACGCCGGCGTCCCGGCGACGCTCTCCCGCGCCATCTGCGGGAGCCTCCTCCGCGCCGAGATCGGCTTCGAGGGCGTGCTCTTCTCCGACGATCTGGAGATGGCCGCGGTCGCCGCGAAATACCCCGTGGAGGAGTCGGCGGTCGAGGCCGTGTGGGCCGGCTGCGACGCCTTGCTGATCTGCAAGAACGAGGACTGGCAGGACCGCGCGCACGAGGCCCTGGTCAAGCGCGCCGAGCAGGACCGGCGCTTCCGCGATCGCTGCATCGAGGCCGTCACGCGCAGCCTGCGCGTCCGCAAGCTCGCGCCGCCGCGCCCCGTGGGCTCGCCCGCCTCGCTCGCCGAGATCGTCGGCGGGGCGCCGAGCCGCGCGCTGCTCGCCGAGATCGCCACCGCGCAGGAGGCCTTGAAGAAGGGCCTCCATTGAGCGCCGCCGGCTCCCGCTTCGAGGGGCGCTTCGCGATCGCCGCGAGGCGCCTCGTGACCTGCGATCCCGCCCGCGCGTCCGCCACCGATCGGCTCGGCGTCCTCGAGGACGGCGCGCTGCTCGTCGAGGACGGCCTCATCGCCTGGGTCGGCCCGCGCGCGCAACTCTCGGCGCGCGCGCCCGGGATCACGCCGGCCGTGGAGATCGAGGGCGTGGCGACGCCGGGGCTCGTCGACGCCCACACCCACGCGCCGTGGGTCGGATCGCGCGACGCCGAGTACGCGCTCCGGATGGCAGGCGCCGGCTACGAGGCGATCGCCGCAGCCGGTGGAGGCATCGTCGCGAGCATGCGCGCGGTGCGGGCCGCGCGCCGTGAAGAGATCGCGGCGACCCTCGGCGCGCGCCTCCGCCGCATGGCCGCGCTCGGCGTGACGACCGTCGAGGCCAAGAGCGGTTACGGCCTCGACGAGGCCTCCGAGCGCAAGCAGCTCGAAGCGGTGGCCGAGGCAAGCCGGCGCGATGATCTGCCACGCGTCGTGCCGACGTACCTCGCGCTCCACGCGCTGCCCCCGGAGGCCCAGGGTGATCGCGACGCGTACGCCGCGCGGGTGGCGTCGTCGTGGCTCCCCGCGATCGCTGCGGCGGGCCTCTGCCGCTTCGTGGACGCCTACGTCGATCGCGCGGCCTTCTCGGTCGCAGAGGCTCGCCCGGTGCTCGAACGCGCCCGCGATCTCGGCCTCGGTGTGCGCATGCACGTGGGCCAGTTCGCCGACGTGGGCGGCGCCGAGCTCGCCGCGTCGCTCGGCGCGGCCTCGGTCGATCACCTGGAGCAGATCGGCCCGGCCGGCGTCGACGCGCTCGCGCAGGCCGGCACGCGCGCCGTGCTCCTGCCGATCGCCAGCTTCACCCTGCGCCAGGATCCTCCGCCCGTCGCGGCGCTGCGCGAGGCGGGCGTGCCGCTCGTGGTGGCGAGCGACGCCAACCCGGGGACGGCGCCGACCGAGAGCCTGCCCCTCGCGCTCGCCCTCGCGGTGCGCGGCTACGGGCTCGACGTGCAGGAGAGCTTGCTCGGCGCCACGCGCGAGGCCGCCGCCTCGCTCGGCCTCGCCTCCGTGTGCGGCATGCTGCGCGAGGGCCTCTCCGCCGATCTGGCGCTCTGGGATCTGCCGCACGAGAACGCGATCGTGCAGCCGTGGGGAGGGTCGAAGATCGCCCTGGTTCTCCGCGCGGGCAAGCCCATCGCCGAGGCGTGAGTCGAGCCCTCGACACCTGAACACGAGAGCAGTTGTCCATGCTGATCCGGTGTCAACGCTCACGCTCGCAGGGCTTTTCAGCGTCCTCTGCCTTGTTCAGCGAATCTTCGTTCAGTAGGCTCCTTCGCATGTCCCTCTCCCGCGCCCCGACGACCGCGGTCAAGGCTCCTGCCTCGGCGCGGGCCCCGGGCGTGGCCCCCGGCGCTCGTCTCCCCTCCTTCGTCGCCCTCGATTTCGAGACGGCCAATCGCGATCGCGACAGCGCCTGCGCCATCGCCGTCGTGCGGGTGGACGAGGGGCGCATCACCCGCCGCGAGCACCGGCTCATCCGCCCTCCCTCGCGATCGTTCGAGTTCACCTACGTGCACGGGATCACCTGGAAGCACGTGGCCCACGAGCCGACGTTCGGGGAGATCTGGCCCTCGCTCGTGCCCGTCTTCGAGGGCGCCTCGTTCATCGCCGCGCACAACGCGAGCTTCGATCGCGGGGTGCTCGCCGCATGCTGCGCGCGCGCGGGGCAGCGCAACGTCGAGCTGCCCTACGAGTGCACCGTGAAGCTCGCCCGGTCGACGTGGAGCCTCTACCCGACCACGCTCAAGCACGTGGCCGATTTCCTCGGGCTGCCCCTCCGCCACCACGACGCGGCCTCGGACGCCGAGGCCTGCGCGAACATCGTCCTCGCGGCCGCGGCGGTCGTGCGCGCGGCCTGATCGGCTGGCTGCCCGTTCAGCCGATTTCTACAAGTCAAGCCTGGACGCCTTTTCAGCCGGCGCGTATGCGCCGGGCCATGTCCGCCGAGCCCCAAGCCACGCCCGCGAGCAACGAGCCCGCGTTCGATCCCGTCCCCCAGCTCTCCGCCGAGCTCGAGCTGCCGCGCGCCGGCGTGGCGCAGGTGGTCAAGCTCCTCGCGGAGGGCGCCACCGTCCCCTTCATCGCCCGCTACCGCAAAGAAGCCTCGGGCGGCCTCGACGAGGTGCAGATCCGCGCCATCGAGGAGCGGCGCACGTACCTGCTCGAGCTCGACGAGCGGCGCCGGACGGTGCTCGCGGAGATCGGCAAGCAGGGCAAGCTCACCGACGCGCTCGAGGCGAAGATCCGCGCCTGCCAGAGCAAGGCCGACCTCGAAGATCTGTACCTGCCCTTCAAGCCCAAGCGGCGGACGAGGGCGATCATCGCCCGCGAGCGCGGCCTCGAGCCGCTCGCCGATCGCATGTGGTCGCAGCCGATGGACGGTAACCCGGCCGAGGAGGCGAAGGCCTTCGTCGACCTCAAGAAGGAGGTGCCGGACGTGATCGGCGCGCTCGCCGGGGCGCGCGACATCTGCGCCGAGCGCATCGCCGAGGACGCGGGCGTGCGCAAGCTGGTGCGCGAGAGCTACCTGAAAGAGGGCGTGATCAAGGTCCAGAAGAACGAGGAGTTCGCCCAGAAGCCGACCAAGTTCGACATGTACGCGGCCTTCGAGGAGCCCGTCGCGAACATCCCCTCGCACCGCTACCTGGCCATCCGCCGCGGCGAGACCGAGGGCGTGCTGCGCGCGTCGATCGATCTCGCCGCCGAGCCCTTGATGCCCGGCATCCAGGCCGCGGCGAAGGTGAACCCGAAATCCCCCTGGGCCGGCGAGCTCATCAAGGCCGCCGACGACGCGACCAAGCGCCTCCTGCTCCCCTCGGTGCAGAGCGACGTGCGCGTCGACCTCAAGATGCAGGCCGATCGCGCCGCGGTCGAGGTCTTCGCCCAGAACCTGCGCGAGCTGCTCCTCGCCGCGCCCTTCGGGACCAAGGTGGTGCTCGGCATCGACCCGGGCCAGCGCACGGGCTGCAAATGCGCGGTGGTCGACGAGACCGGCAAGCTCCTCGATCACCAGACGATCTACCTCGTGCAAGGCGGCGAGGCGCTCGAGCGATCGCGGCAGGCGCTCCGGGCGATCTGCCGCAAGTTCCCCCTCTCGGCCATCGCGGTCGGCAACGGCACCCACGGCCGCGAGACCGAAGACTTCGTGCGCGAGGTGCTCGTCTCCGAGGGCCTCAAGGAGGTCTTCTGCGTGCCGGTGAGCGAGTCCGGCGCGAGCGTGTACTCGGCGAGCGAGGTCGCGCGCGAAGAGTTCCCCGACCTCGATCTGACGGTGCGCGGGGCGATCAGCATCGCCCGCCGCCTGCAGGACCCGCTGGCCGAGCTCGTGAAGGTGGACCCGAAGAGCATCGGCGTCGGGCAGTACCAGCACGACGTGTACCAGGGCCTGCTCGCCAAGAAGCTCGACGAGGTGGTGGAGAGCTGCGTGAACATGGTCGGCGTGGAGCTGAACACCGCGAGCGCGCCGCTGCTCGGCCGGGTGTCGGGCATCGGCCCGAGCCTCGCGAAGAAGATCGTCGCCCACCGCAACGAGAAGGGCGCCTTCAAGAGCCGCAAAGCGCTGCTCGACGTGTCCGGCATCGGGCCGCGCACCTTCGAGCAAGCCGCGGGCTTCTTGCGCATCCGCGGGGGCGAGCACCCGCTCGACCAGAGCGCCGTCCACCCGGAGCGCTACTCGCTCGTGGAGAGCATCGCCGCCGATCTCGGGGTGCCCGTGCGCGCGCTGATCGGCGACACCAAGCTCGTCGATCGGATCGACAAGAAGCGGTACATCGCGGGCGACGTCGGCGAGTTCACCCTCAACGACATCCTCGTCGAGCTGAAGAAGCCGGGCCGCGATCCGCGCGCCGTGTTCGAGCCGCCGAAGTTCCGCGACGACGTGCGGACGATGGAGGACCTGAAGCCGGGGATGGAGCTCGAGGGCGTGGTGACCAACGTGACCGCCTTCGGTGCCTTCGTCGACGTCGGTGTCCATCAGGACGGTCTGGTGCACGTGTCGCAGCTCGCCGATCGGTTCGTGAAGGACCCGGGCGAGGTGGTGAAGGTGGGCGACAAGCTGAAGGTGCGCGTGATCGAGGTCGACCTCGGCCGCAAACGCATCTCGCTGACCGCCAAGAAGGGCGCGCCCGCCGGACAGCAGGGCGGCGCGTTCGGCAAACCGCAGCAGCGCCCGGACCAGCAGAGAGGCAATCAGGGGAGGGGAGCGCCGCAGAAGCCGCAGGGAGAGGGATTCAAGAACAACCCCTTTGCGGCACATTTCCGCGGGGGGAAGCAGTAGCCCGGGGGTAAACCCCCCGGGCTACACGAAGGAAGCCGGCCTTCGCCGGCTTACCTCATGCTGAATCATGGGTGCATTTCGTCGCAAATGCGGACGATGCACGAGTCGGACGTACCGACCCACGCCTCAGCGAAGCCAAAAGGGTGGCGCGCAAGCCCGCCGAAGGGCGGGCTTCGTCCTGTGTAGCCCGAGGCTTTAGCCCCGGGTGGAGCACAAGGCTCAACCGTTCAAATTGGCGAGCGGCATTGGAGAGCCATCGTTGCTCTCCACCCGTCCATCCGCGTGCCTGGCGAAGCGGCCGGCGGTTCGCGCGTGTACGGGGGCATCGTCGGGCCAGGGCCAGCCGCCGAACTGGGTGCGCTGGTAGTCCTGGAAGGCTTGCTGGATCTCGGTGCGGGTGTTCATGACGAAGGGGCCGTAGGCGACCACGGGCTCGCCGATGGGGCGGCCCTGGAGCATCAACAGCTCGGCGCCTTCGGGGCCGGCGGTGAGGGGCACCTCGCGATCGGGGACGAGCGTCAGGGCGGCGTGCTGGGCGAGGAGATCGCCGGCGACGGTGAGGGTGCTCCCGCGGAAGAAATAGAGCATCCGGTTCGTCCCGGGGCGGGCGGCGGGCAGGGTGAATTGCGCGCCCGGGTCCATCTTGATCGTCCAGATGGCGACGTCGGCCTCGGCGTGGGAAGCCCAGGACTTCGGCGGCGGCGTCGGGCCCTTCGCGTCGCCGATCGCGCCGGCCACGACGGTCACCTCCGTGGCTCGCCCGGCCTCGTCGCGCGCCGTGTGACGCGGGATCGTCCGATCCCAGAGCATGGTGAAGTGCGGCTCGACGAGCTTGTCGGCGCGCGGCAGGTTGAGCCAGATCTGGAAGAGCTCGACGGGGTTCGGCGCGTCCTCGTGGACGAGGGGGAACATCTCGGAGTGCACGATGCCCCGGCCCGCGGTCATCCACTGCACGTCGCCCTGGCCGAAGCGGGCCTTGGCGCCCATCGAGTCGGAGTGATCGATGTAGCCGCGGCGGGCGATGGTCACCGTCTCGAAGCCCCGGTGCGGGTGGGACGGGAAGCCGGGGACGACGCGGCCGTGGTACATGCGGAAGCCGTCTTTGACGGTGAAATCGTTGCCGAGGTTGCGGCCGGCGAGCGAGGCGCGGGGGGCCATCCGCGCGTCGCCCGCGGGGTAGGCGTCGTCGTGGTGGACGCAGAAGAGGAAGGGATCCGGCGTCTCCCAGGGGAAGCCGAGAGCATGCGCTTGGAGGATGGGCGAGGTCGTCATGGGGGGAGGGAGAACATGCGCATGGAGCGCCGCGGCGCAAGCGGCCGGCCCGCTGGGCTCCGGTCAGCGCGTCCCGGGCGTTCGGGCGCGGCGCGACGCGTCGATCATCGCGGCGAGCGTCGCGGGGCCGTCGTCCGCGCGGCGCAGCACGTCGGTGATCAGCGCCGCGTCGGCGCGTCCGGCGGCGGCTTCGGCGATGACCTCGGGCGTCTCGAGGCCCGTGAGATCGATCGCGATCGCGCGCGGATCGATCGCGTCGAGGAGGCTCTTCGCCCGCTCGGGGTGCGCTCGCGCGGTGTTGCGATCGCGCGCGCTCACGCCGATCGCGAGCGCGCCGATCGCGTTCACCGCGTCGAGTTCGTCGGGCGAGGCCACCTCCACGAGGACGCCGAGGCCACGCACGGACACGGCGTCGACCAGCGTTGACAGCTCGTCCCGCTCCACGATCCGGGCGATGAGGAGCGCGATGTCGGCGCCCGCGTCGAGGGCGCGATCGAGCTGGATCGGGTGCAGGACGAAGTCGTGGCAGAGGAGCGCGGGGCGGCCGCCGCCGAGGGCGCCGTCGAGCGCGTCGCGGCAGGCGGCGAGGAGGGGGAAGCTCCCGCCGTGGATCGGGCCGTGCGGGATGACGCTGATCATCGCCGCGCCGGCGCGCGCGTAGGCGATCGCGCGATCGGCGGGCGCGATCGGGCAAGGGGGCTCGTCCTCCGCGGGGGGGCGGAGGTCGAGCTCGGCGATGAGGCCGAGGGGCGCGCCGGGCGCGCGGCGCAGGCGCTCGATCGCGCCCGGGCGAGGCGCGCGGCGCGGCGGAAAGGGCGGCGCGGCGAGCATCCGCGCGATGGAGGCTCGCCGGGGAATGAGGATGCGATCGATCATCCCGGCGCGGCGGTGGCGGAGGCCGATCCTCATCCGGCGCGGCCCTCGCGCGGCGCCGTGGACGCGAGCGACTCGACCCAGTTCGCGAGCAGCCGAGGCCCCTCCACGGAGAGGAAGGACTCGGGGTGGAACTGCACGCCTTCGAGGCGCAGATCGCGGTGGCGCAGGCCCATGATCTCGCCCTCCGCCGTCCACGCCGACACCTCCATGCACGCAGGCAAGCTCGCGCGATCGACGATCAGCGAGTGGTAGCGCGCGGCGGCGAATGGCCGGGAGAGGCCCGCGAAGAGCGAGCGCCCGTCGTGCTCGATGGGCGAGGTCTTGCCGTGCATCGGCCTCGCGGCGCGGGTCACCTTGCCGCCGAAGGCCTGGGCGAGGGCCTGGTGCCCGAGGCACACGCCGAGGAGCGGGATCTTCCCCGCGGCGAGGGCGATCACGGCGAGGCTCACGCCGGCCTGGTCCGGCGCGCAGGGGCCGGGCGAGATGAGGATTCCATCCGGCGCGCCGCCGATCACGCTCGCGGGCTCCACGGCGTCGTTCCGGGACACCTCGCAGCGGGCGCCGAGCGCCTCGAGCGCCTG
This sequence comes from Byssovorax sp., assembly GCA_046351295.1. GTDB lineage: Bacteria > Myxococcota_A > Polyangia > Polyangiales > Polyangiaceae > JAXLYT01. The sequence goes on from JAXLYT010000076.1 coordinate 27,047, forward strand.
CACGACGTTGAAGGTGAACGAGTCGTAGTTGTCGATCACGGCGACCCGGGGCATCTCGGCCTGCATCCTAGTGCCGCCCGTCCAAAGTTTGGCCGTGGATCGACCGTTCTCGGGCGGCACTAGGCGACCGCGAAGCGGTCGGGGTATGGGGCGAAGCCCCATCGTAACCAGACTAGTGCCGCCCGCGCGAAGCGCGCTGCGAAGCAGCGCCAAGAGTCCGGCAGGACTTTTGGCGGGCGACACTAGAGCACCGCCTCGGGCTTGCGCGGCCCAAAGCGCTGGCGTCCAAGCTCGCGGCCGGGCCGGTGTCCATCCGTGGATCTCGGCTGGATGCGGGGATTCCGCGCCAGCGCGTTGACATGCGCCGCGCCCGGCCGCTAACGTGCCGGGCCGGTCGCACGCATTGCCTGAGCGCCCCGCGTCGTTGGGGAGACAGGCCGCGAGGAGGTCTCCACGCGGTCGGTCATGCAAGGCAGGCGACCATGGCCCGCCTCCGAGGAGCCGATGGCTGACGACAAAGCGAAGAAGACGAAGATCGATCTCAAGGCGCGTCTCCAGAAGAGCACGCTCACCGGCATGACCTCGCCCGCGGCGGTCCCGCTGCCGGTGCCCGGCGCATCGCAGCCCGGCCTCGTGCCTCCGCCCTCGGACTCGGGCTCCGGCAGCGCAGCGCCGCCGCCCTCGAGCCCCACGAGCACGCCGGTCGCCGCACCGAGCGTGCCGAGCGTGCGGCCGCCGGTGGGCATCGCCCCCCCGCCCGGCATCTCGCCGGGGATCCCGATCCCGCCCTTCGGGCCTCGCCCCGTCCAGCAGCCGGCCGCGCCGGCTCCCAAGCCCACCGCCGCCCAGCAGACGATCAAGGTCGAGATGGGCGAGGAGATCGAGCAACACCGCTCGACCGCGCGCCGCAACGCCTTCCTGGCCGCGCTCGCGGGCGCCATCGTCGGCGGCGTGATCGGCTTCGTGGCCGGCGGCGCCTCCGAGAAGGGCGGCCGCGTGAAGGAAGCCGCCAAGGGTGCCGGCCTCCTCGAAAAGGACGTGCGCGAGGCCGCCAAGAAGATGAAGGACCTCGACGACGCGCTCGCCGAGGCGAGCACGAAGCTCTCGAACAAGACCTTCCCCGACGATCTCGCCGCGACCCTCGGCGGGATCAACGTGCCCTTCGACGCGACCAACTTCGAGGGCAAGTACGTCGGCAGCCTCCCGAGCAAGGTGCTCCGCCCGCTCCTCTCGTTCACCTCCGCCGTGCAGGACGTGAACAAGAACAAGGACCTGCTGAAGAACACGCTCTCCGGCGCCAAGGACCCGATCAACAAGGCGTGGGCCGAGGACAAGGACCCGATGGCGGGCTTCTCGGTGCTCTTCAGCGGCAGCCAGGGGAAGGTGAGCGCCGAGCTCGTCCAGAACAAGGAGCCCTTCCTCTGGAAGAACGACTTCCCGGCCAGCTACACGGTCGTGAAGCTCGAAGGCGCGAAGACCGCCGAGAAGAAGGTGTCCCGCTGGGTCAAGGGCGATCTGCCCGGCAACGATCCGCAGGTCATCCCGGTCGATCCGAAGAGCATGGCCGGCACGATCCCGCGCTGGGCGGGCACGGGCAGCGCCGAGTGGTTCCGCCGGTTGAACGAGGGCATCCTCACCATCCGCGTGATCTTGAACGGCAACAGCGACGATCCGACGCGGCCCGTCCCCGGCCTCCTGAAGGACGGCGACGACCTCGCGACCGAGCTGCACAAGGCCGCGGCCAACCAGTAGACCGCGCGCGAAGGTCCGAAGAGGGCGCGGGCAGGACATCCTGCTCGCGCTCTTTCGTTCCATGCGGGGGACGCATGGATGGGGCGCGCTGCTCAGGCGCTCGCGGCGCGCGGCGTGCGGAGGATCTCGACCTTCTGCACCTCGATCTCGTCCGACTCGCGGACGATGAAGTGCAGGCCGTACTTGCTCACGGCGGTGCCCGCCTCGGGCACCTTGCCCACGTGGTGGGTCAGCATCGCGCCGAGCGACTCGTCGTCGGCGTCCGGATCGATCTCGGTGCCGAGGAAGGCCGACAGCTCGCGGAGCGTGACCGTCGCGTCGGCGACCATCCGCCCGTCGCCCAGGTCCTCGATGTGCGCCTCTTCGTCGCTGTCGTCGTGCTCGTCCCGGATGTCGCCGACGATCTCCTCGAGCACGTCCTCCAGCGTCACGATGCCGGAGACGCCGCCGAACTCGTCGACGACGATCGCCAGGTGCTGGCGGCGCCCGCGCATCTCCTTGAGCAGGGTGGCGAGCGGCTGGGACTCGGCCACGAAGTTCGCGGGGTGCCGGATGATCTCCTTGAGATCCGTGTTCCGCACGCGGTGCTCTTCGAGCACCTTGAAGAGATCCTTCGCGTAGAGCAGGCCGGAGATATTGTCGATCTGCTCCCGGTAGACGGGGTAGCGGGAGTGGCCGCTCTGGCTCACGATCTCCAGCACCTTCTCGAGCGGCGTGCCGATCTCGATCCCCTCCACCTGGGCGCGCGGCACCATCACGTCCTTCGCTGTGCGATCGGCGAACTCCAGCACGTTGCGGATCATCGCCGCCGGCTCGCGGCCGAAGAGACCCGTCCGCTCGCCCTCCTCGACCAGCGCCTCCACCTCGGCCTCCGTCACCTTGGGATCGACGGGCTGCTCGCCCTCCTTCTTGCGGCTCAGGCGATCGCCGAGCCAGCCGAGCGGCGCGGCGAGCGGCAGCATGAGCAGCTCGAGCGGGAGCAGGAAGCGGGCCGCGATCGCCGAGAGCACGTCGGCGTGCTTGCGGGCGAGGGAGGTGACGACCTCGAAGAGCAGGGCGTTGAAGCCGAGCGTCACGCCGAACGCGAAGTAGGGCGCGAGCGAGCCGAGCAGCGCGTCGAAGACCAGGTAGAGGCAGACCGAGGTGAGGGCCGTCGAGGCGATCCGGCCGACCAGGTAGCGCGAGTGGAGCTTCGCCTCCTCGGCCTGGATGCGCTCGTACGCCTTGCGCTTCGCGCCCGAGCTCTGCTCGATGAGCGCGCCGAGGTGGGGCGCGCTCAGGCTGATCACCGCGGTGTCGGCGGCCGAGAAGAGCGACCCGACGAACGTGGACACGCCCGCGGCGGCGAGCATCGGCCAGGGGAACGGCAATGGGCTCAAGCCGGGGTCCTCTCGCGGGGAGCGTAGCGGAGCTTGCGCGTGCTCTGCAACCGGACGGCATGCACGGCGCCGGAGATGCGGCTCGGGGCGCGGCTCATCCGTCCTCACCGAGGGGAGGATCGGCGCTGTTTTCAGGCTGATCCGAACCACCGAAACCCCGGAGGATCGAGAGTCCCTCCGCCGATCGCTCGCCCACCGCGATCAGCTCTCCCGCGGCGTCGAGCCACGCCGAGGGCTCGCCGATCGGCGCGGGCACCTCGAAGTCGTCCTCGCCGAGGCGCTGCCCGCACCGCGCCTTGTACACGCCCGCCGCGGTCAGCGTGGCCGCGGACAGCCCGAGGCGCGCCGCGTCGGTGAGCGCGATCAGCGCGCCCGGGCCGAGGCCGGCGAGGGGCACAGCCTGATCGATCTTGAAAGGGCCGCTCTCCGTGCGGCGCAGGGCGCCGAGGTGCGACGGCACGCCGAGGCGCTCGCCGAGATCGCGGGCCAGGGAGCGGACGTAGTAGCCCTTGCTCACGCGCAGATCGAGATCGAGCGTCGGCCGCTCCGCCGAGGCGTCGGCGGCGAGCGGCGCGATCGCCTGCACCGAGACGGGCCGCTCGGCGAGCTCCACGGCCTCGCCCGCCCGGGCGCGCGCGTAGCTCGGCGTGCCCTGCACCTTGATCGCCGAGTAGGCCGGCGGAGCCTGCAACGCGCGCGCCGTCTCCGCGGCGAGGGCTTCCCCGAGCAGCGGCGCGGGGCCGCCCTCGACGACATGCATAAGCTCTTCACGAAGCCACGCCGGCGGCTCGGCCGTCGCGGTCGGCTGCCCCTCGCGATCGAGCGTGTCGGTGGACAGCCCGAAGACGATCCGCGCCGTGTAGCGCTTCGCATGCGAGGTCAGGTACGGGCCGAGCTTGGTGGCTTCGCCCACGAGGACGACCAGCACGCCCGAGGCCGCCGGATCGAGCGTGCCCGCGTGGCCGACCTTCCGCGTGCCGAGGGCGCGCCGCACCTTGCCCACGAGATCATGGCTCGTGGGGCCCACGGGCTTGTCGACGATCAAGAGCCCCGAAGGGCCGCGCGAGGGCTGCTTCATGCCGCGGACGCCGATCTCAACCGAACCACACGGAGCGGCGGCTCTCGAGGGCGCGATCGAGCAGCGCCTGGACGGCGCCGCGCACCCGATCGGCGAGCCGCCCGACGAGGATGTCGTCCTCGGCGGCCTCCGGGCCATGGCCGTCGAAGGAGATGGGCTCGCCGAAGGCGACCTTCCATTTGGTCGGCGCCGGGAGCAGGCCGAGCGGCCCGAGCGCCGGGAACGTGGGCGTGATCGGCAAGAACGGCATGCCCAGGGTCTTCGCCATGTACTCGATGCGGAAGAGCATCGGGTTGGCCTCCTCGGCGCCGACGATCGCCGACGGGATGATCGGCGTCCCGGTGCGGAGCGCGAGGCGCACGAAGCCGCCGCGGCCGAAGCGCTGGAGCCGGTACCGATCGCGGTAGAGCTTGCCGATGCCCTTCTCGCCCTCGGGGAACACGGCGACCAGGCTGCCGTGCGCGAGCAGCCGCTCGGCGTTCTCCTGGCAGGCGCGCACGGCGCCGAGGCGGTTCAGCACCGTGCCCGCGAAGGGCAGGTAGTAGACGAAATCTTCCGTGAGCCAGCGCAGCTCGCGGGCCGCCGGGTGCTCGCGGCGCACGATCGCGCGGAGCATCAGCCCGTCGTAGGGCAGCGGCCCGCCGGAGTGGTTGGCGACGATGAGGCAGCGACCCTCGGCGGGGATGTTCGCGGTCCCCTGCGCCTCGACCCGGAAGTAGCGCTTGCAGAGGAAATCGAGGAGCGGCAGGTAGCGCGCCTCGTAGGTCGGGTCGTAGCCGAGCTCGTCGACCTCCTCCAGGCGCTTGCGCATCCCCGCGCGGCCCCACTGGCGCAGGTAGAAGTCGCTCGGGAGCACCTCCTTGGCCGTGACGCCGGCGGGCGCGATCGGCGCCTTGGGCGCGGGCGCGATGGCCCGCGGGATCGGCGCCCGCGCGGACACGGCGTCCACCACCGTGTCCTCGGGGGGCACGGCGGCTCCCGGCGTGGACGCGGGCGCGGCGGGTGCGGCGGCGGGGCGCTCGGCGATCATCGCGTCGAGGCGGGCCTCCAGATCGCGGATCTGCTGCTCGAGCTGCTCGACGGACGCGGCGGCCGGCGCTTGCTCGACGCTCTCGCCCTCGCTCGACGCGCGCAGGAACGCCGCCTCCACCGCCGCGTACTCCGTGGGCCCCACCGGCGCGATCTCGGCCAGCGTGTCCTCGCCCATCTCGTCCCCGGGTGGAAAGCGATCGAGCCCGAACGACGCGCTGTCGAGCGGGCGGAGCGGCGCGATGACGGGCACCGAGGCCTCGCTCGCCGCGGGCTCGGCCGGCGGGGGCGCGGGGGGAGGCAGCGGCGTGACGTTCTCCGCGTCGCCCGCGGCCTCGCCTGCCTCTGCGCCCGGCACGCCGCGGCGGAGATCGGCGATCCAGGCCGAGCTCGGGCTCCGCTTGGGCTCATGCTTCTTGCGCTTGTCTTTCTTGCTCATGGTCGACCCCGGCGGACCGGATCAGAGGGCGCCCTTGGCCTCGTGCAGCAGGTGCACGTCCCGCAGCCGCTGCGCGCTCACGTAGTCGAGCAGCGCCTCCCGCGAGCTGTACGCGGGCCGGAACCCCATCACTCGGGCGGCCTTGTCGCCGTCGGCCACGCAGAGGTACCGGAGGTAGCGGAGGAAGCTCGGCGGCGCGTAGGCCGTCTGCGCCGCCCAGCTCGCGGCGATCATCAGGTTGGCGAGCGGGTGGGGCACCGGCGCCGCGGTGCGCCCGGCGATCTTGATGACCGTGGCGAGCGGCAGCACGCCCTCGCCGACGATGTTGAACACGCCCGGGAAATCGCGATCGATCGCCAGCTTGAACGCGGCGATCGCGTCCACCTCGTGCACGAACTGCCAGAGCGGATCGAAGCCGAGCAGCGTCATCACGACGCGCTGCGCGAGGTAGCGCGTGATGTAGTTGTTGACCGTCGGGCCCACGATCGGCGCGGTGCGCAGCGTCGTCACCACCGTGCCCTTCGCCTTCGCCGCGAAGGCCGCGACCTCGCGCTCCGCGGCCATCTTGTCGCCGAAGAAGGGCTCCTCCGCCTCGGCCCGCAGCGGGTGCCGCTCGGTGAGGAAGTTCGGGTTGGTGGGGTGCGCGCCGTAGAGGATCGTCTGGCTCCAGAGGATCAGCTTGCGCAGGCTCACCTGCCGCGCGGCGTTGAGCATGTGCATCGTCCCCACCGACTCGAGCTCGTGCGCCCAGGCCGAGGCATGCGTCGGCGACGAGAGGAAGGCGAGGTGCAGCAGCGTGTCGACCTTCTCGGCGGAGAGGATCTCCGCGACCCGCTCGCCGGACGCCGGCGCGGTGAGATCGACCGGGTACATCCGCGTCTTCTTCCCGCTCGTCTCCGGCGCCTTCTGATCGATCGCGATGATCTTCGCCGTGCGCGGATCGCCCTCGAGCACGCCCACGAGGTTTCTGCCGAGGAACGACGCGGCCCCGGTGAGCGCCACCACGCGCGCGGCGGGCCTCGCCCTCGCGGGCCTCTGGGAGTCTGCGCCTGCGTCACCGGGGGCGCTGCCCGGGGCCGAGGAGCCCCCGGCGCTGCCAGCCGCGGAGGAGAGGGGATCGGTGGGAGGGAGCACGGTCGGGAGGCGCGACCCTAGCCGCGATGCGTTTCCGCGCAAACAGGATCGCGCAGCCCGCGATCGGGCCCCGGCGATCCCGCGATCACCGCGCGCACGTCGCTCACCCCGCCCACCACGCTCACCACTCGATGCGGATCTGCCCGGTGAACCCGCTCGGCCGGTCGATGGGGCTCTGCCGATCCAGCACGGCGTCGGGATCGACGGTGGAGAGCACCTCCAGCGCGCAGCGCATGCGCTTCGGATCGACCGTGGATCCGGGCGCCACGTGCATCTTCGTCGACCCCGCGCGGTTCTCGATGCCGACGAGGATCGAGCCGCGGTTCTGCGGGCTGCACTCGGCGAGCTGCGCGCGGATCGGTGCGAACACTGCGTTGGCGCGCGCAGCGTTCGCGCCCTGCACACCCTCGAACATCAGGCTCGGCGGCGGCTTGGGCGCGGCGGCCGACGCGAGGGGACGCGGCTCGGGTGGCCCAGGATCGTTCTCGGGGCTCGGGCCAGGCGGCGACGGCGGCGAAGGAGCCGGCGCGGGCGCGCTGGAACAGGCCGCGAGCAGGGTAGCGAGGAAGAGAGGCAGACCCAGCGAGCGGTTCATGCGGGCCATGGTACTCCCGGTCGGGGCGAGGTGCCTGCCCGCGTTGTGCGGCGGCGCGCGGCAAGGTACGACATTTGCTGGGAATCCCGGGTATGAGCACGCAACAGCGAGAGACACCTCCCCGCATCAAGAAGGTTCGCGTGAAGGAGACCCGTGCCGTCCCTGGAGAGCGGTCGGTCGTCCCGGAGCGCATCGTCGAGATCGCCATCGGCGCCGGGGCTGGCGCGGCGATGGGGGCGGTCGGCGGGCCCCCGGGCGCCGCGATCGGGGCGGTCATCGGCGGGGCCATCGGCGCCGCGGCGGGCTACGCGATCGACGTCGAGGCGCACGAGCGCGCCGCGCACGATCAGCAGCTCGACATGGACATCGGCGTGATCGGCGGCGACCTGGGCGAGGCGCCGCCCGGCCAGCCGCCGGCGAGCCTCAACCGGGTCCACCTGGCCTCGCTCGGCATCGCCGAGGCCGCGCCGGACTCGAGCGACGGCCCGATCCAGAACGTCGACGCCTCTGAACGTTGAGGGACGCCGGCGGCAGGTTGACGGCGGCATCCAGGATCCGGTCCTTCGGGAAAAGATCGATGCGCGGCCTGATCGAAATGGGTACGCCTGGCGATCGGCCGAGCGAACCGGGCCCCGCGGGTGGCGGGAACGGCTGCGCCCGCAGCGGGCGACGCATCATTCGCGACACCGACCGGGACACCGAGAGCCACGACACGCCCGTCCCCCGGCGTGTCCTGCGCCACCTTCCTCGGCCGGCCTGCTCGCCCGGCGAAGGGGCGATCTGCGGTTCCCCGTCGAGGACAGCAACAGCGACGGCGAGACCCGCAAGCTCCCCGGCTATTCTCCAGAGCAGCTCCTCGCCGCCTCGCTCGACGGCCTCCTGCTCGGCGGCGCGCGCTCACCTGAGCCCGAGCTCGAGCTCACCGAGTCGTCCTGGCCGGATGATCCGCGCCGAAGGCCACCCTGCCCTCGTTGACGACGACGAGAGCGTGGTCACTCAGGCTGCACCTGCGTCCCCAGCCCGCCCCGATGAGCCGTCTGCGCTGCCCGCCCTCGCCGCGTCGCTCGACGGCCTCCCCGTCCTGCACGCCCGCGCCCGCCGCTGCTCCGTTCGAACGCGCCGTGCGACGGAGCCTCCCGGCGAGCGCCTTTCGGAGCGAGCCGCATCGTCGCGCCCGCCGTCCGGGCCCGCCCCGTCGACGCCGCGAGAGCCCGTGCCGATCGTCGCTGCATCGCCCGCCCCGCCGCCCGACGATCCGCCGCCCGACGGCGGTCCGAGCCGCACCTCGCAGGCCATCGTGTTCACGGTGATGACGCTGCTCGGCGGCGCGCTCGCCTTGGTGATCGTGCCCGATCCTCGATCGCAGCACGCGCCTCCGCCGGCCGCGCCGCCCGCGGAGAGCCCCGCGATCCTCAGCGCGCGCCCGGCCGCCGATCCACCGCCTTCGGAGCAGGCCGCGCCGTCGAGCACCGCGAGCGCCGCATCTGCCTCCGCGTCCGCCGCCGCGCCGATCGCGCTTGCAGGCGAGACCATGGCCGAGCAGGCCGCGCGCGAGGCGCTGACCCGGCTTCGCGAGGGCATCGGCGCATGCGTGCGCGACAAGATCGGCACCTTGCCCGGCAGCTCGCCCGCCGTGCCTCGCACGCTGAGCCTCACGCGCGCGCCCGGGTACAACGCCCTCCTGCCCGAGTGGCACACCGCGCTCTGGTCCTGCGCCGGCTTCCAGTGGACCGAGCCCATGCGCTTCCAGATCCAGTGGCAAGTCCAGAAGCGCAACGTCGAGGGCATCGGCGTCGCCTGGGTGGACCACGACGGTGACGGTGTTCCCGATCGTGTCCTCTCGTTCCACGCCACGATGGGCGCAGGCAAAGGAGAAATCGAGCTCGGCCCGATCGAGCCGGCCGAGCCTGCGCCCGCGGTCTTGCCGGTCTATTGAATCGGCCCGGAAGATCGCTCAAGAAACGGGACAACCCGCGGCTCGCTCCCTCCTGTCTCGTATGATCATGCCCTGCCTGCGCTGGCCCTCCGCCCTGCTCGGCGCTTCGCTCCTCGCGCTCTCCGCGATCGGCTGCGACGCCGGCATCATCGCTCCCTCCGCCACCTCGGCGGGCGCAGGCGGCGCGACGTCCGGCACCACGAGCGGCACCACCGCCGCGACCGGCGGAGGAGGCGCAGGCGGCGCCGAGCCCGAGGTCCCCTACTGCAACCGCGGCCCGAAGAACTTCGTCTGCAACCCCTACGGCCTCGCCCTCGACCAGGCCGGCATGAGCGACGCGACCTACTTCGGCCTCCTCGACCAGGTCTTCCGCGTGCACTTCTACCGCCCGGAGACGCTGTTCCTCGATCGCTTCGAGAAGGACCCGACGAGCTGCAAGAGCTGCGAGCTCGCCGCCGCGCAGGGCTACTACCTCGTGCTCGTCGTCCGCGCCGGCGGCGACGCCGAGACGCCCACCGCGCCGCCCGCCGATCTCGATCACTACAAGGCCGTGCTCGCCCAGGTGATCGATCGCTACAAAGCCTCGCTCGGCACGCTCGTCATCGAGCACGAGGCCGATCTCCCCGCGAGCTACGCGGGCACCCCGGCCGACTACCTCGCCGAGCTCGAGGCCGGCTGCGCCGTCGCTCATCAGCACGGCGTCCACTGCACCGACAGCGGCATCAGCTCGACGAGCCTGCTCTTCTGGCTCGCCCGCTACTACGCCGATCTCGGCCACCCCGCCGAGGCCGTGCGCATCCTCCACACCGCGAAGGGCAACCCCGACGTGCCCGCGTCTTTCCTCGACGGCACCGCCGGCGAGCCCGAGCTGCCCGCTTTCTTCGCGACCTTCGAGGACCGCATCGATCGCGCCGACGCCTTGCTCGGCGGACACCGGATGGCCGGCGTGAACCTCGCGAACCTGCACTGGCTCGAACCGGACGAGACCACGCTCGACGAGATCCTCGCCCTCGTGCGCAACCGCACCGGCTGCTTCCGGCTGATGACCGACCAGCTCGGGCAGCGCAACGACGCCGGCCCCGAGACCGAAGCCAAGCTCGTGCTCACCAAGGAGCTCGGCCTGCCCTTCGTGGTGTGGCACTCCGTCGACGGCGGCGGGACACGCTCCCTCGTCGATCCCGACGGCACCCTGCGCCCCACGGGCGAGCGCTTCGCCAAGCTCTCCGCGGGCGCCGTCTGCGGCGACTGACGCGGAAGAGGCAGCTCCTGCAGCCACGACGTTCCAGGAATCGCCCACGCCCCCAGGAACAGCACCGCGACCGGAAGGGAGCGGATGGTGCAGCCACCGGGTCCAGCGATCGCCCACGTCACCAGGAACAGCACCCTGCCGGCATCGGTCCACGAGCCGCCAGCTCTCGGTCTCTGACCGGGTTGCCTGCTTGCAGGTAATGCTTGCTCGGTCCGCTCCCTGCCGGTCGCGGTGCTGATACTGGCACCCGCCTCGATCGCTGAGGCCCTCTGGTTGCTCGGGGTGTGGTTGTTCGCTCGGGCGGCGCGCGCGAGCATCCCCGCGGGCCGCGTTGCGCTATGCTCCGCCGCGATGAGCGAGCATGACGATTTCCAGGGCGCGGCCGCGGTGTCCGCCGCCCTCCGCTTCGACCAGGCCGCGCTCGAGCGCTACCTGACGACCCACGTGGAGGGCTTCTCCGGCCCGCTGACCGTGCGGCAATTCCGCGGCGGTCAGTCGAACCCGACCTACCTGCTCGAAGCCGGCTCCGGGAAATACGTGCTGCGCCGGAAGCCCCCGGGCAAGCTGCTCCCCTCCGCCCACGCCGTGGATCGCGAATACCGGGTGATGAAATCCCTCGCCGGGACCGCCGTGCCCGTGCCCAGGGTGTGGTGCCTGTGCGAGGACGACACGGTGATCGGGACCGCGTTCTTCGTGATGGACTACGTGCCCGGGCGAATCCTCTGGGACGCGTCGCTGCCCGGGATGGCACCCGCCGAGCGCGGGGCGATCTTCGACGCGATGAACGAGGTGCTCGCCGCGCTGCACACGACCGATCCGCGCGCGGTGGGGCTCGGCGACTACGGGAAGCCGGGGAACTACTTCGCCCGGCAGATCGACCGGTGGACGAAGCAATACCGGGCCTCGGAGACGGAGCGAATCGAGGCGATGGAGAACCTGATCGCGTGGCTGCCGCAGCATATCCCCGCCGGCGACGAGGTGAGCATCGTGCACGGCGATTACCGTCTCGATAACCTGATCTTCCACCCGACGGAGCCGCGCATCGTGGCCGTGCTCGACTGGGAGCTGTCGACGCTGGGACACCCGCTGGCGGATTTTTCTTATCACCTGATGACGTGGAAGGTGTCGCCCGGCGAGTTCCGGGGGATCGCGGGGTGCGACCTCGCTGCGCTGGGGATCCCGGGCGAGGATGCCTATGTGGAGGCGTATTGCCGGCGGACGGGGCGCGCGGGGATTCCCGCGGCGGATCTGCGGTTCTATTTTGCGTACAACATGTTCCGGCTGGCCGGGATTCTGCAGGGGGTGATGGCGCGGGCGCTCCAGGGGAATGCGTCGAGCGGGAAGGCGCTGGAGGCGGGGCGACGGGCGAAGCCGATCGCCGAGGCGGGGTGGCGGCAGGTGGCCGGGGGGTAGGATGGAACGGCGACGGACCGAGATCGTTTATCAGCTCGGTCCCAAGGATGCTCCGGTTCTGCTCGACGAGCCCTGGTGTCGTGATGGACCTCGCGACGACGCGGGTTTCACGCGGGCTCAGGCGCGACTGGAGTCGTTCGGTATTACCCCCATACTCACCAAGACAGTGGTCTCTTCTGTCCTTGCAGGAGATGGATCGGTGGAAGCACGCTTTGGTCTCGAAGTTCGAGGAATTGCTCGGGCGCTCCGCGGGAGAAGTGACTCGAAAGCGAGCCGAACGGCCTCCTTACCCCTGAAGATCCGGAAGAGTACGCGGACGTCGTGCGCTTGAACGACATGGTGAGCTTGCTCGAGCTTCAGGCCGAGCGGGTCTGGACAGTGCGTGTGGCGTCGTGAAGGTTTCGAGTCAAGCTCGGGACCTCGTCCCGGAGCAGAGCAACCCATGATCACCGCCCCTCATGATCGAGCCCAAGAACCCCCGTCCCAGCGGCTCTTCCACGGCACGCGAAGAGACCTGAAGCCGGGAGCCCTGATCGCGCCCGCCGCGACAGAAGCAGACGCCGCCTCCCTCGCCTATGTCCTCGCCGCTCCCCACCCCGACGGAGCCATCTGGGCCGCCGAGCTCGCAGACGGCGACGGCCCACCCCGCGTCTACCTCGTCGAGCCCCTCGGCCCGATCGAAGATCTCGCCGCGCCCCCGCACAAGCGCCCGCCGGGCCCCCCGACCATGTCGTGCCGCTCCCGCGCGCCCCTGCGCGTCATCCGCGAGATCACCGACTGGCCCCTCTATCACGGCACCCGCACGAGCTTCGCGCCCGGCGATCTCATCGCGCCGGGCCATGCCTCCAACTTCGGCAAGATCAACGGCCCTCCGCCACGTCTACATGTCACGCACCCTCGACGCGGCCACCTGGGGCGCAGAGCTCGCCGTCGGCGAAGCCCCCGGCCGCATCTACCTCGTCGAGCCCACAGGCCCCATCGAGGACGATCCCAACCTCACGAACAAGAGATTCCGCGGCAACTCGACCAAGTCCTTCCGATCGCTCTCACCCCTCCGGGTGACAGGGGAGATCAAGGACTGGCAGGGACACCCCCCGGAGGCCATTCAGGCCATGAAAGACGGCCTCCAGCGCCTCGAAGCCCTCGGCGAAAAAGCCATCGAAGATTGAAACAACATAACCAGCTCCCAAACCAGGACTGGACACCAGACGACATGGCCCCGGAGGGGCCATGGGAAGTTAGCCCACGGGTTCACCCGTGGGTCCAACGCGGCATACCAACACGCGCCCCAGCGGGGCGCGGCTCGGTGGTCCCGGATGAGCCTGCGCAGCGCCCCTCCGGGGCGCGGGGGGTGGCGGCGCAGATTACTCACGACTGAAGTCGTGGGCTAACATCCGCGGCCCCTCCGGGGCCATGGTCTTGGGTTAGTTGTACGGTATGATCAGGTCCCTGCGGTCTCCCGCGAAAACACGATCGCCGGCTCTCCCTTGTAGTCGCCGCGCCATTGCTCCTTGAAGCCGCACCGCTCGGCCACCCGGATCGACGCCAGGTTCGGCACATCGATCATGCACACGGCCCGCCGCATCCCCCGCTCTTGCTCCATCCACCCGAGCGCCGCGCGCACCGCCTCTGTCGCGTAGCCGCGACCCTGCGCCCAGGGGGCGAGCACCCAGCCGGCCTCGGGGGTCTCGCCGAAGGGGGGCTCGATCGCCCGCTCGAAACGCGCCAGGCCCACCTCGCCGGCGTAGCGGCCGCTCGCCTTCTCTTCCACGACCCAGAACCCGAAGCCCATCAGCGCCCAGTGCCCTGCGTAGCGCAGCACCCGCGACCACGCATCCTCCCGCGTCGACGGTTTTCCGCCGATATGCCGCACCACCTCCGGATCGCTCCAGAGGGTGAAGCAGGCGTCGAGATCGGACGCGGTGTGACCGCGCAGCACGAGCCGCGCGGTCTCGACGGTGGGGATGGCGGGGAGCAGGAAGGAGGGGCTCATCGGGCGGAGGGTAGCACCGCCCGGTGGGTCAACGGGTGATATCGACGTTGTAGGTCCCGTAGTCGGAGGTCGCCGTCCCGGTGATGTGCGTCGTACCCGGTTTGCGGACCACGGCCGTCCCGCTCCCGGCCTGCAGATCGCCGTTGAAGGTCAGGCTCAGGGTCACGGGGCCCTTCAGGTCGTCACCCGAGAGCGTGAAATCGCCGGAGAGCGTCCCGCTCAGGGTCCCGTCGGGGATCTTGGAGAGCTTCATGTCGATCGTCGGCAAGGTCGCGCCCGTGTCGTAGGTCAGCTTCCCGTCGTCCGAGTACATCACGAGCGTCTCGGTCAGGTTCATCGTCTTGTTGTTCGACGCGCCCTGATCCACCTTCCCGCCGATGGTCATCGTCCCGGTCTTGGCGCCCTTGGTCTCCTGCGGATCGATGTTCGCGCTCTTCGCCGCGTTGAAGCCGTCGAAGCCCAGATCGATCGCCTTGTCGATCGACGCGTCGAGCCCCTGGTAGGCGCGCTTCGCGTCCTCTTCCGAGCCCACGTTGTCACCGCTGCAACCGAGCGCGCCGAGCGCTCCACAAACAAGCACGATGAGGCCAGCTCTCTTCATGGTCTCTCCAGCAAAGGGGGATGATAGGGAATCAGGTGGGGATCTTCTGGCAGCACCCGGTGATGCAGTAGGCGTTGAGCGGGCAGGGGGCCTGGCCGGGGAGGCCACAGGCTTGCACGCCCGCGGGGCACTGCCCTTCTACACCGCCGGAGGAGCTCGAGCCGCTCCCGCCGCCGCCGGAGCTGCCGGATCCGCTCCCGCCTGCGCCGGAGCTGCCGGATCCGCTCCCGCCGCCGCCGGAGCTGCTCGACCCGCTGCCGCCGTCCGGATAGCACTCGGGGGGCAGGGTGTCCTTGCCGATGCACAGCTCGCACGGCGCGCACTCGTTGAGGCATGCCTTCACCGGCAAGCAGGGCTGGCACTTCGAGGGATCGTTCACGTGGGCGATGTCGCAGGTCCCGTTGCCCGCGCCGTCGACCGAGCCGAGCCACACGTACGTCTTGCTCCCTGCGGGCAGCTCGCAGCACCCGAAGCAGTCGCACCCGTTCGGGGTGAGCGGCCCGCAGTACGCGAGACATGCGTCCGACTGCGCGTTGAACAGATCGGGGCAGGTCTTGTTCGTCCCGGGGATGTTGGCGTTCGCGTCGTAGGCGCACTGATCGCCGTGGTTCGACTCCGGGTAGTAGTTGGGGGAGACCTCGTGAGGATCGCAGTGGTGATCCCAGTAGCAGTCGTCGTTGCCCGGCCCGGTGTCCTGATCGAAGTAGCAGTCGGCCTTGCAGGGCGCGTTGTTCTGCCCGGGGATGTTCGGGAAGTAGCTGCCTTCGGTGTTGTCGCAGGGGCCGAGGCAGTCCGGATCGTCCGAGTCGACGAGGCCGTCGTTGTCGTTGTCGATCAGGTCGCCGCACTCGTAGACATGGCCCTGGCAGGGCGCGAGCTGCGTGGGACCGCCGCTCGTGGTCGTGGTCGTCGTCGTGGTGGCGCTCGCGCCGGCCGTCCCGCCGGCGCCGCCCGGGCCTCCGGTGGTGCTCGTGCCGCCGTTGCCGCCCTGCCCGCCGCCGCCGGTGGTGAAGAGCGAGCCCCCGTTGCCCCCGGTGCCGGACGTGCTGCCGGTCGTGGTCGGGCTGGTGGAGGTCGAGGTCGTCGAGCTTGTCGAGCTGGGCGACGAGGTGCTGTCGCCGCATCCAGCGGCGGGGCCGGCCGCGGCCGGCAGACAGAACAAAAGAATGCAGGTGAGGCGGTAGATGGTGCGCATGCAAGGCTCCGTGCTCGGGCCGACGAGTTGGTGGGTCTTGCGCTAGCAGAATTCGATCCACCCGGACAGCCGTCAAATTGTCGAGGAAAACGAGGGCAAGCGCGCGCCGCGGGGGTGCAAGTGGTCAGTGGAGAGCGCAGGGGCAGCGACCAACGCGGTCATGCTGCGCCGCGCAAGGCGTGGCGTGAAGGAGCGCGGGGCCAGGGCGAGGCGCTTCGGGCGATGGAGCCCGCGGCGCGGCGATGTTATGAGCGAAGACCGCTCGCGCTCGCCGCGGGCCCGAGGTCCAGATGGCGCTCCTTTCGCTTTCGTTCGAATCCAAGGAAGGCTCCCTCTCCGTCCGCCGCTTCACCGTGCGCGAGGGCATGTCGAGCCTCTTCAGCGTCTCGGTGTGGGCGCGCTCGCCCGACGACGCCATCGACCTCGAGTCGATCATCGGCAAGAAGGCCGAGCTCTCGGCGGCGAGCGGCCTCGGCTTCGCGCTCGGCGGCGGCGCGCGCCGCTGGACGGGCGTGTGCGAGCGCATCGCCCTCGTCGAGGTCGAGCCCTCGGGCCTGTCGATGTACCACGTGCAGATCGCGCCGACCTTGTGGCTCCTCACCCAGCGCAGGAACCACCGGCTCTTCCAGCACCTCTCCGTGCCCGACATCGCCGACGAGCTCCTCGCCGAGTGGTCGATCGAGCCCGCATGGAAGATCGATCGCGCCCAGTATCCGAAGCTCAACATGCGCACGCAGTACGGGGAGAGCGACTTCGATTTCCTGAGCCGCCTGCTCGAAGAGGCGGGCATCTCCTACTTCTTCGCGGCCGACGCGGAGAAGGGCTCGATCCTCACCTTCACCGACGCCCCGCAGTCGGCCGAGGCGCGCGCGGGCGGGCCCATCCCCTTCGTCGACAACCCGAACCTCGCCGCGGAGCTCGAGTACGTGAGCAACGTGCGGCTCCAGCGCCAGGTGAAGCCGGGCAAGGTCACGGTGCAGGACCACGATTTCCGCCGGAAGCCCGATTTCAAGCTCCTCGGCTCCTCGCCCGGCGCGGGCGGCGTCGAGGACAAGCTCGAGCAGTACCATTTCGTCCCGGGCTCCTCGCTCGTCGAGATGGAGGAGAAGTCGGCGAAGAAGCTCGACGATCTCGTCGGCGTCGTCTTCGACGGCCTCGCCAAGAAGGCCGAGGATCTCGTGGGCAAGGCCGCGAGCGGGATCGTGCAGAACGAGATCGGCAAGCTCAAGGGCGGCATCGTCGGCGACCTCGTGGGCGACTTCATGGGCGACCTCGCGGGCAACCTCGCGGGCAAGCTGGCCGGCAAGATCGCCGGCGCGATGAAGAGCGAGATCGATCGCCTGGCGGGCGACGACAAGGGCTTCGCCCGCCACGACGAGAAGGCCGTGCAAGCCCGCTCGCAGAAGCAGCTCGAAGGCCACCGCGCCACGCGCTTCAGCATCGATTTCACCACCAACGCCATCGACGTGGGCCCGGGCACCGTCTTCTCGATGGCCGGCCACCCGCGCGCCGATCTCGGGCCGGACAAGCGCCTGCTCGTGACGAGCTTCCTCGTCGAGGGGACGAACGACGGCGAGTGGACCATGGCCGGTCACGCGGTCTTCGCCGCCGATCCGTACCGCCCGCTCGTCAAGACGCCGAAGCCCACCGTGCAGGGCATGCAGAGCGCCGTCGTCGTCGGCCCGCCCGGCGAGGAGATCCACACCGACGAGTTCGGGCGCATCCGCGTGCAGTTCCACTGGGATCGCGAGGGGTGCCACGACGACAACAGCTCGTGCTGGATGCGCGTGAGCCAGGGCTGGGCCGGCGCCGGCTACGGGATGATCACCATCCCCCGCGTCGGCCAAGAGGTGCTCGTCTCCTTCCTCGAAGGCGATCCCGATCTGCCCATCGTGACCGGCACGACCTTCAGCAACACCACGCGCGTGCCCCACGGCCTGCCCGGCCACAAGACGCGCAGCTCGTGGCGATCGAGCTCGTCTCCCGGCTCCGAAGGAGCCAACGAGATCATGATGGACGACGCGAAGGGCAAGGAGCTCGTCTACATGCTCGCCGAGCGCAACATGCAGCAGCTCGTCAAGAAGGACCGAGGCACCATCGTCGGCAAGACCGACTCGACCCTCGTGGGCGAGAAATACTCGGTGCACTTGGCGCAGGCCGCCGATCCGCCGCCCCAGAACGCGGCGACCGGCCTCGAGATGGTCGACAAGAAGATCACCTTCACCACCGGCGAGGCATCGATCACCCTCGACGGGCCGAACATCACCATCGAGGCCAAGGGCAAGATCACCATCAAGTCGACCGGCGACGACGTGATCTTGAAGGGCGGCCCCAAGGTGAAGATCAACTGCTCCGACGGCCCCCCGAAGGACGAGCCCCGCTTCATGCTGGCGAGCTACACGGCCGAGCAGAAGCCCGCCGCAGCTCCGAAGAAGAAGGGCGGCAAGAGCGGGATGGACGTGGACAAGGCCGTCGAGCACCTCGACGACAACGCCGGGAAGAAATCCAAGCACAAGTGCGCCAAGTACACGCGGCAAGCCATCGAGGCCGGCGGCGTGACCCTCGCTCGGCAAGAGGACGCGAAAGACTACGGATCGAGCCTGGAGGCGGCCAATTTCAGCAACGTGGCCAACCAGGACACCTACGGGAGCTACTCGCCGCAGAAGGGCGATGTCGTGGTCTTCCAGGACGTCCCCGGCCACTCGTCCGGTCACATGGCCATGTACGACGGCAACCAGTGGGTCTCGGACTACAAGCAGAACAGCTTTTATCCGGCCAAGGCCTACGAGAACGGCGACTTCAACATCTACCGGCCCTGAGCGCGAGAGATCAGAAGAATGTCACGCGTCCCCGAGGCAAACAGAGGCTCCCACGCAAGCCCGCGGAGGCGGGCTTCCTTCGTGTAGCCCGGGGTTTTAACCCCGGGCTACTACATGCGATGCTTCGTCGAACGGCGAGATGGAGTGAAGATCATGGCGAAAGCAGGTCGTCTCGGTGACAGATCGCGGGTGCCGGAGGACAGCCACGGTTGCCCCTCGTGCCCGCACGACGCGACGGGGCCCTCCACCACGGCCTCCGAGGATGTCTTCATCAACGATCGTCCGGCCCTGCGCGTCGGCGATCGCGGCGTCCACTCGTCGTGCTGCGGGCCCGAGACCTGGGAAGCAGCGGAGGGCGCGCCCGCGGTGGACATCAACGACAAGGCGGCCCACCGCGAGGGCGACGCATGCGAGCACTGCGGCGGCCGGGGCGCGCTCATCGAGGGAAGCGACGATGTGCTGATCGGCGACGCGGTCCTGGGCGGCGACGCGCCGGTCGAGGCGCCGCGCGGGCCCCAGGCCATCTGGGTCTGACAGAGGAGGATCGGATGCCGAGGTTCCCCTTCAACATTCCAGCCGAGGCCCCGTATGCCGGCGCCGCAGGCGACATCCGCGTCTTCGGCGCGTCGCGCGATCACGGCGCGCGCCTGCACGCCGGCTGCGACCTCTACACGCGCATAGGCACCCCCATCTTCGCCATCGCCGAGGGCGAGGTGATCCTCGCGCCGTACCCGTTTTACCTGGGCACCCACGCGATCGAGGTCTATCACAAGGGCATCGGCGTGGTGCGTTATGGCGAGGTGATGAGCCCGCGCAAATACTCCGCGTACCAGCGGCAGCTCACGACGGCCTATGCCCGTTCGGGCGTGACCGATCACCCGCAGGTCATCGCCGCGCCCCACCTGATCGCAGGGCAGAAGCTCACCGAGGGTCAGCTCATCGCCTCGGTGGGAAAGCTCGACGGCATCTCCCAGCCGATGCTCCATTTCGAGCTCTACCAGGAGGCCGCGAAGGGCAGGAGCCTGAGCGGCGGCGGGAGATTCCAGCGCTCCTCGTACCTGCTCAACCCGACCAAGCTGCTCCAGGATCTGGAGCATTCGCGCGCCGGCGAGCGAACCGCGCCCCGGGAGCCCGCGGTGACCGACCCCGCGCACTCCGTCCCGGCGAGCGCAGTCGGCCCGGGCGAGCGCTTGTTTTGATCATGGAGCGCCAGCTCCTCAGAATTCGACGCAAAGGCGCCAAGACGCAAAGGCGCAAAAAAGATCCGAAGAACCCCTCTTTTTCTTCTTGCGTCTTTGCGCCTTTGCGTCTTTGCGTTTAAATTGAACCGCTCAGATCATGGAACGCCCCCCTGGAGATCGAGCGAACCGACGTCCCCTCTCGCTCCCGGCCGTCGCCGCGCTCTGCTCGCTGGCAACCTCCGCCCGCGCCGAAGAGCCGCCCGCCGAGGAGCCGCGCGTCGATGTCATGCACATCCTCGCCGCGCGCGGGCTGCACGATCTCGAGGACGAGCGCTACAACGTCTATGGCCAGATCACCTTGATCGGCCATGGAAAGGCGCCCTTTTCGGCGAAATACACGAACCTCGGCGGGAGCAACAAATCGCTGCTCCCCACGGCCGAGGGGGCGTGGACGGGCACGGCGACCCTCTTTCTCGGGGTCAAGCTCTGGCCGGGAGGCGAAGCGTACGTGGTGCCCGAGGTCATCTCGATGCGGCCGCTGTCGAACCTCTCCGGCCTCGGCGGCGCCATCCAGAACGCCGAGATGCAGAAGGGCGGCTCGCCCGCGCCGCTCGTCTACCTGGCCCGCGCCTACCTGCGGCACACCTTCGGGCTCGGCGGAGGCCGCGAGCAGAAGTCCTCCGAAGAGATGCAGCTCGGGACGATGGTGGACCGGCGCCGTTTGACGCTCACCCTCGGCAAGCTGAGCCCGCTCGACATCCTCGACAAGAACAGCTTCACGAGCGACGTTCGCAAGCAGCTCATCAGCCTCGCCTTCATGACCCACGCCTCGTGGGATTTCGCGACCGACGCCCGCGGCTACACCTGGGGCGCCGCGGCCGAGCTCTACGTCGGTGATCTCGTGGTGCGCTACATGCACACGGCCGTTCCGCTCCACCCGAACGATCTCGACATGGATCTGCGCTTCTGGAAATACTACGGCGATCAGATGGAGCTCGAGTACGATTACCACCTCCACGGCTGGCCCGGGGCCGCGCGCCTGCTCACGTATCGCAACCACGAGAACATGGGCCGCTTCGACGAGGCGGTGGCCACGCACGAAGGGTTCCCCTCCCACAACGCCGCCGCTTGCGTGGGTTTCCACTACACGTCGACCAACCCGACGGCGCCGGACCTCTGCTGGGTCCGGCGTCCCAACGACAAATTCGGCGTCGGGATCAACCTGGAGCAGTCAATCGGTGACAGCGTGGGCCTCTTCGCCCGCGCGATGTACTCCGACGGTCAGACCGAGGTCTACGCCTACATGCCCGCCGACCGCTCCTTCTCCTTCGGCGCCCTCATCAAAGGCTCCTCCTGGAAGCGCCCGCGCGATCTCCTCGGCGCCGCCGTCGGCACGAGCTTCATCTCCGGCGCCCACGCGACCTACCTCGCTCGCGGCGGCGTCGACGGCTTCATCGGCGACGGGGCGCTCAAACAGGCCCCCGAGGCGACCCTCGAGCTCCTCTACAGCGTACGCTTGCTCGATCCGCTCTGGTTCTCGGTGGACTACCAGCACGTGATCCACCCGGCGTACAACGCCGATCGCGGTCCCGTGGACATCGGCGGCGGCCGCCTGCACGTCGAGCTTTGATCGATTCTCAACGCTTGTCGGGCTTGCGGACCAGGGTGTAGAGCACCGAGAGATCGTTCTTGAGATCCATCCCCGGCTCGCCGTCGTACGGTTGATCCCAGCCGATCCGGTGGCCGAGATCGCGGATGCTGTCGGTGTCGTCCTGATCGAAGACGAGCACCTCGAAGCCCGCGGCCTCCCACTGGGCGCGGGTGAAGGGAGAGCGACCGTCCGAGTAAGGGACGAAGGGCTTGTCCGGCGGGGTGGGCGCCGGGCAGATGTTGTAGATGAGGAAATGTCCCCCCGGCCGGAGCGCGTCGGAGACGGCCTTCAAGAACACCTCGTCGCTCACCCCGAGCTCTATCTGCCTCTTGGGGTTGGGGACGGGCCGGTCAGGGTGGATGTACCCCTTCTTGAGCACGTTCTTGGAGATCACGAGATCGTAGCCGTGGCCGACACCCTCGGCGATCTTCGCGTCGCCCGGGAAATGCCCGTCGAAGAGGCGAATGCTCCCCTTCTCGCCGGCAGGCCCGGTGACGGCGCCCTGATCCTCCGGCTTCGAATAGAGGGCCCGGAGCAGGGGCCAGACATCGACGCCGGTGGCGTTCACACCCATGCTGGCGAGCAGGCGGAGGTGCCCGATGTAGCCATAGCCGAAGTCGAGCATCTTGCTCCCCTGCGGGAGGGTGACGCCCCGGGAGAAGAGGATATCGAGCGGCCGGGCATAGGAGAGGGGAGAGCCATAGTGGGTGTTGTAATAATCCTCCTCCGTCTGCTCCTCCTTCACGAGCTTCTGGCGCTCGGCGGGCGGGAGCGCCGCGGCCTCGGCCTCGGTGTAATAGTGCGACTTGTCCTCGTCCCGGTAGAGGACGCGGGTGGCCTCGCCCGGGAGGGCGCGGGCATGGTCGAGGAAGCGCTTCGTCTCGGGGGAACGGACGTAGTCCATGAGGCGCCGGGCGTCGGAGACGATGCGAGGGACGCCGCGCTCGGCCCAGGGGTCGGCGGATGCGGTGGCGGAGGGCGCGGGAGCGGTGGCGGGAGGGCTCGGCGCGGTCTTCGGCGCGGGGGCGGGCGCTGCTTCGGTGCAGCCGGCGGCGCAGAGGAGGAGGGCGGCGAGGGTGCGGCGAGCGAAGGGAGACGTCTTCACGGGGAGGAGGGTACACGCTTTTTGGCCGTGTTCTTCATGAAACGAGGCGGCCGCCAGGAACAGTACCGCGACCGGGAGGGAGCGGTACTGTTCCTGGTGACGTGGGCGATCACTGGATCGCCTGGCTGCTGAATCGGGGCGTCAGGAGCGGATCACGGCGGGGAGACGGTGACGGCGGCCATCATGCCGTGGTCTTCGTGGAAGAGGAGGTGACAGTGGAACACGGCGGTTCCGATGTAGTCGCGGATGCGGATACGGATCTTCACCTTGCCGGGCGAGATCGCCTGGTTGGGGTTGCCGCCGTCGGGCAGGCCGCCGTCGGGGATGGGCGGGATCGTGCCCGGGGGAACGAAGATGTTGTCCTGGTAAAAGGGCTTGGATCCGAGCTTGGGATCGACATCGGCCGGGTCCACCTGGAAGGGGTTCACGTGCAGGTGGAAGGTGTGGAGATCTCCTGTCCAGTTCTCGAGCGTCCACTCTTCCACGGCGCCGAGCGTGGAGCTGACGCGGGGCATGCACATCTGGTCCATCGTGAACATCTCGGCGCCCTTGCCGTCGCCGGTGTCGAGGTAGAAGCCGTTGACATCCTGGCTGAACTTGATGGTCCGCTTCACGTCGGGGACGACGCCGGACCAGAGATCGTCCGCGAGGCCGAAGCTCGGCAGGTTGGCGAAGGTGTCTCCCGCCGCATAGGTAACGGGCGTCGCGGCGGCGCCCGTGACCCGGAGCGTGGCGGCGACGACGCGTGTCCCGGTGCACTTGCCGTCGGGGACGAGCTTGTCGACCAGGTTGAAGAACGGGTCGAACATGGGCTCGCACCAGGTCAGCTCGTAGGTGTCTCCCTCCTTGGCGCCGGCGGGCGCGGTCACCAGCATCTCGAGGCGGCTCCCGGGGAGCACGTAGTAGCTCTCCAGCGCAGGACGGATGTCGGGGGTGGGGACGCCGTCGAAGCCGATCGGAGCGTAGGTGAGCGCTTGCTGGCCCGGCTTCTGGCCGGGGAGCGAGAGCTGGACGGCGTTGTTCGCCGTGGCGTTGAGCACCCGCCAGCGCTGCGTCTCCCCGGGCTTGATGGTCATCTCGGGGTTCTGCACCCCGTTGACGAGGCGCGCCGTGATGGAGGGAGGTGGGCTGTCGGCGTCGGTGGTGAGCCGCTGGAGGACGAGCACCTTCTCCGCGTCCTTGCCGAGAGCGGCGAGCACCGGGATGCTCTGCTCCGCGGGGTTCCTGATGATGAGCGCCCCGGCGAGGCCGCGCCCGAACTGATCGTTGGAGGTCTCGTGCATGTGCGGGTGATACCACTCGAGGCCGAACCACTGCGGGTAGGTCACCGCCGCGGGCTGGAAGGCGGAGGGACTGCTGTGTGGAGGCAAGGGATAGACGAAGTGCTGATCGTTCGCTGCCGTGGTGCAGCCCTTGTCCGGGGTGCACGACATGACCTCTTCCTGGGCGGCGGCCGACGCCGGGATGGGGATGAAGATATCGTCCCAGGGCAGGTCGGGCGAGGCCGGGTCGGTCGTCTTGAATTGACACGCATCCGCGGCGCCGAAGGCCGCGGTGGCCGAGGCGATGTGCAGCCCGTGGGTGTGCATGTTGGTGTCCCCGTCGACCCGCTGGCACTGGTTCATGGGGAGGCTCACGCCTGTACAGAAGGGGTCCGTGCTCTGGCCGCAGCAGACATCGAGCTTGCCGTCGTTGAAGACATCGAGGAGCAAGAAGTCGGACTCCTTCGGGCTCGCCGGATCGGAGGCCGTGGTCGTCATCTCGATCGTGGGCCCGGGGAGCAGGCCATTGTACGTTGAGGTGTTGAATTTCGCGTGGAGGGCCGGGGTACCCGGCGGGCCGGGGACGTCGAGCTCGAGCGTCCCGCCCTTGGCATGCAGGTTGGCGCTCCGGGTCTTCGAGCCGGCCGTGTTGGGGATGGGCGCCGGGCATCCTGTCGTCTCCCCACACACCGTGGGGTTCTCGAACGCAGGCCCCGTGCCCCCGCCCGTGCTGCTGGTCGAGCTCGTCGTCGAGCCCCCGGCGCCGCCGGTCGAGCTGCTCGTCGTCGCGCCGCTCGTGGTTCCGCTCGATCCCCCCGCGCCGCTCGAATCCGACGAGCATCCCGCGTAGGCCTGCGCGCCGATCAGCGCGAAGGAGACAGCGGCGACCAGCGTGGGACCGGCAGATTGCTGCGATGACCCGGGCCTTCGTTCGTTCATGAGTGTCAACCTCCCAGCTTCAGGCTATGCAAC